>NZ_JAUSZK010000001.1:5159285-5785000 GCF_030817495.1 Streptomyces sp. V3I7
GCGTGGAGCCGTGCGCGGCCTTCCAATTGGCGAACAGGGCATCCGCGGTGTGCTTCTGTGCCGTCTGCTGCTTGGCGAGGGCGGCCACGTCGGCGTCCGCGAAGAGCAGGGGCGGGAGGTCGTTCTTGATCCGGTCGGTCGCGCCGGGCTTCTTCTTCGCCGCGGTGGCGGCGGCGGCCGGGGCGGTAGCGGTGGTGTGGAGCAGGCCGAAGACGGCGGCGAGGGCTGCAAGGGCGGCGATCACGGCGTACTGCCACTTCACCTGGCGGAGGCGGTTCATGCGGGGGTGTTCCTTTCGGTGCGGGCGTCCGGCGCCTCGGTGCGCAGGCCCGTGCGGAAGCGGGTGCGGGCGAGGTGGCGGACGTTGTTGTCGGGCAGCCCCTCGACGAGCAGCGAGAGTCCGACGATGTACTTGCTGATGGACACCGGCCGGGCCCCCAGGCCGAGCAGGTGCCGGTCGGCGGGCGCGGGCCGGGCCGTGCCCTTGGTCTCAACCAGGACGTAGCCGGGATCCAGCGCGGCCGTCCGGTCGCCCCGGTGGCAGGCGAGCCGGCCGTCCACGGTGAGGCGGGTGCCGGCTTGGAGGTCGGCGAGGGCGGCCCGGTGGTAGCAGACCTCGCCGGTCGGGGCGAGATCGGCGGCGGTGACGTCTATCCCGCTGCCGTGGAGCACGTCCTCGACGAAGGCGGCAGCCTCGGTGCCCCTCTCCAGGCGAGCGTAGGCGTCCGCGTCGACGGTGTGGGCGTGCTTGACGGTGGCTCCGCGGCCGTCCTTGGTCTTGACCTCCATCCGGCACAGCCGGTCCTCGGCATACAGCCGGGTGCGCACCTTCCACCGGCGGCGGCGTCCCTGGTTGTGCGCGCGCCAGGCGGTCAGATGAGGGGTGTCGAAGTAGGTGCTGCGGTACTCGGTGGTGCGGCGCCCGCGGATGTCGAGGACATGGTGGGTGCCGGCCAGCTCCTTCACCAGCTGGGCCGCCGACGAGGCCGGTATCAGATACTTGCGGTCCACCCGGTGCTGGAGTGCGGCCGCGGCATCGACCTCAGCGAGCGAGGCCGCCCGCAGCTCGTCCAGGCGCAGCAAGTCTGCGAACCGGACAGGGGTGTCGGCGGCTGCCACCGATTGCCCGGGCACGGCTGACGTGATGGTCACAGCGACTTCCCTCCGCCCGCCCCGTCGGCGAGGACCGGTGCGGGGTCCTCCGTGTCGGGCTGCCCGGGGATGAAGACCCGCGTGCTGTCCTGCATGGCGTACCGGACGGATACGCGGGTGGTCTCCCGTACGTAGTCGATCTCGTCGGTCTCGACGGCGAGGGGTTCGGCGCCGAGCCGCGCCGTCAGGTCGGTGTGCAGGTCGGTGGCGTCGCGGTAGACGCGGTCGAGAGTGATCTTCATGGTGCGGGTCGGCTGGTGGGAGGCGGGATCATCGACCAGCAGCACCGCGACGAGCAGGAGCACGTCGATGCCTATGATCATCCAGGTCTCACGCTGCGGCAGTCCGTTGCTCAACGCCGTCACCAGCGCGATGAAGGCATAGGCGACGTCCCTGACCGTGAAGGCGGCGCTACGCAGCCGGACCAGGGAGAGGATGCCGAACAGCCCGAATCCGACGCCGGCCGGGAACTTCCCGGCGCTGATCGCGGTCATCGCGGCGAACAGTCCGAGATTGAGCGCGGTCAGCGCGAGCGGCATCTCCGGCACGCTGCGCCGACGCCGATACAGCCAGCCGACCAGGACCAGCAGCGCCAGCACGTCGAGGCCGGCACGCGCCGTCAGGTCTCCCACGGTCAGGGCGGAGGCGAGCGATTTGGCGGCGAGCAAGGATATCGGGGGGTGCATGGTGGTGGTCTCCGTTCCGGGCAGAGGCCGCCGCCCGTGGCGGTCAGGGGCCGGCTTCTGTCGTGAGGTGACGCACGCTAGGGATGTCGCATTAACAGACCATGAAGCCTTGGCGGTGTCCGGCGGTGTCCGGCGGTGTCCGGCGGCGCCAAGGCCCGGGCGGCGGCTCACGTCCGGCGGGTTAGGCTTCCGGCGTGCACTTCCTGGTCGTCGAGGACGAGGTCCGGCTGGCCGGCCTGATCGTCCAGTACCTGCGTGAATCCGGGCACACCGCCGAGGCGCGGCACGACGGGCCCAGCGGGCTCGACGCGGCCCGCGATCCGCGGGTCGACGCCGTCGTCATGGACGTGATGCTGCCCGGCATGACCGGCGTGGAGGTGTGCCGCACCCTGCGCCGGGAGGCCAACGACGTCCCGCTGGTGCTGCTGACCGCCCGCAGCGCGATCAAGGAACGTGTCGCAGGGCTGGACGCCGGCGCCGACGACTACCTGGTCAAACCCTTCGCCCTGGAGGAGCTGAGCGCCCGGCTGCGCGCCATCTCCCGCCGCAGGCCCACCCCCGGCAGCCGTCTTGAGGTCGGTGACCTGGTTCTCGATCCCCACGAGCAGCGCGCCTGGCGGGCCGGCGTCGAACTGGACCTGTCCCGGCGCGAGTTCGCCGTCCTGGAGATGCTCATGGAGAACGCCGGCTGGGTGGTCAGCCGGACCCGGCTGCTGGAAGAGGCATGGGACGGCGAGGCCGACCTGCACAGCAACTCCGTCGACGTCCACATCTCCAAGCTCCGCGCAAAGATCGACAAACCCTTCGGCAGGAACAGCATCACCACCCTGCGCGGCACCGGCTACCGCTTGGAGATCCGGACATGACACCGCAGAAGCGTGCGGCCACAGCCCTCCGCAGCCCGCGCGGCCTGCGGAGGTGGCACCGCCTGCCCATCGTGCTGCGCCTGGTCCTCGCCGTTGCCGCCGCCATGTCCCTCGTTCTGGGCGGGGCCACCGGCCTGGTGTACTGGCGGGTGCAGCATGCCCTGGACGAGCAGCTCGACGCGGACCTGGCCACATACTTTCACCAGCTGCGAAACGACGTGCTCGCCGGCCGGAAGCTGGGCGGCCCGGACGGCAGCGCCTACCAAATCCTGGACACACACGGGCGGATCATCGAGGCCAGCGGCCTCGTAAGCACCAAACAGCTGCTCACCGCCCCAGACATCACGTCTGTCACCGGCGGCGCCACCGTCCATCGCGACATAGGAGGGCTGGCCTCACTCGACCCGCACACGCTGCGGCTGAAGGCCCAGCGAGTCCGACTGCCGGACCGCCGGACCGTGATCGCCGTCGCGGCACTGCGCCGCGGCCACCGCGACGAGGCCCTGCGGGAACTGCTCGCCCAGCTCGGCATCGCCGCCGGCCTCACCCTGCTCGCCGCCTCCTACGTCGGCTACCGCACCGCCCGCGCCGCACTGGATCCGGTGGAACGCTACCGCCGCCGCGCCGCGAATCTGGCCGACAGCACCTCCGGCGTGCGGCTGCCCGTGCCCGATGACCGCGACGACGAACTCACCCGCCTCGGACACACCCTGAACGAAATGCTCGCCCGCCTCGAAACCTCCGCCGACCGCGAGCGGCGCTTCCTCGCGGACGCCAGCCACGAACTGCGCACCCCCCTCTCCCTGCTGCGCGCCGAACTGGACGTCGCCCTGCACCAGCCACGCCCGGCCGCCGAACTCACCGCAACCCTCCGCTCGGTGGACACCGAGGTCCAGCGGCTCATCGACCTGACCAACGCGCTGCTGGACCTGGAAGAACTCGGGGGCACCGAACACCTCACCCGCTCCCCCGTGGACCTGCCCGAGCTGATCGCCTCCGCCGTCAACCCCCACCGCGCGGCCGCCGCACGTGAGAGCCGCACCCTCCACATCGACGCCGCACCCGGCGCTGTCAACGTGGATGCCGGGTGGATCCGCCCGGCCATCAGCAACCTCGTCGACAACGCCCTGCGTCACAGCCGCGGGGACGTGCGCGTCAGCGCGACCACGCACGAGGGGAACCTGCGTCTGACCGTCACCGACGAGGGGCCCGGTTTCCCCGCTGACTTCCTGCCCAAAGCATTCGACCGCTTCGCACGCGCCGAGGCCAGCCGCACCAGCCCCGGCTCGGGCCTCGGCCTCGCCTTCGTCGCGGCGGTCGCTGCCTCCCACAGCGGCACCGCGCACGCCGAGAACACCGGACACGGCGCCGCGGTCACCCTCGACATTCCCTGCTGACCGGGGCCCTCCTCCGCGGGCCGGCCGGTGGGCTGAGCGCGGGTTTGGTCCAGTGTCCGGCGGATGTGCGCGGCTGCGGCCGCGCTGTGCGAGGGCATCGCGGATTCGAAGAGCCGTTCCATGTCGTGGGCGGCCCAGGCCAGACTCGCGCAGCTGAGCACGAGGAGCGCGGCGTGGGCCACCACCAGGTGGCGGCGGTAGGGCGTGGGCGGGCCTAGGAGCGCCCGCACGCGTTGGGGCACCGGGGCCAGGGGTTCTTCACCCGCGAACAGGGCCTGGCCCCGACCAAGATCTGGCACCAGCTCGTCGTTTACCCCCTGCTGGGCTACTGGCTCTGGACAGCAGCGATCGGCGGCCTGGCCGCACCGGGCTCCGACACCGCCGACATCGCTGCCCGGGTCCTGATCATCGTCTGCATCGGCGCCTGGGCCGCCAGCAACGGTTACGACCGCCGACGCCCCAAACTCGGCCATCCGCCCTACGACTGGCGACGACTCCGCCCCTTCGAACAGCCATGGCCCGACAGCTCCACCACCCTGCGCGCCTACCGGGATGCCCGGAGCTCCACTACCGCACAGCCCGTCCGCAGGCCACCTCGATGACCAGGCCGCACCCGACAACATCGCTGCGTCGAGGGAGTTCGACCAGCACTGCCACAAGCGAACTGTGAACGGTCGCGTAATTACGCGACCCGGCAGTCTTTGACCGGGCGCCCGCCACAGGTCGTGAATGGCCGAGCTAGCGCTGTGACCGCATAGGTTCGCCGGGGTGGCGGTCGGAGGGGTTGGATGGGCGGTGCGTCCGTTCCGATCGCTGGAGGTGTGGTGGCCGAGCCTGTGCGGGTGCGCAGACTGACCGATCAGGAAGGGCAGAAGCTGCAGCAGATCGTGCGCGGGGGCAGTGCCAGTTGGGTGCGTTATCGGCGGGCGATGATGCTGCTGGCGTCCGCGGGCGGGAACCGGGTTCCGGTGATCGCCCAGCTGGTCCAGGCTGACGAGGACACGGTGCGGGAGGTGATCCACCGGTTCAACGAGATCGGTCTGGCCTGCCTGGACCCTCGATGGGCGGGAGGCCGTCCCCGCCTGCTCAAGCCTGACGAGGACTTCGTCATCCAGACGGCCACCACCCGCCCCACCAAGCTCGGCCAGCCCTTCACCCGCTGGTCGATCCGCAAACTCGCCGCCTACCTGCGCCGCGTGCACGGACGCATCATCCACATAGGCCGGGAAGCCTTACGGTGCCTGCTCCTGCGCCGCGGCATCACCTTCCAACGCACCAAGACCTGGAAGGAGTCCCCTGACCCCGACCGCGACGTCAAGCTCGACCGCATCGAGCACGTGCTGGAACGCTTCCCGGACCGGGTCTTCGCCTTCGACGAGTTCGGACCGCTGGGGATCCGGCCAACCGCAGGCTCCTGCTGGGCAAAGCGGGACAAGCCCAACCGGCTGCCGGCGACCTTCCACCGCACCCACGGCGTCACCTACTTCCACGGCTGCTACTCCGTCGGTGACGACCGGCTGTGGGGCACCAACCGCCGCCGCAAGGGCATCGAGGCCCACTTCGGCCCACTGCGGCAGTTCACCCTGGCCAACTCAGAAGGAGTTCTCGACGGCAACGGCCTCGGCATCAAGCGCCCCAAATCGTTCCAGCAACGCTTCGGTGAGCGCGTCGGCGGCCTGCTCGGCCAGGTCCACGGTCTCGTCCTCGTCCAGACCATCGCCGGGCCCCTCGTATGCAGCGGCCTCAGCAGCGGCCTCCTCATAAGCGCGGTTGGAGGCGACGAACGGGTCTGATGCACGATCGGGTGACAACCGGTCACCCAAACCTGCACCAGACCCAGACCACAGCCCAGGCCAATGAACTACGCGATCAGATCGAGCACTTGACCGCCACCCTGGCCGAGACCGAAGCGCGACTCTCGGACCTGGCCGCCACCCGGAAGGGCATCACCGAACGCGTCCCGCCTGGAACCGCGCCGGATCCGACTGAGTCACCCAACGCTTACCGGGACTCTTGCAGAAGGCCCCGGCGTTCACGCCGGGGATGGATGCATCTCAGCACTGCTCTGACTCGCAGATCAGAGCGGGCGTTTTTGCTGCTCGATGTACTGGCGGACGATTGCCAACGGTGCTCCTCCGCATGATGCGGTGAAGTACGAGGGCGACCACAGGTGTCCGTGCGTGATGGCGTGGTTGATCCGGCCGGGGAACTCCTGCCGTATCCGGCGGGCGGAGACGCCTTTGAGGCTGTTGACCAGCTTGGAGACGGCGACCTTGGGCGGGTAGTGGACCAGGAGGTGTACGTGGTCGCGTTCGCCGTTGAACTCCTTCAGCTCCGCCTCGAAGTCCTCGCAGACCTTGCGCATGATCTCTTCGCAGCGTGTCAGCATCTCGTCGTTGAACACCCCGCGCCGGTACTTGTCACGAAGACCAAATGCACATGCATCGCCGAAACGACGTGTCTGCCCCGCCTGTAGTCGTTCTGCCCCTCCATGAGACCAATCGTATTAGGATCTTGGCTGTGCAGCTCCGCTACAACTACCGGGCCTATCCGGACGGCACCCAGCGCCGTGCGCTGGCGCAGGCGTTCGGGTGCGCCCGCGTGGTGTGGAACGACTGCCTGCGTGACCGGAAACAAGCGCACGCGGCGGGGCTGCCGTACGTGAAGTCGGCGGATCTTTCGCGACTGCGCATCACCCAGGCCAAGCGCACGGAGGAACGGGCCTGGCTCGCGGATGTGTCGGCGGTCGTCCTGCAGCAGTCTCTGCGGGACCTGGACACCGCCTACAAGAACTTCTTCGACTCGGTCAAGGGTAAGCGGCAGGGCCGCAAGGTCGGCCCTCCCCGCTACAAGTCGAAGAAGGACACCCGGCAGTCGCTCCGCCTCAACACCAACGCCTTCTCCCTGAAGGACGACGGCACGGTGTACGTGGCCAAGGTCGGCAGCCTCAAGGTCAAGTGGTCCCGCCGGCTCCCGGCCGCACCCACGTCTCTGACCGTCACCAAGGACAGCTCCGGCCGGTACTTCCTCAGCTTCGTCGTGGACACCGAGCCGGACACCCTCCCCGAGTCGGAGACCGACGCCGGTATCGACCTCGGTCTGTCCGCCTTCGCCGTCCTGTCCGACGGGACGAAGATCGACAGCCCGCGCTTCCTGCGCCGGGCGGAGAAGAAACTCAAACGCCTTCAGCGGGAGCTGTCCCGCAAGGCCAAGGGATCGAAGAACCGGGCCAAGGCCCGCATCAAGGTCGCACGCCAGCACGCCAGGGTGGCCAGCCGGCGCCGGGACTGGCACCACAAGGCATCCACACAGATCATTCGCGACAACCAAGCGGTGTACGTGGAGGACCTCGCGGTGTCCGGCCTGGCCCGTACCCGGCTCGCCAAGTCCGTGCACGACGCGGGATGGTCCGCGTTCGTCGGCATGCTGGAGTACAAGGCGGCTCTGCACGGCCGCGTCTTCGCCAAGGTGGGCCGTGCTTTCCCGTCCTCTCAGGTCTGCTCGGCCTGCGGACACCGGGACGGCCCCAAGCCCCTGCACGTCCGCGAGTGGACGTGCGGCGAGTGCCACACCGTGCACGACCGCGACCACAACGCAGCCCGCAACGTCCTCTTCGAGGGACGCCGTATCGTCGCCGCCGGACGGGCGGAGACGCTAAACGCCTGTGGAGCGCCGGTAAGACGGGCACCCGTGCCCGCCCAGCGCGGTGAAGCAGGAAGCCCCCGGAAGGGTCAGACGACCCAGGCCGGAATCCCTGGACTTTAGGCCAGGGAGCACGTCAACAGGCCATCGTGAATGCCTTCACCCAGCACCCCGACCCAGTGTTCCGCGTCCGTGAGCTGCACGAACTCCTCGGTATGGCCGCCGACGAACCATCCATCAACGTCACCCGCAGCTGGCTCGGGTGCCTCACTCGACAAGGCTTCCTCGCTCAACCCGGACGAGGCCGCTATCAGAAACGGACTTAACGTCCTCTCAGATCAGTGCGGGGACAGTTGGTGGCGTGTGGGCCGAGGCGTGTGGCTGATGACTGAGCCGATCAGAGTTCCCACTGATACGGCGATGACCGCTGATACTGCGGTGATCAGGGAATGGGTGGCGTTGCCAGTGGTGAGCTGGGCGGTGCTGAGCAAGCCGAAGGAGCCGGGCACCACGATCCAGAAGGCCGGGAGGTAGGCCACCTGCCAGGAGGGGCCGCCTGGCAGCCAGTGGACGACGGTGGCGGCGGTGGAGGCGGCGATCGCTGCGGTCAGGCCACCTGCGGCGGGGCCCCACGCTGTCTGGACGGGAAGTTGCACGGCGGCGGTCACAGCGACCACGGCGGCGATGTGCGGTGTGGCCCGCAGAGGTGTGTTCACGTTGATCACGATGCCGAGGACGGCCAGGGCCAGCCCCGTCCAGGGCGCCCACCAGCCGGCGTGGGCGACCAGCTGATTGCTCAGGTCGTGGGATGGGGCGTGGATGATCGCGGCGGCGACGGTGATGCCGGTGAGGAAGAGCACGAGCTGGACGGTTCCGGACATCAGGCGGGAGGTTCCGGCAGTGATGGCTCCCGCGGCGATCTCGGACAGTCCGGTCACCAGCAGACTGCCGGGCAGCAGCACGGCCAGGATCGCCACGATGGTGCGCAGGGACCCGTCCAGGAGCGATGCCTGGGCGGCCGCAAGCACCAGAAGCGACACGGTGAAGCCGGCCGAGACGGGCAGCAGCGGACGAAGCGGCGGCCAGTGCCGCGTGAGCGCCAGCAGGCCGGCCACGATCAGAGAGCCGAGCAGGGCGGCGATGATGTTGGGCAGGGCGGGTTGCAGCAGCAGGCACAGGCCGGCGCCGATGGGCACGACCCCCAGGTCGGAAACCCAGGCGGGCCAGCGGGCAGGCGTGCGCCGGATGGCGGTGAGCGCACCCATCGCGTCGTGCACGTCCAGGGCTCCGGTACGCAGTCGGTTTTCCAGGTCGAGCACGTCGGCCGTCTGCTCGAACCGCAGGGCGGGCCCGACGCTGCGGTAGGCGGTGGCCTGGTCGGGTCCGAGCGCGACGAACAGGCCGGTGGGCACAGCGGCTACGCACACATCCGGGGCCCCCAGGGCGGCACCGAGGTCACGCAGCGACTGTTCCACCTCGTGGACTGCCATCCCGCCACCGAGCAGATCGGCGCCCAGCTCCAGCAGCAGCCGGCGCACTGGAACCCTCTCCTGGGGCCCATGCCACTCTGGTGTCGAGGGCGATGGGTCGCCGCTGCCGCGGCGGTCGCGGGGACTGCGGGACATCGTCATGCTTCCTTCACGCGGGGATCGGAGTCTTCGAGGACAGCGACCGGTCCGTGGGTGGACGGGGGCTGTGGCCACAGCAGGCGCGGCACTGTGGTCTCGGCGTCTGCCCAGGCGGCCGGCCGGCGTGTGTCCTGAGAGGACTCGCGCGCGGCGAGGGTCTGGACGAAGCCATGCCCTGGTGGCACCGGTGGGCTCCGACCTGTTTCGCGATATCCAGCAGGTCGAGCTCTCCGGACCGGATCGACTGGTCGGGGTCCCGTCGGACGGCTGCGCCGCCTGGCGTCATCGGTATTCGGTCACGGGGCACTTCGTGGTGTGGGTCGGGGGGTATGGGCGAGGTAGACGGTGTTGGTCGCCTCGCGTTCCTGCAGTGGGTTGTCGAAGGTGACGACCTCGGCGCGCGCCTCGGCGAAGGCCTGGGTGAGCACCGCGAGGAACTCCTCGTCGGGCCGGTCGTTGGACCAGAGCGCGAACACCCCGCCCGGGTGAAGGCGTTCGCTGAGGCGTAGCAGGCCGTCGAGCCGGTAGAAGCCGGCGTTGTCAGGGTGCAGCAGGTGGCGCGGCGAGTGGTCGATGTCGACGATGATCGCGTGGAACCGGCGCTCGGGGGTGAGTGGGTCAAGGCCCGCCGCGGATTGGACCATTGAGAAGAAATCACCGTGCACCAGCCGGCACCGCGGATCCGCCGCCAGCCCGCCGGGGATCAGCCCGCGCTCGTGCCAGTCGATCACTGCGTCGAGCATGTCGATGACGACGAGCGAGCCCACGTCCGGGTTCTTCAGCACCGCCTCGGCGGTGTAGCCGAGACCCAGGCCGCCCACGGCCACGTCGAGCGGTGCGGGCACGGCGAGTTCGGGGGTGGTCAGTTCCGCCAGGGCCAGGTCGGCCAACTTCTCCTCGGCGACCGTGAACAGGCTGGACATCAGGAACTCGTCGTTGAGCTTGATCTCGTAGACCGGTTCGGCGACACCGGGGTACCTGCGCCGCCGGAGGGCGAGCTCGCCCAACGGCGTTTCCCGCCAGTCGAGTTCTTCGAAGCGTGCGCTCACCGGAGCACTCCCCGTCTTTTGGTCCGAGACATGCGATTGCAGGATCCGCAGGCGGCTTCGTCTTCTCGTCGGCTCGCTGTCCTCGTCCGAGACTCCACCGGGCACTTCACGGCTGCTCTATCGACGGATGGGCGGCCGCCCGGCGCCTGCCGGCGCAGTGTATACGTCTCACCCTCGACCGCCGCGACTTCCGCGCAGTGCGTCCGCTCGGTCGGCACAAGGCGTTCCGGGTGCTGCCCGACGATCTTCCGCTCTGATGTCGTGGGGTCCGTTCGTGGCGTTGTTCCTGTCGGTCGTGACGCTCGTCTGACGCTCAAAGGTCACGCGGGACGCCAGCAGACCAGGAATGCTCTCGGTGACCTGCGGTTTCTGCAGGAACGACGCCCTCTTCGCCGGCAGCATCAGAGTGTTCGGTCTGTTGACGGCCGGGCCTCAGGTCAGGTGGCGGCTTCGTCGAGCGCGGCGAGGGCGGTGGTGGCCTCGGCCTGTCGTGGGCTTTTCAGGGCGGCGAGGGCGTCGCGGGCGGCGAGCAGGGTCTGCCGGGCATCCGGGTGGCCCGTGGCGCTGAGTACCTGGCCCAGGTCGAGTTGGGCCGGTCCGGCCCAGGCCGGCATCTGCGCGGCCTCGAAGGCGGCGAGGGCCTGACGGAGCGGCGGTTCGGCCTCTTCCCAGCGTTCCAGCGTTGCCAGGTCGTTGCCGATCTGCTGTCGGGCGACCGCGTGGTACAACGCGATCAGCTCGTCCGTCCGGCCCGGGATGCCCGCGCGGCAGATCCGTTCGTTGCGGCGGTGGATGTCCAGGGCTTCCGCCGCCCGGCCGGCCTGGCGGAGCAGGTTGCCGAGGGAGTTGAGGATCGTCAGCTCGGCCAGCCGGGCCTGCGGGGAGTCCTGGGAGGCCAGGCAGCGGGCCGCCTCGCGCAGCCGCGCGTGAGCCTCCTGCGCCCGGCCCAGCCGGTGGACCGCGCCCGCGCCGTAGCCGAGTGCCCAGCCTTCCTGAAGCCCGTCCCCGCAGTCGCGGGCTGCCATGAGCGCGGCGTCGGCGGACGTCAGGGCGGCGTGGGGATCGGCGACGCAGAGGTTGTAGGCCCAGGCGAGGTAGTTGAGGTGGACCGCCTCCTCACGCCTGCTGCCCAGCGAGCGGGCGGAGGCGGCGGAGAGCTGGAACACCTCCACCCACTGCTCCCAGTGCTGGTTGAGGTCGGAGAACCAGTGCATCGCTTCCGCCGTGTCCAGGACCTGCCGGTGGTGGCCGGTGCCGTGGGCCCGGCGCAGCGCGGCGAGCCACTGGGCTCGCTCGGCCTCCAGCCAGGCCCGCGCCTCCTCCCGTCCGATGGGCGCTCCGTCTGGGGCCGGGTCGCCGTCCGGGTTCGGGTCGCCGTGCGGGTTCGGGGCGCGGTGCGGGTCCGGGCCGTCGTGCGGGTCCGGGTCGCCTACGTCGTGCGGAGCGGTCCGGTCGTGCTCGACGTCGAAGTGCAGCGCGGCGGCGGTGGCCCGGCGCAGCATCCATCGCGCGGCCCGGTCGAGGGCGGCATCGCGGACCTCGGGGCCGTCCTCGGCCGCGACCTGCTCGGCCGCGTAGAGCCTGAGCAGGTCGTGGAAGCGGTAACGCTCGGTGGCGGCATCGCTCTGGAGCAGCCCGGCGTCGGTCAGTTCCTCGGCGCAGGCGACCGCCTCGTCGTAGGGCAGGCCGGCCAGGAGTGCGCCGGTCTCGGGACTGAAGTCCGCTCCTGCGGCCAGCGAGGCCCGGCGCAGGAACGTCCGGGACCGCGGGGGGAGTTGCCGGTACGAGAGGGCGAAAGCGGCACGCACCCGCAGGCTTCCGGCCTGGAGGCCGTCCAGTCGCCGGCCCTCGGCGGCGAGGCGGGCGACGAGCTTGCCCAGGCGTTCGTGCGGGCGGCTGAGGAGCCGCTGGCCGGCGATCCGGACGGCCAGCGGCAGGTGTCCGCACAGGTCGGCCAGGTCGCGTGCGGCCTGCGTCTCTGCCTGAACCCGTTCCGGGCCGATGATGCGGGTCAGGAGTTCGACCGCCTCCTCCCGCCGCAGCAGCGCCAGATCGCTGCGGTGGACGGATTCCAGACCCGAAAGGGCGTGGCGGCTGGTGACGATGGTCAGTGACGGGCCGGTGCCGGGCAGCAGGGGGCTGACCTGGGACTCATCGACGACGTTGTCCAGCAGCAGGAGTACACGCCGGTCGCCGACCACGGACCGCCACAGGCCCGCACGGTCGTCGGTGCCGGTCGGTATCGCGGCGTCGGCGACCCCCATCGCGCCCAGCAGCCGGGCGAGTGCGTCCCGGGGAGTGGTCGGCTCGGGATCCATGCCGTGCAGGTCCAGCGCGAACTGCCCGTCCGGGAAGTGCGGGGCGAGGCGGTGCGCGGCGTGCACCGCGAACGCGGTCTTGCCCAGACCGGGCTGCCCGGCGACCACGGTGACCACCGGCCGGCTCGGATCGGCGCCCTGCGCCAGGTTCAGCAGTTGGGCGAGGACCGGGACGCGGGCGGTGAAGTCCTGGATGTCGCGCGGGAGGGCCAAGGTGACGGGGGCGGCCGGGCCGGCGGCCGTACGGGGGCGCGGACGGCCCAGGGCGGCGGACTTCTCCAGGTCCGCCGCCTCGTCGTCGTCCAGTCCCAGTGCCTCGGCCAGAACCTGAACCGTACGGCGCTGTGGCCCTCGGGTGCGCGCGCGTTCCATGTCGGCCAGGGCCCGGACGCTCACTCCGGCCGCGTGCGAGAGAGCCTCCTGGCTCAGTCCGGCACGTGCCCGCAGATGGCGCAGCCGCTGCCCGAAGTCCCCCGTGAGAGGCGTGGTGCCCCCGTGCACCGTCGATGTCCCCCGATCGTCCGGCTCGTCCGGATGCAAGCCCCCCGGCAGAAGTATGGCGGACGACATTTCTTCCGGGAGAACCGCCTGGGACGCGGAGGCCGGAGGTGATCAACTCAAGGCAGGCGGGGGACGCTCTCAGGCATACGAAGTCCAGGCAACGAAGCCTCACCGGACGGATCCGCCCGGGGGCGGACCGCGTGCCGGCAAGGGAGCGGCACAGACCACCCGCCGCCGCGCACGGCGATTGCCGCGAGTTCGGGTACGCCCTGTCGTCCGACTACCGGTCGGGCAGGGCAACGAGAACCGCGGAACACCAGTAGAACGACTTCGGCCGACGGCACCTAGCCGCGGCCCCCGACCACTCACGGGGGAACTCTCCATGAACACGCTTCGTCATCGCTCCGCCCTGCTCGCTGTCGCGGGCACGGCCCTCGCCCTGTCCCTCACCGCCTGCCAGAGCGACGCGGACTCCAAGTCGGCGCCCGCGGCGGCCACTTCGGCGGCTGTGAAGGCGTCGGACGGTAAGGGCACCGGCACGTCCGACCCGACAGGTTCCACCGACTCGGCGGGCTCGAAGGTATCGAAGGGCTCCACCGGCACCGGCGGCTCCGCGGGGTCCACCGGCTCGACCGGCGAGCAGGTGAACGCATCCGTCCCGGTCTGCGCCGCGCGGGACGTCACCGTCACCGCCGCCACGCAGGGCGGTCCGCCCTACACCCACCTCGTCCTCACGGCGAAGAACACCTCCCGCCACTCCTGCCGGCTGACGGGTTTTCCGCACGTCCAGTTCCTGGAGAGCCACAAGCAGGACGTTCCTGCCGTCGCCAAGAGCAAGCCCGCCACGCCGGTCGTGCTCACGGCGGGAGCCCCGGCGTACGCCCTGGTCAAGCTGTCGGACGGCGGGGTCGACGAGGACAATGAGCCCGTGTCGGCGTTCATGGTCATGCTCGAGGGCGACTCAGCCGTCATCACGGTCACCGCACCCGGCAGCGGCGGCATCGCCGTCGACCCGGCGAAGGCCCTCACCGGCTACTGGACCCCCGAACTCCGCAACGGCGCGGACGACTTCTGAGACCCGCTGCGGGGCATGACGGGCCCGAGAGGCCCTCAGGTATCAACGGTCACATCGGCGTCGGCGCCACGGTCCACGCTTACGTCGGTGTGACCGCGGCTGCCGCGGCTGCCGGCCGCGCGGGACGGGGGCGCATCCGGACCTCGCGACGATGGTCCACGCGCAGGACCGCGCCGCCGGGGGGCCCGTTGTCATGCCGGTGAATTCTTCGATCGGCCGGAGTCTCGGAATTCGCCTTGATTCGCCGGTGCCCGAGGCCCGAGCGGGTCCCGCGACCTATTCCGCAGCGTCATGCCAAGTCGTCCGTGTATCACTGGATCAGCGCGCGTGACCAGGCGTTTCGCCGAAGTGTTCAGGTAGCTTTCAGGCTGCGGGCGCGCAGCTGAAACTCATTCCCCGGAAATCTCAAAGCGGCGGCAAAAGTGTCCGGAATGTTGTGAGTTCAGGGTGTCATCATGCGGTTCATGATCACAGAGCACCTCCTCGACAATCGGCCGACCGCTGCTCCTTTCCGGACCTTGGTGAACAAGGTCCCGGAGGTGTCCGTCTACTTCTGGGTGATCAAAGTGCTCACCACAGGCATGGGCGAGACCGCGTCGGACTGGCTGGCTCATCTGTTCGGGCCGGTGCCGGCGGTCGGGCTCGGTGCTCTCGCGTTGGTGACTTCGCTGGTCCTGCAGTTCGCTGTCCGGCGCTACATCGCCTGGGTGTACTGGACGGCCGTCGTCATGGTCAGTGTGTTCGGCACCATGGCCGCCGACGTCCTGCACGTCGGCCTCGGAGTGTCGTACACGCTGTCCACGCCGCTCTTCCTGGCCGCGCTGATCGCCGTGTTCGTCCTCTGGTACGCCAGTGAGCGGACCCTCGCGATCGACAGCGTCCGCACCCGCCGCCGAGAGGCCTTCTACTGGGCGGCCGTGCTCGCCACCTTCGCCCTGGGTACCGCGGTCGGTGACCTGACCGCGTCCATCGGCTTGGGATACCTCGGCTCGGTGGTCCTCTTCGCCGTCGCGATCTGCCTGCCCGCGGTCGCCCACCGCTTCGCCGGTCTGAAGGCCGTGACCGCTTTCTGGGCCGCCTACGTGATCACCCGCCCCCTCGGGGCCTCCCTCGCCGACTGGATGGCGGCGGGCCGTGCCCGGGGCGGGCTCGGGCTGGGGCTCGCCCCGGTCACTCTCGGCTGGACGGTCGCCATCGTCTGCTTCGTCGGTTACCTGGCCGTGTCCCGCCGGGACGCGTCGAGCGGCAGGACGGTCTGACGGGCGACGCCGAGTGTCCGGCAACGCCGCTGCAGGTCTCGTCACGGTGGCCGAGCCGATCACGTTCAGGATGTGTTCAGGTTTCGCTTGTCACGCTTTATCCGGTTCATTGCGGTCCGTGAGGGATTCATCGGATCGGACCGGGTCGCCCGCTCCCGCTCCTCGCCGGGGCGGGTGATCCGTCGTACGACCGGACGGGAGCAGCAAGCCGTGAAGCAGCCGAACGTCCCCACCGACCGAGAGGGTCTGGCGGGTGCCTGCAAGCCGGTGATGAGGAAACTGCCCGAAGTGACCCTTGCCTTCTGGGTCATGAAGATCGCCGCCACGACCCTGGGGGAGACGGCCGGCGATCTCTTCTCGCAGACGCTCGAGCTTGGTTACTTTCTCACCACCGTCGCGCTGTTCCTGGTCTTCGTGGTGACCCTGGTGATCCAGCTGAGGTCTGCTCGCTATCACCCGTTCTTCTACTGGACCGTGATCCTGTCGACCAGCATGGCCGGCACCACGATGTCCGACTTCATGAACCGGGACTCGAGTGCGCAGTACCTTTCCGGCGGGGCGAGTTCGCTGGGGTGGGGGCCGCAGGGGTTCGGGCTGGGGTATCCCGAGGGAGCCGCGATCCTCGTATCGATCCTGCTCGTCATCTTCCTGGTGTGGAAGCTGAGCGGGATGACGTTCCAGATCCGCGACATCGTCACGTTCCGTGGTGAAGTCCTGTTCTGGTCGGCCATTTTGGTGTCCAACACGCTCGGCACCTCGATGGGCGACTTCATGTCGGACAGCTCCGGTCTCGGCTACGCGGGCGCCGCACTCGTGGTGAGCGGTGCGCTGGCCGTGCTGCTCGTGCTGATGAAGGTGCCGGCCGTGCCGAACGTGCTGCTGTTCTGGATCGCCTTCGTGCTCACCCGGCCGCTCGGCGCGACCGCGGGCGACTTCCTCACCAAGCCGGTCGCCAAGGGCGGGCTCGATCTCGGCACGATGGGGTCGTCGGCCGCACTGCTCGCCGTACTGGCCGGGTTGATGGTCCACGCACAGGTACGGGAGCGGAAGGCTCCCGCCGGTGCGGAGGCCGAGCCGGTCATCCCGCAGGCAGGCTGACGGTGAAGCGGGCGCCTGGCGTGTGCGCGGGGTCGTGCGTCACCTCGCCGTCGACGGCGCGCGCCAGGCGCCGCGCGAGCGGGAGCCCGAGGCCCGCACCGTCGTGTCCGTCGGCGGAATCGGCGCGACGGCCCGGTTGGAAGAGGTCGGGCAGGAACGCCGGCGGTACGCCGGGGCCGTCGTCCGTGATGTGGATGGTCACCGCGCCGGGGGCAGAACGGACGCTCACTGTCACGCAACTCCTCGCGTAACGAACGGCATTGGCCAGCAGCGGGCTGACGATCCGTTCCAGGAGGGGGCTCCCCACACCCACCGATGCCGCGGTGGCGTCCGTCTCGAGTGCCGTCTTCGGTCCACCAGGTCGGTCCACGTCTCGGAGGAGGCGTTCGAGGACGCGGGCGACCTCCGTCGACGTACGGACCGCCGCCGGATTGCGCGTGTTCTCGCGGGCCTCGTTCAGCAGCGTGTCGCAGATCGTCCGCATGGACCGAGCGGCTTCGGCGATCACCTCGTGGGTGGCGCGCGTCTCGGCGTCCGTCCGTGGGCGGGCCCGCCACCAGTCCAGTTCCATGACGATGCGGGTCAGCGGGGTGCGCAGTTCGTGGGACAGCTCCCCGGTCAGTTGCCGCTCATGGCGCAGTGCGCCGCGTATGCGGTCCAGAAGGGAGTCCAACGAGGCTCCCAGACGGGCGAGTTCGGCCGGGTGGTCCGCCGTGCCGAAGCGCTCGGCGGACGCCACGGCGCCGGGTTGGGCGGCCTGGTCGGTCATGGTCTGCACCGGGCGCAGGGCGCGTCCTATGGACAGGCGCGTGAGCGCGTACATGCAGACGAGCATCGAGGCGTCCAGGATCAGGGATCCCAGCAGCAGGGTGCGGGCCGAGCCGCGGTAGGGGGCGAGGTCCAGCGCCGTCACCACGGTGACCGCTTGATCGGCCACCAGGTGTTGAGAGCACAGGCGGACGGGGCGGCCTTGTGTGCCGGCCGTCTCGCACAGCTGGCGCCGGTCGCCGGTGAGTTGGCCGGCCGCCTGGGTGAGCGTGCCTCCGGACGTCGCGGACGGGGGCTTCTCGATCAGGCTTCGGCCGTCGTAGACCCACACGTTGGCGTCGAGAACCTCGTCGTCGGGTGTGTCGAGGACGTGCACCCGTGGCCCTCGTGTGTCGACGGTGGAGGCCACCGCGGCCGCCCGGTCGCGTAGTTCGTCGTCCGCCTGGTGGCGCAGATGCCGGTCCATCATGACGTTGAAGACGACGGTCAGCACGGTCATCAGCAGCGCGGCGGTGGTCAACGCGGCCAGGGAGAGTCTGCCGCGCAGGGTGCGGGGCGCGAGTCGGCGAAGGCGGGCGGTCACGAGAGCCGGTGTCCGATCCCGCGCGCCGTGCCGATGGTCAGGTCGCTGCCCGCCTCGCGCAGCTTGCGGCGCAGCCGGCTCAGGTACTGGTCGAGGGTGTTGTCGCTGACCTGCGCGCCTTCGGGCCAGCCGGCCCTGGCCAGGGCGCGACGTCGTACGAACTCCCCGTCGGCACCGGCGAGATGGGCCAGCAGGCGGAACTCCGTCGGGGACAGCGCCAGACGGGTCCCGTGGACGGTCGCGGTGTGGCCGACCGCGTCCAGGGTGAGATCGCCGACCGCGGGCCCGTGGCGCACAGCGGTCCGGCGGACGCACACGCGCAGACGGGCGGCGAGTTCGGCGAGGTGGAACGGTTTGGTCAGGTAGTCGTCGCCGCCGGCCGAGAACCCGGAGAGGCGGTCGGTGAGTTGGTGTCGTGCGGTGAGGAAGATGACCGGGGCGTGGAAGCCGTTCGCGCGCATGGCCTGGCACACGTCGCGCCCGTCCGCGTCCGGCAGCCCGATGTCCAGGACGGCCGCGGCGACGTCGGCGGTCGCCAGCCGCAGGGCACCCGCGCCGTCCCGCGCGAGCAGCGGGTCGAAGTCCTCCTCGTGCAGGCCGCGGCGCAGCACGTCCCGCAGTGCGTGATCGTCCTCGACGACCAGGATCTTCGGCTGCATGGTCCTCCGCCGATGCTTGGGCCGCGCGGCACGGAGTGGGTGACTGCGACGGCGTAGATCGTCTACAGAACTGTAGACCATCGCCGCGTGGATCCCTGCGCCTGACGCCCCGCGCCGGGGCTGCCCTACGACGCGCCCACGGTGCGCAGCAGCAGATCCAGGTCGTGGGCGGCATCGGCCGTGGCCAGTGTCGCGATGGTGAGGATGGTGGCCGTCGCGGCGGCGAGGGCACGGTGGCGCGGCAGGGGCGGCGCGAGGAGCGCGGCGACGCGGCGTGGCACCGGGCCCGCCGAGGCGAGCGGGTCGCGGGGGCCTCGGCGGCCGAGGATGCCCAGGGCGGCTCCGGCCGCGCGGGCGAGGGTCTGCGCGCGGCGGGAGGCGAGCGCGGCCTTGCCGACGGTGCGGGCGACGCGCGTGCGGTCGCCGGTGGCAGCGGCTGCGCTCTCGTCGGCCCAGCGTTCGATCGTGTAGGTGACGGCGGTGGCGAGCGGGCGCAGCAGCGGGTTGGCGGCGGCGCCGAGCTGGGCGAACGCGACGAAGGCGTAGTGGTGGGCCGTGAGGTGGGCGCGCTCGTGGGCGAGCAGGATGCCGTGCTCGGTCTCGTCGAGGGTGTGCAGCATGCCGGTCGACACGACGATCCGGCCCGGCAGTCCGGGCAGGGCGAAGGCCTCCGGCGACTCGTCGTCGACGACGACCAGGCCGTCGCGCGCGGGCAGGCAGGCGGCCTCGAGCGCGGCCGCGGCGAGGCTGCGGGCGCGGCGCCAGAGCATGCGGGCGGCCATGAGCACGGCGCCGCCGAGCAGCAGGCCGGCGAGGAGGGCGATGGAGAACTCGGTCGGATCGTCGTGCTGGGCCGTGTGCGCCGACCAGTGGCCGAGGGCGGCGAGTTGCGGGATGCGGATGAGGCCGGTGACGGCCAGCAGTCCCAGGGAGACGGTGCTCGCCGTGCCCAGGACCAGTGACGAGGCGGTGAGCAGCGAAGTGGCCAGGCGCGGCTCGCACCGCTCGGACAGCGGGCGGGCGCCGAGCGGCGCGAGGAGGCAGAGCAGCAGCGGGAGGTAGACGGCGATGCGCATCCGGGCGGTCTCTTCTTACTGGCCTTGGCGGCCTTGCTGGTCCTACTGGCCTTGATGGCCTTAGTGGCCCTACTCGTGAGAGCCGTGCTCGGGGCCGAGGAGCTGGCGCAGCAGATCGGCGTCGGTGTCGGACAGCGCGTCGGCGAACCGGGCGAGCACCGCCTCGCGGTCGGGCCGCTCCTCCAGGACCGAGCGCATGCGGCGGGCGGCGAACCCGGCGTCGTCCGTCACCGGCGCGTACGCGTACGCGCGCCCGCGCGGGGTGCGGGTGAGCAGCTCCTTGGCGTTCATCCGCGTGAGGATCGTCACCACGGTGCTGTACGTCAGCCCGTCGCCGAGGCGCTCGGTGACCTCGCCCGGGGTCAGGGCGCCGCCGGACTGGTGCAGCACAGCGAGGATTTCCGCCTCGCGTGCGCCATTGGGCCGCTTGGGGCTCCGGTCGTACGGGGTGCCGCCCATGAGTTTTGTTGTTCTCCCGGCCATCTTCTACATTCGTGTAGAACTTCTACGGCGGTGTAAATGCTGCCGTCCCTCGAGTTTGCCATGCGCGCCCGTGCCCGAGACAGCCCCCGGACGCCCGCGACGGCACGTGGCAAGCACGTGGCAGAAAGGACCGTGGGTGCTCCAGGCCCTCAACCCGCTGGACGCCACCTCGCTGCTGACGACGCTCGGCACCGCGGGTGTGTTCCTGGTGCTGTTCGCCGAGACCGGGCTGATGGTCGGCTTCTTCCTGCCCGGTGACTCGCTGCTGTTCACGGCCGGTCTGCTGTGCGCGACCACGCGGAACGGCGTGCACTTCTCACTGCCCGCCGTGCTGGCCGCCGCCGCGGCCGGAGCGCTGCTCGGTGCCCAGGCCGGCTATCTGCTCGGCCGCCGCGCCGGCCGAGCCCTCCTGGCCCGCACCCGCGGCCGCCGCCTGGCGGACGGCGTGGCGCGGGCCGAGGAACTGCTGAGCCGGTACGGCCACGGCAAGGCGATCGTGCTCGCCCGGTTCGTTCCCGTGGTGCGCACCGTGCTCAACCCGCTCGCCGGCATCGTGGGCGTCCCCACCCGCACCTTCGCGCTGTGGCAGGCCGTCGGCGGGCTGGCGTGGACGGCGGGCCTGGTCCTGGGCGGCTACGCCCTCGGGTCGAGCATCCCGAACGTCGACCGCTATCTGCTGCCCCTGATCGCGGTGGTCGTCGCGGTCTCGCTGCTGCCACTGGCCCTGCTCCGGTCCCGCCGCCGTACCCGCACCACCGCGCGGCCGACCCCGGGGAGCGCCAAGTGAAGATCACCTTCCTGATCCACCACGTGTACGGGATCGGCGGCACGATCCGCACCACGCTCAACCTCGCCACCGCGCTCGCCGACCGGCACGACGTGACCATCGTCTCGATGCTGCGCCGGCGCACCCAGCCGCGGTTCACCATCGATCCGCGCGTGCGGGTCGTCCCCCTGGTCGACCTGCGTGAGGGCAGTGCCGACACGGCCGACCCGCTGCTGCACCAGCCGGCCGAGGTCTTCCCCGCCGCCGAGAAGCGCTACCAGCAGTACAGCCGCCTCACCGATCAGCGCGCCG
This sequence comes from Streptomyces sp. V3I7, assembly GCF_030817495.1. Classification (NCBI taxonomy): domain Bacteria; kingdom Bacillati; phylum Actinomycetota; class Actinomycetes; order Kitasatosporales; family Streptomycetaceae; genus Streptomyces; species Streptomyces sp. V3I7. Next base: position 5,180,604 of record NZ_JAUSZK010000001.1, read on the forward strand.
AGGAGTACCTGCGGGCCTGCGACGCCGACGTGATCATCGGTACGCGCCCGGGCATCAACGTGTATCTCGCCCGGTTCGCCCCGCCCGGCGCCCTGCGCATCGGCCAGGAACACCTCACCCACGACACCCACGCGAAGAAGCTGCGCGCCCAACTCGCCCGGTCCTACCGCGACCTGGACGCCCTGGTGACCACCACGGAGGCGGACGCCGCCGTCTACCGGGCGAAGATGAGCCTGCCCGGCGTCAGGGTCCTGGCCATTCCCAACGGCGTGCCCGACCCCGGCCTGCCCCCGTCCGACACCGGTACCGGCGCCAAGGTGATCGCCGCCGCCGGACGACTCGTCCGCGGCAAGCGCTTCGACCTGCTCGTCGACGCGTTCTCCGACGTCGCCGCCAAGCACCCCGACTGGACGCTGCGGATCTACGGTGCGGGCACCGAGAAGGACCGGCTGCAACAGCGCATCGACGAACTCCACTTGAGCGGCCGGGCCGAACTGATGGGCGCGGTCTCCCCGATCGAGGCCGAGTTCGCCAAGGCGTCGATCGTCGCCTCCGCCTCCGACGCCGAGTCCTTCGGTATGACCTTGGTCGAGGCGATGCGCTGCGGCGTCCCGGTGGTCTCCACCGACTGCCCGCTCGGCCCCGCCGAGATCATCCACAACGGCGTCGACGGCCGCCTGGTCCCCAAGGGCGACCGGCAGGCACTGGCCGGCGCCCTGCTCGACCTGGTCGCCGACGAGCCCGCCCGCCGCCGCATGGGCCAGGCCGCCCGTGAGTCCTCCCACCGCTACGACCCCGCCCGCATCGTCGACGCCTACGAGGCCCTGTTCACCGACCTGACCGCCACACGCCGCGCCCGCGCATGGGCCCGCCGCAGAGCCAAGTGGCGCGAACGGGCGGAGCGTTGGCAGCGGCGGCTGCGTGCCTGGCCCCGGCCGGCCGGCGCCCCCGCCTCACGCTGACGACGCCCCTTGCCCGACGTACCCCGTCACGAGCCGCGTCAGTTCGTCGATGACCGTGTCGCGGCTGATCGGTGAGGGGTCCAGGACGTAGCCGACCGTCACCGCCTCGATGGTGCGGACCAGGATCCAGGCGATCGGGGCCGTCGGGCGGGTGGTGGGGGTGTCCTGGAAGAGGAGGGCGGTGGCGACGAGGTCCTCGACGCGGCGTACGAAGTCGGCGCGTTGGCGGTTGATGGTGCGCGGGAGCTGCTCGTACACCACGCGCAGCAGCGGGGCCTCGACCTCCAGCGCGTCCAGCAGGGAGGCGATCGTCCGGCGGACCGGGTCGGCGGCGGTGAGGTTGGCCATGAACGCGTCGGTGATGCGACGGTGCACCTGTTCGACGTAGCGGTCGAGCACCTGCGCCAGGATTGCCTCCTTGTCCGGGAAGTACTGGTAGAGCGAACCCGGGCTGATTCCGGCCCTCTTGGCGATGCGGCTGGTGCTCGTGCGCTCGTAGCCGCGTTCCAGGAGGATCTCGCGGCCGGCCGTGAGGATGCGATCGACCATGGCGCGGGAGCGGTCCTGCTGGGGAGTACGTCTTGCCGGATGCTGTGCGCCGGTGGTCATCTTCCGCTCCTGTGACGCGAATTGAACGCGACTAATTAGTCGTGTCAGCATCCAATCCGTGATGACATCCCGCGCACAAGACGTAGGAACCGCGTCACCGTATCCGCGCCGCTTCCGCCGGGCGCCGGAGCGCAGCCGTCGCTTCGGCAAGGTGCTGCGGCGGGTGGCCGGCGTCCGAGAGGTCGACGAGGAGCTGCTCGATCTGATCGGGCGGCGTATGTACGAGCGCGACGAGCCCGGGGCGGATCTCGTGCGCGCCATGCGCCGAGGCGGCGCCCCCGGCACCGAGCGGGTCACCATGGCCCAGTTCAACAAGGCGCTGGAGGAGGGCGTCCAGGCGGTGCCCGACGCCCCGCCCGCGCTCGTACGGTTCTTCGCCATGGTCGACGACGTCCCCCCGTGGGTCGACTTCGAGCTGATCGAGCGGGGCGCCGCCGTGTTCCGCCGGTTCGGGCGCACCGCGAACGACGTCCTGTTGCAACTGTCGTTGATCGGCGGCTATCGGTTCGGCGGACCCGCCGAGCTGCTCGTCGCCACGGGCGGACTGTCGGGGGCGACCGCCATGCGGCGGCTCGGGGAGACGGAGACCTGGGCCCACGCCCTCGCGCAGCCCGGAGCGATGCGGCGGGACGGAGCGGGGTTCCGACTCACCGTTCACGTACGGGTGATGCACGCGCTCGTCAACGACCGGTTCGAGAACAACGGGCGTTGGGACGCCGGCGAGTGGGGCCTGCCCGTCAACCAGTCCGACCAGGCGGGCACGCTGGGCCTGTTCAACAGCACGCTCCTGCTCGGGGCCCGCGTCCTCGGCTGGTACGTGAGCGCCGAGGACTCCCGCGCGGTGATGCACCTGTGGAAGTACGTCGGCTGGCTCCTCGGGGTCAACGAGGACTGGCTCTTCGACACCGAACGCGAGCAGAACGCGTTCAACTACCACATCCTGCTGGCCCAGGACGGACAGACGGCCGCGGGAGGCGACCTGTCCAGGGCGATCGTCGACGGCGAACGGCGCCTGCGTCGCGGCAGGTTGAGCTCGGTGCGTTCGGCCTACGCACGGGCGCGCCTGCTCAGCATGCTGAGGTACTTCCTGGGCCGGGAGAGCCTCGAAGACCTCCGACTTCCCGTGACCCTCCCCTGGGCGGTGCCGCCCGTCGTCGCGAAGAACCTCGTCGCGTCCCTGCTGCTCGCCCGCTCCGAACCCGGACGCCGCCGACTCGAACGCGCCTCCGCGAAGTTCAGGCAGAGGCGCGGCGCGATGCTGTTCGACGGCGACCGCCACCAGGTCGGTGCCTTGCCGCTCTAGGGGGTGTCTCGTCGATCAGGCCGGCATCGAGGCCCTCGCCTCACGTATGCGCGCGTGAGCCCTGTACGCGCCCCTCTCCGCGCGACAAGAATCCGCCCCACCGCCCAACTTCCGGGATAGTAAGGTCGGTTGCCGTGCACCTGCGCCTGCCCGTGTCCGTGTCCGAAGCGCTGGAGTGTCTGGCCGACGGCGCCACGCCGATCGGAGGGGCCACGCTCGTGTGGGCCGTCTGGCAACGGGACGGGTTTCCGGATTGCGCCATGTCCTTGCGGGAGTTGCCGGAGGCCAACGTCGTCGGGCGCGAGGCGCTCGGGGCCGCGGTGGTGCTGAACCAGGTCGACGACCGGGTGCCGGACGTGCTGCGGCTGGCCGCCGGCGCGGTGGGCACCGGGGCCGTGCGCCGGACGGCGACCGTCGGCGGCAACCTCGTGGGCAGCACGCTGCGTTGTCTGCTGCCCGCGGCCCTCGTCCTGGACGCGCGGGCGACGGTGCTGGAGACGGACGGTGTCCGCGAGGCCGACCTCGCCGAGGTGGTGGCGAAGCGGCCCGTCCTGCTGAGCCTCCAGTGGCGCGAGCCCCTCGCCAGCACGTACCGCAAGATGCCGGGCGACGCGGGCGGACCGCCCCCGCTCGCCGTGGCCCTCGCGTCGCACGCCGACGGCGGCGGGGGCACCCGCCTGCGCGTCGCCGTCCGGGACGGCTACGACGTGCTCAGCGGCAGCGCCGCCTCCGCCACCGACGACCACGCGGACGCCCTTCGCGAGCTGCGCGGAACGGTCTTCGACGACCTGCCGACCGACGCATGGGAGGTGGTGGGCCGACAGGCCGAGTCCCTGCGCGCCGACGGCCCCGCCGCCCGCTGAGAAGACCGGTTGAGCACTCTCACCACCCCGTCAGCACCAGGTGGTTGATCAGCAACGCGAGCACCGCCTGGGCGGTGAGCCAGGCGCGGGGGCGGGGAAGGAACGCGCAGGACGCCGGCAGCCATACGGCGAACGGCAGCCAGATGCGTTCCGTCTCCGCCTTGCTCATGCCCGACAGGTCGGCGACCAGAAGGGCGAGCAGAGCGGCGGCGACGAGCACGGCGAGCCGGGTGTCGGCGGCCGAGCGGGTGGGACGCAGGAGGGCGGCACCCGCTCGGCGCAGGCCCGCGGCGGTCGCCAGGCCCGTGATGAGCACCGTGCAGGCGAGGTTGGCCCACACCCAGTAGCCGTAAGGGCGAACGCCGCCCGCACCCTGGTAGTAGCGCGTGACGAGCAGCCGGTACGCCTCCCACCAGTCGAACCCGGCGAGCGTGAACGCCGCCGGGACGACGGCCAGTCCGGCGAGCAGCAGCGCGAACAGCGCGACCGGGCGCTCCCGGACCCGGCGGCGGCCCAGGACCAGCACCGCCGCGGCGATGAACGCGACGAGCGTGAGGCCGTACGACAGATAGCAGGTCAGGCCGAACAGCAGCCCCGAAGGCGCCGCCCACCAGACGGACCGCCCGGTGACCGCGAGGGAGAGCAGGGCCACCGCCCACGCGGCTACCGCCGCGAAGTACGCGTCGGCCGACGTGCCCATCCACACGGCGGCCGGGGCCAGCACCAGGAAGGGCGCCGCCCGCCGGGCCAAGGTCTCGTCGGCCAGTGCGCGCACCGCGATCAGCACCGCCGCGCACGCCGTCGCGCCCACGGTGATGCACCACACCCCGGCCCAGCCGCCGCCCCGCAGACCGACCCGGTCGAGCAGGACGAAGGTGAGCGGGGCCGCCGGCGGGTGCCCGGCGGTGTGGGCGGGCCACGGGGCGGCCGAGCCGAGCACGATGTGGTGGGTGAAGTCCCGCAGCGTCGCCGGGATGTCGTGGAAGCGGTCGACGACCCGGAGGTACTCGTGCTTGGTGGTCAGTCGCCCCGCGACGCCCCGCTGCCAGCCGTCGATCAGCGCGAGGGACCAGATCCACGCCATGGCCGCGCCCCAGGCCGCCGCGAGCAGCGCACGCCAGGGCAGCCGGACCGCGAGCGACGGGCCGTACGCCACGACGGCCGCCGCCACCAGGATCGCGGCCGGGGTGCCGGGGCCGACATGGGCCTCGCAGGTGCCGAGCACCGGCGGACAACCGACGACCAGCGTGCGGAACGTGTACAGGTTGCGGCCGATCAGCACGGCCGCGATCACCAGCAGGGCGGCGGCCGCGGCGGCGTACAGGTCGGGCAGATCGCGGTGGAGGGGACGGGCGTTGCGGTCACGGGGGAGGGACGCGGTCGAACGGATCACACCCGCACGCTAGGCCGCACGGGCGGCGCTGGACCGCCCGACGAGCCGGATGTCAGCGTTTCGTCATGGGGCGGACGCCGGTTTCCGGGGCTCCGGCGGCCTACGGTCGGGGCATGCGCGACCCACGGCTTCCCACCTCACCCGGCTTCTGGCGCAGCCCCCTGCGCGGCCCCTGGTTCACCTCGGTGCTCGGCCTCGTCCTGCTCGCCGGGCTGACCGTGCTGTTCGTGACGGGCCTCATCTCGTACGCCGCCTACAACCCGAACCTGGCCCCGGTGAACGACAAGACGCCGGACAAGGGTCTCCTCGGCTTCTACCTCTTCGCGTGGCCGACCGACCCGCACTGGCTGTACCGGCTGACACAGGGCGTCCACGTCACGCTCGGGATCGTCCTCGTCCCGGTGCTGCTGGCCAAGCTGTGGTCGGTGGTGCCGAGGCTGTTCACGCTGCCGCCCGCTCGCTCGCTCGCCCACGCGCTGGAGCGGGTCTCGCTGCTGCTCCTGGTCGGCGGCGCACTGTTCGAGTTCGTGACCGGCGTGCTCAACATCCAGCTGGACTACGTCTTCCCGGGCTCCTTCTACACCCTGCACTTCTACGGCGCCTGGGTGTTCTTCGCCGCGTTCGTCGTCCACGCCGCGCTGAAGGTGCCGTTGGCCGTGCGCACCGTACGCGGGGCACGCGAGGAGAGCGACCTGGTCGCACCGAGGCCCGCACCGCCCACCGTCTCGCGGCGCGGGGCGCTGTGGACGGTCGGCGGCGCCTCGCTGCTGCTGTTCGCCACCAGCGCCGGGCGCGGCTTCGACCAGCCGCTGCGCGCGACCGCCCTGCTCACCCCGCACGGCGGCCCCGAACCGGGCAGCGGACCGAACGGCTTCCAGATCAACAAGACGGCCGCGTACGCCGGGATCCGTGCGGCCGACACCAGCGAGGAGGCCTGGCGGCTCGTGATCGAGGGCCGCACGGGGCCCGTCCGCCTGAGCCGCGCCCAGCTGCTCCAACTCACCCTTCACAGCTCGGCGTTGCCCATCGCCTGCGTAGAAGGATGGTCCACGTCGGACCAGTGGTGGCGTGGGGTGCGGCTGCGCGACCTCGCGGCGCTCGTCGGATACGAGCGCGAGAACCCGCCCGACGTGTTCGTGGAGTCACTCCAGCGCCACGGCGGCTTCCGCCGCGCCGCCCTGCGCGCCAACCAAGTCGCCGATCCGCGCTCCCTGTTGGCCCTGTACGTCAACGGGGAGGAACTCTCCCTCGACCACGGCCACCCGGCACGGGTCATCGTCCCCGCCGCACCCGGCGTGCTGAACACCAAGTGGGTGGCCCGGATGACGTTCGGAGACCTGGGATGACAAGGCGCCCGCGGATCCCGCTCGGCAGCCCCGTCCAACTGCTGCTGCTCGCCTGCGCGTTCGCGCTCGCCGCGTACGCGGCCGTGCGGCTGCTCGCCGACGACTGGTTCGACGTGGCGCTCTGGTTCGTCGGTGCCGCCGTCCTGCACGACCTGGTGTTCCTGCCGCTGTACACGGGAGCCGACCGGGCGGTCACCCGCGGCCTCGGTACGCTGGGTCACCGCGCGTGGACTTCGTACATCCGCGTCCCCGCCGCCCTGTCCGGTCTGCTCCTGCTCATGTGGTTCCCGCTCATCAGCGGGCAGATGGACCGGAGTTACCGGTTGGGTGCCGGCCTGTCGGCGGCGCCGTTCCTCACCCACTGGCTGCTGATCACCGCCGTGCTCTTCGGCGGCTCGGCACTGCTGCTGGCGCGGCGGCTGCGGCGGCTGCGCAGGGCGACGAAGCGACGGCCGCCGGCCGACCAGTGAGCGACGGCCCGCCAGCCTGCCCTGCGCGCGTGCCGCAGCAGCGCCGGGGTGCCCAGCCGGGCCCAGGAGAACGGCCGCCCGGTGTCGTGGACGCCGGTGACGTCGACGACCTGCACCTGGACGTGCTCGTCCACGTCCGCCGGTGCGGTCTCGGCGATCAGCAGACCGCCTGGGGCGAGGAGCGCGGCGGCCCGGTCCAGCAGGGCGCGCGGGTCGCCGCCGATGCCGATGTTGCCGTCCATGAGCAGGACGGTGTCCCATCGGCCCTCGCCGGGCAGCGGGTCGAACACGGAGCGCCGGAGCGCCGGTTCGTCCCGGAACGGTCCGGGGTGCGGGGTCCGTACGGTGGCGGCGCGTCGTACCGTGTGGGCGACCGCCGCCTCGCTCACGTCGATACCGAGGACGGTCCGGCCACGCGCGGCGAGCTCCGCCACCAGTCGCCCCGGCCCGCACCCCACGTCGAGTACGGCACCCTCGCAGCGGTCCAGCACCTCCCCGTCCACCGCGTCGGCCGTGGCGCACCAGCGCTCCACCTCCAGTGGCAGCAGCCAGCCGTCGGCACGGCGCAGGAACAGCGGGCCGTGGCCGGCGTGCAGGGCGGCGGCGTACGGACCGGAACCGGTCCAGGCGGGGGCGGCACGCTCCGTGAGGCCGGGTGCACCCCGCGCGGCGCTCATCGGCCGGTCACCGTGGTGAACCGGGCCAGTCGCGCGGCGAACCGGGTCTGCGGGGCCAGGCCGGCGACGGCCCGCGCGTCGGCGGCCGTGTCGACGTCCCGCAGCCGGGGCAGCTCGCGCACCCGCAGTCCCGCCGCGACCAGCCGTTCCCGTTGGAGCGCGCCCGTCACCGGCAGGGACATCGGCACGCCGCGCAGCAGACCGGGGTCGGGCCGGGCCATGCCCACCGCCCAGAAACCGCCGTCCTCCGCCGGGCCGACGCACGCGTCGCAGTCGGCGAAGTCCACCGTGAGCAGCTCCGGCGTCACCTGAGGAGTGTCCATGCCGATCAGCAGGGCGGGGCCCGTGCACCCGGCGAAGGCGTCCGCCAGCCGCGCGTCCAGTCCGCCCGCGCACTGCGGCACGACGTCGAAGCCGGGCGGCAGCCAGGGGCCCGGAGAGCCGTCGAGGACGAGCACACGCCGGTCGGCCGGGGTGCGCGCCACCGTGTGCAGGGTGTCGGCGAGGGACGCCTCGGCCAGCGCCGCCGCCTCCTCGGGCGTGAACGGCGGTGTCAGCCGGGTCTTGACCCGGCCCGGGCGGGGCTCCTTGGCGATGACGAGAAGGGTGGTCATCGGGGGGCTCCTTGCCGTACGGGGGCCTCGGCCAGGACGCGGCTCATGTCCCGTACCGCCTGCCAGGTGCCGCGCCAGGTGCCGGTGACCTTGGAGGCGCCGGTGCGGGGCAGATACGGCACGTCATGCTCGGTGACGTGCCAGTTCGCGTCGGCCGCGCGCACGACCATCTGCAACGGGTACCCGCTGCGCCGGTCGGTGAGACCGAGGGAGAGCAGGGCCTCGCGGCGGGCGGCGCGCAGCGGGCCGAGGTCGTGCAGCCGCAGGCCGGTGCGGCGGCGCAGCATCCGGGCGAGCACCAGATTGCCGGCCCGGGCGTGTGCGGGCCAGGTGCCCCGGCGCTGCGGACGCCGCCGGCCGAGCACCAGGTCGGCCGCGCCGGCCCGGACCTCCCGCACGAAGGGCACGAGGAGGGCCGGGTCGAGGGAGGCGTCGCAGTCGCAGAAGCAGACGACGTCGGCGCCGGCGGCGGTCAGTCCCGCGTGGCAGGCGGCACCGAACCCCCGACGCGGCTCGTGGACGACGGTCGCGCCGAGCGAGCGGGCGACGTCCGCGGAGCCGTCGGTGGAGCCGTTGTCCACGACGATCGCCCGCCACCCGGCCGGAACGCGGGACAGGACCCAGGGGAGGGCCTCGGCCTCGTTCAGGCAGGGCAGCACGACGTCGACGTCCGGTGGCGGGGGCGGTGAAGGTGGCTTGGTCACGGCTTTCACCCTACGAACGGGAACCGGGCATTTCGGGTGCCGGCTCCTTACGAAACGCGGACGTCGGACGCCGAGCCGCGGTACGGGGGCGTGTTCGCAGCGGGCGTGATGCGAGGCTGGGGGGCATGCAGCAGCAGCCGTACGAACGCCCCGGGATCCCCGCAGCCCGGCAGGGCGCGCGGGTCCTGGTCGTGGACGACGATCCGACGGTCGCGGAGGTCGTCGCCGGGTACCTGGACCGCGCCGGCCACGTGGTCGACCGGGCCGACGACGGCCCCACCGCCCTCACCCGTGCCGCCGCGCACCGGCCCGACCTCGTGGTCCTCGACCTGATGCTGCCCGGCATGGACGGCCTGGAGGTCTGCCGGCGGCTGCGCGGGCGCGGGCCCGTGCCGGTCATCATGCTCACCGCCCGCGGTGACGAGGACGACCGCATCCTGGGCCTGGAGGTCGGCGCCGACGACTACGTCACCAAGCCGTTCAGCCCGCGGGAGCTGGTGCTGCGGGTGGAGTCAGTCCTGCGCCGCGCCCGGCCGGCGGCCGTCTCCCGTCCCCTGGGCGCGGCGGGGCTCACCCTCGACCCGGCCGCCCGGAACGCCGCCAAGAACGGCACCGAACTCGCCCTCACCCTGCGCGAGTTCGACCTCCTCGCCTTCTTCCTGCGGCACCCGGGACGGGCGTACAGCCGTGAGGAGCTGATGCGCGAGGTGTGGGGCTGGGACTTCGGCGACCTGTCGACGGTCACGGTGCATGTACGGCGCCTGCGCGGCAAGGTCGAGGACGACCCGGCCCGGCCCCGCCTGATCCAGACGGTGTGGGGCGTCGGCTACCGCTTCGACCCCACGGCCACGGGTGGGGAGGAGGACTGACCGTGCGCGACATCCTGCTGATCGCCCTCTACGCCTTCCTCGGCGCCGCCGTCACCGGGCTCGCCGGCGCGGGCGCGCTGCGGCTGCTGCGCCGCCGCTCGCTCACCGCGTCCCTCGCCGTGGTGGCCGCCGTCGGGGTGTTCGCGATGCTCGCGGGCACGCTCGCCGTGGCGTGGGCGATGTTCTTGTCGCCGCACGATCTGTCCGTCGTCACGACCGTCGTCGCGATGGCGGCCGCCGTCTCCCTGGCCACCGCGCTGCTGCTGGGCCGCTGGGTGGTCGCCCGTAGCCGTGAACTGGCCGACGCGGCCCGCTCGTTCGGCGACGGCGGCGCCTTCACGGCCCCGGCCGGTCCGGCCACCGCCGAACTGGACGCGCTCGGCCGGGAACTGGCGGCGACCAGCGCCCGGCTCGCCGAATCCCGGGAGCGGGAGCGCGCGTTGGAGACCTCCCGGCGCGAGCTGGTCGCCTGGATCTCCCACGACCTGCGCACCCCGCTCGCCGGTCTGCGCGCCATGTCGGAGGCGCTGGAGGACGGCGTCGCCGCCGACCCCGACCGCTATCTGAAGCAGATCCGCACCGAGGTCGAGCGCCTCAACGACATGGTCGGCGACCTCTTCGAACTCTCCCGCATCCACGCCGGCACGCTTCCCCTGGCCCCTTCCCGGATGTCGCTGTACGACCTGGTCGGCGACGCCCTCGCGGGCGCGGACCCGCTCGCCCGCGCGCACGGTGTCCGGCTGGTGGGCGACCACGTGGCACCGGTCCCGGTGGAGGTCGACGGCAAGGAGATGAGCCGGGTCCTGGGCAACCTGCTGGTCAACGCGATCCGCCGGACCCCTGCCGACGGCACGGTCGCCATCGCCGCCGAACGCTCGCCCGAGGGCGTGGTGCTGTCGGTCTCCGATGGCTGCGGCGGCATCCCCGAGGAGGACCTGCCGCGCGTCTTCGACACCGGCTGGCGCGGCACGCACGCCCGTACCCCACCGGCGGGCGCGGGCCTCGGCCTCGCCATCGTCCGGGGCATCGTGGAGGCCCATCAGGGCCGTGCCACCGTACGCAACATCCCCGGCGGCTGCCGCTTCGAGGTGACGCTGCCCGCCGCCGCAAGGTGAGCGCCGAGCTCACTCCTGGCGCGGCCCCTCCGACCCGAAGGCGCGCTCGCCCTCCGGCTTTCGGCTCCGCGCGCCACCGCCGGGCCGGGGCCGGTCGGCGGTGAGAGGGCGGCCCGGTTCACTCACCGCCCGGCTCCTCCGTCCCGAACTCCCGCATCCCGTCCGCGAACGCCACCCTCGGCGTCCAGCCCAGCTCCGCCCGCAGTCGGGACGAGTCCGCGGTGATGTGGCGGACGTCCCCCAGCCGGTACTCGCCCGTGACGACCGGTTCCGGACCGCCGCACGCGGCGGCCAGCGCGCGGGCCAGCTCGCCGACGGTGTGCGGCTCGCCGCTGCCGGTGTTGTACGGCGTCAGCGCCCCCTGCGGCGTCCGCGCCTCCAGCGCGGTCACATTGGCGGTGGCCACGTCCCGGACGTGCACGAAGTCGCGGCGCTGGCCGCCGTCCTCGAAGACGCGCGGGGCCTCGCCACGGGCGAGCGCGGAGCGGAAGAAGGAGGCGACACCGGCGTACGGGGTGTCGCGGGGCATCCGCGGCCCGTACACGTTGTGGTAGCGCAGCGACACCGCTGAACCGCCCGTCGCGCGGGCCCAGGCGGCGGCCAGGTGCTCCTGCGCCAGCTTGGTCGCGGCGTACACGTTCCGGGGGTCGGCCGGGGCGTCCTCGCCGACCAGGCCGGGGGCCAACTCGGCGTCGCAGGACGGACATCGCGGCTCGAAGCGGCCCGCGTCCAGGTCGGCCACGGCACGCGGGCCGGGTCGCACCACGCCGTGCCGCGGGCAGGTGTAGCGTCCCTCGCCGTACACCACCATCGACCCGGCCAGCACGAGGTGCCGTACGCCCGCCTCCGCCATCGCGGCCAGCAGGACGGCCGTGCCCAGGTCGTTGCGCGAGACGTACTCCGCCGCGTCGGCGACCCCGTTGCCGAGCCCCACCATCGCCGCCTGGTGGCACACCGCGTCGACACCGGCCAGCGCACGGCCCACCGCTTCGGCGTCGCGTACGTCGGCGGCCGGGTCCTCCCGTACGTCGTACACGACCGGCTCGTGCCCACGCGCCCGCAACGCGTCGACGACATGGGACCCGATGAACCCGGTACCGCCGGTGACCAGCACTCTCATACGGCCACGCTAGGCGCGGGACGGCCGGTCAGCGCGCGCACTGACCGGCACGTCACCGCTCCGTAAGGGTTCCGTCCGTGGACTACTCGGCGGGCTCGGCAGGCAACGCGCGCCGCATCGCCTCGGCGGTGGCCGTCGGGTCGTAGCCCTCGGGGACGCCTTCCACGAGGACGATGTCACCCTCGAGGCGGCGGGCATGGCGTCCTTCCGGTCGGTCGATCGTGCGGTCGGGCTCCGTACACCGACGATCGTGCCGTGCGGAGGCTCCCGGGGCGATCACTTTCCGGTGATACGCCTCAGCCCCAGCCTCAGCCCCAGCCCCAGCCCCAGCCCCAGCCCCGTTCCTAGCCCTGGGCCTCCGCCCGGCCCCCGAACGCCCCCAGGATCCCCTCCGCCGCCAACGTCGCCGTCAACGACCCTTCCCTGACCCGCTGTTCGAGGGCGGGAGCCGCCTCCCGTACGGCCGGGTCGGCGTGCAGGCGGTCGAGGAGTTCGTCGCGGACCATGGACCACACCCACTCCACCTGCTGGTCACGCCGCTTGGCGGCCAGCCGCCCGGTGGAGTCCAGCAGCGTACGGTGCTGCTCCAGCCGTTCCCAGACGACGTCGAGCCCCATCGACTCGCGCGCGCTGCAACTCAGCACCGGCGGCGTCCAGAACGCGTCCTTGCCGTGCATCAGCCGCAGCGCGCCCGCCAGTTCACGAGCGGCGGCCTTCGCGTCGCGCTCGTGCGGGCCGTCCGCCTTGTTCACGGCGATGACGTCGGCCAGTTCCAGGACGCCCTTCTTGATGCCCTGGAGCTGGTCGCCCGTGCGGGCCAGGGTCAGGAGCAGGAAGGTGTCGACCATTCCGGCGACCGTGGTCTCCGACTGGCCGACGCCGACGGTCTCCACCAGGATCACGTCGTAACCGGCCGCCTCCATGACCACCATCGACTCACGGGTGGCCTTCGCGACCCCGCCCAGCGTGCCCGCGCTGGGGGAGGGGCGGACGAAGGCGTTCGGGTCCACCGCCAGGCGCTCCATCCGGGTCTTGTCGCCCAGGATCGAGCCGCCGGTGCGCGTCGAGGACGGGTCGACGGCGAGGACTGCCACCCGGTGCCCCAGCGAGGTCAGCAGCGTGCCGAACGCGTCGATGAACGTCGACTTGCCGACCCCCGGCACCCCGCTGATGCCGATCCGCCGCGCCCGGCCGCTGTGCGGCAGCAGCTCGGTGAGCAACTCCTGTGCCACCACCCGGTGTTGCGGGCGGGTGGACTCGACGAGCGTGATGGCGCGGGCCACCAGGGCCCGCTTCCCGTCGAGCACACCCTTCACATAGGTGTCGAGATCGATCGGTGCCATCGCGCCGTCTACAGGTCGTGGCCGAGGTCGGCCGACAGCCGCCGCACCAGGTCGTACGCCGCGTCCGGGATCACCGTCCCGGGCGGGAACACGGCCGCGGCGCCCATCTCCAGCAGGGTCGGCACGTCCTGCGGCGGGATCACCCCGCCGACGACGATCATGATGTCCTCCCGGCCCTCCTCGGCGAGCTTCTCGCGCAGCGCCGGTACGAGGGTGAGGTGACCGGCGGCCAGCGAGGACACGCCGACCACGTGGACGTCCGCCTCGACCGCCTGGCGGGCGACCTCCTCCGGCGTCTGGAACAGCGGGCCGACGTCGACGTCGAAGCCGAGGTCGGCGAAGGCGGTGGCGATCACCTTCTGACCGCGGTCGTGGCCGTCCTGCCCCATCTTGGCGACCAGGATGCGCGGGCGGCGGCCCTCGGCCTCCTCGAAGGCGTCCACCAGGGCACGGGTGCGGTCCACGTTCGGCGACTCACCTGTTTCGTTGCGGTACACGCCGGAGATCGTACGGATCTGGCTCGCGTGCCGGCCGTACACCTTCTCCAGGGCGTCGGAGATCTCGCCGACGGTGGCCTTGGCGCGGGCCGCGTGCACCGCCAGCTCCAGCAGGTTGCCGTCGCCGTCGGCCGCCCGCGTGAGCGCGTCCAGCGCGTCCCGGCACGCGGTCTCGTCCCGCTCCTCGCGCAGCCGCCGCAGCTTCTCGATCTGCTGGGCGCGTACGGATGAGTTGTCGACCTTGAGGACCTCGATCTGTTCGTCGGAGTCCACCCGGTACTTGTTGACGCCGATCACCGGCTGGCGCCCGGAGTCGATCCGGGCCTGCGTGCGGGCCGCGGCCTCCTCCACGCGCAGCTTCGGAATGCCGGCGTCGATGGCCTGCGCCATGCCGCCCGCCTGCTCGACCTCCTGGATGTGCTGCCACGCCTTGCGGGCGAGGTCGTACGTCAGCTTCTCGACGTACGCGCTGCCGCCCCACGGGTCGATGGTCCGGGTCGTGCCGGACTCCTGCTGGATGAGCAACTGGGTGTTGCGGGCGATGCGCGCCGAGAAGTCGGTGGGCAACGCCAGTGCCTCGTCGAGGGCGTTGGTGTGCAGCGACTGGGTGTGACCCTGGGTCGCCGCCATCGCCTCCACGCATGTACGCGTGACGTTGTTGAACACGTCCTGCGCGGTCAGCGACCAGCCCGAGGTCTGCGAATGGGTGCGCAGCGAGAGCGACTTGGCGTTATTCGGGTCGAACTGACCGACCAGCTTGGCCCACAGCAGACGGGCCGCGCGCAACTTCGCGATCTCCATGAAGAAGTTCATGCCGATCGCCCAGAAGAAGGACAGCCGGGGCGCGAACGCGTCGACGTCCAGGCCCGCTTCCCGCCCGGCGCGGATGTACTCGACCCCGTCGGCGAGGGTGTACGCCAGCTCCAGGTCGGCCGTCGCACCCGCCTCTTGGATGTGGTAGCCCGAGATGGAGATGGAGTTGTAGCGGGGCATCCGCTGCGAGGTGTACGCGAAGATGTCGGAGATGATCCGCATCGACGGCTTCGGCGGATAGATGTAGGTGTTGCGGACCATGAACTCCTTGAGGATGTCGTTCTGGATGGTCCCGGCCAACTTCTCGGGCGGTACGCCCTGTTCCTCCGCCGCCACGATGTACAGCGCCAGCACCGGCAGCACGGCGCCGTTCATCGTCATCGACACGGACATCTTGTCCAGCGGGATGCCGTCGAACAACTGCCGCATGTCGAGAATCGAGTCGATGGCCACGCCCGCCATGCCGACGTCGCCCGTCACGCGCGGGTGGTCGCTGTCGTAACCCCGGTGCGTGGGCAGGTCGAAGGCGACCGACAGGCCCTTCTGGCCGGCCGCGAGGTTGCGCCGGTAGAACGCGTTGGACTCCTCGGCCGTGGAGAAGCCCGCGTACTGGCGGATCGTCCAGGGCTGGTTGACGTACATCGTCGGGTACGGGCCGCGCAGATACGGCGCGACGCCCGGGTACGTCCCCAGGAAGTCCAGGCCCTCCACGTCACCCGGCGTGTACAGCGACTTGACGCCGATGCCCTCCGGGGTCACCCACAGTGGCTCCTCGCTGCCCGTCGCCCGCTTGACGGCCGTACGCCATTCCTCGGGCGTGCCGTCGGCGACGGGGGCCCCGAGGTCGATGCCGGAGAAGTCGGGGATTCGCATCAGGACACTCCCATGCGGTCGAGAGTCGCGGACAGCGCGGCCACGGCGTCGCAGCCCGCGAAAACGTAACTGTCGACGCCCGCGTGCTCGGCGGGCCGGCCCGCGAGGAACACATGCCGGGCGCCCGACGCCTTGAGGGCCTCGGCGACCTGCCCGGCCTGCTCCTCGTACAGCGCGTCGCTGGAGCAGAGCACGGCCTCACTCGCGCCGCTGTCCTCGAAGTCGCCCTCGGTGACCGGCTCGATCCCGCCCGCCTGGAAGAGGTTGGCGGCGAAGGTCGCGCGCGCGGTGTACGCGGCGGCCGGGCCGATGGTGGCGAGGAAGACGCGGGGGCGCGCGCCGGTCGCGGCCAGATGGGCGTCGGAGCGGGCGCGCAGGGCCTCGAACGCCTCGTCGCGGCGCACCCGCGGCAGGCCGCCGGACGGCTGCCCGGGGGCTGGGCGGCGCTCCACGGGCTTCTCGGACAGCAGCGGGAACTCGCTGACGCCGGTGATGGGTTCACGCCGTTTCGCGATCCGCTTGGAGCGCTCCGCCCAGGTCGTCGCCAGGTCCGTGCGGAGGCGGCCGGAACGCAGCACTGCCGCCTGGCCGCCGTCGCGCTCGATGGTCCTGAAGAACTCCCAGGCGGCCTGGGCGAGTTCGTCGGTCAGCCGCTCGACGTACCAGGAGCCGCCCGCCGGGTCGGTCACCCGGGCCAGATGCGACTCCTCGACCAGGATCGTCGAGGTGTTGCGGGCGATACGGCGCGCGAACGCGTCCGGCAGGCCCAGCGCGTGGTCGAACGGGAGCACCGTGACGGAGTCGGCGCCGCCGACGCCGGCGGCCAGCGTGGCCACCGTCGCGCGCAGCATGTTCACCCACGGGTCACGGCGGGTCATCATCACCGGTGACGTCACCGCGTGCTGCACCTGGGCGCCCGCGCCCGGCGCCCCGCACACCTCGGCGACCCGCGCCCACAGGCGCCTGGCGGCACGCAGCTTGGCGATGGTCAGGAACTGGTCGGCGGTGGCCGCGTAGCGGAACTCCAGCTGCGCGAGGGCCTGTTCGATGCCGAGCCCGGCCCCGGTCAGCTCGCGCAGGTAGGCGACGCCGGTGGCGAGGGAGGCGCCGAGCTCCTGCGCGGGCGAGCCGCCCGCCTCGTGGTACGCCAGCGCGTCCACCGTCAGCGCGCGCAGCCCCGGGTACTGATCGGCGCAGCGCGAGGCGAGGGCGGCGACCGGCGCGAAGTCCTGCGGCGTGCCGGTGCGGGCCTCGTACCCGAGCGGGTCGGCGCCCAGGTTGCCGCGCACAGCCTTGGGGTCGACGCCCCCCTCCTCGTACAGCCGCAGCAGAGTCTCGGCGGCGGCCTCCACCTCGGTGCCCGCGTCCAGCACGACCGGCGCCAGGTCGAGATAGACGCCGTCGAGCGCGCGGCCGAGGCCGGAGACCGGGATGCCGCCCTCGCCGACGACCAGCCACAGCGAGGTGACGCCGTTCTCCAGGTCGGCGAGGACCGCGCCGTCGTCGAGCGCGGTGTGCCGCTGCCGTACGTCCCAGCCGCCCGCGGTGTTGCCCTCCGGGCGACCGCCGCGGACGAACGGGGCGAAGCCGGGCAGACCGGCGTCGGGCGCGGTGTCGCGCGCGGTGTAGAGGGGGCGGGTGCGCAGCCCGTCCTCCAGCGTCGTGGACAGGGCGTCCTCAGCTGCCGTGCCGGAGGCTTCCTTGCCGGACTTGCGCAGCACACCCTCGACCAGGCGTTGCCACTGCTCGTGTGTCGCGTCAGGGAACTCGGCGGCCAGTGAGAGCCCGTCGTCAGGCAGGACCGTCATGCTCGGATGCTAGGGCAGCAGGCTCGCGCGGCAGCAGGGCCGGAGCTTGTGACGTTGCCCTCCTTCTGGCTGTGACCTGCACCTCCCGGGGTGCGTCCGCCCGTTTTGGACGCGGGGGACGGGGTGTCGGGTGAGGTGGAGGCGGGGTGTGACCCGTGTGGGACCTGTCGTGGTGTGAAGTGAAGCCTGTGACAAGTGGCTGATTTCGCACATGTGACGCGTGATGCGGCGGTGGTACGTCGTGTCGCTGTTGGGCTGAACGGGTGACTTGGCGTAAGAATTGACCGGTGCAGGAATTGAGAGCGAGTCAGGTCGGGGTGAGCCGGTGAACCGTTACGACGCCACCGATGAGCAGTGGGAAGGGCTCGCCCAGGTCGTGCCGTTGCGGGGACGGGACGCGTGGCCGTCCGCGGTGGACCACCGCTCGCTCCCGGACGCCGACACCGAGACCCGGCGCCGCTTCGTGGTCCTGCGGGTGAACGTCTTCGCCGACGCCCGTGAGGTCGCCGAGACGCTGATGGCCGGCGTCCCGGTCCTGCTCGACCTGTCCGGCGCGGAGGGCGATGTCGCCAAGCGCGTCCTCGACTTCAGCACCGGCGTCGTCTTCGGTCTGTACAGCGGGATGCACCGCGTCGACCGGAACGTGTTCCTGCTCACCCCGCCCGGCACCGAGGTCAGCGGGCTCATGGAGGGGGCCGGGATGTCCGGCGCGTGACGCCGCCGGTCCCCCGATCGTAGGAAGGTCCTGGAGGCGGAACGGTTCGCCGTGCCGACCGGGCCCTAATGTCCGCATATGGCCGTGCCTCCCGCGTCCTCCGTCCCCGTCCCGCGCTCCGGCGGGGCCGCCGTCCCCGGTCCCCGGCCCGACGGCTCCGCCGGACCCGAGGCGTCGCCTCCCCCGCCCGGCCCTGGAGCGTCCTTGCGGTCGTACGCGCCGGACCGGCCGTGCGTCACCGAGCTGCGGCTGTCTGCGTTCGCCGGGCACCGGCGGGCCGGGTTCCCGCTCGGGCCGCTCACGCTCTTCGCCGGGCCGAGCGGCTGCGGCAAGTCCAGCGCGCTGCGGGCGTACGAGGCCCTCGCCCGGCTCGGCGGCGGCGCCCCGCTCGCGGAGGTGTTCCGCGACCCGGGCGCCTGCGTCCCCGAACGGGCCCGGCCCGACGCCCAGCACCGCCGCGGCTTCCGCATCGGCTGTACGACGGACGGTCCCGAGGGACCCGTGCACCTCGACGTCGCCGTCCAGGCCGAGCCCGAACTGCGGATCGTCGGCGAGCGGTTGACGGCGGGCGGGCTCGTCCTGCTCCAGACCGCGCTGCGCGACCCGAGCCGCCGCACCGTGCAGGCCGCCTGGCACACCGCGGGCTCCTCCCCCGTGACGCGCGCCCCGCTGCCAGACGACCGGCTCGGCACGGCGCTGCTGCCGCTGCGGGTCGCCGGCAAGACCGACGGACAGCGCCAGGTGCTCGCCGCCGCCGAGCAGACGGTGGTCGCCCTGCGCTCCGTGTTCGCCTGCGATCCGCACCCCGACCGGATGCGCGACGTCGTCCCGATGGGCTCCGGACGGCTGCTGCCCGGCTGCGACAACCTCGCCGACGTGCTGTGGCGCACCCGCTCGGAGTGCTGCCGCCGGCACGCTCAGCTCGTCACGGCCGTGCGCGCGGGATGCGCCGGCCCCGTCGCCGACCTGCTCGCCGAGCCGCTGGGCGACGGCGCCGTGCGGGCGCTCCTCGACCGCGGCGACGGCGTCCGCACCGAGCTGCGGCTGCTGGGCGACGGGGAGTTGAGGTACCTCGCGCTGGCCCTCGTGGTGCTCACCGGGCCGGGCGTCCTGGACGTCGACACGCCCCGCGAGGTGCCCGACGCGATGCGGGCGCTCACCGTCCTCGCCGACGGCTTCGGCCGGGCGCTGGACGCACGGCAGCGCGACGAACTGCTGCGGCTCACCGCACGGATCTGTGCGCTCGGCCACCTCCGGTTCGTGGGGACGGTGAGCGACGCGTCCTGGGCCGCGGGGACGGAGGGCGTCACGGTGGTACACCTGAACCCGTGACGGAACATCCTGACGTGGTCGAACTGCAGCGCCGACTGGCCGAGTTCGCCGCCGCGCGCGACTGGCAGCCCTTCCACACCCCCAAGAACCTGGCGGCCGCCCTGAGTGTGGAGGCCTCCGAACTGGTCGAGATCTTCCAGTGGCTGACGCCCGAGCAGTCCGCCCGCGTGATGGACGACCCCGACACCGCGCACCGTGTCCGGGACGAGGTCGCCGACGTGCTCGCCTATCTGCTCCAGTTCTGCGAGGTGCTCGGCATCGACCCGCTGGCCGCGCTGGACGCCAAGATCGACCGCAACGAGCGAAGGTTCCCGGCGCCGGGATCGGGGACGTGATCCGACCCCGACTCCCGGAATACGAAGCTCCGTTATCACTCTCCGAAGCCAAAAGGCCGCCCGAGTCCGAATTGTTGTCCACAGATTTCCGGCTTCCTCTGGCTTTTCGTCCCACGAACCCTCACTCTGGGTAGTGACCAACGGAGTTCGGCTGGACGTGCGAGAAGTGCGTCGGACAGACGGGGGCAGCGCATGGACGCGGTGCGGCTCATCGTGGCGAACAGGCGTGCCCTGGCGGGAAGCGGCGGGGCGCCGGAGATCCTGACGGAGGTGTGGCAGGCGCAGGCCCTGGCCCAGGCGATCGGCAGCCGCCTCGCGGTCCTCGGTCCGCCCGAATTACGGGGCGAGGCACTCGGGTTGACCGAGTTGGCCGGCCGGGGCGGCGGCGCCCTGGACATATCCGTTCTCGACCCCGCCGAGCTGCGGGCCGCGCAACTGACCGAGCTGGACGACATCCGGCAGACCCTGCTGTGCCTCGGCGGCCTCCTCGGCGAGGTCGGCATCGCCCTCGTCGGCATGACCAGCGCCGCGGACGACGAGGCGACGTACTGGCAGTGCATGGAGGCCATCGACGCGGCGGACGAGTCGAGAGACCGGGTCCTGGAAATGCTGCGCAAGCTGGCGGCCAGGGAGGAGGCCCTGCCGGAGCGGGAGGCGGGATAGGGCGGCGCGCCCTGAGCGGACAACTCGCGCGCGGCCGTGGACGGTTCGTATGGCCTGGCGCGGGGCACTCGATGGTCGAATGTCGCCGGTGGCTGACGCGGGTCGGAATTTCGGCCCTCGTTGCATGGGCGGCGAATTCATGGCGATGGTGCGGCCATAAAATACAGGAACGTGTGTTTGAAAAAGGAACAGGCGTTCCGATTGGCAGTCCTGAGCAGCAGGGTCATGATGGATTACATCCACCGGATGTTCAGTGGACTCACCCCGCCCAAAAATCTCGGGGATGACCCATGCCGCAGATCATGATGATCGCGGTACGCCCTACCGTCCGAGGGATTTCTATGACTTCGAAACACACGTCCTTCAAAAGGCGGCTGGCTCTGCTGGCCTCGGCTGCCGCGCTTGCTGGGGGTGGCGTCATGCTGCCCGGAAGCGCGGTCGCGGCCCCGAACCCGCCGCCGAACCCACAGCTGAACCAGGCTCGCGGCCAGGGCCAGGGACAAGGCCAACGATTCAAGCAGGGACAGCAACGGAAGAAGGTACGGGGCCAAGGCGCAGGAGCCGGCGCGGGAGCTGGTGCGGGCGCCGGAGCTAGAGGTGCGGGGGCTGGTGCGGGCGCCGGAGCGGGCGCTGGTGCCGGCGGTGGAGCCGGGGCCGGGGCAGGCGCGGGTGCCGGGGCCGGTGCGGGTGCTGGTGGCGGTGCCGGTGGAGGCGCTGGTGCGGGGGCTGGTGCGGGTGCTGGTGCGGGTGCTGGTGGCGGCGGTGGAGCCGGTGCCGGGGCTGGTGCGGGTGCCGGGGCCGGTGCGGGTGCTGGTGGCGGTGCCGGTGGAGGCGCTGGTGCGGGGGCTGGTGCGGGTGCTGGTGCTGGTGCCGGGGCCGGCGGCGGTGCCGGTGCCGGGGCTGGTGCGGGTGCCGGGGCCGGTGCGGGTGCTGGTGGCGGTGCCGGTGGAGGCGCTGGTGCTGGGGCTGGTGCGGGTGCTGGTGCGGGTGCTGGTGGCGGCGGTGGAGCCGGTGCCGGGGCAGGCGCGGGTGCCGGGGCAGGTGCCGGGGCCGGCGGCGGTGCCGGAGCGGGCGCTGGTGCGGGTGCCGGGGCCGGTGCTGGTGCTGGTGGCGGTGCCGGTGGAGGCGCTGGTGCTGGAGCAGGCGCTGGGGCCGGTGCTGGTGCTGGTGCTGGTGGCGGTGCCGGTGGAGGCGCTGGTGCTGGAGCCGGAGCAGGCGCTGGGGCCGGTGCTGGTGCTGGTGCTGGTGGCGGTGCCGGTGGAGGCGCTGGTGCTGGAGCCGGAGCAGGCGCTGGTGCGGGTGCCGGCGGTGGAGCCGGTGCCGGTGCGGGCGCTGGGGCAGGAGCCGGGGCTGGTGCGGGGGCCGGTGGCGGCGCCGGGGCAGGTGCCGGAGCTGGTGGCGGCGCTGGGGCCGGAGCTGGTGCCGGTGGCGGCGCTGGGGCCGGAGCTGGTGCCGGGGCTGGTGCCGGTGCGGGCGCTGGTGCCGGTGGCGGCACCGGGGCAGGTGCCGGAGCTGGTGCGGGTGCCGGAGCGGGTGCTGGTGCCGGCGGTGGAGCCGGGGCTGGTGCTGGTGCCGGGGCTGGTGCGGGAGCCGGTGGCTAGTCTTCCCGCCCGGACCATGTGACGCAGTCCTCGAGCGCGGCTGCAGCTCGTCGAGCGAGCAGAACAGACCGCGTTCGAGGCTGCATCATCGTGCGAACTCGGTGAAGCCCCCGCTCGAAATGAACCTCGCCCAACGTGTGAGCTACAACCTCGACCCCCGATGCGCGGGAGACGCAGACGTACGCAGACCGTCATCGGGGCGTCGGGGGCGGGGAGTTGAGATGGATCGCGGCGACCGCCGGACCGGCATCGGTCCGGCGGTTCCCGCGATCCGGGCGCGGCGGCGACCGCCGCGGACCGGCGGCGTCGCGCGGTGCCGATGCGGGTGATGGGGCCTTCGGCATGCAGGATGGATGCATGGACCTGCGTATCTTCACCGAGCCCCAGCAAGGGGCGACCTATGACACCCTGCTCACCGTCGCGAAGGCAACCGAGGACCTCGGCTTCGACGCGTTCTTTCGCTCTGACCACTACCTGAGCATGGGCAACTCGGACGGTCTGCCCGGCCCCACCGACGCCTGGATCACCCTCGCCGGACTCGCCCGCGAGACCAAGCGCATCCGGCTCGGAACCCTCATGACCGCCGGCACCTTCCGACTGCCCGGCGTGCTCGCCATCCAGGTCGCCCAGGTCGACCAGATGTCCGGCGGCCGCGTCGAACTGGGTCTGGGAGCGGGCTGGTTCGAGGAGGAGCACAAGGCGTACGGCATCCCCTTCCCGAAGGAGAAGTTCGGCCGCCTGGAGGAGCAACTGGCCGTCGTCACCGGCCTGTGGGAGACCAAGGTCGGCGACACCTTCGACTTCCACGGCACCTATTACGACCTCACCGGCTCGCCCGCGCTGCCCAAGCCCGCCCAGTCCAGGATTCCGGTGCTGATCGGCGGCCACGGCGCGACCCGCACCCCGCGGCTGGCGGCGCGGTACGCCGACGAGTTCAACATCCCGTTCGCCTCGATCGAGGACACCGCACGGCAGTTCGGCCGGGTACGCGACGCCGCCGAGGCCATCGGCCGCCCGGGCGGCGACCTGACGTACTCCAACGCCCTCGTCGTCTGCGTCGGCAGGGACGACCAGGAGGTCGCCCGCCGTGCCGCCGCCATCGGCCGCGAGGTCGACGAGCTGAAGGCCAACGGCCTGGCCGGCTCCCCGGCCGAGGTCGTCGAGAAGATCGGCAAGTACGCCGAGGCCGGTTCCGAGCGCGTCTACCTCCAGATCCTCGACCTCGACGACCTGGACCACCTGGAGCTGATCTCCACGAAGGTGCAGTCGCAGCTCGCGTAAGAACCGGTGTGCCGGAGGTGCGCGGGGTGCTGGCGCCGTACGCGCCGTACGCGCCGTACGCGGTTCCCGCGGCGAGCCGGTCGCGGGGGTCGCGGACCGCTGACGGCAGCGACGCCGAGGTGGACCTGGGCGCCGGTGAGGACAGGTAAAACAGTGGTCATCAGGGTGATCGAACCCTCAGACTCGGACACGTGTTCCTGACCATCTCCACGCGCGGCACCACCGCCTCCCCGGCCACCGACCTCGGGTTCCTGCTGCACAAGCATCCCGACAAGGCGCAGACGTTCTCGACCTCGTACGGCACGGCGCATGTCTTCTACCCCGAGGCGGACGACGCGCGCTGCACGGCCGCGCTGCTGCTGGAGGTCGATCCGGTGGCGCTGGTCCGCCGGGGCAAGGGCAACGGCCGCGGCGGAGCGCCCGACGCGGCGCTCGCCCAGTACGTCAACGACCGCCCGTACGCCGCCTCTTCGCTGCTGGCCGTCACCCTGAGCGGTGTGTTCTCCAGCGCCATGCGCGGCGTCTGCACCGCCCGCCCCGAGCGGGCCGCCGCACCGCTGCCGC
This sequence comes from Streptomyces sp. V3I7, assembly GCF_030817495.1. NCBI lineage: Bacteria > Bacillati > Actinomycetota > Actinomycetes > Kitasatosporales > Streptomycetaceae > Streptomyces > Streptomyces sp. V3I7. The sequence goes on from NZ_JAUSZK010000001.1 coordinate 5,204,474, forward strand.
TGCGCATCGAGGTCCCCGCGCTGCCGACGCGCGGCGGCCCGGACCTCGTACGGCGTCTCTTCGAGCCGCTCGGCTGGACGGTGTCCGCCGAACCCGTGGCGCTGGACGCCGAGTTCCCCGAGTGGGGCGACTCGCGGTACGTGCGCCTCGCGCTGGAGTCGGAGGCGCTGACGCTCGCGGAGGCGCTGCGCCACCTGTACGTCCTGCTGCCGGTCCTGGACGACGCCAAGCACTACTGGGTCGCGCCCGACGAGGTCGACAAGCTGCTGCGGGCGGGGGAGGGCTGGCTGGCCGGGCACCCCGAGCAGAAGCTCATCACCAGCCGCTACCGGAATTCATTTCGCAGTGCATCGGCCTTCAGGCCGGTGGTGAAGCGAATCTGATGGTGGCGACGCGGAGCGTCGCGGACCCGGCGGAGCCGGACACTGCAGTTCTTTGCCTGCGGCGCGGAGCGTCGGGAAAGCTGGTCTCGGCGGAGCCAGCGCGCCAGGTCGGTGAACTCCTGGCGCAGTCGGCGGGAGGAAACGCCCTTGAGGGAGTTGACCAGCTTGGTCACGGTGACCTCGGGCGGGAAGTTCACCAGCAGGTGGACGTGGTTGTCCTCACCGTTGAACTACACCAGGTCGCACGCGAAGTCCGTACACACCGACCGCGTGATCTGCTCCATCCGCCTCAAGCGGGCATCGGTGAACACCTTGTGCCGGAACTTGGTAACGAAGACCCAGTGCACATGCATCACCAAGCACAGTGACGGCCAGTTCTGATCTCCTGTATCTCACCCATGACCCACGTACGTAGGGTGACAGTCATGCAGCTCAGGTACCGGTTCCGCCTGTACCCGGACACCGGCCAGCAGGCCGCGTTGGCGAAGGCGTTCGGGTGCGCCCGTGTCGTGTTCAACGACGCGGTCCGCGCACGTGAAGACGCCCGCCAGGCCGGACAGCCGTTCCCGACGGCCGGTCAGCTGTCCCGGAAGCTGATCACCGAGGCCAAGCGGACAGCGGAACGGTCCTGGCTGGGCGAGGTGTCCGCTGTCATCCTCCAGCAGTCCCTGCGGGACGCCGAAACCGCGTACCGCAACTTCTTTGCCTCCCTCAAGGGCACCCGCAAGGGACCGAAGGCGGGAGCACCACGGTTCAAGTCCCGTAAGGATGCCCGGCAGTCGATCCGGTTCACCTTCCCCAAGCTCTCAACTTCGTTCGAGCAGGGGAGACCCCATTCGCCCGCTGGAACATCACCGGCAGCGGCCGGCTGAACCTGCCGAAGATCGGCGCGGTGAAGGTGAAGTGGTCCCGCACACTGCCCGCCACCCCCACCTCCGTCACCGTCATCAAGGACGCGGCCGGACGGTACTTCGCCTCCTTCGTCATCGACACCGATCCCGCCGCCGACCGGTCACGGATGCCCGACACCGACCGCACCCTCGGCATCGATCTCGGCCTGACCCTCCCCCAAGCTCTCAACTTCGTTCGAGCAGGGGGGACCCCCATCGCGGTTCTGTCCGACGGCACGAAGATCGACTCCCCGCGCTTCCTGCGGCGCGCGGAGAAGAAGCTGAAGAAGGCCCACCAGGAGCTGTCCCGCAAGCAGAAGGGATCCAAGAACCGCGCCAAGGCCCGCCTCAAGGTCGCCCGCGCCCACGCCAAAGTCACCGACGCGCGCCGCGAGTTCCACCACCAGCTCTCCACAAAGCTGATCTCCGAGAACCAAGGGATCGCCGTGGAGGACCTGTCGGTGGCGGGACTGGCCCGAACGAAGCTGGCCAAGTCCGTGCACGACGCCGGATGGTCATCGTTCATCAGCATGCTGGAGTACAAAGCAGAACGGTACGGCCGCGCCCTGGTCAAGATCGGCCGGTTCGAACCGACCTCCCAGACCTGCTCCACCTGCGGCGCCAAAGACGGACCCAAACCCCTGAACGTCCGGGAATGGACCTGTACCGCCTGCGGCACCGTCCACGACCGGGACACCAATGCCGCGATCAACGTAAAGACGGCCGCCGGACTGGCGGTATCGGCCTGCGGAGCGCCGGTAAGACCAGGAGCGATCCCGGCACAGCGCGAAGAAACAGGAAGCCACGGATTCCCGACCGAACCCCGTGCCGCGTAGCGGCACAGCAACGATCGAGAAGGCCAGAATCCTCGGGCTTCAGCCCGAGGAGCAAGTCAATGCTGGAGCACGGACGGCCTCCACGGCGTCCAGCTGGCCCCGTTCCAGATCCTGGCCGTCCAGGGCCGCAGCCTCGCCGGCCTGCCGCACGACGAGCAGCTCGCCCTGCTCGACCGGCTCGTCGAGCACGACGGCACCGGACTGCTCCGCACCACACGACGGCTCTACGTCGACACCAGTGACCCGGAGTCCGTGCGCGCCGGCGTCGACTGGTGGCTGGAGATGACCGGGCGCGGCGGCGAGGGCATGGTCGTCAAGCCGGTCGGCGCGGTCGTCCGCGACGCCGGAGGACGGCTGGTCCAGCCCGGCATCAAGTGCCGGGGGCGGGAGTACCTGCGGATCATCTACGGCCCCGAGTACACCCGCCCGGACAACCTCGCCCGGCTCCGTAAGCGGTCCCTCGGACACAAGCGCTCGCTGGCGATCCGGGGGTACGCCCTGGGTCTTGAGGCCCTGGACCGGCTGGCCGGCGGCGAGCCGCTGTGGCGGGTGCACGAGGCGGTGTTCGCGGTGCTGGCGCTGGAGTCGGAGCCGGTGGACCCGCGGCTGTGAGCTGACGGGCGCTCCCGCTCGGTCACTCGGTCACTCGGTCAAAGGGAAAACGCAAAGGAAGAACTCAAAGGAAAACCGGAGGCACGGAAACAGTCGAACAGGAGGGTGAACCCGGCCGGAGTTGGTCAGGATGGAGGCATGGGATTCCACGTCGACTCCGAGGCCGGGCGGCTGCGCCGCGTCATCCTGCACCGGCCGGATCTCGAGCTCAAGCGGCTCACCCCCAGCAACAAGAACGCCCTGCTGTTCGACGACGTGCTGTGGGTGCGCCGGGCCCGCGCCGAGCACGACGGCTTCGCCGACGTGCTGCGGGACCGCGGAGTCGACGTCCACCTCTTCGGCGACCTGCTCACCGAGACCCTTGAGGTCCCGGCGGCCAGGAACCTGGTCCTGGACCGGGTCTTCGACGAGAAGGAATACGGTCCCCTCGCCACCGACCACCTGCGGGCCTCCTTCGAGAACATGCCCTCGGGTGACCTGGCCGAGGCCCTGGTCGGCGGCATGACCAAGCGGGAGTTCCTGGAGGGGCACGCGGAGCCGACCTCCGTCCGCTTCCATGTCATGGAACTGGACGACTTCCTGCTCGGACCGCTGCCCAACCACCTCTTCACCCGGGACACCTCGGCCTGGATCTACGACGGTGTCTCGATCAACGCCATGCGCTGGCCGGCCCGGCAGCGCGAGACCGTGCACTTCGAGGCGATCTACCGGCACCACCCCCTCTTCCGCGACGACTACCGCGACGGATCCTTCCGTCTCTGGTCGGAGGGGCAGTCCGACTACCCCTCCACCATCGAGGGCGGCGACGTCCTGGTGATCGGCAACGGGGCGGTGCTCATCGGGATGAGCGAGCGCACCACCCCGCAGGCCGTGGAGATGCTCGCGCACAAGCTGTTCGCGGCGGGCTCCGCACGCACGATCGTGGCCCTGGACATGCCCAAGCGACGCGCCTTCATGCACCTCGACACGGTGATGACGATGGTCGACGGCGACACCTTCACCCAGTACGCGGGCCTCGGCATGCTCCGCTCGTACACCATCGAGCCCGGCGCCGGGGACAAGGAACTGAAGGTCACCGACCATCCGCCGGAGCACATGCACCGCGCCATCGCCGCCGCCCTGGGCCTCAGTGAGATCCGCGTGCTGACCGCCACCCAGGACGTGCACGCCGCCGAGCGCGAGCAGTGGGACGACGGCTGCAACGTCCTCGCCGTCGAGCCCGGCGTCGTCGTCGCCTACGAGCGGAACTCCACCACCAACACACACCTGCGCAAGCAGGGCATCGAGGTGATCGAGATCCCGGGCAGCGAGCTGGGGCGGGGCAGGGGCGGCCCGCGCTGCATGAGCTGCCCGGTGGAGCGCGAAGCCGTGTAGAAGCCGTATACAGGTATGAGACATCTCATACGGCAGCCCTGGGCTCGTATAGAAATGTAGGACGCCGTATAGACTTCCAGTGATAAGTGTTCTCGTACCTCTGGAGCGCCCCATGGCGACAGTCCCGACCGCCCTCGCAGGCCGCCACTTCCTCAAGGAGCTGGACTTCACCGGCGAGGAGTTCCGCGGTCTGCTCGCGCTGGCCGCCGAGCTCAAGGCTGCCAAGAAGGCCGGGACCGAGACGCCCCACCTCACCGGCAAGAACGTCGCGCTCGTCTTCGAGAAGACCTCGACCCGTACGCGCTGCGCCTTCGAGGTCGCCGCCGCCGACCAGGGCGCGCACACGACGTACCTGGACCCGGCCGGCTCGCAGATCGGGCACAAGGAGTCCGTGAAGGACACCGCCCGGGTGCTCGGCCGGATGTACGACGCCATCGAGTACCGCGGCCACGGCCAGGGCGTCGTGGAGGAGCTGGCCGCCTACGCCGGGGTGCCCGTCTACAACGGGCTCACCGACGAGTGGCACCCGACCCAGATGCTCGCCGACGTGCTCACCATGACCGAGCACAGCGATAAGCCGCTGACCGAGATCGCCTACGCCTACCTCGGCGACGCCCGCTACAACATGGGCAACTCCTACCTCGTCACCGGCGCCCTGCTCGGCATGGATGTCCGGATCGTCGCGCCCCGGCTGCTGTGGCCCGACGACACGATCGTCGAGGTGGCCCAGCAGCTCGCCGGCCAGTCGGGCGCGCGGATCACGCTCACCGAGGACGTGAAGGAAGGTGTGCGCGGGGCCGACTTCGTCGCCACCGACGTCTGGGTGTCGATGGGCGAGCCCAAGGAGGTCTGGGACGAGCGCATCGCGCTGCTCGGGCCGTACGCCGTCACCATGGACGTGCTGCGCGCCACCGGCAATGACGACGTGAAGTTCCTGCACTGCCTGCCGGCCTTCCACGACCTCGGCACCGACGTCAGCCGCGAGATCTTCGAGCGGCACGGGAAGACCGAGCTGGAGGTCACCGACGAGGTCTTCGAGTCCGAGCACTCGGTCGTCTTCGACGAGGCGGAGAACCGGATGCACACGATCAAGGCGGTCCTCGTGGCCACCCTCGCGGGCCGGTGAGGCGCACCATGTGACACCGCCCTGTGACATGGCCCCCGAGATCCGGCCGCTGTGACGCAGATCCTTGCGTGACCCGCCTCACCTGCACCTATCCTGACGCCCGGCCTGGCACCACCCCCGCCACGGCCGTTGCCGCGTTCCTACAGGTCGCCTCCGCACCACCAGAAACGAGCACCACCCGCATGCCCGCTCCCCGCATCAAGTCTCCCCACCTCCTCGTGGCCGAGTCCGGCGCCGACCGCGAGGGCCATGGCCTCAAGCGCACGATGGGGCTCTTCCAGCTCGTCTGCTTCGGCGTCGGCGCGATCGTCGGTACCGGCATCTTCGTCGGCCTCTCCGACTCGGTCGCCCAGGCCGGCCCGGCCGTCGTCGTCTCCTTCATCCTGGCGGCGATCACCTGCGTCTTCACCGCCTTCTCCTTCGCGGAGCTGGGCGGCGCGATCCCGGTCTCCGGCTCCTCGTACTCCTTCGCCTACGCCGGCCTCGGCGAGACCAGTGCCTTCCTGGTCGGCTGGTGCCTGCTGCTGGAGTACGGCGTCTCGATCTCGGCCGTCGCCGTCGGCTGGAGCCAGTACGTCAACGAGCTGCTGCACAGCCTCGTCGGCTGGCAGCTGCCCGCCGCGCTCTCGGCCGGACCGGGCGACGGCGGGATCATCAACCTGCCCGCCGTGATCGTCATCGCCATGGCCGCCGTACTGCTGGTGCGCGGGGTGCGCGAGAGCGCGACGGCCACCGCCGCGATGGCCGTCGTCAAGATCGTCATCCTGGTCGCCTTCTGCGCCATCGGCTTCGCCGCGTTCAAGGACGGCAACCTCACCCCGTTCTCCCCGGCCGGCCTCGGCGGCATCGGCGCGGGCACCACGGCCGCGTTCTTCTCGTACATCGGTTTCGACGCGATCACCACCGCCGGTGAGGAGGCGAAGAACCCCCGCCGCCACATCCCGATCGCGATCCTCGTCTGCATGGGCATCGTCACGCTGCTGTACTGCGCGGTCGCCCTCGCCGCGATCGGCGCCATCGGCGGCAAGCAGGTCGGCGGCCGCCCCGCCGCCCTGTCCTACGTCGTCAACGAGGTCACCGGCTCGGCCATCGGCGGCGGTGTCATCGCCTTCGGCGCGGTCGTCGCCATCGCCTCGGTCGTCCTGGCCGTGATGTACGGCCAGACCCGCATCCTGATGTCGATGTCCCGGGACGGCCTCATCCCGCGCGTCTTCGAGAAGGTCTCGCCCCGCACCTCCACGCCGGTCGCGGGCACGCTGATCGTCGCGATCGTCTTCGCGATCCCGGCCGCCTTCTCCTCGCTGGACTCGATCGTCGACCTGAGCACCATCGGCACGCTCGCCATCATGGCCGTCGTCAACATCGTCGTGATCGCCCTGCGCCGCCGCGAGCCCGGCCTCTCCCGCAGCTTCCGGGTGCCGCTCTACCCGGTGTTCCCGCTGCTCGGCGTCGTGTTCTGCCTGTACCTGATGTACGAGACGGGCTGGCAGGCCTGGGTCCAGTTCGCGGTGTTCCTCGCCGCCGGACTCCTCGTGTACCTCGCCTACGGGCGCCGGCACTCCACGCTCGCGCTCGCCGCGCGCGAGGAGAAGCAGCAGCAGGACGAGGTCACGGCCGACGCCGCTGACGGGGTACGACAGGCAGTCTGAACCAGACCGCCTTGCCCGCCTCGGTGGGCCGGTGGCCGCAGGACGAGCTGAGGGCGCGGATGAGCAGGAGTCCGCGCCCATGCTCTTGCCACGGGTCCGGCGCCTCGAGCGTCGGACGGGTCAGATGGGCCGGCGGAGCGGGGTCGGGGTCGTGCACCTCGACCTGGCAGCCGGTCGGCCGCACCTCCACCACCAGCTCGATCGGGCCGTCGCCGGCGGTGTGCTCCACCGCGTTGGCCACCAGTTCCGCCGTGAGCAGCTCCGCGGTGGCGCTGTCGGCCGCCTGCTCCAGCTCCGCCAGGGCCGCCCGCACCAGGGCACGCGCCACGGGCACGGCCGCGGTCGAGTGCGGCAGCGCGATACGCCAGGAGGCGGAGGCTGAGGGGCGTTCGTGCACGACGGGTCCGATCATGGAGCAGGCTGTCCTGCTTTCAACCTTATGAATGGTACGGCGCCCGGTCGCCGAGGGATGGAACGGGCCTCGCACAGTACCGCTCCCATCTGTCGCGCCCTCGTGACGACGGTCACAAATGAGTGATAGCTTCGTCGGGTAGAGCTACGTGAGGCACCGCCCGCCCGAGGAGGCCGCACCTCATGAGTCCCTTCACCGGCTCCGCCGCCCGCACCTCCGACTGGGAGCATCTGCGGGTCAAGGTCAGCGACGGCGTCGCCACCGTCACGCTCGCCCGCCCCGACAAGCTCAACGCCCTCACCTTCGGCGCCTACGCCGACCTGCGCGACCTGCTCGTCGAGCTGTCCCGGGAGCGGTCCGTACGCTCCCTGGTACTGGCCGGCGAGGGCCGAGGCTTCTGCTCCGGCGGCGACGTCGACGAGATCATCGGCGCCACTCTCGCCATGGACACCGCCCAGCTCCTCGACTTCAACCGGATGACCGGGCAGGTCGTCCGGGCCGTACGGGAGTGCCCGTTCCCGGTGATCGCGGCCCTGCACGGGGTGGCGGCGGGCGCGGGCGCCGTGCTGGCGCTGGCCGCGGACTTCCGGGTGGCCGATCCGACGGCCCGGTTCGCCTTCCTCTTCACCCGCGTCGGCCTCTCCGGCGGCGACATGGGCGCGGCCTATCTGCTGCCCCGCGTCGTCGGCCTCGGCCACGCCACCCGCCTCCTCATGCTCGGCGACCCGGTGCGGGCGCCCGAGGCGGAGCGCATCGGCCTGATCAGCCAGCTGACCGAGGAGGGCGGCGCCGACGAGGCCGCCCAGACCCTGGCCCGCCGCCTGGCGGAGGGCCCGGCCCTCGCCCTCGCCCAGACCAAGGCCCTCCTCACGGCCGAGCTGGATATGCCCCTGGCGGCGTCCATCGAACTGGACGCCTCGACCCAGGCGTTGCTGATGACCGGCGAGGACTACGCGGAGTTCCACGCGTCGTTCACGGAAAAGCGCCCTCCGAAGTGGAGGGGGCGGTAGGTCGATGGCAACCTCAGGTGCACCCACCTCAGGGGCGCGGGACTCTGCCGATATGCGGCTCCGCCGCGGGGCGCGGCCGGCCACAACGCACCCGCAGCCGCCGAACGACAACAACCACCCCCTACGAGTCGCGGTCATCGGGGGAGGCCCCGGCGGCCTGTACGCGGCGGCGCTGCTGAAGCGCCTGGCCCCCGACCGGCAGGTCACCGTCTGGGAGCGCAACGCCCCAGACGACACCTTCGGCTTCGGCGTCGTCCTCTCCGACGAGACCCTCGGCGGCATCGAGCACGCCGACCCCGTGGTCTACGAAGCCCTGCAAAACGACTTCGTCCGCTGGGACGACATCGACATCGTGCACCGCGGCGTACGGCACACCTCCGGCGGCCACGGCTTCGCCGCACTCGGCAGAAAACGCCTCCTGGAGATCCTGCACAATCGCTGTCGCGACCTGGGCGTTGAACTGCTCTTCCGTACCGAGGTCCCGGACCCGGCAGCACTCACCGCCGAATACGACCTCGTCGTCGCCGCCGACGGGGTGCACAGCACCACCCGCGAGACCTACGCCCACGCCTTCCGTCCCCAGGTCACCGCCCACCGCTGCCGCTACATCTGGCTCGCCGCCGACTTCGCCTTCGACGCCTTCCGCTTCGAGATCGCCGAGACCGAGCACGGCGTGATGCAACTGCACGGCTACCCGTTCTCGGCCGACGCCTCGACGGTCATCATCGAGATGCGCGAAGAGGTGTGGGAGGCAGCCGGGTTCGCGGAGCTCGACGAGCACGAGTCAATCGAGCGCTGCGCGAAAATCTTCGCGGACGCGCTGCGCGGCCGCCCGCTGCGCTCCAACAACTCCGCCTGGACGACCTTCCGTACGGTCGTCAACGAGCACTGGTCGCACGGCAACGTCGTCCTGCTCGGCGACGCCGCCCACACCGCCCACTTCTCCATCGGCTCCGGCACCAAGCTCGCCGTCGAGGACGCCCTCGCCCTGGCCGCCTGCCTGGAGGAACAGCCCACGCTCGCCGAGGCGTTGACCGCGTACGAGGCCGAGCGCAGGCCCGTCGTCGCCTCCACCCAGCGCGCGGCCCGCGCCAGCCTGGAGTGGTTCGAGAACCTCGGGCGCTACCTCGGCCAGCCCTCCCGGCAGTTCGCCTTCAACCTGCTCACCCGCAGCCGCCGCGTCACCCACGACAACCTCCGGCTGCGCGACGCCCACTTCACCGGCGCCGTGGAGCGCGAGTTCGGCTGCCCGCCCGGGACGCCGCCGATGTTCACGCCGTTCCGGCTGCGCGGCCTCAGCCTGCGCAACAGGGTCGTCGTCTCACCGATGGACATGTACTCGGCGACGGACGGCGTCCCCGGCGACTTCCACCTCGTCCACCTCGGCGCCCGCGCCCTCGGCGGCGCCGGGCTGGTGATGACCGAGATGGTGTGCGTGAGCGAGCAGGGGCGGATCACCCCCGGCTGCGCCGGGCTCTACACCGGACGGCAGTCCGAGGCCTGGCGGCGGATCACCGACTTCGTGCACGCGCAGGCACCGGGCACCGCGATCGGCGTGCAACTCGGCCACAGCGGGCGCAAGGGCTCGACCAAGCTGATGTGGGAGGGCATCGACGAACCGCTGCCCGACGGCAACTGGCCGCTCGTCGCCGCCTCCCCGCTGCCGTACAAGCCGGGCAGTCAGACGCCGCGCGAGCTGTCCCGGGCCGGACTCACCGACCTCCGCGAGCAGTTCACCGCCGCCGCCTGGCGTGCCGCCCGCGCGGGCTTCGACCTCCTCGAACTCCACTGCGCGCACGGCTACTTGCTCTCCGGCTTCCTCTCCCCGCTGACCAACCTGCGCACCGACGCCTACGGCGGCTCACTGCAGAAGCGGCTCCGCTTCCCGCTCGAAGTCTTCGACGCCGTACGGGCGGTGTGGCCCGAGGAGCGGCCCATGACCGTCCGCATCTCGGCGACCGACTGGGCCGAGGGCGGCACCTCGGCCGACGAGGCCGTGGAGATCGCCCGCGCCTTCGCCGCGCACGGCGCCGACGCCGTCGACGTCTCCACCGGGCAGGTGGTGGCCGACGAGCGGCCGGAGTACGGGCGGTCGTACCAGACGCCGTTCGCCGACCGCATCCGGCACGAGACCGGCATCCCGGTGATCGCCGTCGGCGCGATCTCCTCCTGGGACGACGTCAACTCCCTGATCCTGGCCGGGCGTACGGACCTGTGCGCCCTCGCCCGCCCGCACCTCTACGACCCGCACTGGACGCTGCACGCCGCCGCCGAGCAGGGCTACGACGGTCCGGGCGTCACCTGGCCCGCCCCCTACCGGGCGGGCAGCAGGCCCCCGCAGACCGGTCGTACGGACGCCCCCAAGCCCCGTTTGTCACTGGGGGCTTGAGGTCGACCCGGCTTTGCGGGGTCACACCCCCGCGAAGCCGGCCCCCGCGTCGCGCAGGCGCTCGTGCAGCGCCTGGAACACGGCCGCCGAGCGGGCGCCGGGCCAGTCGGCGGGCAGCAGGCTCGCCGGAAGACCGGGATCCACGTAGGGGAGATGGCGCCAGGAGTCCAGGGCGAGGAGGTAGTCGCGGTACGCCTCCTCGGGCGGCGTGTCCGTACGCCGCTGCCAGCGCTCCAGCACCGGCGCCCGCACCTGGAGGAACGCCTCGTGCGCCTTGGCGATGGCGGCCAGGTCCCACCAGCGGGCGACCGCCTCCGCGGTGGGCGTGAAGCCGAGGTGCTCGCCGCGGAAGAGGTCCACGTACGGGGCGAGACCGAGCCGCTGAAGCGTGTGCCGGGTCTCCTCGTACAGCCGGGCCGGGGCGATCCACACCCCCGGCGTCGCGGTGCCGAAGCCCAGCGCCGCCAGCCGCGAGCGCAGCACGTGCCGCTTCTGCCGCTGCGACTCGGGCACCGAGAACACGGCGAGCACCCAGCCCTCGTCGGCCGGGGCAGCGGCGGCGTAGATGCGGCGGTCGCCGTCCTCCAGCAACTGCCTTGCCTCGGCGGAGAGTTCGTAGCCGGCGGTGCCCTGCGTGGTACGGGCCGGGAGCATCAGTCCGCGGCGCTTGAGACGGGACACCGACGAGCGCACGGACGGCGCGTCCACGCCGACGGCGGCCAGGAGCCGGATCAGCTCGGCGACGGGCACCGGGCCGGGCACGAAGCGGCCGTACGCGCCGTAGAGCGTGACGATGAGGGAACGGGGAGTGTGCTGCTCGGACACGTTGATCATTTTAGGGCGTCGGTATCACTGCTGGTCACCATCACCGCTGGTCGTCGCCGGTGTGCGCAGGCGGAACCGCTGGAGCTTGCCGGTCGCCGTGCGCGGCAGCGCGTCCAGGACGACGATCTCGCGCGGGCACTTGTACGGCGCCAGCTCGGACCTGACGAAGGCGCGCAACGCCCCGGTGTCCGGCCGCACGCCGTCCCGCAGGACGACGTACGCGATCACCACATGACCGCGGGCCTCGTCGGGCCGCCCGATCACCGCCGCCTCGACCACGTCTGGATGACGCAGGAGGGCGTCCTCCACCTCGGGGCCCGCGATGTTGTACCCGGCCGAGATGATCATGTCGTCGGCGCGGGCGACGTGGCGGAAGTAGCCGTCGGGCTCGCGCACGTAGGTGTCGCCGGTGATGTTCCACCCGTCCCGCACGTACTCCCGCTGCCGCGGGTCGCCCAGATAGCGGCAGCCGACCGGCCCGCGCACGGCCAGCAGCCCCGGCTCGCCGTCCGGCACGGGATTGCCGAGCGCGTCCTGCACGCGCGCCTGCCAGCCGGGCACGGCGACGCCCGTCGTCCCGGGCCTGATGTGCTCGTCGGCGGCGGAGATGAAGATGTGCAGCAGCTCGGTGGCGCCGATGCCGTTGATGATGCCGAGCCCGGTGCGCGCGTGCCAGGCGCGCCAGGTGGCCTCGGGCAGGTTCTCGCCGGCGGACACACAGCGCCTGAGGGAGGAGGCGTCGTGGCCGTCGAGCCCGTCGAGCATCGCGCGGTACGCCGTCGGCGCGGTGAACAGCACCGACACCCGGTGTTCGGCGATCGCGGGCAACAGGTGTCGCGGGCTTGCCTGTTCGAGCAGCAGGGAGCTGGCGCCGACCCGCATCGGGAACACGACGAGCCCGCCGAGGCCGAAGGTGAAGCCGAGCGGCGGACTCCCCGTGAAGACGTCGTCGGCGTGCGGTCTGAGTACGTGCTTCGAGAAGGTGTCCGCGATGGCGAGCACGTCCCGGTGGAAGTGCATGCACCCCTTCGGCCGTCCGGTCGTGCCGGAGGTGAACGCGATCAGCGCCACGTCGTCGGCCGCGGTGTCCACGGCGGTGTACGGGTCCTCGGGCGCCGGACGGCTGAGCAGGTCGTCGTCGGCCTCGCCGCCGTACGTCGTGATGCGCAGCCCCGGGACCTGCGCCTTGACGAGGTCGTCGACGGCCCGGACGTCGCACAGCGCGTGCTCCACCCGGGCGATCTCGCACACGGTGGCCAGCTCGTGCGGCCGCTGCTGGGCCAGCACGGTGACGGCGACCGCGCCCGCCTTCAGCACCGCCAGCCAGCAGGCCGCGAGCCAGGGCGTCGTCGGGCCGCGCAGCAGGACCCGGTTGCCGGGGACAACGCCGAGTTCGCCGGTGAGGACGTGCGCGATGCGGTCGACGCGGACGCGCAGCTCGCCGTACGTCCACGACGGGGCGCCGGGGGAGTGGAACACCGGCCGGTCGGGGGCGGCGTGGTCCAGGAGTTCCGCCGCGCAGTTGAGCCGGTCGGGGTAGCCGAGCTCCGGCAGCGTGAAGCTGAGTTCGGGCCACTGGTCCGGGGGCGGGAGGTGGTCGCGCGCGAAGGTGTCGACGTGGGCCGAGACGTTCATGGCGGTTCGCCCCCTGCCTGATGGGCTCGTGCCTGCTGGCTCGTGGTGGGCTGGGCTGGGCTGGGCTCGCGGTTCGCATCGGGAGCGTATCGTGTTGGTGACGACAGTCAACAGGGCGCGATATCGTCCCTACGGGATCGTCGGGACGGGAACGTCGAGCGTGGACGACCCGTCGTGGAGGGAGGAACGGCACGTGCCCGCATTCTCACTCGAACCGGAACAGACCGCCTGGTGCGCCGAGCTACGCACCCTCGCCGCCGAACGGCTGCGCCCGCTCGCCGAGAAGGGCGAGCCCGGCCACGTCAACCGGGCCCTCGTCGTCGAACTCGGCCAACTCGGGCTGCTGTCCCGGCTGTTCACCTCCGGGGCCCTCGACCTCTGTCTGATGCGGGAGTCCCTGGCCCACGCCTGCACGGAGGCCGAGACCGCCCTCGCCCTCCAGGGCCTGGGCGCCCATCCGGTCCATGCCCACGGAACCCCGGCCCAACGCGCCCACTGGATCCCCCGCGTGTCCGACGGCACGGCGGTGGCCGCCTTCGCGCTGAGCGAGCCGGGGGCGGGCTCGGACGCGGCGGCGCTGGAGCTGCGGGCGGAGCCGGACGGGTCCCGGGGCTGGCGGCTCACCGGGGAGAAGTGCTGGATCTCCAACGCCCCCGAGGCCGACTTCTACACGGTGTTCGCCCGCACCACCCCCGGCGCCGGCGCCCGCGGGGTGACCGCCTTCCTCGTCCCCGCCGACCGCCCCGGCCTCACCGGAACCGCCCTGGAGATGCTCTCCCCGCACCCCATCGGCAGCCTGCGCTTCGACGCCGTCCCCGTGGCCGACGACGACGTGCTCGGCGAGGTGGACCGGGGGTTCCGCGTCGCGATGGGCACGCTCAACCTCTTCCGTCCGAGCGTCGGCGCCTTCGCGGTCGGCATGGCCCAGGCGGCCCTGGACGCCACGCTCGCGCACACGGGTGAACGGGACGCGTTCGGAGGCAAGTTACGGGACCTCCAGGCCGTCGCCCACCAGGTCGCCGAGATGGCCCTGCGTACGGACGCGGCCCGCCTGATGGTGTACGCGGCGGCGTCGGCGTACGACCGGGGCGCCCCGGACGTCCCCAAGCGCGCCGCGATGGCGAAGCTGCTCGCCACCGAGACCGCCCAGTACGTCGTCGACGCGGCCGTCCAGCTGCACGGCGCCCGCGCCCTGCGCCGCGGCCACCTCCTCGAACACCTCTACCGCGAGGTGCGCGCCCCGCGCGTGTACGAGGGCGCCAGCGAGGTCCAACGCGGCATCATCGCCAAGGAGTTGTACGCCACCCCGCACCCCACCCCGGAGGTTCCGTGACGACCGAGCGACTGAACCCGCCGGACCTCTCCCCGCCCCGCGGCTTCTCCCACGCCGTCGTCGCCACCGGCACCCGGCTGGTCTTCCTGGCGGGCCAGACCGCCCTTGACACCGACGGCAAGATCGAGGGCGACGGCCTGCCCGAGCAGTTCGAGAAGGCGCTCACCAACCTCCTCACCGCCCTGCACGCCTCCGGCGCCGCCCCCGCCGACCTCGCCCGCGTCACCGTCTACGCCACCGATGTCGCCGACTACCGGGCCCACGCCGCCGAACTCGGCCGTATCTGGCGGCGGCTGGCGGGCCAGGACTATCCGGCGATGGCGGTCGTGGAGGTCGTACGCCTGTGGGACGAGCAGGCGCTGGTGGAGATCGACGGCTTCGCTGTGCTGCCGTAGCGCCGTGTACGGCGACGGTGGTCGGCGGCGCGTGCGGGATTCCAGGGGTGCGCGTGATGTGCCGCCAATGGGGTGACGGTCGGTGACCGGATCAAGGGCGGCCGGTAAGTACCTGGTGAAGCCCCGATCCACCCCACGCTCGGGAGGTACCCCCATGCCCGCACGCCCCGCTCTCGGCGCGGCCGTCGGCGCCGCCGCGCTGCTGTTCGCCGCCTGTGCCGTCGCCCCCGCGACCGCCGCCCCGAACGAGACGGTGGCCGTCGACCCCACCGGCCGCATCACGCCGGGCGGCACCGTCATCCTGTCCGGCACCTACCGCTGCACCGGCAGCACGGGACCGGTGTTCGTCAGCTCCTCGGTCAGCCAGGGCTCGTCGTCGGTCCGCCACGGCATCGGCGGCACGGCGGCGGTGTGCGACGGCGCCGAGCACCGCTGGGAGAACTCCGGCCAGGTCCCGACGGACCAGCTCGCGCCCGGCACGGCCCATGTCGACCTCACGCTCATGGAACTGCGCCCGCAGGGCGGTCTGCCGCTGCCGGCCTTCCACGCCACCGGCGGGCAGGACGTGACGCTCGTCGCCTCCTGAGCGCACCCGTCCCAAGTACGTCTCCCAAGTACGTCTCCCAAGTACGCCGAAGGGGGCGGGAGTCGGGGTCGTTCACCCCACTCCCGCCCCCTCGGCATGTCCGCGAGCGCTCAGGCGCCGTGCATCATCGTGTCGTCCGTGCAGGCGAGGTGGACCGTCAGGTCGGCCGGGCCCGAGCGGTGGTGGCGGTAGCGCCACACCTGGGCCTTGCGCACGGTGACGATCCAGCCGGTGGCATGGTCGTTCGGGCGGCTCTCGAGCACGTCGGCCGGCTCCGTCGAAAGGCGCGTGCCGCTCGCGGCGGTGAGCGTGAAGCCGCCGCTGTAGATGTGCTGCATGGACGGGCAGAACACCTCGTGCGGCCGGCCGTCGGCACCCCCGCGGATCAACTTCGAGAGGTGGCGCGGCGGTTGGGGCGGGTCCGCCAGGGCCGCGGCCGGCGCGACGGCGCAGCCGAGCAGGGCCGTCGCGGCCACGGTCGCGGTGAGGACGGTACGTGCGGTGGGCATGAAGACGCTCCACTCCTCAAAGGGGGCAGGGGGACTGGTCGCGACCATTGCAGCCGTCGCGGTGATCGTGCCTCCGGCGAACACGCAGCGTTACACCCCATCGGGGCAAAACAGTCCGCCTTTCGAGCAAACGGTCCATATTGGCTACGCTCCGTGATTAACTGACGCCGTTCCGTCACTCTCCGTGGTTGTTCCGCTCCGGCACGCGCCGGCCGGGGCACCCGCGTGTCTCCATGAGGAGTCCCCATGTCCCGCAGAGGGAGGTGGACGTTCGCGGCGGGCTGTGCCGCGATCGTCCTGTCCGTCACCGCCCCGGCCGTCGGAGCAGCCCCTTCGCACCAGGTTCCCCTGCCGTCCACCGCCCGCCCCGCCGATGTGTTCCCGCACGGGGTGCGCATCACCGAGGAACAGATCGACAAGGAGGTCCGCCCCGAGGAGGCCAAGGCTCTCGGCGAGGACCGCGCCGAACAGCTGGCCCGCGACCGCATCGGCCTGCGCGCCGTCGACCGGGGCTACCCGCAGCCGATGCGCACCCGGAGCCTCAAGCGGCTCGCCGACTCGCAGCAGGAACAGAACGCCTCGTTCTCGCCCGCGGTCTCGGGCAAGTTCAGCGAGTACTTCTCCAGTCCCGACTACGGCGACCACGTCGCCCTGCTGCCCACCGGCAAGATCCTGCTGTTCTCCTTCGAGGCCGTCGAGGACAGCCCCAACAAGGAGACGGCGCCCACCGAGGTCATCGGCCGCGACAACGCCGGACGCGCCTACCTCTGGGACCCGTCCGTGGGATACGGCCCCGAGGCCTTCGAGGCCGTACCGCCACCCGTCGTCGACATGGACGACGGGCTCGACGAACCGCGCCCCGCACCGGTCTTCTGCGCCGGACACGCCTATCTGCCCAACGGCATGGTCGGTATCTTCGGCGGCAACCTCGGAGGCAACCACGGCACCGGCGCCCACCTCGCCCTCGTCTTCGACCCCTGGACCGAGACCTGGCACCGGCAGCAGGACATGGCCGAGGGCCGCTGGTACCCGTCCGTCGTCACCGGCGCCGACGGGCGGCAGTTCATCACCTCCGGTCACGGCGACGTCGGTTGGGGCAAGCTCTCCAAGACCATCGAGCGCTTCCCGGCCAAGGGCACCTCCGTCTCGTACGACCCGGGCAGCACCCCGAACGGCCAGGCGCTGGACCAGTGGCCCGTCAACGCCGAGTACATGGCGGACTACCCGCACTTGTTCTCCCTGAAGGACGGCAGGATCTACGGCTTCGGCCGCAACGCCGACGAGCAGTTCGTCTTCGACCCCAAGACCGAGACCAGCCAGCCGCTGCGCAACCGCCCCGGCGGCGGCATGCGCAACTACGGCTCCGCGGTCGCCCTGCCCAACGGCACCAGCGGCCCCGACTCCGCGCTGATCCTCGGCGGCGACCGCAACGACCCCAAGACGTACAAGTTCAGCGACGGCCGCTGGAGCGAGGACAGCCCCCGCCACTTCGGACGCACCCAGGACGACACGCTGATCTTCCCCGACGGCCGCCTGTTCACCGTCAACGGCGGCTACGACATCCGCGACTACGGCAACGGCCTGTACAACCCCAACGCCGACGAGAAGTACCGCCAGACCGAACTGCGCGGCCTCGACGGCGCCTGGCGGCTCGGCCCGGTCCAGCGGCTGCCGCGCGGCTACCACTCCAACGCGGTGCTGCTGCCGGACGGCCGCATCATGGTGACCGGCGACGAGCTCCAGCAGATCGCCAACAACCCCGACATCAACTCCGGGATGAACGGCACCATCGAGATCTACGAGCCGCCGTACCTGCACCAGGGCGCCCGCCCCACCCTGACCAGCGTCCCGCGCGGCGCGCAGGCCTACGACTCCGACCTGCGGGTCAGCACCGGCACCCCAGAACGGGTCGCCAAGGCCGTCCTGATGGCGCCCATCACCTCCACGCACTCGGTGGACACCAGCCAGCGGCGTCTGGAGCTGCCCATCACCAGCCGGGCCGGCAACAAGCTCGTCCTGCGCACCCCGCAGTCCGCCAAGGACTCGCCTCCCGGCTTCTACATGCTGTTCCTGCTCGACGACAAGGGCGTGCCCAGCATCGCCCAGTGGGTGCAGCTGCGGCCCGGCGCCTGACGCGCCGACGCCCCGACCCGACCGTCCCCTGCCGCCGGATGCCCGGGCGACGCTCCCCACGGCGCCGCCCGGGCCCGCCCGGTCCCCTCCCGCCCCGACACCCCAAGGGAGTTCCATGGCTGCTCAAGCGCAGCTGCGCGACAGTACAGAGATCCAGGGCGACATCCTCGCCGGGTTCAAGAAGGACTACATGTCCTTGCTCTTCCTCCAGTTCGGCGACATGGCGGCCGCCCGAGCGTGGCTGGCGGAGCTCGTCCCCCGGATCGCCACAACTCAGCAAGTCGCCGCTTTCAACGCGAAGTTCAGCGAGGCCCGCCGCAACTCCGCCGGTGACGACCCCAAGAACCTCAACGCCACCTGGCTCGGCCTGAGCCTCACCCACTCCGGACTCCAGTTCCTCACCGCCAAGGACCAGGTGTTCTCCGAGGTGCGACCGGGCTCCACGGTCGAGGCGTTCGTCCAGGGCTCGGCGCCCCGCGCCCCCGCCCTCGGCGACACCGGACGCAACGACCCCAAGCACTGGAGCTTCGGCGCCGGCCACAACCCGGTCGTGCACGCCGTGCTCACCATCGCGGCCGACCTCGACGGCGACCGCACCACCGAGCTGAACCGGCAGCTGGAGGCCGCCTCCCGGGCCGGAGCGGTGATCGTCCACCAGCAGCACGGCGCGACACTGCCCGGCAAGCGCCGCGGCAAGGAGCACTTCGGCTTCAAGGACGGCGTCAGCGAACCGGCCGTGGCGGGCTTCGACGACAAGGAACTGGTGAACGGCGCCCGGCCCATCCCCGCCGAGCAGTTCGTCCTCGGCGCCACCGGCGACGGCCTGCCCGAGGGCGTCCCCGGCTGGATGAAGGACGGCTCCTTCCACGTCGTACGACGCCTCGCCCAGGACGTCCCCGGCTGGTGGGCGCAGGTCGACACCGAGCTGCGCAAGCTGCGGGACGCCAAGGTGGTGGGCGAGCGGCAGAGGACCGAATGGCTCGCCGCCCGGCTGGTGGGCCGCTGGCGCTGTGGCGCCTCGGTCGCCAAGCACCCCGACATGCCGCCCGCGGCGGGCACCGAGCCGGACAACGACATCAGCTTCCGGGACGACCGTGACGGCGTGATCACCCCGCTCTTCTCCCACCTGCGCAAGACCAACCCGCGCGACGGACTGGTGGACAAGGGGGAACTCGTCGACGAGAAGTTCATGGACGTACGGCGCATCATCCGCCGCGGCATCCCCTACGGCGCCCCCTTCGACCCGACCAACGACGACGCCGGCGGCCCCGACGAGGCCCGCGGCCTGCTCTTCATCTGCTACCAGGCCGACCTGGTGCGGCAGTTCGAGTTCATCCAGGCCGACTGGGTCAACGACCCCGACTTCCCGCACGACCGTGAGAACGAACCCGGCCCCGACCCCATGATCAGCGGCCAGCTCCCCGGGGTCGCCGAGGGCGAGGTCAGCTTCGAGAGCCGCGTCAACGGCGACCTGAAGACGACACCCCTCCACTTCAAGCCCTTCGTCACCACCGAGGGCTCCCTCTACTCCTTCACCCCCTCCCTCAGCACCCTGCGCCGCCTCACCGAGGGCCGCCTGGAGGGGCCGGTCCCGAACGGGAACACGGGCTCGTCTGGCGGAACAGGCACGTACGGCGGGACGGGCACGTCTGGCGGAACAGGCACGTACGGCGGGACGGGCACGTACGGCAGCACAGGCACGTACGGCGACGAGTCCCGCTCCCAGGAGCCGCCCGTACGGCCGGGCCCGGTCGACGAGGTGCTCGCGTGGCCGGACACGGAGGGCCGGTACTGGACCTTCACCGGCCCCACCATCCGCGCCATCGGCACCGGCGCCACCGAACTCGCCGCGCTCACGACGGACAGCGACGACCGCACGGGCGTCGTCATCGACACGGTCGGCAACCTCAGCACCTGGCCCGCGCTGGATGGCGTCGAGCGGGTCGACGCCATCGTGCCCGTGCCCGACGAGCAGTCCGTGAACGGCGAGAGCAGCTACTGGCTCTTCCACACGAGGGGCGGCGCCCAGGTCTACCGCCGTATCAACATCGACCACAACGACCGCCACTCCACCCTCCGCGTCGGCCCGGACCGCCCGCTGAGCAACTGGAACTCGCTCCAGGGCGTCACCCGCGTCGACGCGGTCCTGCCGGTGCCGGACATGCTCCGCGTCGAGGGCGGCAAGTCGTACTACTGGCTCTTCCACACCACCCCCCAGGGCCAGCGCTACCGCCTCGTGTCCATCGCCGACGGCCCGATGCACACCGACACCCTGGAACGCGGCGACCGCGACCTCACCAAGTGGCCCTCCCTGCAAGGCGTCACCAAGGTCGATGCCTGCCATGTGATCCCCGGCCGCTTCCGCGCCGGCGGCCAGACCTGGGTGTGGGTCTTCCACGACGACAAGTACCGCGTCATCTCCATCGCGGACGGGGCGGGCCACCTGGACACGCTGCTCCGGGGGGACCGGGTGAACACGGCTTGGTTCCGGCGGGGTTGACCGGCGGGGGCCAATGAGCTGGAGATGCGCGACACCCCTCCCCAGTAGCGAAAACGCAGCCAGGGAGGGGCGTCGCGTGTCGCGAGAGGCCGTCAGATGTCCCTGAAGATCTCGATCTGCGCCCCGATCGAGTTCAGGCGCTCCGCGAGGTCCTCGTAACCCCGGTTGATGACGTACACGTTGCGCAGCACGGACGTGCCCTCCGCCGCCATCATCGCCAGGAGGACGACCACCGCCGGGCGGAGGGCGGGCGGGCACATCATCTCGGACGCGCGCCAGCGGGTCGGGCCTTCGACCAACACTCGGTGCGGGTCGAGGAGTTGCAGGCGGCCGCCCAGGCGGTTGAGGTCCGTGAGGTAGATCGCGCGGTTGTCGTAGACCCAGTCGTGGATCAGGGTCTGGCCCTGTGCGACCGCCGCGATGGCCGCGAAGAACGGGACGTTGTCGATGTTCAGGCCCGGGAAGGGCATGGGGTGGATCTTGTCGATCGGCGCTTCGAGCTTGGAGGGGCGGACGGTGAGGTCCACGAGGCGGGTACGGCCGTTGTCGGCGAAGTACTCGGCGCTGCGGTCGTGTTCGAGGCCCATCTCCTCCAGGACCGCGAGCTCGATCTCCAGGAACTCGATGGGCACGCGCCGCACCGTCAGCTCCGACTCCGTCACCACGGCCGCGGCCAGCAGGCTCATCGCCTCGACCGGGTCCTCGGAGGGGGAGTAGTCGACGTCGACGTCGATGTCCGGGACGCCGTGCACGGTGAGCGTGGTGGTGCCGATGCCCTCGACGCGGACGCCCAGCGCCTCCAGGAAGAAACAGAGGTCCTGGACCATGTAGTTGGAGGACGCGTTGCGGATGACCGTGACGCCGTCGTGGCGGGCGGCCGCCAGCAGCGCGTTCTCGGTCACCGTGTCCCCGCGCTCGGTCAGCACGATCGGACGGCTCGGGCGCACCGCGCGGTCGACCACGGCGTGGTACTGGCCCTCGGTCGCGGCGACCTCCAGACCGAACCGGCGCAGCGCGATCATGTGCGGCTCGATGGTGCGCGTACCGAGGTCGCAGCCACCGGCGTACGGCAGCTTGAAGCGGTCCATGCGGTGCAGCAGCGGGCCGAGGAACATGATGATGGAGCGCGTCCGTACGGCCGCCTCCGCGTCGATCGCCTCCAGGTCCAGCTCGGCCGGCGGCACGATCTCCAGGTCGACGCCGTCGTTGATCCAGCGGGTGCGCACGCCGATCGAGCCGAGGACCTCCAGCAGGCGGTACACCTCCTCGATACGGGCTACCCGGCGCAGGACCGTACGGCCCTTGTTGAGCAGCGAGGCGCACAGCAGGGCGACGCACGCGTTCTTGCTCGTCTTGACGTCGATGGCGCCGGACAGCCGGCGGCCGCCGACCACCCGGAGATGCATCGGGCCCGCGTAGCCCAGTGAGACGATCTCACTGTCCAGGGCTTCACCGATTCGAGCGATCATCTCAAGGCTGATGTTTTGATTGCCGCGCTCGATGCGATTGACGGCGCTCTGGCTGGTGCCGAGCGCCTCCGCGAGTTGGGCCTGAGTCCAGCCTCGGTGCTGCCGGGCGTCGCGGATGAGCTTGCCGATACGTACGAGGTAGTCGTCTGACATGAGGGTGAGGCTATCTCAGATATGAGATGGCGCCCGTTGGGGGGTCCGTTTGGGTGAGGGTGTGTCAACTCATCCTGGGAAATCGTTCCATGTGCGGTTAATTCCGACAATCCGTCACGGGTGGTCGAGGATCTCGTCCGCAGTGATCCTTCGAGTCGGCCCACCTCCCCGTCGCGCGGGCGATGTGGCAGGCGGCACATCCGCGCGATCACCGGATCCGGGCATGACCATCCGGGGGCCCATGTACTACTGTTATCTCGACATCGAGATATCTGCCGAGGCGCACCGCGGCCGTCGGGTCGGCAAGGGTCGCCTAAGTAAGCTTTACCTTAGTGGGTAGGCCCAGAAGGCATGGCGGCAGGATTGCGGTGGTACGCGCACATCAATGAAGGAGACTGTCGTGTCGGCGAACAGCTTCGACGCCCGCAGCACGCTGCAGGTGGGCGACGAGTCGTACGAGATCTTCCGGCTGGACAAGGTGGAGGGCTCGGCCCGCCTGCCGTACAGCCTCAAGGTCCTGCTGGAGAACCTGCTCCGCACGGAGGACGGCGCGAACATCACCGCCGACCACATCCGCGCCCTCGGTGGCTGGGACTCCCAGGCCCAGCCGAGCCAGGAGATCCAGTTCACGCCGGCCCGCGTGATCATGCAGGACTTCACCGGCGTTCCCTGTGTCGTGGACCTCGCCACCATGCGTGAGGCCGTGAAGGAGCTCGGCGGCGACCCGGCGAAGATCAACCCGCTGGCCCCGGCCGAGCTGGTCATCGACCACTCGGTGATCGCCGACAAGTTCGGCACGAACGACGCCTTCAAGCAGAACGTCGAGCTGGAGTACGGCCGCAACAAGGAGCGCTACCAGTTCCTGCGCTGGGGCCAGACCGCGTTCGACGAGTTCAAGGTCGTCCCGCCGGGCACCGGCATCGTCCACCAGGTGAACATCGAGCACCTGGCCCGTACGGTCATGGTCCGAGGCGGCCAGGCCTACCCCGACACCCTCGTCGGCACCGACTCGCACACCACCATGGTCAACGGCCTCGGCGTCCTCGGCTGGGGCGTCGGCGGCATCGAGGCCGAGGCCGCGATGCTCGGCCAGCCGGTCTCCATGCTCATCCCGCGCGTCGTCGGCTTCAAGCTGACCGGTGAGCTGAAGCCCGGCACCACCGCCACCGACCTCGTGCTGACCATCACCGAGATGCTGCGCAAGCACGGCGTGGTCGGCAAGTTCGTCGAGTTCTACGGCGAGGGCGTGGCCGCCACCTCCCTGGCCAACCGCGCCACCATCGGCAACATGTCGCCGGAGTTCGGCTCCACCGCCGCGATCTTCCCGATCGACGACGAGACCCTGAAGTACCTGCGCCTGACCGGCCGCAGCGAGCAGCAGGTCGCGCTCGTCGAGGCGTACGCCAAGGAGCAGGGCCTCTGGCTGGACCCGACCGCCGAGCCCGACTTCTCCGAGAAGCTCGAGCTGGACCTGTCGACGGTCGTCCCGTCCATCGCCGGCCCGAAGCGCCCGCAGGACCGCATCGTCCTCGCGAACGCCGCCGAGCAGTTCAAGAAGGACGTCCTCAACTACGTCACGACCACCTCCGACGAGGCGGGCGAGGAGTCCTTCCCGGCCTCCGACTCCCCGGCCGTCCACCCCAACGGCGGTCCGTCCAACCCGGTCACGGTCACCGCCCCCGACGGCACGACCTACACCCTCGACCACGGTGCGGTGACGGTCGCGGCCATCACCTCCTGCACCAACACCTCGAACCCGTACGTCATGGTCGCCGCGGCGCTCGTCGCCAAGAAGGCCGTGGAGAAGGGCCTGACCCGCAAGCCGTGGGTCAAGACCACCCTCGCCCCGGGCTCCAAGGTCGTCACCGACTACTTCGACAAGGCGGGCCTGACCCCGTACCTCGACAAGGTCGGCTTCAACCTCGTCGGCTACGGCTGCACCACCTGCATCGGCAACTCCGGCCCGCTGCCGGAGGAGGTCTCCAAGGCGGTCAACGACCACGACCTCGCGGTCACCTCGGTCCTCTCCGGCAACCGGAACTTCGAGGGCCGGATCAACCCCGACGTCAAGATGAACTACCTGGCCTCCCCGCCGCTGGTCGTCGCGTACGCGCTCGCGGGCTCCATGAAGGTGGACATCACCAAGGACGCCCTCGGCATCGACCAGGACGGCAAGCCGGTCTACCTGGCCGACATCTGGCCGACCGAGGCCGAGGTCAACGACGTCGTGGCGAACGCCATCGGCGAGGACATGTTCAACAAGTCCTACCAGGACGTCTTCGCGGGCGACGCCCAGTGGCAGGCGCTGCCGATCCCGACCGGCAACACCTTCGAGTGGGACAGCGAGTCCACCTACGTCCGCAAGCCCCCGTACTTCGAGGGCATGACGATGGAGACCACCCCGGTCTCGGACATCGCCGGCGCGCGCGTCCTGGCCAAGCTGGGCGACTCGGTCACCACCGACCACATCTCCCCGGCCGGCGCCATCAAGGCCGACACCCCGGCGGGCAAGTACCTCACCGAGCACGGCGTCGAGCGCCGCGACTTCAACTCCTACGGTTCCCGCCGAGGCAACCACGAGGTCATGATCCGCGGCACGTTCGCCAACATCCGCCTGCGCAACCAGATCGCGCCGGGCACCGAGGGCGGCTACACCCGCGACTTCACCCAGGCCGACGCGCCGGTGTCGTTCATCTACGACGCCTCGCGCAACTACATCGAGCAGGGCATCCCGCTGGTCGTCCTGGCGGGCAAGGAGTACGGCTCCGGCTCGTCCCGCGACTGGGCCGCCAAGGGCACCGCGCTCCTCGGCGTCAAGGCCGTCATCGCCGAGTCCTACGAGCGCATCCACCGCTCGAACCTCATCGGCATGGGCGTGCTCCCGCTCCAGTTCCCGGAGGGCGCCTCGGCCGAGGCCCTCGGCCTGACCGGCGAGGAGACCTTCTCCTTCACCGGCGTCGAGGAGCTGAACAACGGCACCACGCCGCGCACGGTCAAGGTCACCACCGACACGGGCGTCGAGTTCGACGCGGTCGTCCGCATCGACACCCCCGGCGAGGCCGACTACTACCGCAACGGCGGCATCATGCAGTACGTGCTGCGGAGCCTGATCCGTAAGTGATCCGCTCCTGGGCCTGAGCGCCCGAAAACCGGCCGCCGCCCGTTCTCGGGCGGCGGCCGGTGTCGTCGGACGGCGGCTGGATCAGAAGCCGGTCAGAAGCCGACGAGGGCGTCGAGGTCGATCTCGACCGGGAACGGCAGCTCCGTGATGAGTTTGCCGTGGTGCACCGGATGCATGGGTGCCGGGATGTACGTGCGCGTGTCCGCGTTGAGCCAGTACTCGTGCACGGCGAGCTTCCGGTCCCTGTCGAGCTCCACGCGCCAGTAGCACGGGACCTTCGTCGCCGCGTAGAGCGCGGGCTTGCGTACCCGATCGTCCTGGCGGGAGCCGGGGGAGACGACCTCGACGGCGAGGGCGAGCTTTTCCGGCGGGACGCATTCGAGCTCGAAGAAATTCAGCTGCCGCGGATCGAAGAGGATCACATCGGGCTTGGGGGTGTTGCGCTCGTCGATCCTCACGCACTGCTCGGCCACGACCTCGTACGGCTCGGTTCGTGCGCCCTCCAGGGCGGCCAGCAACCTGTCCCGTACGCGGTTGTGCCAGAACATGGCCTGCCCACGCGCCACGATCACTCCGTCCACGAGTTCCCAGTCGAAGGGCAGCTCCAAGTGCTTGACCTGGTCGAAGGTCCAGCCGTCGGCCGGCGGGAACATCCAGGTGTCCTCGGTGGCCTGCTGATGCTGGGGTGTGGTCATCACTGCTCCCATGGGCGCAAGTGTGGACGCCGGTGCGCGTCGTGGTCCTGCGTACGACGGTACCGTCACCCGAACCGGCGGAGCTACGGCGCGCCGTTGACAGACAGGGGGGCGGGCACCCACCGGACCCGCCCCCTCACCGTGCGTGCGCCGTCAGGCGAGCAACTCCACCTCCGCCAAAGTCGCCTGGCCGCCAAGCACCAAGCGGTACTTCGCGTACGACCCCGGCGTCGCGATAGCGAACGGCCGTGTCTGCCGGCCCCAGGGGAACGATTCGCCTGAGCGTTGGTCCAACGTGTGCCAGGTCGTTCCGTCCGAGGAGCCCTGGAGGGTCCAGGACTTCGGGGCCAGGGTGTGGTCGGCCGGGGAGGTGAGGGTGTACTGGACGGGCTTCACCGCGCCACCGACCGGCAGGTTCACCGACGTCACCGTCGCCGTCGTCGCCGACGTGTCGTCGAACAGGGCGCCTTCACCCTTCACCATGTCCACCCGGGGTGCCGGGACCTTGTCGTCCTGGGTGATGGACGGCGGGCCCGCGGTCGCCCCGCTGCCCCAGGTCGAGGCGCGTGGGCCCATGCGGAAGTCCAGGGTCGCACCCTTCGCCAGTAGCGAGTGGGGGAGTGAAGTCGACGTCCACGGCGTGCCATTGACCGTCAGGCTCTGGACGTAGACGTTCTTCGCGCTGTTCGCCGGCGCGTTGATCACCAGGTCACGGCCGTTCTCCAGGTGGACGGTCGCCTTCTTGAACAGCGGGGAGCCGACCGCGTACTCGCCGCTGCCCATGACCAGCGGGTAGATGCCGAGGGCGGAGAAGAGGTACCAGGCCGACTGCTCGCCGTTGTCCTCGTCGCCGTGGTAGCCCTGGCCGATCTCGCTGCCCGTGTAGAGGCGGGAGAGTGCCTGGCGGACCTTCTCCTGTGCCTTCCAGGGCTTGCCGGCCGCGTCGTACATGTAGATCACATGGTGCGCGACCTGGTTGGAGTGGCCGTACATACCCATCCGGACGTCCCTGGCCTCCGTCATCTCGTGGATGACGCCGCCGTAGGAGCCTACGAAGTCGGGGGACGCCGTCTCCGGCGTGGCGAAGTACGTGTCGAGCTTGTTCGCCAACGCGCCCCGGCCGCCGTACAGGTTGGCGAGGCCCCGGCTGTCCTGCGGGGCCGTGAAGGCGTACCCCCAGCCGTTGGTCTCCGTGTAGTCGTAGCCCCACACGCGCGGGTCATAAGTCGCCGAGTCCACACGCCAGTTGCCCTGTGCGTCGCGGCCCTGGAAGAAGCCGGCCCTGGAGTCGAACAGATTCACATAGTCCCGGGCGCGGTTGAGGAAGTACTGGGACTCCTCCTTGTAGTGCTTCTCGTTCGTCTTCTTGTAGAGGGCCTCGGCCATCTTCGCGATGCCGTAGTCGTTGACGTAGCCCTCCATCGCCCACGACAGGCCCTCGTGGGTGTCGGTGCTGGTGTAGCCGAGGAAGGGGGAGGTTGTCATGCCCTTGCGGCCCACGCCGGAGGACGGCGGGACGACCGTGGCGTTCTTCAGGGCCGCCGCGTACGCCGACTTGGCGTCGAAGCCGACCCCCTTGACGTACGCGTCGGCGAACGCGACGTCCGAGGAGGTGCCGGTCATCAGGTCGGCGTAGCCGGGGGAGGACCAACGCGACGTCCAGCCGCCGTCCTTGTACTGCTGCACGAACCCGTCGACCATCGTGCCCGCCTGGGAGGGGGTCAGGAGGGAGTACGCCGGCCAGGTCGTCCGATACGTGTCCCAGAAGCCGTTGTTGACGTACACCTTGCCGTACACGATCTTCGCGCCCGTCCGGGTCGGAGTGTCCGGGCCCGGCATCGGCGAGAACGGGGAGGCGTACTTGTAGGTCGAACCGACCTTCTCGAAGCCCGAGTTGGGGTACAGGTACAGCCGGTACAGGCTGGAGTACAGCGTGGTCAGCTGGTCCGGCGTCGCACCCTCGACCTCGACCTTGCCGAGGATCTTGTCCCAGGCGGCCTGGGCACGCGACCTGACCGTGTCGAAGGACGTGCCGTCCGGGATCTCCTGGCGCAGGTTGTCCTTGGCCTGGTCGACGCTGATGAGTGAGGTGGCCAGGCGGAGCGTGACGGTGCGGCTCGTGCCCGCGTCGAAGCGCAGATAGCCCTTCACCCCGCTCGAACTGCCCTCCTTCACCGGCCTGTCGAAGACGCCGTACACGAACAGCCGGGTCGCGCCCGTCGACAGGCCCGACTTGACGTCCGAGTAGCCGGTGACGACGCCGTGTTCTTTGTCGAGGGTGAGTCCCGCCTGCTCGGTGACGTTGTCGAAGAGCACGCTGGCGTCCGCGCCCGGGTAGGTGAAGCGCAGGGCGGCCGCGTGATCGGTCGGCGTCATCTCGGCCTTGAGGCCGTTCTCGAACCGCACCCCGTAGTAGTACGGCCGCGCCGTCTCGTGCTCGTGCCGGAAGGCGAGCGCCCGTGCCGCGCGCGCGGTGTCCGGGGTGCCGGTGGCGGCGGACGGCATCAGCTGGAAGGTCTGCCGGTCGCCCATCCAGGGGCTGGGCTCGTGGCTCGCGCTGAACGCCTGGATCGTCGGCAGGTTGGCGTCGTTGTTCGCGCGGGCGTACTCGTACAGCCAGCTGAGCGAGGACGCGTTGGTCACCGGCGTCCAGAAGTTGAAGCCGTGCGGCATCGCGGTCGCCGGGAAGTTGTTGCCGCGCGAGAAGCTGCCGCTGGAGTTGGTGCCGCGGGTGGTCGTCGCGTAGTCCGACAGATGGGCCCTCGGCTTCTCGGGGGCGACGGTGCGGATCGCCACGTCGTCGAGCCAGCCGCGGAACTTCGCCGGGCCCTTCGGGGAGTCGTACGCCACGAGGATCCGGTCGACCGTCTTGCCGGCGGCGACCGATCCGATCCGGGAGACCACGTTGTTCCACTGGTTGACGTACAGCACCTTGGCCGCGCCCTGCGCCCGCGGGTTCAGCCGGAAGCCGTGCTGGTCGCTCGCCCCCAGGCCGCTCAGATAGGTGCCGTCGGTGAAGGCCAGGTCCACGGAGACGTTCGTGGCGTCGTAGTCGCGGTCGCCGTCCGCCATCGAAGGGAAGACGCGGTACGACAGCTGGGTGTCGGCGCCGACGGCCACGTCCACGTCGAAGACCTTGTTGTACGAGTACGCCCGCCCGGTCGCCGTGTGCCGGCCGGCGTACTTCAGGGCCCGTTTGCCGGTGAACCCGGCGCCCGCCTTGGCGGTCGGTGAGCCGCTCGGGCCGCGGTCGACGAGCGAGAGCATGTCCTCGGGGACCGGGCCGTCGCCGCCGCCGGTCGAGAACTGCACGTCGGCCAGTTGCAGGATGCCCGAGGCGCCGTTGTTCGCCGTGATGTCCAGCCGGAAGTGCTGGTACTCGGCGGCCGGTTCGGCCAGGTCGTACGTCTTCGTCTGGAACCGCTCGGAGAAGGACTCGCCGGAGCGGGTGTCGAGGGTCTTCCAGTCGTTGCCGTCGGTGGAGCCCTGAAGGGTCCAGTCCTTCGGGTCGCGCTCGGCGAAGTCGTTGGCGGAGGTGAGGGCGTACGTCACCAGCTTGACCGGCTTGTCCAGGTCGAACTCGGCCCAGCCGGTCGGCTGGAACGTCAGCCACTTGCTGCCGGGCTCGCCGTCGACGAGGTTCTCCTTCACCTCGCCCGCACCGGCGTTCTCCCCGCTCGCCCGGACGTCGGTGACATGGTCGTTCACATTGCCCGGGATGCCGGTGCTGTAGCCGCCGTCGACGCCCGAGGAGCGCGGGCTGCCGTCCGGCTGTGTGTCGACGCTGTTCAGCCAGTCCGGGGCCGGGTCGCCCGACTCGAACGAGGAGGCGAACTCCCCGCCGGCGGCGGCCGCCTCGGCGGGCCGGGCGACGGCCGCCCCCTGCGCGCCCACCGCCATGACGAAGGCGGCCGCCAGGGCGACCGCCGTTCCGTATCTGTGCCGAGCTCTCCGCTGCATGGACGGATACCCTCCCTGACCCTTCGGAACCCCTTCCGGGCCCTTCCGGACAACGTTGTCAGCTTCGGTGCGCAGCCACTAGTAGGTCGTCAAGTGGCCGGGGATGTCAAGGGCGTTGGCTGTGGCATTCAGGGGTCAGTGGAGGGGGATTCTCCGCTTCGTGGGCCGTGGGCGGCCGTGGGGAGTGCGAGGTCTCAACTCGGATAAGACGCACGGCCAACCTTGCGTTCGATCTTGCTCCGTCGCCGGGAAATGGACTATACCTGTCGGCGTTTCCTGCATGACCGTGCACGACCCAGCGCTACCCGACCGCGGTGCCGGGGAGGATCCGGTTCACCGCCTGAGTCCTGGAGAAGGCGAGGACTTGAGCATGGGATCCACTTCCGCAGCGAACCACGGTGCCGGCGGCACAGGCCGCCGTGACCTCATCAAGCGGTCCGCCGCACTCGGTCTGCTCACCGTCCCGGCGGCGGGCGTCCTGTCCGCGTGCGCCAGCGGCGGCGGCGACACCGAGGGCAAGGCCAAGGGGGGCAAGAAGACCGCGAAGAACCCGCTCGGCGTCAACAGCACGGCCCCCATGGAATTCGTGCTGTTCGACGGCGGCTTCGGAAAGGAGTACGCCCAGGACGCCGTGAAGGTCTACGAGAAGGACTTCCCCAAGGCCAAGGTGAAGTTCAGCGCCACCCAGAAGATCCAGTCCACCCTCCAGCCCCGCTTCAACCAGGGCACCCCGCCGGACCTCATCGACAACTCCGGCGCCGAGCAGATGGACATGGGCGTCCTGGTCGGCAAGAAGCAGCTCGCCGACCTCACCGCGCTGCTGGACGCGCCGTCGTACGACGACCCGGGCAAGAAGGTCCGTGACACGCTGCGCCCCGGCATCGTGGAGATGGGCCAGTTCGACGGCAACCCGGTCTGGATCCTCTACTACGCCTACACCGTCTACGGCGTCTGGTACTCGCAGAAGGCCCTCGACTCGCTCGACGAGCAGTACCCCGAGACCTGGGACCAGATGCTCAAGGTCTGCGAGAAGGCCAAGAAGAAGGGCATGGCGGGCTGGACGTACGCGGGCAAGTACCCGTACTACGTCCCCTTCTCGCTGTACCCGATGATCGGCAAGGTCGGCGGCCGCGAGGTGCTCGACGCCATCGACAACCTGGAGCCGGGCGCCTGGAAGCACCCGGCGGTCAAGGCCTGCTTCGAGGCCTACTACGAGCTCTACAAGAAGGGGTACGTCCTCAAGGGCACCCCCGGTCTGGACCACATCCAGTCGCAGACCGCCTGGGCCAAGGGCAAGGCGCTGTTCATCCCGAACGGCTCCTGGGTGGAGAACGAGTCGGCGAACGTCATCCCGAAGGACTTCGGCCTCGCCGTCTCCGCGCCCACCGGTATCGACAGCTCCGACAAGATGCCCTTCGGCACCATCTGGGCGTCCGGCGGCGAGCCCTTCGTCGTCCCGGCCAAGGCGAGGAACGGCGCGGGCGGTATGGAGCAGCTGCGCATCATGCTCAGCGAGGCGTCCTCGAAGAACTTCACGGCCAAGGTGAAGTCGCTGACCGCGTACAACGGCGGCACCACCGGCATCGAGCTCACCCCGGGCCTGAAGTCCGGTGTGGCCGCGCTGGAGAAGGCCGGCCAGAACGTGGTCAACCCGCGCCTCCAGGACTGGTACGTGCAGCTCCAGAAGGAGAAGATCGGCGTCGCCGGCATCGGCGAGATGATGGCCGGCCGCCTCACCCCGGCCGAGGCCATCAAGAAGATCCAGGGCTTCGCCGACGAGGCCGCCAAGGACTCCTCCATCAAGCACTACAAGCACCAGTAGACACAGTTGAGGATCCGTCACCAGCGGCGGCAGCCGTCCGCAGATCGGGGTCGGTAGCAATGCAGCACGGCAAGTACCGGTTCATCGTGGGGTTCCTGGCGGCCCCCCTCGGGCTGTACGCGCTCTTCGTCGTATGGCCGTTCATCCAGTCCATCTACTACTCGTTCACGGACTGGACGGGGCTCAGCCCGGACTTCAAGATGGTCGGCCTCGACAACTACCGGAGGATGCTCGACGACGAGATCTTCTGGAAGTCGTTGCAGCACAGTCTGCTCTTCGCGCTGCTGCTGCCGCTGGTGACGATCAGTCTGGCGCTGTTCCTCGCCTTCATGATCAACGTGGGCGGGCGGAGAAGGAGGGGCGGCCCGGTGATCTCGGGCGTCCGGGGCTCCTCCTTCTACAAGATCGTCTACTTCTTCCCCCAGGTGTTGTCGATCGCGATCGTCGCCCTGCTGTTCCAGTTCGCGTACAACCCGGACAGCGGCGCCATCAACTCGGTGCTGCGCGGGATCGGTCTCGACAGCGTCCAGCCGCTGTGGCTGGGGGACCCGGGGATCGCGCTGTGGGCCGTGATGGCGGTGATCGTCTGGTCGACGGTCGGCTTCTTCGTCGTCCTGTTCTCGGCGGGCATGGCCTCCATCCCCGCGGACCTCTACGAGGCGGCGCTCCTCGACGGCGCGAGCCGCGTCACCACGTTCTTCCGCATCACCCTGCCGCTGCTGTGGGACACCGTGCAGTCCGGCTGGGTCTACATGGGCATCCTCGCCCTGGGCGCCGAGTCGTTTGCGGTCGTGCACATCATGACCGTCGGCCCGGGCGGCCCCGACTACTCGACCACCGTGATGGTCCTGTACGTGTACCAGAAGGCGTTCCGGGACGGTCAGGCCGCCTACGCCACCACCATCGGCGTCGCCCTGCTCTTCGTCACGCTCGCCTTCGCCGCGATCGTGATGCGCCTGGGCCGTCGCGAGCGGCTGGAGTTCTGATCACATGAAGACGACCGACACCTCCGCCATACCGGCCCCCTCCGGGTCCGGCTCCGGCGCGCCCGTCGAGAAGACCGAAGCGGTCCCCGGCCGCCCGCCCGGGCCGAAGAAAGAGGGCCACGTCCTCAACGTCTTCTCGCAGGGGATCCTCGTCGTCTGGGCGTTCATGGTGGCCCTGCCGCTGCTGTGGGCGGTGATGACGTCCTTCAAGGACGACAGCTCGATCTTCGGCTCGCCCTGGTCGCTGCCGGACCGGCTGCACTTCGACAACTGGGCGCGGGCCTGGACCCAGGCCAACATGAGCGACTACTTCCTCAACACCATTCTGGTGGTGGGCGGTTCACTCATCGGCACCCTGGTCCTCGGTTCGATGGCGGCCTACGTCCTCGCCCGCTTCGACTTCCCGGGCAACCGCTTCATCTACTACCTGTTCATCGGCGGCATGAGCTTCCCGATCATGCTGGCGCTGGTCCCGCTGTTCTACGTCGTGAACAACATGGGCCTGCTGAACACGATCCACGGCCTGATCCTCGTCTACATCGCGTACTCGCTGCCGTTCACCGTGTTCTTCCTGACGGCGTTCTTCCGGACGCTGCCCACCTCGGTGGCGGAGGCCGCCTTCGTCGACGGCGCCTCGCACACCCGCACCTTCTTCCAGATCATGCTGCCGATGGCCCGCCCCGGCCTGATCAGCGTGGGCATCTTCAACTTCCTCGGCCAGTGGAACCAGTACATGCTGCCGACGGTCCTCAACACCGACCCCGACAAGCGCGTCCTCACCCAGGGCCTGGTCCAACTGGCCGTGAGCCAGGGATACAAGGGCGACTGGTCCGGACTGTTCGCGGGCCTGGTGATGGCGATGCTGCCGGTGCTGGGGGCGTACATCGTCTTCCAGCGGCAGGTGGTGCAGGGGCTCACCGCGGGGGCGCTCAAGTAGCGGGGTCCGTTTGCGCACGCGAATATCCCGTTGTTCCCTCTTGCCGGTCCCGGGACCGGTACACGCCGCCCCTCTCGGGGGCGGCGTCGCCGTGCCGCGAGCGTGTTCGGGACGGCACGGAGAGGAGTCGGCGATTTCTGTCAAGGACTTGACTGCGGTAACCCGGTCAGCGGAGTTTGGAGTTCACAACTTGTAAGTGGCCCGGTTCCGCGGATGTGACCTGGGCCATGGGCGGCAGCGTCGCCGCCCGCGATGGCAGGAATGGATGGGTCGATGGAGACTCCGGGGTCGCAGTCGTCGCTGCACCGAGCCAACCTGGAACGTGTCGTACGGGCCGTACGGCTGGCCGGGTCGCTCACGCAGGCGGAGATCGCGCGGGCGACCGGCCTGTCCGCCGCGACGGTGTCCAACATCGTCCGGGAGCTGAGGGAAGGCGGGACCGTCGAGGTCACGCCCACCTCGGCGGGCGGACGGCGGGCCCGCAGCGTCTCCCTGAGCGGCGACGCCGGGATCGTCATCGGCGTCGACTTCGGACACACGCACCTGCGCGTCGCGATCGGGAACCTGGCCCACCAGGTGCTCGCCGAGGAGGCCGAACCGCTCGACGTGGACGCCTCCGCCGCACAGGGCTTCGACCGGGCGGAGGAGCTGGTCAGCCGGCTGATCGAGGTGACCGGCGTCGACCGCTCCAAGATCGCCGGCGTCGGCCTCGGCGTCCCCGGCCCCATCGACGTGGAGTCCGGCACCCTCGGCTCCACCGCCATCCTGCCGGGCTGGACCGGCACCAGGCCGGCCGAGGAGATGCGCCACCGGCTCGGCGTGCCCGTGCACGTGGACAACGACGCCAACCTGGGCGCCCTCGGCGAGCTGGTGTGGGGCAGCGGCCGGGGCGTGCGCGACCTGGCGTACATCAAGGTCGCCAGCGGCGTGGGCGCCGGTCTGGTGATCAACGGGAAGATCTACCGCGGGCCCGGCGGCACCGCCGGCGAGATCGGGCACATCACGCTCGACGAGTCCGGCCCGGTCTGCCGCTGCGGCAACCGCGGCTGCCTGGAGACCTTCACCGCCGCGGGCTACGTCCTGCCGCTGCTCCGGCCCAGCCACGGCCCCGGTCTCACCATGGAGGGCGTCGTCCGGCTGGCGCGGGACGGGGACCCCGGCTGCCGCCGCGTGATCGCCGACGTGGGACGCCACATCGGCAGCGGTGTGGCCAATCTTTGCAATCTGCTGAACCCGAGCCGCGTCGTCCTCGGCGGCGACCTCGCCGAGGCCGGAGAGGTCGTTCTCGCCCCCATCCGCGAGTCCGTCGGCCGCTACGCCATTCCCAGCGCCGCGCGCCAACTGACCGTGCTCCCCGGGGCACTCGGCGGCCGCGCCGAGGTGCTCGGGGCGCTCGCCCTCGCCCTCAGCGAGATGGGTGATTCGACGCTTTTGGACGGAACGCTGCCGCTGACGACTCCTGCCTTCACTTAGAGAACGGATGGCACCGTTGCCATCTCGTTAAGGATTTACTTCTTGACGTCGCACGTACGGCCGTATTGACTTCTCGCCACCTCGGCCGCAACGACGCGGCCTCGTCAGGGAGGTTTCTGTAGTGAACACGCGTATGCGTCGTGCTGCCTTCGCCGTCGCCGCCGGTGCGATGGCCGTCTCGCTGGCCGCCTGTGGAAGCGCCAAGGAGGCCAAGGGCGGCGACAGCACCGCCGCGGCCGCCAAGAAGGGCGACAACATCAAGGTCGGCCTCCTGCTCCCGGAGAACAAGACCGCTCGCTACGAGAAGTTCGACCGCCCGCTGATCGAGAAGAAGATCAAGGAGCTGACGAACGGCAAGGCGACGTTCCAGTACAACAACGCCCGCCAGGACGCCAACCTCCAGGCGCAGCAGGTCGACACGATGATCAGCAACAAGGTCGACGTGCTCATCGTGGACGCGGTGGACGCCAAGGCCATCAAGAACTCGGTCCAGAAGGCCAAGGACGCCGGCATCAAGGTCGTCGCCTACGACCGCCTCGCCGAGGGCCCGATCAGCGCCTACACCTCGTTCGACAACACGCAGGTCGGCAAGACCCAGGGCGAGGCCCTGCTGAAGGCGCTGGGCGACAAGGCCAAGAAGTCCACCAAGATCGTCATGATCAACGGCTCGGTCACCGACCCCAACGCCAAGCAGTTCAAGGACGGCGCACTCTCCGTCCTCAAGGGCAAGGTCGACATCGCCAAGTCCTTCGACACCAAGGAGTGGTCGCCGGACAACGCCAACTCCGAGATGGAGGCGGCGATCTCCTCGGTCGGCAAGGGCAAGATCGCGGGCGTCTACTCGGCCAACGACGGCATGGCCGGCGGCATCATCACCGCCCTGAAGGCCGCGGGCATCAAGGTCCCGGTCACCGGCCAGGACGCCGAACTCGCCGGCGTGCAGCGCATCGTCGCCGGTGAGCAGTTCATGAGCGTCTACAAGCCGTACGCTCCCGAGGCCGAGGCCGCCGCCGAGATGGCCGTCGCGCTCGCCAAGGGCGACAGCCTCGACTCCGTCGCCAAGGACAAGGTCTCCAGCGGCAGCGCCACCGACGTCCCCTCGGTCCTCGTCCCGGTCACCTCGCTGACGCAGGACAACATCAACGACACCGTCATCAAGGACGGCGTCTACACCGCCGCGGACATCTGCACGGCCAAGTACAAGAAGGCCTGCGCCAAGCTCGGCATCAAGTAAGCCGCGTCCGCAGTACCCACGCAGCGTCAACTCCCTTCTGCGGCACGGGGATCCGGCTCGCGGCTCCCCCTGCCCGGACGCACGCTGCCCAAGGCTCCTCCGGCGCCCCGCGCATCGGACAGCCCCGCAAGCTCGTCGCGGGGCGCCGGACGGAACACCCCCCAGTTCTCTGTTCAACCCTCCCGCCGGGTCAGGCGGCGAAGGAGATGGTTCACGTGTCCGCTACGCCCGTGCTGGCGTTGCGCGGGGTCTCCAAGCGATTCGGTGCCGTTCAGGCGCTCACCGACGTAGAGCTTGAGGTCCACGCCGGAGAGGTGGTCGCCCTGGTGGGCGACAACGGTGCCGGAAAGTCCACGCTGGTCAAGACGATCGCCGGCGTGCACCCCATCGATGAGGGCCTCATCGAATGGGAGGGCAAGTCCGTATCGATCGGCAAGCCGCACGACGCCCAGGACCTGGGCATCGCCACGGTCTACCAGGACCTCGCGCTGTGCGACAACATCGACGTCGTCGGCAATCTCTTCCTCGGCCGCGAGCTGAAGCGGCGCGGCGTCCTGGACGAGGTCGAGATGGAGCGCCGAGCGCGCGAGCTGCTCACCACGCTCTCGATCCGCATCCCCAGCGTCCGCATCCCGATCGCCTCGCTCTCCGGCGGTCAGCGCCAGACCGTGGCCATCGCCCGCTCGATGCTCGGCGAGCCCAAGCTGGTGATCCTCGACGAGCCCACCGCCGCCCTCGGCGTCGAGCAGACCGCCCAGGTCCTCGACCTGGTGGAGCGCCTGCGCGAGCGCGGCCACGCCGTCATCCTCATCAGCCACAACATGGCGGACGTCAAGGCCGTGGCGGACAAGGTCGCGGTGCTGCGCCTGGGCCGCAACAACGGTGTGTTCGAGGTCAAGACGACCTCGCAGGAGGAGATCATCTCCGCCATCACCGGCGCCACCGACAACGCGGTCACCCGCCGCGCGGCGCGTACGAACGGGGAGGACTCCAAGTGACCGTCGAGAAGACCTCCGCAGCCCCGCAGGACGCGCACGCCGTCGAGAACCCCGAGGCGGCCGCCGCCGCGGTGACCGCGGTCGACCCGCGCCTCCTGGTCCGCGAGCAGGGCCTCGCGGGCTACCTCGGTGAGTTCCGGCGCAAGATGAAGGCCGGCGAACTGGGTTCCATCCCGGTCGTCATCGGCCTGATCGCCATCTGCGTGATCTTCCAGAGCCTGAACTCCAACTTCCTGTCCGCGCAGAACCTGAGCGACATCACCGTCACGATGGTCGGCACGGGCATGATCTCCGTCGGCATCGTCTTCGTGCTGCTGCTCGGCGAGATCGACCTGTCGGTCGGCTCGGTCAGCGGCGCGGCCAGCGCCATCGCGGCCGTCATCGCGGTCAACGAGGGACTGCCCGAGTGGCTGGCGATCCTGGTCGCCATCGTCGCGGGCCTCGCCGTCGGCGCGCTGCACGGCTTCTTCTTCGCGGTGCTCGGCGCCCCCGCCTTCGCCGTGACCCTGGCCGGCCTGCTGTTCTGGCTCGGCTTCATGCTCAAGATCCTGGGCGAGAACGGCACGATCAACCTCGACAGCGACGGTCTGATCGGCAAGCTGACGACGTACTTCTTCGCGGACGTGGCCGCCGCGTACGGGCTGGCCGCCGTCGTGGTCGCGGTGTTCTTCCTCACCTCGTTCCTCGGCAACCGGCGCCGTGAGGCCGTGGGCGTCCCGTCCCGGCCGCTCAGCGACACGATCATGCGCACCGTGCTGCTCGCCGTGGTCTGCTTCGCCGCCGCCTACATGTACAACCAGTACAAGGGCCTGCCGCTGGCCACCGTGATCTTCCTGGTCTTCCTGGTCGGCACCGATTTCCTGCTGCGCCGCACCGCCTACGGCCGCAAGATCTTCGCGCTCGGCGGCAGCGTCGAGGCCTCCCGGCGTGCCGGTATCAACGTCACGGCAGTACGGATCTCCGTCTTCGCCCTCTCCGGCGGCTTCGCCGCGATCGGCGGCCTCTTCCTGGCCTCCAAGATCGCGTCGGCCAACCAGAGCGCGGGCACCGGCGACCTCCTCATGAACGCGATCGCCGCCGCGGTCATCGGCGGTACGTCGCTGTTCGGCGGCCGCGGCCGCACGTGGAACGCGCTGCTGGGCGTCCTGGTCATCGTCTCGATCCAGTACGGCCTCCAGCTGGAGTCCATCGCCGAGCCGGTGAAGTACATGATCACCGCCGCGGTCCTGCTGACGACCGTGGTGATCGACTCGATCACCCGCAAGACGCAGAAGACCGCGGGCCGCGCGTAAGCAATCGCGCGACCAGCCGTGCCCGGCACCCATGGCGGTGCCGGGCACCGGTGCGTCATAGGTGGCGTCGATCACGTCATCGGAAAGTCCATCCGGGATGCGCCCGTTCGGGCGACCTGAGACCCCCTGCCCGAGCGCCGCGGGCAACATCGGAACATTAGACTCGACGGGCCCGGCAACAGCTCGATCAGTTCTACCGCAAGGAGGCACGGGTGCCGCTGCTGACCCGCATCAGGGGACCGCGCGATCTGGACCGGCTCAGCCCGGAGGAGCTGGACCAGTTGGCAGAGGAGATCCGCACCTTCCTCGTCGACGCCGTCTCCAAGACCGGCGGCCACCTCGGCCCCAACCTGGGCGTGGTCGAGCTCACGATCGCCCTGCACCGCGTCTTCGAGTCGCCGAAGGACAAGATCCTCTGGGACACGGGTCACCAGTCCTACGTGCACAAGCTCCTCACCGGACGGCAGGACTTCTCCCGGCTGAAGATGAAGGGCGGCCTGTCCGGCTACCCCTCGCAGGCCGAGTCGGAGCACGACGTCATCGAGAACTCGCACGCCTCGACGGTCCTCGGCTGGGCCGACGGCCTCGCCAAGGCCAACGAGCTGCAGGACCGCGACGCCCACGTCGTCGCCGTCATCGGTGACGGCGCCCTCACCGGCGGCATGGCCTGGGAGGCGCTGAACAACATCGCCGACGCCAAGGACCGCCCGCTGGTCATCGTCGTCAACGACAACGAGCGCTCCTACGCGCCGACCATCGGCGGTCTCGCCAACCACCTGGCGACCCTGCGCACCACCGACGGCTACGAGCGCTTCCTCGCCCGCACCAAGGAGGTGCTCCTCGAGCGCACCCCGGTCGTCGGCAAGCCGCTCTACGAGACGCTGCACGGCGCGAAGAAGGGCTTCAAGGACTTCATCGCCCCGCAGGGCATGTTCGAGGACCTCGGCCTGAAGTACGTCGGCCCGATCGACGGCCACGACCTGGAGGCCCTTCAGTCCGCGCTGACCCGCGCCAAGCGGTTCGGCGGCCCGGTGATCGTGCACTGCCTCACCGAGAAGGGCCGCGGCTACCAGCCCGCCCTCCAGGACGAGGCCGACCGCTTCCACGCCGTCGGCAAGATCCACCCCGACACGGGCCTGCCGATCGCCTCCTCCGGCGCCGACTGGACCTCCGTCTTCGGCGACGAGATGGTCGAGCTCGGCAAGGAGCGCGAGGACATCGTCGCCATCACGGCCGCGATGCTCCAGCCCGTCGGTCTCGACAAGTTCGCCAAGACCTTCCCGGACCGCGTCTACGACGTCGGCATCGCCGAGCAGCACGGTGCCGTCTCCGCCGCCGGCCTCGCCACGGGCGGGGTCCATCCCGTCTTCGCCGTGTACGCCACCTTCCTCAACCGCGCCTTCGACCAGGTGCTGATGGACGTGGCCCTGCACAAGTGCGGCGTGACGTTCGTCCTGGACCGGGCCGGCATCACCGGCACCGACGGCGCCTCCCACAACGGCATGTGGGACATGTCGATCCTCCAGGTCGTGCCGGGCCTCAGGCTCGCCGCACCGCGCGACGCCGACCAGGTGCGCGCCCAGCTGCGCGAGGCCGTGTCGGTCGACGACGCGCCGACCGTGGTGCGCTTCTCCAAGGGCGCCGTCGGCCCCGCCGTACCGGCCGTGGGCCGCGTCGGCGGCATGGACGTGCTGCGCGAGCCCGGCACCGGCACCCCCGACGTGCTGCTGGTCTCCGTCGGCGCACTCGCGCCGATGTGCCTGGAGATCGCGAGCCTCCTCGACAAGCAGGGCATCTCCACCACCGTCGTCGACCCGCGCTGGGTCAAGCCCGTCGACGAGGCCATGGCCCCGCTCGCCGAGCGGCACCGCGTGGTCGTCACCGTTGAGGACAACTCCCGCGTCGGCGGCGTCGGCTCGGCCGTCTCCCAGGCGCTGCGCGACGCGGGCGTGGACGTACCCCTGCGCGACTTCGGCATCCCGCCGCGCTTCCTGGACCACGCCTCCCGCGCCGAGGTCATGGCCGAGATCGGGCTGACCGCGCCCGACATCGCCCGCCAGGTCACCGGCCTCGTCGCCAAGCTGGACGGGAAGTTCGACCGTACGGCCGCCCAGGTCGACTCGGTCGAGCCCGCGCGCGACTGACGCTGCTGCCGTCCCGGGCCACACGCCCGGACGGGCCGGTTTCGCCACCGCAACGGGTGGCGGGACCGGCCCGTTCGCGTGACCGCGCCGGTGTCGGGGCATACGTACGACGCCCCCTCTCGATCATGTCGAGGACGCCAAGCGTGGGAGGTAACCCCGTGAGCAGTACCCTCTTCCGGACGAAGAAGGTCGAGCAGTCCATCCTCGACACCGAGGAACCCGAGCACGCGCTCAAGAAGTCCCTGTCCGCGCTGGACCTGACCGTCTTCGGCGTCGGCGTCATCATTGGCACCGGCATCTTCGTCCTCACCGGCAAGGCCGCCAAGGAGAACGCCGGACCCGCGGTCGCCCTGTCCTTCGTCGTGGCCGGTGTCGTCTGCGCCCTCGCAGCCCTCTGCTACGCCGAGTTCGCCTCCACCGTCCCGGTCGCGGGCTCCGCGTACACCTTCTCGTACGCCTCCCTCGGGGAACTGCCCGCCTGGACCATCGGCTGGGACCTGGTCCTGGAGTTCGCGCTCGGCACGGCGGTGGTCGCCGTCGGCTGGTCGGGGTACATCCGCTCGCTGCTCGACAACTGGGGCTGGCATCTGCCCGACTATCTCGGCGGCCGCGACGGGGCCCACGGCTTCGGGTTCGACATCCTCGCCGCCGCGCTGGTCCTGGTGCTCACCTGCATCCTCGTCATCGGCATGAAGCTCTCCGCCCGGGTCACCGAGGTCGTCGTCGCCATCAAGGTGACGGTCGTCCTGATCGTGATCGTGGCCGGCGCCTTCATCGTCAACGCCGACAACTACAAGCCGTTCGTCCCCGAGGCGCGGCCGGTGGAGGCGGGCGGCAACCTCAACGCCCCGCTGATCCAGCTGATGGTGGGCTGGGCCCCGTCCAACTTCGGCGTGCTGGGCATCTTCACCGCCGCCTCCGTCGTCTTCTTCGCCTTCATCGGCTTCGACGTCGTGGCCACGGCCGCCGAGGAGACCAAGAACCCGCAGCGGGACATGCCGCGCGGCATCCTCGGCTCCCTGCTCATCTGCACCACGCTGTACGTCGCGGTGTCGATCGTCGTCACCGGCATGGAGCGCTACGACCGGCTCTCCGTGGCCGCCCCGCTCGCCGACGCCTTCAAGGCCACCGGGCACCCCTGGTTCGCGGGTGTCATCAGCTTCGGCGCCGCCATCGGCCTCACCACGGTCTGCATGATCCTGCTGCTCGGCCAGACCCGCGTGTTCTTCGCGATGAGCCGCGACGGCCTGCTGCCGCGCTTCTTCTCCCGCGTCCACCCCCGGTTCCGGACCCCGCACCGGCCTACCATCCTGCTCGGCGTGCTCATCGCGGTCATCGCGGGATTCACCAGTCTGAGCGAACTCGCCGAGCTGGTGAACATCGGCACGCTGTTCGCCTTCATCGTCGTCGCCCTCGGCGTCATCATCCTGCGCCACACCCGCCCCGACCTGCACCGCGCCTTCCGCACCCCCTGGGTGCCGGTCCTGCCGATCGTCTCCGTCCTCGCCACGCTGTGGCTGATGCTGAACCTGCCCGCCGAGACCTGGATCCGGTTCGCCATCTGGATGGCGATCGGCTTCGTCGTCTACTTCGCGTACGGCCGCTCGCACAGCCGCCTCGGCCGCCACCAGGAGACCACGGTCGGCGAGGTGATGGGCAACCAGAAGCCCGGAGGGGGCGGCAAGTAGCCCCGCGGCCCCGGCAGTCGAACCCACGTCAACGGCCCCGTATGTCCCGCTTCGTTCGGGGCCGCGGGGCCGGATAGCGTGCCCCTCATGCTCGCCGCGCCGCTCGCCCCGCCCCGGTCCGCAGCCGCCGCGAGAACGGCGTACTGGAGGCGGCTGCTGCCGTTGCTGGCCGCGCTGGCCTGCGTGACCCGCGCCCCGTCGTTCGCGCGCCCGCTGTGGAACCCGGACGAGGGCTATCTCGCCGTACAGGCCCGCATGCTCGCGCACGGCGGACGGCTCTACGAGACGGTCGTGGACCGCAAACCGCCGCTCGTACCCTGGCTGTACGAGGGGGCGTTCGCGCTGTTCGGCTCCGATTCGCTGGCGCCGGTCCGGGTCCTCGCGATCCTCGCGCACCTGCTCACCGCGGTGCTCCTCGCCTCCCTCGCCCGGCGCCGCTGGGGCGACACCGCGGGCCGCACGGCCGGGGCGCTGTACCTGCTGATCTCCGTCGGACTCAACCCCGAGGACGCGCAGGCCGCCACCTTCGAGGTGTTCATACTGCCCGGCACGGCCGCCGCGATGTGGTGCGCCGACCGCCGCCGCTGGGGCGCCGCCGGGACGGCCGTCGCGTGCGCGATGCTCGCCAAGCAGACCGGCGGGGCGGTGCTGATGCCCGTGGTCTGGCTGCTGCACCGCCACGGTGCGCCGCGGGGCGCCGTCCTGCGCCTGGCCGCCGCAGTGGGGGCGCCGCTGCTCGCCGCGGCCCTGCTCACCCATCCGGCGGGCTTCGTCTTCTGGACGCTCACCGGCTCGGGGACGTACGCCTCCTCCCTCGCCGGCTCCGAACTCCACGTCCTCGCCCGCGGCCTGACGAACGCGGCGATCCTCACCGTCGCCTGCGCGGGCCTCGTCCCGCCCGTCGTACGCGCCCTGCGCCTGGCCCGTACCGGAGCGGCCGACCTGTGGCTGTGGGCGGCCTCCTCGGCCGCCGCCGTCCTGCTCGGCCTGCACTTCTTCGGGCACTACTTCCTGCAACTCACCCCGCCGCTGGCCCTGTTGGCGACGGCGGCGCTCCAGGTCCTGCCCCGGGAACGGCTCACCACCGCCGTCCTCACCACGGCCTGCTGCTGCGTCCTGTTCCTGACCTGGGGCCTGCTGGCCCCCCGCCCCGAACTCACCCACGCCCAGCGCGTCGCGGCCGCGGTCGCCTCCCGTACGTCCCCCGCCGACCGCGTCCTCGTCTGGGGCATGCACCCGGAGACCTACTGGCTCGCCGCCCGTATACCGGCCACCCGCTACCTCACCGCCGGCCTCCTCACCAACTACAGCGGCGGCCGCGACGGCCCGCAGGTCGGCGAGCGGTACGCAGTCCGGGGCACCTGGCCCGTCTTCCGCGAGGAGCTCACCACGCACGCCCCGCCCCTGGTCGTCGACGACTCCCGGGGCAAGCCGTACGCCGCCACCCGCCTGCCCACCCTGCGCCGCCTGCTGGCGCAGCGGTACGCGGCGGTGGGGGAGGTGGACGGGGCGGTGGTGTACGCGCGACGGGACCTGTAGTCGGCCTGGCTCAGCCGAGCACCGTGCGCGGGCCCGTCACCTCGGCGCCCAGGTCCTGCACCCGGCGGCGCAGCTCGCGGTCGGCCGTGACGACCAGGCGGGGGCGGTCGGCGGCCTCCTCGACGAGCCGCACG
Organism: Streptomyces sp. V3I7; assembly: GCF_030817495.1. Lineage (NCBI taxonomy): Bacteria > Bacillati > Actinomycetota > Actinomycetes > Kitasatosporales > Streptomycetaceae > Streptomyces > Streptomyces sp. V3I7. The sequence continues at coordinate 5,248,716 of NZ_JAUSZK010000001.1, forward strand.
ATGTAGTCGTCGCCGCTCTTCGGGGCGGCCTTCACCTCGACGCCGGGCACGGACTCCACGCCGCGGGCCGCGCCCTCGACCACGAGCACCAGGTCCACAGGAGTGGGCCGTCCGGGCAGCCCGTCGGCGGCGAGCCGGTCGCGCAGCCGCTCGGCGGCCCCCTTGCGGTCCCGCCACCACCCGTCGGGTACCGAACCGACCACGTTCGCGGCGTCGACGATCACGAGCACGGGGGCTTCCTCGTTCATGTCCCCAGCCTCGCACGGCACCCGCACACACGACAGCGCTGCGTCGCCGTCGGTTCCGTCCGGCCTGCGGCCTGTCCATGCAGTCACCATGCCTTGTTCACCCGGTGCTCACTTATGATGAGCCCGCTCGGCCGCCCGTACGCAGGTTCGGGAGTGGGGGGTCACCCGCGCCGGGAGCAGGGAAGGGAAAGGTCACCTCATGCGGACCAGATCCGGGCGCGGCGCCGCGCGGGGGAGAGTGGTCGGTGCTGCCGACCACGCGGTTGTGCCGTACGCCGCCCAGCGGACGCTGGGCGGCCGCTGGCTCATTCTGGGCCGGGACGGCCGGCTGACCGCGTACGCGCGCACCGACGGCGGGCTACTGCGCTGGACGGAACTCCGGCGGGGCGGCCCCGAGTGGTCGGGACCCGACTTCTTCCCGGTGGCGGACCTCACCGATGTGACGGTGGTCCAGGGTGCCGACTCCTACGTCCACTTCCTGGGTCGGCGCGAAGTACGTGGGGCCGAGAGCCCGGCTGCCGTCGACATCGTGCATGCCGTCCAGTACCAGACGGGCCGTCCGGTCACCGAGTGGCGGTCGCTGGGCAACCCGCACCGGGACCGGGCCGAGGCGTCGCGCCTGGGCGTTCCGATAGCCGCGGTCAGCGGCTCGGGCCGGGTCTACGTCTTCGTGCGGGGCGCCGACGGCGGCGTGATCGTGCGGCGAGAGGGCCCCACCGGGAAGTGGGAGCCGTGGCATGTCCTCAAGGGCAGCCGGGCGCGGGACGGACTCGTGGCGGTCGCGCACCCTTCCGGCCGGGTCGAACTCCTGGCGGGCGGCGAGACCATTGCCATGCGGTGGCGGCAGGACGAGACTGACGGCGCCTTCCGGCAGGACCCCAACATCCCGGTGCGTGTGGCGCCGGGAACGGTGTCGGCGCTGGCGACCGGCCCGGAGCGGACGACGTACTACTGGGCCGCCCCGGACGGCGGCGGCTTCGTCGCGCACCGGCCCGGGGAGTGGGCTCACCCGCTCGGCGGCGCTCCGGCCGGGGAGCCGCTCTCTGCTGTGCGCGCGACTCTGGACGCTTACGACTGCACTGTGCTGGCCCACCGGGACCTCGAAGGCCAGGTCGTCCTGGCCGCCTACGGCACCGAGAACGAGCAGGGGGGCCTGTGGTGGGCGCCGACCGGCGAACGCCTGCTGGGTTCACCGGCGCTGGCGCTGGACGGCTTCGGCCGGGTCGTGCTCGCCGTCCTCGACCCCGACGGCACCCTCCGCATCGCCCGCCAGGCCGACGCCCCGGGGCTGGAGCTGGCCCCTTCCCTCCGTGTCTGACGCCGGTACGGTGCGCGGGGCCGTAGCGCGACGGCGTACGGCCCCTTAGCGTGCCGTCCTCGCTCAGGGAGTGGGGCTTCCGCCCCGGGCCGGCGACTTCTTGGCCGACTCGGGGATGGTCTCGTCCTTGCGCAGGGCCTGCCACAGCTGGCTTGCCTGGGGCTCGGCGGGCACCACTCGGTTGGGGTCCTGGACGTCGTACCGCACCGGAAGCATGATCGTCTCCATGGTCGACGGGTCGACGCCGTTCATGCTGCGGCCGAACTCGGCGAGCTTGGTGAGCGAGGCGAGGTCGGAGTCGGTCGTCAGCGACGAGGTCAGCTGCTTGGCGATGGAGTACGACTTGCCGGGGCTGCCCATCAGGTCCTGCTGCTTGATCTCGGAGAGCAGGGCGGTCAGGAACTTCTGCTGCAGCCCGATGCGTCCGAGGTCGCTGCCGTCCCCGATGCCGTGCCGGGTGCGCACGAACTCGAGGGCCTGGGTGCCGTCGAGCTCGTGGGTGCCGGCACTCAACTCGAGCCCGCTGGACTTGTCGCGGATGTCCTGGTTCACGGTGACGGTGACCCCCCCGATCGTGTCCACGAGTCCCTTGAAGCCCGCGAAGTCGATCTCCATGAAGTGGTCCATTCGCACCCCGGACATCTGCTCGACGGTCTTGACGACACAGGCCGGACCGGCGAGCGAGTAGACCGAGTTGAACATGACTCGGTCCGCCGCGGGAAGCTTGGTGCCGTCCGACTTGGTGCACTTGGGGCGGGTGACCAGGGTGTCGCGCGGGATGCTCACGGCGACGGCTGCCTGGCGTCCTTCGGGGACGTGGATCACGAGGGCGGTGTCGGAGCGTGCGCCCGCGACCTTGCCCGTGTGAAGACCGGCGTTGGCGCCCGCGCGCGAGTCGGAGCCGAGGACGAGGAGGTTCTGCCCGGACGTGGGCAGTTTCTCCGGGCGGTTGTCGCCGATGGCCTGGTCGAGATCAACGCCCTTGATGTTGGAGTCGAGGCCGTTGTACAGCCAGTACCCCGTTCCGCCGGCGGCCGCGACGAGCACGGCCAGGGCTATGAGAATCTTCCGGCCGGTGCGGCGGCGCCGGGGGCGGACGGTGCCCTGGTCCGGCCCGTGATCGCCGCCGGTCCTGTAGGGCGGGTCGTCGGAGTCGCTGTGCTGGGGCGTCGAGACGTGGCTCATCCTGCTTCGAGTTCCTCGTTGGTCGTGCCCCGCGGGGCGGTGGAAGCGGCGTGGGACGCGGAGGGGAGGAGCGGCCGGTGCGCTGCCCGACCGATCCCGCGCTGCAGGCCGAAGACCGACTGATCCTGAACGAAAAGTGATGGGTCTGTAAACATCCGGTCCGTGACAGGTTCATCAGTGACGGCACTTGATGGCCTTGCGCACGGTCGCACGAGGGCCTGTTTCGAAGGTGAGCCGCCAGGTCCGCAAAAGGTTGTACGGAATTCCTGTGATCAACCTCGCTGCCAGCACATCTGACTGAATCTCGACGCATAGGTGAAGCATGGTTAAAGTTTCACCATCTCGTGTGACGGTTTTGTGAACGCAAAAGTCCGTCCGTGAGACTCCGGGGGCGTCGGTCGTACCGCGGGGAACTTCGTCTCATTCGGTGCGTATCTGAGGAGTTATGGCCAAGCTGTCGCTGCGGGCTGTCCAGAGACTGACCTGCAAGAAGCGCGATGCCTGGTGGACCGTTTTCCTGGTCGACCCGCTGGCGACAAGGCTTCTGATCGTGGTCGCCCGCTTCAAGTTCATCACGCCCAACGGGGTCACCTGGGGTGCCCTGTTCGTCGGCCTGGCCTCGGCGGGACTCTTCCTGAAGGGTGACCGGGAGTCTCTGCTCATCGGCGCGCTGCTGTACCACCTGAGCTTCGTCCTCGACTGCATCGACGGAAAGCTGGCCCGGCTCAAGGGCAACGGATCGGTCTTCGGCGGCTGGCTCGACTACGTCTTCGACCGCATCCGCGTGCTGTTCTGCGCCCTCGCCCTGATGGGCGGCCAGTTCCTGCGCACGGGCGACGCGCGCTATCTGCTGGCCGCCCTCGCCGTCGTCTTCCTCGACATGCTGCGCTACGTCGACGCCCTGCAGATCTACAAGATGCGCATGGCGATGCGAACCAAGATCGAGCGCATCACCGCGGAACGTGCGGAGGCCGAGCGGGCTGAACGGGAGGCGGCCGCCGCAGACCAGGGCACGCCGGTCCTGTTCATGGAGGACCTGCTCCGCGAGAACCCCGCTTCCTCCGTCGAGACCCTGCGCGCGGAGGCCGGCACGGCCCAGGTGATCGACCTGCACGAGCAGTTCCGCGGCCAGTTTCCCTGGTGGACGAGGGTCAGGCGGGCGATGCTGCGCACCAGGATCCGCCCACACCTGATCAGCGGTATCGAGTTCCAGATGTTCGTGTTCATCGTCGGCCCGCTGCTCGGCGAGATCCTGTGGACCACCGCGGTCTCCAGCGCCCTGCTCCTGACCTTCGAGCTGATCATCATGTACAAGTTCTGGCTCTCCACCCGGGACTTCACCCGCGTCATGGGTGACATGAGTACGTCCCCGGTCGTCGTCGGCGCCATCGCTCCGGAGCTGCTCCGCGGCCGCCATCGCCGCGCTGCCGCCGAGGCTGCGTCCCCCGACGAGCGCCACCGCGAGGCCGATCCGGCCGACGAGCCCTACTGGGACCCAGATCCGGCCGACGACCCTGGCTTCCGCCCGTTCCCGGAGCCGCAGTACCACAACGACCCCCCCACCGAGCAGTTCCCGGCCACGCAGATGCCCGCGCACTCCATGGAGACGCCCTGGCACAACGGGGGACACGCACGATGAACGAGCCGCAGTATCAGTACGACGCCTCCGCGTACACGGTCACCGTCGTGGTGGCCGCCTACAACGCGAGCGCCACCCTCGACCGGGCACTGCGCTCCGCGCTGAACCAGACCCACCGCAACCTCGACGTGGTGGTGCTGGACGACGCCTCCACCGACGGCACCCTGGCGGTCGCCCACCGATACGCCGAGAAGGACTCCCGGGTCCGCGTCGTGGCCCGCTCCCGCAACAGCGGCGGCGTGGGGTCCCCCCGCAACCACGGCATCGAGACCGCCACCGGCCAGTACCTGATGTTCCTCGACGCCGATGACGAACTGCCGCACCGGGCCTGTGAGGTGCTGCTGGCCTCGGCCCTGGACACCGGGGCCGACATCACCGCCGGCCGCGCGCTGCGGGTCAACCTCGCCAAGGACGAGACCACGGTCTGGCAGCCGCAGCTGTACGGTACCGACCGCCTGATCACCGGCGGTCTGACCGCCATGCCCGAACTGGTCGAGGACCCGATCGCCGCCGCCAAGCTGTACCGCGTCGACTTCCTAAACCAGCACGGCATCCGCTTCCCCCAGGGCGTGCACTTCGAGGACACCTACTTCTCCACGGTCGCCTACTACTTCGCCCACGCCGTCAGCCTGATCACCGCGCCCGTCTACCGGTGGATATGGGAGCGTGAGACGGACACGCCGTCCATCACCAACCGGCGCGGCGAACTGCGCAGCATCCGCGACCGGGTCCTGGTGCACCACTGGGCTGACGAATTCCTCGCCCAGCAGGGCGCGCACGACCTCATCGCCCGCAAGGCCGCCAAGTTCCTCTCGCACGACCTCGGGCTGTACACGCGCGAACTGCGCGCGGGCGACCACGTCTACCGCGAGGGCTTCGTCCGCGCCACCGCCCCGTACCTGTCCGGACTCCCCGACGACAGCTACGACCTGTGCGGGCCACTGGAGCGGGTGCGTGCCTTCGGCCTCATGCACAGCAGGATCGACGTGGTGCTGTCCGCCGCCGACTACGCTCAGCGGCGCAGCGTGCTCAGTTCCGACCTGGTGGAGCGTGACGGCCGGGTCTACTGGTCAGGCTCGCTGCTCGGGCGGCCGGACGCCGAGCGCTTCCTCGACGTCACCGACCTCGACCTGACCGGCACCAAGCTGTCCGACGCGCGGCTGTTCAACCAGGCGATCCGGGCAGAGATCAGCGACGGCCGCCTCCACGTCACCGGGTTCATCCGCAACCAGTTCGGCCGGGTCGGGCGCAAGGACAAGCTCGAACTCACCGCCGTGATGCGCTGTCGCGGCCCGCAGGCCGATCACAGCTTCCCGGTCACCGGCGTCGAGGTCGACGAGAACTACATCCGCTACCACACCTCCGTCGACCTGGACCAGACCCTGGGCCGGCCCGGCCGGCCGCTGACGTGGAACCTCTTCGTCCAGGTCCGGCACGCCGGGCAGCGGGCGACCACCACCGTCTGCGTGCGGGGCGTGGACATCGAGCAGGCACGCTTCACCGGCGGCGAGGCGACGTACGAGATGTACGAGACCGTCAGCGGCAACCTGGCGCTGCGTCCGGAGACCAGACAGCAGGAGGTCAGGAGCGACCGGGGCGACCAGCCGTGGACGTGGTGGACCGACATGATGCCGTCGGAGCCGTTCGCCCCGTCCGAGCGGCACCGCGCGGCCGTGGTCGTGCACTGCCACAACGACGAGTACAACCTGCCCGAGTTCCTTGGCTCCCTCGACCGGCAGCGCGATTTCGCACGCATGCAGGTGGTCCTCGTCGACGACGGCTCGACCGACGCCACCGCGGGCCAACTGGCGGACTTCGCGGCCCGCTACGCCAACGTCACGGTCGTCACCCAGGTCGCCATGGGCATGCGCGCCGCGTTCGACCACGGCCTGCGTCATGTGACCGCGCCCTACGTCATGTTCGCGCGCGCCAGCGACATCGTCGGCGACGGCTGCCTCGCCCATCTCGTGGCCGCTGCCCACAAGGCCAGGGCGGACGTCGTCGTCGGCCGACCCGACAACTTCCCCGGGCCGAGCCGGAGCGGGGACCAGCCGTGGCTGCGGTACTTCGGGAAGGCGGCCCCCGAGGTGGAGCGGCTGCACGACGCGCCGTACCTCGTGTTCGCCACCGGCCTGGGCGCGAAGCTGCTGCGCACCAACCTGGTCCGTGATCAGCGCCTGAGCTGCGGGGGTGGTCCCGGTTTCGAGGACGCCTGGCTGACAGTGCCGGCCCTGCTGCACGCGGGCAGGGTGACCACCGCGCCGAGGGCCACCTGCTACGAGCGCGACGCCGAACAGAACGACTCACTCTTCGACCTGCCGTGGAACGACCCGGTCAAGGCGCAGGAGCTGCTCCGGCTCTGCCGACACCTCCTGAAGCGGGCTGCGGCGCTGGACGCCCGTAGCCTGCGCCTCGCGCAGCGCTTCGTCGTGCGCACCTTCCAGCCCTACCTGCGCAACCTGCACCGCATCATGAGCAGGGCCGAGCTGGCCCTCATCTTCCCCACGCTGCATCAGGTGTACGCCGACCTGCCGGACGAGCTGATACTGCAGTACGTCACGGCCGGCCCCGCGCGGCTGCAGCACCACGCCGTACGCACCGGCGATCTGGACCTGTTCTGCGAGCCGCACACACGGCCCGAGTACCGGCCCTATCTCCACCTTGACGACCAGGGCCTGTACCGCAGGCTCGCCACGGACCCGGTGGAGACGTCGCTGCTGCGCGTGGACCGGCACCGCATCGTCCTGGAAACCTGCCACATCGACCCCGAACAGATCGTCTTCGAGGGCCTGCTGGTTCTGTCCGGCGTCGACATCAGCCAGCTGTTCGCCAACCGCATCGAACTCGTCCTCTCCGACGGGCACACGGAACGGGCGGTCCGTGTCGACCAGGTGTACCGGCGCGACCGCTGGCGCACCCGCAAGGAGCAGGACTGGTACGGCGGCTGGCGGGCGGTCGCCCGGCCCGAGGATCTCAGACCGCTCGACAACCGGGACCTGACGCTCACCCTGCGTATCCACGACGGCGACCGGCACGTGGACAGCCCGGTCGACGCCCGCCAGATGCTGCACCGCTTCAAGGGCGTGCACCGCGCGGGCAGGGCCACCATCATCCTCGGCATCGACGACGACCAGAAGATCACGCTGCGCCGTGTCACCGGAATCACCAAGCGAGCCGGACACAAGGCGAGGCGCTTCGTCAAGGAGTTCCGCGCCGCCATGCCCGGCCGGCCGGGCTGGCGCACGCGGCTGCTGTACTGGCTCTGCCACCCCTGGCTGCGCGGCAAGGACATCTGGATCATCGGCGAGCGCGAGGACACCGCGCAGGACAACTCGTACCACCTGTTCACCTGGATCCGGCGCAACAGGCCGCGGCGCAAGGTGTACTACGCCATCAACGGCGACGCCGCCGACCGCGCCAAGGTGGCCCCGCTGGGCCGGGTGATCAACCGGCTGTCCTGGCGGTACCGCGTGTACCTGCTGCACGCCAGCCGGCTCATCAACGCCTACGATCTGGAGGCCTACCTCGGCTTTCCCGGTCTTTCCAAGCGGGCCTTCCTCACCGGCTATGGCGATCTGCTCCGCTACAAGCGGGTTTTCCTGCAGCACGGCGTCGTCTACAACGACGTCGCGCCGTCCATCCACGCCCAGGTCACCAACGTCGACATGGTGCTCACGACCGGGCGCAGCGAGCGCGCCTACTTCGCCGAGCACTGCGGCTACGGCTATGACCGGGTCGCCGCCACCGGTCTGCCGCGCTTCGACGCGCTCAAGCCGGTACCGGGACGGCCCCGCGTTCTCGTCATGCCCACCTGGCGGCGCGACATCGTGGCCCCCTCCTACAACAAGGCGGCCAAGCCGGAGATCCCCTTCGCGGCCTCCGAGTACTACCGGTTCTTCTCGGCGCTCCTGCGCGACGAGCGGCTGCTCGACGCCTTGCAACGGTACGGCGTGGAACTTGAGTTCATGCCGCACTACGAGATCCGGCCCTACCTCAAGCACTTCCGCATCGACCACCCGTCCATCACCGTCTCCACCACCGGGCGCGATGTCCAGCTGGCGATGCGCGAGTGTTCGATGCTCGTCACCGACTACTCGTCGGTCTTCTTCGACGTCGCCTACATGGGCAAGCCGATCGTCTACACCAACTTCGACGACGAGAGCTTTTACAGCAAGCACTACAAGCGCGGCTACTTCGACCTGGCCAGGGACGGCTTCGGCCCCACCTGTGGAACCGTCGACCAGGCGGTCCACGAGATCGTCGCTTCCATCGAGCGCGGTTTCAAGGTCGAGCCTGCGTACCGGCTCCGCGCGGAGGAGTTCTTCGTGCTGCGCGACACCCACAACTGTGAGCGAGCCTTCGACGTGATCGACACGATGGATGCCGCCGTCGCGGGCGACTCCGGCCGGCCGTCCGCGCCGCTGGTCATGGGACGGCCGGACGAACCCGCGGCAGGAAGGAGGTGACGGCATGCGGCACATGAGGATTTTCCTGGCCGGCGACTCCAGTGTGACGAGCAGGCCGCAGAGCATGGCACCGATGGTGGGCTGGGGACAGGTACTCCAGATGTTCATCCGGTACGCCGAAGTGATCAACGCCGCCCGTGCGGGCTCCAGTTCGCGCAGCTTCAAGGAGCGCGGCCGACTCGACTGGATCCTGGAGAACATCGCCCCCGGCGACCTTCTGCTCGTGTCCTTCGGCCTCATCGACATGAAGCCTGGCGACGGCCGTTTCACTGAACCCTTCGGCGACTACCAGTGGTTCCTTCGCCAGTACGTGCACGGAGCCCGCGACCGGGGCGCGCACCCCGTGTTCGTCACCTCCCACGAACGCCGTGTCTTCGACGATCACGGCAACATGCGCCGCCCGCTCGGGCTCTACCCGACGGCCATGCGGGAACTGGCCATGAGCCTGAACGTTCCGTTCCTCGACCTCAACGCGTGGAGCGTGGACTGGTGGCGCCGCGCCGGAGCGCAGGGCACCAAGGAGCTCTTTCTCTACCTGGAGGCCGGCGAGCATCCCAACTACCCCGACGGCATAGCCGACAACACGCATCTGCGGGCCCACGGGGCCCTGGAATGCGCCCGGTTCGTGGCGCGCCGGCTACGCGCTCAGGCACTGCTCACCCCGGAGTACTTCCGGAACCTGGACGAACCGATACCGGAGAGCGCCGTCGAGTTCCTCGACGACCACGTCTTCGAGCAACTCACCAAGGAGCGTGTGGGCGGCCGGACGGCCGCGCAGGAGAGCGGGACGCTGCGATGAGCGACTGGTATCCGATCGTCCGTGCCTGGGTGACCCACCCCCAGGCGCCGCAGATCGGCGGCACGCTGGAGCTGTTCGCCGACGCCGACCCGGCCCTGCCGGTCGCCCCGGGCCAGGAGATCACGTTCACCCTCGTCGTCACGCCGACCGGGGGCGCCTTCCGGACGTACGGCTATCTCCTCGACGACTTTCTCGGCACCACAGCCGCCATGGTCCGCCATACGGGTATGAGCCACCTGACCAACGGCCGGTACGCCACCTACGCCAGCGACGCCGAGCCGCGCACCGTCACCTGCCGGGTCCGGGTCAACGCCGACGCCCAGGAGGGCGCGGTGCTCCTGCCCCGCGTCATCATCGGCCTGATGCCCGCCCAGGGCGACAAGCTGATTCCCTCGACAGCGGTCTCGGATGCGGGCTACCGGATACGGCGGCACTGGCTGCCCGGCCAGATCATCACCCTGCGCCCGGGCGGCCACGCGGTGCTGCCCGCCAGTCACAGCCCTGTCCCCGGCCTTCGCTTCATGGGCGTGGGACTGGCCCGGCACGGCATGCTCACCTGCATGCCCGACGGCAGCGTCACTTACCAGACGGACCCTGGACACCTGGGGTACGACCGGTTCGAGCTGGCCTTCGAGGACGAGCACGGCCATCGCGTGTGGTCCGAAGTGACCGTGCACATCGGCGACTTCGGGGCGTCGCCGGGCGCCCTCGCCACCTATGGCTAGAGCCCCGCGACGCCTGTGGGCCGCAGTCGCCGTCTGTCTGGCTCTGGCAGGCTGCGCCAACCCGGCGGCACCGTCCCCGGCGCCCGGGCACTCGTCCTCCGCCGTGCCGGTGCCGTCCGTGAGCGCGCTGCCCGAAGGCTTCCAGTACCAGGAGCTCACCCGGAAGCTCGGGCCGGGCAGCCCGGTACGGCTGACCGTGCTGAGTATCGCGCCCGACGCGCGGGTGCGGGTCACCGGAGTGCACGGGCCGGACATGACCCGCGCGCACACGGTCCGCTCCCTGGCCCGCGCCGCCGGTGCACTCGCCGCAGTCAACGGCACGTACTTCGACATCCACACCGGCCACGGACACTCCGGGTACGAAGGCGATCCGATCGGGCTGTACGCGGAGAACGGCAGGGTGCTGAGCGAGGCGCTCGCCGGCCGGCCGGCCCTGCTCCTCGGCCGCGACGACGGACGGCTGACCGCACGGATCGCCGATGTCTCCACCGCTGGCCGGCTGCGGGGCGTCGACGGCGCACGGCGCGAGCTCGACGGAGTCGACCGGGTCGCGGGTCGCGTCCTCGGCTGCGGCGGCGTCGGCGGCGACCGTCTCGCCACGACCGGCCGCCCCGAGGCCCAGCCGGCCGGCGGGCTGTGCACCGACCCCGACGAGGTGGTCTCCTACTCCGCCGACTGGGGCGCCGACACACCGCCCGGGCCGCCGGGCAGCACGGAGGCCCTCCTCGCGCCGGACGGCACCGTCCTGCGCACCCGCACTCCTGCGGGCGGACCGCTCCCCGCAGGCGGCAGCTCGCTCTACGGGATCTCCACCGGAGCAACCTGGTTGCTCGCCCATGCCGAGCCAGGTACGCGCCCGGCGGTGTCGCTGAGGATCACCCGCCCGGACGGGCAGGCCCTGCCCGGGCCCGTGCAGACAGCCGTGGGCGGCAGCGCCCGCTTGCTGCGCGACGGAAAGCCCGATCCGGACGCCGACCGGCTCGGCCACGGCCGCGCACCACGGACCATGGCGGCGACCACGGCCGACGGCACGCTGCTGCTGATCACGGTCGACGGCCGGGACCCCGGGCGGAGCGTCGGTGCCACCCCGGCCGAGGCGGCACGGCTGTTGCTGTCCCTCGGCGCCGTCGACGCCGTCAACCTCGACGGCGGTGGCTCCACGACGGTCGTCCTGCACGGACGGCTTCGCAACCGCCCTCGCGAAACCGAGGGCGAAGTGGTGACCGAGCGCCGTGTCGCCGACGCCCTCGCCGTGCTTCCCGAATGACGGCGACGGCGTCGGGCTTCCTGCTCAGGAAAGTGTGATGCTGCCGGCCGAGGCCGAGAAGAGAGAGCCGCCCGTGCTCATCGAGATGTACACCTCGTAATCCCCGGGAGTGGCATTCGGCAGAGCGATGCCCTTGTAGCCCGGGGTGGCGAAGTAGGCGAAGTCGTAGGTGCCGAAATCTCCCCGCCGCACGTGCGGGCGTACCACCGCGGCCTTTCCCGACATGCCGAGCCGGAACGAATAGACGGACTGCGCACCACGCAGCACGAGGTAGTAATGCGCGTGACCGTGGGAAGCGGCCTCGATCCCGTGCACGAAGAACACCCCCTCGACGTGCAGGGTCCGGTCCTTCAGCCAGCTCTTCTCCAGGGAGAAGGCGGCCTCCTGGGAGAATTGGCCGATGACGGGACGCCGGATCAGCCGCACGCGCTTCTCGTCGCCGACGAGTGCGATCTCGAGGCTGCCGAACGGCCGACGCACGTCGAAGGGGCGCCGGGCCGCGAGCTTCGCACGCCGGTCGATTCCCTCGGCGGGGCTTGCCACCCGTATGGAGAGTTCGTACACCCCGCCCGGAATCCCGGCCATCGGAACTCCGGTCTTCGCTTCCGGCTCGAATCCTCCGTCAGTGTAGTCACGGGCGAACCGGTCGAAGTAGAGGCTGTAGGTGTGCTTCGCCTCGGTCGTCGCCAGCGGGAACTCCCAATGGCGTGAGCCGCCTTCGATGATCAGGCTCTTCGTCGACTGGAATTCCCCGTGCGGCGACTCGCCGGGAATGAACGCGTGCCCGCTCAGCACCAGGTTGTTGCCGCGTATCTCCTGCTTGTTGAGTACGGCGGTCAGTGCGTCCTTGGCGCGTAGTTCGGACAGATAGCGCTGCCGCTCCGTCGGGTCGACCTGGACGTCCCCGTTCTCCACGAAGCCGAGGCGTGGTTCGGCCCCGTCGGACAGCGCGGACAGGACACCCAGCACCAGGGGGAGGTTGTAGCCCGAGACCTCGCCGTGCTGCCGCACCAGATGCGAACGCGTGCGGACCACATTGAAGTTGGCGCAGGCCCAGAAGAGCTGGAGGTGCGGGCTGATCTCCGTCTCGTACTGCTCGTCGGCCTCCGACGTGAACAGGTAGATGTTGCGGTCCTGTCCGCCGTAGGCCTTGAGCAGGTCCGGAATGGCGTGGTCGAGGATGTCGACATGGGTCTGAGGCATGTCGTTGCCGAGCATGTAGCGGCCGGTCTCCGCGCGGTCCCGCACATAACTGCCCACGAGGAACTGCGGAACGACGGTGACGATGTTCCTGAATCCGTACTTCAGTCCGTAGTAGAGAGCCGCACTTCCGCCCTTCGACACCCCGAGCAGGCTCACCCGGTCGTGCGTGATGCCGAGTCGGGACATGGTCGATTCGATGAGGTTGTGGACGGACGCCTCGATGTCGAAGTTCATCCCCCGGCACATGTAGTAGCTGTAGTGTCCGTCGAATTCGTCACGGATCCAGAGGACGTTCGCGCGCAGGCCGTTCAGTGACTTTCCGGCGAAGTGGTATCCGCCCGGCGCCGCGAACCCGGAGAAGACAACGATGAGATGGCTTACGTCACCCTCCGCGGGCCGGAACCGGTATTCCACGGGAACCGCACCTGAGGTGTCGGTTCCGGTTATCACAGCACGCCGGTCGACCGCTGCGAGATTCGATACGAGTGGAGGGAGTTCCGCGTTCATGAATGAACCTGCCCCGCTTCTGTGTGATGTCCGCCCCCGGCTTCCTCAGGGAAGCTTCGAAAGTGTATCCGGAGGTTGTTGAAGAGGCGACAGCGAGATGTGTGACCGGAAATGAGAAAGGGCCCCCGCGCACCGCGGGGGCCCTTTCTCAGATGTCCGGCCGTATGTCCGGTCGTACGTCCCTTACGCCGGCACGCTCGCCACGCCCTGCTCCAGGAACCGCTTGCCGTTCACGCGCTCCGAGACGCCCTCGCGGTCCAGGTACGGCGTGATGCCGCCCAGGTGGAAGGGCCAGCCGGCGCCGGTGATCAGGCAGAGGTCGATGTCCTGGGCCTCGGCGACGACGCCCTCGTCGAGCATGATCCCGATCTCCTGGGCGACGGCGTCGAGGACGCGGTCACGGACCTGCTCCTCCGTCAGGATGCTGTCGCCCTGCTTCAGCAGCGCGGCGACCTCCGGGTCCAGCTCCGGCTTGCCGCTGTCGTAGACGTAGAAGCCGCGCTTGCCGGCCTCGACGACCGCCTTGAGGTTCGGGGAGACCGTGAAGCGGTCCGGGAAGGCCCGGTTGAGGGTCTCCGAGACGTGCAGGCCGATCGCGGGACCGACCAGCTCGAGGAGCACCAGCGGGGACATCGGCAGACCGAGCGGCTCGACGGCCTTCTCGGCGACCTCGACCGGGGTGCCCTCGTCGATGACGTTCTGGATCTCGCCCATGAAGCGGGTCAGGATGCGGTTCACGACGAACGCCGGGGCGTCCTTGACCAGAACCGCGGTCTTCTTCAGCTTCTTGGCGACGCCGAACGCGGTCGCGAGCGAGGCGTCGTCCGTCTGCTCGCCGCGCACGATCTCCAGGAGCGGGAGGATCGCGACCGGGTTGAAGAAGTGGAAGCCCACGACCCGCTCGGGGTGCTTGAGCTTCGACGCCATCTCCGACACCGAGAGCGAGGAGGTGTTGGTGGCGAGGATCGCGTGCGCCGGGGCGACCGCCTCGACCTCCGCGAACACCTTCTGCTTGACGCCCATCTCCTCGAAGACGGCCTCGATGATGAAGTCGGCGTCCGCGAAGCCCTCGGCCTTGTCCAGGACACCGGTGACCAGCGCCTTGAGGCGGTTGGCCTTGTCCTGGTTGATCCGGCCCTTGCCGAGCAGCTTGTCGATCTCGGCGTGGACGTAGCCCACACCCTTGTCGACGCGCTCCTGGTCGATGTCGGTCAGCACGACCGGCACCTCCAGGCGGCGCAGGAACAGCAGCGCGAGCTGGCTGGCCATCAGACCGGCGCCGACGACACCGACCTTGGTGACCGGGCGGGCCAGCGACTTGTCGGGTGCGCCGGCGGGACGCTTGCCGCGCTTCTGGACGAGGTTGAACGCGTAGATGCCCGCGCGCAGTTCACCGCCCATGATCAGGTCGGCGAGCGCCTTGTCCTCGGCGTCGAAGCCCTGCTGGAGGTCGCCGTTCTTCGCCGCGGCGATGATGTCCAGGGCGCGGTAGGCGGCCGGGGCCGCGCCGTGCACCTTGGAGTCCGCGATGAAGCGGCCCTTGGCGACGGCCTGGTCCCAGGCCTCGCCGCGGTCGATGACCGGGCGCTCGACCTCGACGTCGCCCTTGAGGACGTTCGCCGTCCAGATCAGCGACTGCTCCAGGAAGTCGGCACCCTCGAACAGGGCGTCGGCGATGCCGAGTTCGAAGACCTGCTTGCCCTTGAGCTGCTTGTTCTGGTTCAGGCTGTTCTCGACGATGACCGAGACGGCCTTGTCGGCGCCGATCAGGTTCGGCAGCAGCGTGCAGCCGCCCCAGCCGGGGACCAGGCCGAGGAAGACCTCGGGCAGCGAGAACGCCGGGAGCGCCTTGGAGACGGTCCGGTAGGTGCAGTGCAGGCCGACCTCGACGCCGCCGCCCATCGCCGCGCCGTTGTAGTACGCGAAGGTCGGGACCGCGAGGCCCGAAAGGCGCTTGAAGACCTCGTGACCGCCCTTGCCGATGGCGAGCGCGTGGTCGTACTCCTTGAGGATCTCCACGCCCTTGAGGTCGGCGCCGACCGCGAAGATGAACGGCTTGCCGGTGATGCCGGCGCCGACGATCTCACCGGCCGCGGCCTCCGCCTCGACCTGGTCGATCGCGGTGTTCAGGTTCGCGAGCGAACCCGGGCCGAAGGTGGTCGGCTTGGTGTGGTCGAAGCCGTTGTCGAGCGTGATGAGCGCGAAGCGCCCGGCGCCGAACGGCAGGTCGAGGTGGCGTACGTGCGCGGACGTCACGACCTCGTCGGGGAAGAGTTCCGAAGCCTGCTTCAGAAGCTCGGTCGTGGTGCTCACTTGTCCCCCTCGAAGTGCGGGTTCTCCCAGATGACCGTCGCGCCCATGCCGAAGCCGACGCACATGGTGGTCAGGCCGTAGCGGACGTGCGGCTGCTCCTCGAACTGGCGGGCCAGCTGCGTCATCAGACGGACGCCGGAGGAGGCGAGCGGGTGACCGTAGGCGATCGCGCCGCCGTACTGGTTGACGCGCGGGTCGTCGTCGGCGATGCCGTAGTGGTCCAGGAAGGCCAGGACCTGGATGGCGAAGGCCTCGTTGATCTCGAAGAGGTTGATGTCCTCGATCGACAGGCCGGCCTGGGTGAGCGCCTTCTCCGTCGCCGGGATCGGGCCGTAGCCCATGACCTCCGGCTCGACGCCCGCGAAGGCGTACGAGACCAGGCGCATCTTGACCGGCAGGCCGTTCTCGCGGGCGAAGTCCTCGCTCGCGATGATCGACGCGGTGGCACCGTCGTTGAGACCGGCGGCGTTACCGGCGGTGACCCGGCCGTGGACGCGGAACGGCGTCTTCAGACCCGCGAGGCTCTCCATGGTCGTACCCGGACGCATCGGCTCGTCGGCCGTGACCAGGCCCCAACCGGTCTCGCCGGCTTCGGGGTTGGTGCGGCGGACCGAGATCGGCACCAGGTCCTGCTGGATCTTGCCGTCGGCGTACGCCTTGGCGGCCTTCTCCTGCGAGCGCACGGCGTACTCGTCGGCCCGCTGCTTGGTGATGTGCGGGTAACGGTCGTGCAGGTTCTCGGCGGTCATGCCCATGAACAGGGCCGACTCGTCGACGAGCTTCTCGCTCACGAACCGCGGGTTGGGGTCGACGCCCTCGCCCATGGGGTGGCGGCCCATGTGCTCGACGCCACCGGCGATGACGGCGTCGTACGCGCCGAAGGCGATGGAGCCGGCCGTGGTGGTGACGGCGGTGAGGGCACCGGCGCACATGCGGTCGATGGAGTAACCGGGGACCGACTGCGGCAGACCGGCGAGGATGCCGGCGGTGCGGCCGAGGGTCAGACCCTGGTCACCGATCTGCGTGGTCGCGGCGATGGCGACCTCGTCGATCTTCTTGGGGTCGAGACCGGGGTTGCGGCGCAGCAGCTCCCGGATCGCCTTCACGACCAGGTCGTCGGCGCGGGTCTCGTGGTAGATGCCCTTCGGACCCGCCTTGCCGAACGGGGTGCGGACGCCGTCGACGAAAACGACGTCCCTGACGGTACGAGGCACGATGGCTCTCCTCCAGGGTGCGGGGTGGCACAGCTGCGACGCGCAAGCGCCAAGCACTGAGCGCGCGCTCAGGACTCATGCTACTTGTGGGTAACGTAGCTGCACACCCCTACCCGGGTGAGCGGTGAAGGTCACACCGAGCCCGGCCCGAAGGAGCCGCCTAGGCGCCCTTGCCGGACAGCGCCTTCACCAGCACCGGAGTCACCAACTCGACCTGCCAGGGCCGAGCCCCGTAACCGACCAGCGCCGCGGCCACGGCCCCCACGTCGGCGGACGGCGGCTCCCAGCAGACCCTCCGCACCGTGTCCGGCGCGATCAGGTTCTCCTGCGGCATGGTGATCCGCTCGGCCAGCGCCGAGACGGCGGAGCGGGCGGCGGAGAGGCGGGCGGCGGCGGCCGGGTCCTTGTCGGCCCAGGCGCGCGGCGGCGGGGGACCGGTGACGGGCTGGCCGGGCTGCGGCAGGCCGGACTCCGGCAGCGCCTTGGCGCGGTCCACCGCTGCCTGCCACTGTTCGAGCTGGCGCCGGTTCATCCGCCCGAACCCGTTCAGCGCCGTGAGCGCGTGCACGTTGGCCGGGAGTGTGAGGGCCGCCTCGACGATGGCGGCGTCCCCGAGCACCTTGCCCGGCGACACGTCCCGCCGCTGGGCGATCCGGTCGCGGGCCTGCCACAGCTCCCGCACCACGGCGAGCTGCCGGCGGCGGCGCACCTTGTGCATGCCGGACGTACGCCGCCAGGGGTCCTTGCGCGGTTCGGTCGGCGGCGCCGAGGCGATCGCGTCGAACTCCTGCAGGGCCCATTCCAGCTTGCCCTGCCGGTCCAGCTCCTTCTCCAGCGCGTCGCGCAGGTCGACGAGCAGTTCGACGTCGAGGGCGGCGTAGCGCAGCCACGGCTCGGGCAGCGGACGGGTCGACCAGTCGACGGCGGAGTGGCCCTTCTCCAGGACGAAGCCCAGGACGTTCTCGACCATCGCGCCGAGACCGACGCGCGGGAAACCGGCGAGCCGTCCCGCCAGCTCGGTGTCGAACAGCCGGCCCGGCCTCATGCCTATCTCGCGCAGGCACGGCAGGTCCTGGGTGGCGGCGTGCAGCACCCACTCCACGCCCGACAGCGCCTCGCCGAGGCCGGACAGGTCGGGGCAGGCGACGGGGTCGACCAGCGCGCTCCCCGCACCCTCGCGGCGCAGCTGCACCAGATAGGCGCGCTGGCCGTAGCGATAGCCGGAGGCGCGCTCGGCGTCCACGGCGACGGGGCCGGAGCCGGCGGTGAAGGCGGCGATCACCTCGGCGAGCGTGGCCTCGTCGGCGATCACCGGCGGAATGCCCTCGCGCGGTTCGAGCAGAGGAGTCGGCGCCGCTGTCGCAGGAGACCCGCCGTCGTCCGGAGGGGTACCTCCGGTAGTGCGCAGTGGCATGTCGGCTGCGGTCTCCTGGGCGTCGGTCACATGTCAAGGGTATCGGTACGTCAGCACCGTCGGCCCGGACGTTCCCGCGACAGGGGTTGTGACCGGCCAAAACCCGTCGCGCCTCTACTTCCGTGCCGCAGGCCGACCGCGTCGGAACATCGTGACGCGTCGGAAAAGGTTGACGCGTCGGAGATTTCCGACGCATGCTGTCCTCATGCCCACCGACGTGTTCGGCGTGCTGGCCAACCCGGTACGTCGCAGACTGCTCGAGAGCCTGCGGGAAGGGCCGCGCTCCACGGGGGAGCTGGCCGCGATGTTCGAGCTCGGCAGACCCGCGGTCTCCGAGCATCTGGCGGTGCTCCGTACCGCCGGACTCGTACGCGAGGAGCCGCGCGGCCGGCACCGCTTCTACCACCTGGAGCCGGCCCGGCTCGCCGAGGTGAGCGCGTGGCTGCACCCCTTCGAGCACTACTGGAAACAGCGCCTGGACGCGCTGTCCGATCTCCTGGACGAGGACGACGAGAGATGACCGAGAACAACACCATCACCAGTGAGAAGTTCTTGCCCCACCCGCCGGCCGCGGTGTGGCGGGCCCTGACCGACCCCACGCTCCACGCCCGCTGGTGGGCCGCCGGTGACGTCAAGCCCGTCGTCGGGCACCGCTTCGCCCTCGACATGGGCAACTTCGGCAGCCAGCCCTGCGAGGTCACCGCCGTGGAGGACGAGCGCCTGCTGTCCTACCGCTTCGCCGAGGGCTCGCTCGACACCACCATCACCTGGACGCTCACGCCGGAGGGCGAGGGCACCCGTCTCGTCCTGACCCACGCGGGCTTCGACCTCGACTCCCCGATGGGCCGGCAGGCGTACGAGGGCATGGGCCGGGGCTGGCCGCAGGTCCTGAACCGCCTCGGCGCCGTGCTGGACGAGGACGCCTGAGCGCAGGCGGCACGCCCCGAGCGCAGACCGGCACGCCCTGAGCGCCCGTCGGCGGAACGTTCCCTCGACGGGTACTCAGGGCGTGCTGGGTCAGGCCGTCGGGCGCGGCGGGGGAGCGGGGGTCAGTGGATGATCCCGGTACGCAGGGCCACGGCGACCATTCCGGCGCGGTCACCGGTGCCGAGCTTGCGGGCGATGCGGGCGAGGTGGCTCTTGACGGTCAGTGCGGACAGTCCCATCGAGACGCCGATGGCCTTGTTCGACTGGCCTTCGGCGACCAGACGCAGGACCTCGACCTCGCGGCCGGACAGCTCGCGGTAGCCACCCGGGTGGCTCGGGGTACCCGGGGGGCGGCGGTGCATACGGGCGGCCGCGGCACCGATGGGGGCGGCGCCGGGGCGGGTGGGGAGGCCGATGTTGGTGCGGGTGCCGGTGACGACGTAGCCCTTGACGCCGCCGGCCAGGGCGTTGCGCACGGCACCGATGTCGTCGGCCGCGGAGAGCGCCAGCCCGTTGGGCCAGCCCGCGGCGCGGGTCTCGGACAGGAGGGTCAGGCCGGAACCGTCCGGGAGGTGGACGTCGGCGACGCAGATGTCGCGGGGGTTGCCGATGCGGGGACGAGCCTCCGCGATGGACGAGGCCTCGATGACGTCGCGCACACCGAGCGCCCACAGATGGCGGGTGACGGTGGAGCGGACGCGGGGGTCGGCCACGACCACCATGGCGGTCGGCTTGTTCGGGCGGTAGGCGACCAGGCTTGCGGGCTGCTCGAGGAGAACGGACACCAGGCCTCCTGGGGTGCGGGTCGGGGGCCGGCTCTGGGGAAGAAGCCGGGACGAACCGTGCTTTCAAGGTCACAGTCGTCTTCGGCAGTAAACCCGTCCGCCTTTAGAGAATGATCACGATCTGGTGAGTAACAATCCGTGCAATTCGGACGCGCGATCGATCATCCGAAGATCGAGTCGGTTCGGGCGCTTTCACTTACCAGATCGAAAGTGGCCGTATCGACATAGAGATCGACACTCGTCCGGTACGCGTCAGCGGGACTGCGGTCCCCTGCGCTGCGGCAGCGTCACCACCGAGGCGTCGCCCGGGGCGGCCGGCGGCAGGCCCGCGACCTGGGCGAGCAGATCGCACCAGGCGGCCAGATGGGCCGCCGCGTCCGGAACGCCGCCGAGGCCCTCGCGGGGCGTCCAGGAGGCGCGGATCTCGATCTGCGAGGCGGGCGGGCGCACAGACAGCCCGCCGAAGTGGTGCGAACTCGCCCGCGTCACCGTGCCGCTCGGCTCGCCGTACGACAGCCCGCGCGCCTGGAGCGCCCCGGTCAGCCACGACCAGCACACCTCGGGCAGCAGCGGATCGGCCGCCATCTCCGCCTCCAGCTCCGCGCGCACCAGCGTCACCAGCCGGAAGGTGCCGTGCCAGGCGTCGTGCCCGTCGGGCTCGTGCAACAGGATCAGACGTCCGTCGGCGAGATCCTGGTCGCCGTCGACGACCGCGGCTTCCACGGCGTACGCGAAGGGGGCCAGCCGCTTGGGGGCGGGCGTCGGGTCCACCTCGATCTGCGGACGCAGCCGGGCGCTCCTGAGCGCCTCCACCGCAGCCCGGAACGCCGGGGGTGCCGAAGGGTCCGTATGCCGGTCCGCCTCCCCGCCCTTCGCTTCGTCCATTCCGCCAGCGCCGTCCGACAGTCGTCCCTGAGCCGCAGCCATGCGGGGAACATTAAGGGGAACGGCGGCCCGGCGCAGGGAGAGACACCCTTAAGGCACGGGCGGGTCGACTCGCGGGGCGTGCGAGACTTTCCGACGTGAGTGCCAACGGAAGCCCTTCGGGCCAGCAGCCGACAGCCACGTACGAGAGCGCCTTCCTCAAGGCGTGCAGGCGCGAGCCCGTGCCGCACGCGCCCGTGTGGTTCATGCGCCAGGCCGGCCGCTCCCTGCCCGAGTACCGCAAGGTGCGCGAGGGCGTCCCGATGCTCGAGTCCTGCATGCGCCCGGAGCTGGTCACCGAGATCACGCTCCAGCCCGTACGCCGGCACAACGTGGACGCGGCGATCTACTTCAGCGACATCGTCGTCCCGCTCAAGGCCATCGGCATCGACCTCGACATCAAGCCCGGCGTCGGCCCGGTCGTCGAGCGCCCGATCCGCACCCGCGCCGACCTCGCGCAGCTGCGCGACCTGACCCCCGAGGACGTCTCCTACGTCACCGAGGCCATCGGCATGCTCACCGCCGAGCTGGGCGCCACCCCGCTCATCGGCTTCGCCGGCGCCCCCTTCACCCTGGCCAGCTACCTCGTCGAGGGCGGTCCCTCGCGGACGTACGAGAACGCCAAGGCGATGATGTACGGCGACCCCGAGCTGTGGGCCGACCTGCTCGACCGCCTCGCCGACATCACGGCCGGCTTCCTCAAGGTGCAGATCGAGGCCGGCGCGAGCGCGGTGCAGCTGTTCGACTCCTGGGCCGGCGCGCTCGCCCCGGCCGACTACCGCGGCTCCGTCATGCGGGCCTCGGCGAAGGTCTTCGACGCCGTCGCCGGGTACGGCGTCCCGCGCATCCACTTCGGTGTCGGCACCGGTGAGCTGCTCGGTCTGATGGGCGAGGCCGGCGCGGACGTCGTCGGCGTCGACTGGCGCGTCCCGCTGGACGAGGCCGCCCGCCGCGTCGGCCCCGGCAAGGCGCTCCAGGGCAACCTCGACCCGACCGTGCTGTTCGCCGGCACCGAGGCCGTCGAGGCCAAGGCCCGCGAGGTGCTCGACGCGGCCGCCGGTCTGGAGGGCCATGTCTTCAACCTCGGCCACGGCGTCATGCCGAACACCGACCCGGACGCGCTGACCCGCCTGGTCGACTACGTCCACTCGCGCAGCGCGCGCTGACTCACCACACCTGACGGGGCCGGGCCTGCCTGCCGAACAGCAGGCGGCGCGGTTCCGGCGGGGGTGGCGTGCCCGGCTTGAGCGGCAGCGCCAGCAGCATGCCCGCCACGAAGCCGACCACATGGGCCGCGTAGGCCACCGTGCCGGTGCCGGAGACGCCGTGGCCGGACGAGTACACCGCCTGCAGCCCGAACCAGAAGCCCAGCACCAGCCAGGCGGGCAGCCGCAGCGGCAGGAAGACCAGGAACGGGACCAGCACCCACACCCTGGCCCTCGGGTACAGCACCAGATAGGCGCCCAGGACACCGGCGATCGCCCCGGACGCGCCGATCAGCGGATCGCTCGACGTGTCGTTGAGCAGCGCGAAGCCGTAACCGGCCGCGTAGCCGCAGACGACGTAGAAGAGGAAGTAGCGGATGTGGCCCATCCGGTCCTCGACGTTGTTGCCGAAGATCAGCAGGAACAGCATGTTGCCGAGCAGGTGCAGCCAGCCGCCGTGCAGGAACATCGCCGTGAAGACCGACAGGGGCGGGGACTTGTCGTAGCCCGGCGGCCCGACCACGCAGCCCGGTCCGTGCGGACCCACGCCCACCGCGCCCGTCGGGACCACCCGGGGCAGCTGATCGTGGATCAGCTCGCGCGGCACCGCCGCGTAGTGGTCCATGAAGGCCTGGAGATGGCACAGCTGGGCCAGATGGCTGTCCCCGGCCACCGCCCCGGACATGCCGGGCGTGACCAGGAACACGAGCACGTTCGCGGCGATCAGCGCGTACGTCACCCAGGGGGTGCGCCGCGCGGGGTTCACGTCATGGACCGGGATGACCACACAGGAGTACTGCCCCCGAAACGGTGCCCGAACCGGTGAACGCCGTCACGCGCGCGTGCGTATGTGTCCTCAACCGACGTGAGGACCATGCCATGAGCGACCGAGTCACCCCTCAGATGCAGGCCCTGCCCGACGGCGAGGCGGAGATCTCCCTGGTCGTGCGACTCCCCTGGGAGGACGTCGCGCGGCTCGGTCAGGAGGCGGGACGGCTCGCCTCGCAGATGCAGCGGCCGGTGACGCTGGACGAGGCCGTCAGCCACCGGCTGCGCTCCACTCGCCCGTCGGCCTCGCACGCCAGGCCGGCTGGGGAGCAGCCGTCGGCGATGACGTCCAGCACGTCGCTGGCCTCGCTGCCGCGGATCAGCGGGACCGCCTAGGCACACGGGCCGCCCCCCCGGCGTCACGGCGTCTCGTGCACCTTCGCCGCCGCCTTGCGGGCCGCGACCAGCACCGGGTCCCACACCGGTGAGAACGGCGGGGCGTAGCCCAGGTCCAGGGCGGTCATCTCCTCCACCGTCATCCGCGCGGTCAGCGCCACCGCGGCGACGTCGACGCGCTTGGCCGCGCCCTCCCGGCCGACGATCTGCACGCCCAGCAGCCGGCCCGTGCCGCGTTCGGCGAGCATCTTCACCGTCATCGGGCTGGAGCCGGGGTAGTACCCGGCGCGGCTCGTCGACTCGATCGTGGCCGTGACGAAGGACAGGCCGAGCCGCCGCGCGTCCTTCTCACGCAGCCCGGTGCGCGCGATCTCCAGGTCGCACACCTTGCTGACCGCCGTGCCGACCACGCCTGGGAACGTGGCGTGCCCGCCGCCGACGACCGTGCCGATGACCTGCCCGTGCTTGTTGGCGTGGGTGCCGAGCGGGACGTACCGCTCCTGGCCCGAGACCAGGTCGTGCACCTCGACGCAGTCGCCGCCGGCCCAGATGTTCTCGTGCCCGCGCACCCGCATCGTGCGGTCGGTGAGCAGCCCGCCGTGGTCGCCGAGGGGCAGCCCCGCCGCGCGCGCGAGTCCGGTCTCGGGGCGTACGCCGATGCCCAGAACGACCACGTCCGCCGGGTACTCGGCGTCGTCCGTGGCCACCGCGCGCACCCGGCCCTCCCTCCCGGTGAGCAGCTTCGTGACGTCCGCATCGTTGACCATCGTGATGCCCAGGCCCTCCATGGCGCGGTGCACCAGGCACCCCATGTCCGGGTCCAGCGTGGACATGGGCTCCGCGCCGCGGTTGACGACCGTCACCGCGTAGCCGCGCTTGACCAGCGCCTCCGCCATCTCGACGCCGATGTACCCGGCGCCGACGACGACCGCGCGCCGGCCCTCGGCGTGCTCCAGGCTGTCCAGCAGGGCCTGCCCGTCGTCGAGGGTCTGTACGCCGTTCACCCCGGGGGCGTCGACGCCCGGCATGTCCGGGCGGACCGGGCGGGCCCCGGTGGCGATCACCAGTCGGTCGTACGGCGTCCAGGACTCGGTACCGGAAACGGCGTCCCGCGCGCGGACGCGCCGCCGCTCCACGTCGATCTCGACGACCTCGGTACGCAGCCGTACGTCGATGTCCCGCGCGCGGTGCTGCTCGGGCGAGCGCGCGACGAGCAGGTCCCGCTCCGGGACGTCGCCGCTCACCCAGTACGGGATGCCGCACGCCGAGAAGGAGGTGAAGTGGCCGCGCTCGAACGCCACGATCTCCAGCTCGTCCGGCCCCCGCATCCGGCGCGCCTGCGACGCCGCGGACATGCCCGCGGCGTCGCCGCCGATCACGACCAGCCGTTCCGTTCCCGCCCGCCCACCGTTCATGCGAACACGCTACGGGCACGCGGTACTTCTGTCCGGTCGGCCCTGCCCTCCCGTCAGTCCTCGTCGTCGTCCGGCACCGGGCGCGCCATCGGCAGCGGGCCCGGCGCGGCGGGTGCCGGGGCGGTCGGTGCCGCGGCGGCCGGGCGTGCCAGGCGCGGGCGGACGAACCGCGCCCACAGGAAGGCGATCAGGCCCGCCAGCACGGCGAACGGCAGGACGGCGCCCAGGACGAGGGTGATCCAGCGCAGCATCGTGACGAAGACGTGCCAGCCGCCGGACACCGCGTCCAGGAAGCTCGGGGTGTCGTCCTTCGCGGCGCCCTTCACCGGCGTCTCGGTCAGGGTCAGGGTGATGGTGGCCACGCTCGTCCGGTCCTTCAGGGACGCCTGCTGGGCGAGCAGCGCCTCCAGGTTCGCCTCACGGGTGCTCAACTCCCCTTCCAGCGCGACCACATCGCTCAGCCGGGTCGCCTTGTCCATCAGCTCCCGCACCCGGGCCACGCTGGCCCGCTGCGACTTGATACGGCTCTCCACGTCCACGACCTGGTCGCTGACGTCCTTGGCCGACGCGGTCCGGCTGATCAGCTTGCCCGCGCCCTGGAGCCCGTTCAGCACCTCGTCGTAGGCGGCGGTGGGCACGCGCAGGACGACACGGGTGCGCTCGTGGCCGTCGCTGTCCCGGTTGGTGTTCTCGTCGCCGACGTAGCCGCCCGCGTTCTCGGCGGTGGTGCGGGCGTCGGCCAGGGCCGCGGAGGCGTCCTTGACCCGCACGGTCAGGGAGGCGGTGCGGATGATGCCGTTCGGGGTGAGCCGGGGCGACTCGACGGTCGGGCCGCCCCCCGACTTGCCGTCGGAGTCGCCGCCCGCGCCCGGTCGGCCGGCGCTCGCGGCGTCAGCGGTTTTGGCGCCCGAGGAGTCCGAGCCCGCGCTGCACCCGGCGAGCGCGAGGGAGGCGGCGATCAGGACGCCGGTCAGGGCCCGGACGGGTACGGGTCGTACGGAGTGTCGTGCGCGCATGGTGGCGGTCCCCCCAAGGGTGGTGACGACTGTCGCTAGCTTCGACGGACGAGCCCGTCCGGACGTTGGCCAGAAACGGTCCCGATGCGGTCACGGTCCGGACTCGCGGCGGACACCGGCCCGCGCCGGGCGCCCGAGCCGGACTGTCAGTGGCGTTTGAGAGAGTGGGGACATGAGCGCAACGGGTACGAGCACCAGGCACGTCGTCGTCATCGGAGCGGGCGTCGCCGGGCTGGCCGCCGCCCACCGGCTGCTCGGACGCGGCGCGCGGGTGACCGTACTGGAGGCGTCCGACCGGGTCGGCGGCAAGCTGTTGCCGGGCGAGATCGCGGGCGTCCGCGTCGACCTGGGCGCCGAGTCGATGCTGGCCCGCAGGCCCGAGGCGCTCGCCCTGGCCCGCGAGGTGGGACTGGCTGACCGCCTCCAGCCGCCCGCCAGCTCGACGGCCTCGATCTGGACCCGCGGCGCCCTGCGCCCGATGCCCAAGGGCCATGTGATGGGCGTCCCCGGGACCGCCGCCGCCCTCTCCGGCGTTCTGTCCGCCGAGGGCCTCGCCCGTATCGAGCGCGACGCAGGCCTGCCTCGTACGGAGGTCGGCGACGACGTGGCCGTGGGGGAGTACGTGGCGGCCCGCCTCGGCCGCGAGGTCGTCGACCGGCTCGTCGAGCCCCTGCTCGGCGGGGTCTACGCGGGCGACGCGTACCGCATCTCGATGCGCTCGGCGGTCCCCCAGCTCTACCAGGCCGCGCTGACCCACGACTCGCTCACGGAGGCCGTCCGCGGCATCCAGGCGAAGGCGGCCGCGAGCCGGCAGACCGGCCCCGTCTTCATGGGCATCGAGGGCGGCGTGGGCCAACTGCCGCTCGCCGTCGCGGAGTCGGTACGCGCGCGTGGCGGCGAGATACTCACCGGGACGCCCGTGACGGAGCTGCGGCGGACCGGGCCGGCGAACGCGCACCCCGCCTGGCGCGTGGTCGCCGGGGACCGGGTGCTGGACGCGGACGCCGTCGTCGTCGCGCTGCCCGCCCCGGCCGCCGCCCGGCTGCTGGGCGCGGAAGCCCCCGCCGCCGCTGCCGACCTCGCCGCCGTCGAGTACGCCTCGATGGCCCTGGTCACCCTCGCCTGCCGCCGAGCCGACCTCACCCTCCCCGAGGGCAGCAGCGGCTTCCTCGTCCCGCCCGTCGACGGACGCACGATCAAGGCATCGACGTTCGCCTCCCAGAAGTGGGGCTGGATCGCCGACGAGGACCCGGACGTGGTCGTGCTGCGCACCTCCGTCGGCCGGTACGGCGAGACGGAGATCCTCGGGCGGGACGACGCGGAGCTGGTGGACGTCTCCCGGCACGACCTGCGCGCGGCCACCGGCCTGGACGCCACGCCCCTGGAGACCCGCGTGACCCGCTGGACCGACGGCCTGCCCCAGTACCCGGTCGGCCACCACGCGCGCGTGGCCCGCATCCGCGAGCACGTCGCGAAGCTGCCCGGGCTCGCGGTCTGCGGCGCGCAGTACGACGGCGTCGGCATCCCGGCGTGCATCGCGAGCGCGTACGCCGCGGTGGACCAGCTCGACGGTGATCTGCGCCGTGTGGAGGAGCTCACCGCCCACCCGGTACAGAGCTTGCACGGCGGAGCGGGAGAATGAGTGACATGAGTGACGACGCCCCCACCACCGCGACGCCCCAGTCCGGCAGGATCCCGAACAAGGGCAAGCTGGCCAAGGACCTCAACGAGGTCATCCGCTACACCCTGTGGTCCGTCTTCAGGCTGAAGGACGTACTGCCCGAGGACCGCGCCGGTTACGCCGAGGAGGTCCAGGAGCTGTTCGACCAGCTCGCCGCCAAGGACGTGACCATCCGCGGCACCTACGACGTCTCCGGCCTGCGCGCCGACGCGGACCTCATGATCTGGTGGCACGCGGAGACCAGCGACCAGCTCCAGGAGGCGTACAACCTCTTCCGCCGCACGAAGCTGGGCCGCGCGCTGGAGCCGGTCTGGTCGAACATGGCGCTGCACCGCCCCGCCGAGTTCAACCGCGCGCACATCCCGGCGTTCCTCGCCGACGAGACGCCGCGCAACTACGTCAGCGTCTACCCCTTCGTGCGCTCCTACGACTGGTACCTGCTGCCCGACGAGGACCGCCGCCGTATGCTCGCCGACCACGGCAAGATGGCCCGCGGCTACCCCGACGTCCGCGCCAACACGGTCGCCTCGTTCTCGCTGGGCGACTACGAGTGGATGCTGGCCTTCGAGGCCGACGAGCTGTACCGCATCGTCGACCTCATGCGCCACCTGCGCGCGTCCGAGGCCCGTATGCACGTCCGCGAGGAGGTCCCGTTCTTCACGGGCCGCCGCAAGGACATGTCGGAACTGGTCGCCGGCCTCGCCTGAGCGGCGGCCGCATCGGCCGCACCGGCCGCTCTCGGGACGCGCTGATCAGCGGGGCTCGGCCTTGCCCTTCAGCGCGTCCCGCACGGCCTGCGTGCCGGCGGTGTCCCCGGCCGCCGCCGGCTGGTGCTCCGGCTTCGGCTCGGGATGCCCGGCGCAGGCCGCCCGCCGCGCCGGGAGCCGGCCCTCAAGCAGATACGCGTCCAAGTACGCGTTGACGCACTTGTTCGGGCCGCCCGCGACCCCGTGCGTGCCCGAGTCCCGCTCGGTCACCAGCACCGAGTCGGCCAGCCGCCGGTTCATCTCCAGCGCGCCGTCGTACGGCGTCGCCGCGTCGCGCTCGGCGGCCAGGATCAGCGTCGGCGCCAGCTCACCGGGCCCGGTGCGCACGTCGACGGGCTGCTGCCGGGGCGCGGGCCAGTAGGCGCACGGCAGGTTCATCCAGACGTTGTCCCAGGTCTCGAAGGGCGCCACGCGCGCGAGCCGCGTGTTGTCGCGGTCCCACACCTTCCAGTCCGTCGGCCAGGGAGCGTCGTTGCACTCGACCGCGCTGTACACCGCGCTGCCGTTCTCGGCCTCTGCGGCCGTCTCCGGACTGGGCGAGGCCAGCCGCACCAGCGGCTCCGGGTCGCCCTTCAGATACGCCGACAGCGCCTGAGCCCGGCTCGGCCAGAAGTCGTCGTAGTACCCGGCCGCCAGGAAAGCGCCCTGCAACTGCGCCGGACCGACCTTGCCGCCCGCGGCCTTCGTGGCCAGCTGACGGCGCGCCGTCTCGTAGGAGCGCCGCACGTCCGCGGCCGTGCGGCCGAGCCCGTACACGTCGTCGTGCCGGGCGATCCACTCGCGGAAGTCCGTCCAGCGGCTCTCGAACGCGGCCGACTGGTCGAGGTTGTTGCGGTACCAGATCTTCTCGGGGTCCGGGTTCACCGCCGAGTCCAGCACCATCCGCCGCACGTGCGAGGGGAACAGCGTCGCGTACACGGCCCCGAAGTAGGTGCCGTACGAGGCGCCCATGAAGGTCAGCCTCTCCTCCATCAGCGCCGCGCGCAGGACGTCCAGGTCACGGGCGTTGTTGAGCGAGTTGTAGTACCGCAGCGCGCTCCCGGTGCGTTCGGCGCAGCCGCGGGCGTACGCCTTCGCCTGCGCGATGCGCTCCTTCTTGTACGCCTCGGTGGGGTGGGTCGGCGACAGCGAGGGCGCCTTGTAGTACTTCTTGGGGTCCTCGCAGGACAGCGGCGCCGATGCGCCCACCCCGCGCGGGGCGTAGCCGACCAGGTCGTACGCGGCCGCGATCCGCTTCCACTCCGGCAGCCGGCCGGCCAGCGGGAAGTCCAGTCCGGCGGCGCCCGGGCCGCCCGGGTTGAAGACGAGGACACCCTGACGGGGCACCCTGCGCTTGCTGTTGTGCGGGTCCTTGTGGGTGGCCCGCATCCGGCTGACGGTCAGCGTGATCTGCTCGCCCTTCGGGCGGGCGTAGTCCAGCGGGACGCGCACCGTGCCGCACTCCAGGCCGTCCCCGCGCTGTTCGGCGGGGCACGCGCCGAAGTCGATGCCGGCCGCCCGCGCGCGAGCGGCCGCCACCGCCGTGCCGCGCGCCTCGGCCGCCTGCCGGGCGGCGGGCGCGGCGGGCGCGCCACCGGCCGGGGCGACGGTGAGGGTGGTCAGGAGCAAGGACCCGGCGGCCGAGTAGAGGGCGGCAGCTCTCATCGCGTATCCCTTCGCTGCACGTGGGCGACGGCACGAACAGCGGTCGCCTCGCACAAGGGATGGTTCGTCCGGCCGTTGACGAAGGCAAGCACCGCCCGTCGGTGTCGGCGCCAATGCCCCAAGTGCGCCCCCTGGGCGAGCCCTCACTCCCGCCAGGGCTGGTCGCGGTGCGTGAACGCGGCCCGCAGTTCGGGCTCGCCGATCGCGCGGATGCCGCGTACGGCGATGGAGGTGAGGTACGACCGGTCGTCGCCTCCCGCGGGGCCGCCGCCTCCCGCGGGGCCGCCGCCTCCCGCGGAGCCGCCGCTGTCCTCGCTCAGCGCGCCGAGCAGTTTCTGCCCGGCGGGGGAGGCCCAGCGCGAGTACGGGTGCGCCTCGACGCGGGCGATCGCGAGACAGCTCAGCGTCAGCACGAGCGGCAGCGCGAACCACAGGGCGATCAGATGGCGCGGCATCTCGCTCTGCGCGGGCATCAGCAGCGCCGTCAGGCCCAGCGCCAGCACGACGACGGAGGCGGCGCGCACCTGGCCCATCCCGGACGCGACGGTCGTACGGGCCTCGTCCGGTACCGCGAGGCCCGCGCGCACCAGTCGGTCGGCGAGCCCGCGCACGGCGCCCGCGGCCGCCGCGGCGGACCGCACCGGCTGTATGCGGCACTGTCCCCCGGGACCGATCGCGCCTATCACCGACCGCTCGATGTCGTCCCGGCCCAGCGGGTCGACGACGGTCGCCCAGCCGGTGTGCGCGAGCAGCAGCCGCCGCTGCCGCGCCATGGACACCAGCGTGAGGTCGGCGACCCGCGCGGGCCCGCCCGACAGGAACGCCGCCTCGTAGAGCGTCAGATCGCGCTCGCCGTGCACGACCGGTTCGTCGGCGGGAACGGCGGCCGCCCGGACGGCGGCCAGGCACAGCCGCGCACAGGCCGCACCGGCGACGGCCCAGGCCAGCAGCAGGAGAAGGACCCAGAACATGACGCGTTTGTATGCCGGCGGCCTGGTGAAAATCCATGCCTTTCCCGCCCGTCCCGACGGAGTGTTGCCGAGATGTGACGTTCCGTGTGCCGCTCGGCTCAGGAAGCGGGCCGGGAAAGGGAGTTGAGAGCGGGCCGGACGGCAGCGCCGCGCAGCCCGATCCGCGACCACACCCTCCGGGTCGCCCGCGCCGCGCGCACGAGCGGCCGCCGGGAGTACGGCACCGGCCCGGACCGCTCCCGCCACCAGTCCCGCAACTCCCGCAGCGCCACCGGGTCCTGCGGCGGATCCGTCCGCAGCAGGTGCCCGGCGAAGTCCAGCGCGTCGCGCCGGTAGCCGCCGGTCATGGGGTGGCGCCGGGCGTAGTCGAGGAACGCCCGCCGGTACGACTCGCCCAGGATCTCGGGCAGTTCGGGCGCGACGTCGGCCACCACGTCCGCCCGCTTCCCGGCCAGCGCACGCGCCTGTACGCCCATGCGCACCCGGTCGAAGCCCTCGGGGACGGGCGTACCGGCGACCAGCGCGGACAGCACCGCGGCCTGCGCGAGGCCGAGTTGTTCGCGGGCGGGTTCGGTGACCGGCGGACGAGAGGGCCCGGCGGCCGAACGCTCCGGCGCGGTGCCGGGCTTGGCACGCCCCACCGACACGGCCTCCCGGACGGCCCCCAACTCGCCTTCCAGCTCGGTGGGTTCGGGGAAGTTGTCGTCGCGCTCCAGCAGCACCCCGGGCGGCGCCACCCGTGAGGCGAGGTCGGTCAGGATGTCGAGGACCGGTCGGGGGACGGGGTGGGCGTGGCTGTCGTGCCAGACGCCGTCGCGCTCGAAGCCGCCCGCGACGTGGACGTACGCGAGGGCCTCCAGGGGCAGTTCGGCGAGCGCCCGGGCCGGGTCCTCGCCCCGGTTGACGTGGTTGGTGTGCAGGTTGGCCACGTCGATCAGCAGGCGTACGCCGGTCCGGTCGGCCAGTTCGTACAGGAACTGGCCCTCGGTCAGCTCCTCGCCGGGCCAGGAGATCAGCGCGGCGATGTTCTCCAGGGCGAGCGGCACGGGCAGGGCGTCCTGCGCGATGCGCACGTTCGCGCACAGCACGTCGAGGGCGTCCCGGGTGCGCGGCACCGGGAGCAGATGGCCCGCCTCCAGGTGAGGGGTGGCGGTCAGCGCCCCGCCCGCGCGGACGAACGCGATGTGCTCGGTGACGAGCGGCGACCCGAGCGCCGTCGCCCGCTCGGCGAGGGCGGCCAGCCGTCCCTCGTCGGGCCGGCCGGCGCCGCCGAGACCGAGGGAGACGCCGTGCGGGACGACGGTGACCCCGCGCCCGCGCAGCCGCAGCAGGGAGTCGGGGAAGCGGCCGGGGCACACGTTCTCCGCCACCACCTCGACCCAGTCGATGCCCGGCATCCGTTCCACGGCGTCCGCGATCTCCGGCCGCCAGCCGATGCCCGTCCCCAGTTCCGCCATCGCGCTTCCCCCTCCGGTACGTGACCGGGGTATGGCCCGGGTCTCCGGACCCGAACCGCGCTCACCCCGCCTTCAGAGCAACATTTGAGGTTCGTCGGCGAAGGCGAAGGCGAGGGCGACGGCTAGGGCGCCGATGTCGTTCAGTCCTTGCCGCCCTTGCGGTGGCCGCCGTGGCCGTCCTTGCCCTGGTGGTCGTCTCCGTTCTCATCCAGGCTGTCGGACGCGGTCCTCGGGCCCGCGGTCGGCGGGATGCTCGGCTGGGAGGCCTGGGCGGGGGCCGTGGTGCCGGGCTGGTCGAGCGGGGGCGTCTCCGCCGCGCCGCGGTCGGGGGAGAACCACGCCATGCCGACCAGCAGCGCCGCGACGAACAGTGCGGCTCCGGCGGCCGTCCCGATCACCCTCGGCCGGCGCCGGACCGAGTCCGTCACGCTCGGCCGCTGCTGCCGGCGCCGCGACCGG
Source organism: Streptomyces sp. V3I7 (assembly GCF_030817495.1). Taxonomy (NCBI): domain Bacteria; kingdom Bacillati; phylum Actinomycetota; class Actinomycetes; order Kitasatosporales; family Streptomycetaceae; genus Streptomyces; species Streptomyces sp. V3I7. Next base: position 5,281,429 of record NZ_JAUSZK010000001.1, read on the forward strand.
TGGGGGGAGGCGGAGCCCCCGGCCACGGACGGAAGCGCGTACACGGTCGCGGCCCCACGGCTCGCCCCGCCCCGGGTACCTCCGTTGCTCCGGGCACCCCCGCCGCCGCGCGTACCGCCACTGCTCCGGGAGCCCCCGCCGCTCCGGTGCCGCGCGGCAGGGGTCGGCGGGGCGGGCGTACGCGCCGTCGTCGGCAGGGTGGGCGGCACGGCGGCGGGAAGGGGCTCGGGCTCGCCTCGCCAGGCTCCCGCGGAGAACCACTCGGCCGCCTGACGGGCCGTCGGGCGTTCCTCGGGCTTCTTGGCGAGCAGGCTGAGCAGGTAGCTCTCGAACGCGGGCGACAGGGCGACACCGAGCTCGCGCGGCGGTACGGGGGCCTGGTCGAGGTGCTGGTGGAGCACCGCGACGGCGCTGTCGGCGTGGAACGGCGGGCGTCCGGTGAGGAGTTGGTAGAGCAGACAGCCCAGCGAGTAGACGTCCGAGGGCGGTCCGGCCGGCTTGCCCAGGGCGCGCTCGGGGGCGAGGTACAGGCTCGTCCCGACGATCTGCCCGGTCGCGGTGAGCGCGGCGTTCGGGTCGTCCACGAAGCGCGCGATGCCGAAGTCGCCGATCTTGACGTTGCCGTCGGCGTCGACGAGCAGGTTGCCGGGTTTGATGTCCCGGTGGACGATGCCCTGTTCGTGCGCGACGGCGAGACCGGCGGCCGCCTGCGCCGCCATGCGGGCCACCTGCTCGGCGGGCAGCGTGCCCGCTCCGGAGAGGACCTGGGCGAGGCTGTCGCCGTCGACCAGCTCCATCACGAGGAACAGGCGGCCCTCCTGCTCGCCGAAGTCGAGGACCCCGACCACGTGGGGGTGGCTGAGCCGGCCCGCGGTCTCGGCCTCCAGGCGGAACCGGGAGGCGGCGGTGGGGTCGCCGTCCTGCGAGAGGAGGAGTTTGACCGCGACGGCTCTGCCGAGCAGCTCGTCCTGCGCCCGCCAGACCTCTCCCATCGCGCCGCGCCCGATGGCCGTGTGCAGCCGATACCGGCCCGCTATCAGCACCTGTTGCTTCATCCTCATGCCGTGAGACGACTCGACCGCTGCCGGCCATGTCCCTGGTGAGGGAGCAGTGAAGGGGTGCCGCAGCAGCCCCAGCCTACTGGCACCCAGGGGTCGCCGATGACACAGGATCAGAACCGGCGGCCTTCCCGGCCGGCGCACGCACGCGCACCGGCCGACGGGCCGGCCACCGGCACAACGCCCTTCGGCCCAGGCGGACTTCAGCTTCCGCTCTGGACGATGTTGACCATCCAGGGAATGCCGAACCGGTCCGTGCACATGCCGAACACATCCCCCCACATCTGCTTGTCCAGGGGCACCGCCACCTGGCCGCCGGCCGACAGCTTCTCCCAGTAGCCGCGCAGCGCGGCCTCGTCGTCGCCGCTCAGGCTCACCGAGAAGTTGTCGCCCCGGGCGAACGTCATGCCGGGCGGGGTGTCGGCACCCATCAGGGTGAAACCCTGGGGCGTCTCCAGCATGGCGTGCATGACGCTGTCGGCGTGCGGAGCGTCCGCGTCACCGAGCTCGCCGAAGGTGTGCAGGGACAGGGTGCCATCGAAGACGTCCCGGTAGAACTCCATCGCCTGACGGGCGTCGCCGTCGAAGCTGAGGTAGGGGTTGAGACGCGAGGACATACGAGCCTCCCGAAGCGGGTGGACGGTAAGTTGCGGGCACAGTAACCCCGGCCACTGACAACGCCCCGGCGCGCTGGGCCGGGGCCCCCGCGGGTGAGCCGTTCGGACCTGCCCGGGATGATCGAACCGGCCGCGAGCGCGTCCGCTCAGCGCCAGTCGGCCGGCCGCCGTACCCGCTCCGGCAGGGCGGCGACCCGCCCGTGCCCCTCGACCGCGACCGTCAGTCCGGGCGCGATCTCGGTGAAGCCCGCGTCGCGCACCAGCGGCCGCTCGCTGCTGAACAGCTTGTCCCACGCGGCGGGTTCGGCGGTGCGGACGGCCAGCGGGAAACCCGCCGCACGCCAGGCGGACCGCTCCTCGTCGGAGAGTTCCCACCAGGCGAGGTGGGCGCCGTGACCGGCCTGTGCCATCGCCTTCCCGGCCGTCATGTCCAGCTCCGGGTTCAGCCACAGCACGGGCTGCCCGGGGTCGGCGGCGGCCGGCGGCTCCGGGTCCTCGAGCTGGGTGCCGGACACCTGGAGCTTGACGAGGTCCTTGGGCCAGTCGTCCAGCAGAACGGGCGGGAAGACCCGTACCTCCGCGGACGCCCCGGTGACCGTGATCCCGGGCAGCGCCTCGGCCCGCCGCCACTCGGCCCCGCGCGCCCGCCGCACGACCTTGCGGATCCGGGCGTCCTCCCAGGCGTCCACGGCCTCGGCCCACTCGCCGTCCCCCGTGGACCGCTCGTCGCCGAGCATGACGAGCACGGCCCGGGCGGCCGTCTCCAGCGCGTCGGTACGGGCGGGCGGGGCGCTCTTCTCGATCCGTACGACCATGGGCAGCACGTACTGCGGCGCCTCGTCGCGCGCGGTCGGCTCGGTACGGAAGGGGCTGTCGCCGGACGGCGTCGGATCATGGCTCACAGCAGCCCAGCCTAAAGGGCGGCAGGCCCCGGCCGTCCGGCGCGGGCCGGTCACCGGTGGGCGGCGCTCTCCCCGATGAGCTGGGACACCTTCACGAACCTGAAGCCGCGCTTACGCAGTTCGGGCACGATCTCGCGCACCACCCGTTCCGTCGTCGGGGCCGCGCTGCGCGTGCAGTGCATGACGACGACCGACCCCGGCTTCACCCCGCCCAGCACCTGCCGGGCGACGGCGTCGGCGTCCGTGGCGAACGCGTCCCCGCTCACCACGTCCCACTGCACCGCGGTGACCCCGAGGCCGCTCAGCGAGCGCAGCGCCTTCCTGTCGTAACAGCCGCCGGGGAAGCGGAAGTACGGCATCGGGTGCGCCACGCCCGCCTTGCGCAGGGCGGTGTACGCCCGCTCCACGTCCGTGCGCATCCCGCCCCCGGGGACGGTCGGCAGGCCGTAGCAGTCACCGGTGAAGGCGTAGTGGCTGTAGGAGTGGTTGGCGACCTCGAACAGCGGGTCGCTGCCGATGTCGCGGGCCTCGCCCGGGTACTCGTCGGCCCAGCGGCCGGTCATGAACACGGTCGCGGGGACCTTCAGCGAGCGCAGTGTGGTGATGAGCTCGGGGTTGTCGAAGTGCTCGCCGTCGGCGGCGCGCTTGCCCTCGTCGGCCGTCATGTCGGCGTCGAAGGTCAGGGCGACGGTCTTGCCCTGGGTGCGCGGGCCGTTGCTGAACACGGGGGTGAGTCCGCCCGGGGCCGGGGCGAGCGTGGGCGGGCGGGCGGGCCCGTGGGCGACCTTGTCCGGAGCGGGGTTGGCGGGGGCCGGGTGGCCGGCGTGCGAGGTCTCGTTGGTGCCACAGGCGGCGAGCGTGGCGAGGGCGGCACTCAGGGCGCAGGCCAGGGTGACGCGTCGTACAAGAGTGAACATTGTACGAAGGTATGACTGGGAATCCGGCGAATCGCCCGACCTGGCCCATGGCTGCCGCCGAGGTCACCCGCCCGGCCGTGGTGTCGGGGGCTGAAGGGGCGGTTGCAGGGCCTGTGCGTGGGGAGTGGTGGTCCCGTCGCTGATGGACGCGGGCGTCGACGGCGGCGGCTGCGGGCCCTTCTCCAGGAACCGCAGCAGCTCCACCGGGATCGGCAGCACGAGCGTGGAGTTCTTCTCCGCCGCCACCGCCATCACCGTCTGCAGCAGCCGCAGCTGGAGCGCGGAGGGGGTGTCGGCCATCTGCTGGGCCGCCTCCGCCAGCTTCTTGGACGCCTGGAACTCGGCGTCGGCGTTGATGATGCGCGCCCGGCGCTCCCGGTCGGCCTCGGCCTGGCGGGCCATGGAGCGCTTCATCGTGTCCGGCAGCGAGACGTCCTTGATCTCCACCCGGTCGATCTGCACGCCCCAGCCCACGGCCGGGCTGTCGATCATCAGCTCCAGGCCCTCGTTGAGCTTCTCGCGGTTGGAGAGCAGGTCGTCGAGCTCGCTCTTGCCGATGATCGAGCGCAAGGACGTCTGCGCCATCTGCGAGACGGCGAACCGGTAGTCCTCGACGTTGACGATCGCGGCCGACGCGTCCACGACCTTGAAGTACACGACCGCGTCGACCCGGACGGTGACGTTGTCGCGCGTGATGCCCTCCTGCGCCGGGATCGGCATCGTCACGATCTGGAGGTTGACCTTCCGCAGCCGGTCCACCGCGGGAATGATCAGGGCGAGTCCGGGCGCGCGTACATCGCCCCGCAGGCGGCCGAGGCGGAACACGACGCCGCGTTCGTACTGCTTGATGACGCGCACGCCCGCCGCCAGGTACAGCAGCCCGACGGCACCCGCGCCGATGATGGCACCTATCAGTTCCTGGAGCATCCCGACCCCCTCCGTGAGAGGTCTCGTGTGTCTGCTCCTGCAACGATATGCCCGGTGTCCGGTCCGGGGCCATGGTCGTGGCCACCCCCGGTCCGGGCACTGGTTCCGGCGCGCTACGCCGCCGTCAGCCGCACCGGTTCGGTGCCGGCGGCGCTGTGCCGCTCGGCCCAGCCCTCCAGCGCCCTGAGGCAGGCGTGGTCCAGGTGGTGCAGCCCGGTCAGGTCCAGCCGCACCGGCCGGTCCTGGGGCAGCGCCTCCAGCTCGTCGAGGATCTTCGGCAGCCGCAGGAAGGTCGCGTTGCCCGACAGGTACGCCTCGACGGGGCCCGCGCCCTTGTCGACGACCTCCAGCCGGATGTGCGAGGCCTCCCAGGCCGTCTTGACGATGGCCAGCGCCAGCCCGATGAGCACGCCCTCGAACATGCTGACCGCGACGATCGACACGGCCGTGACGACCAGGATCAGCACCTCGCCCTTGTGGTCGCGCCACAGCGAGGCGATCTCGCGCACCGGGACCAGCTTGGCGCCCGAGTACACCAGGATGCCCGCGAGCGCCGGGATCGGGATGTACGCGAGGACGCCGGGCAGCAGGGCCGCGAACAGCAGCAGCCAGACGCCGTGCAGCACCCGGGACGCCTTGGTCCGCGCGCCCGCCTGGACGTTCGCCGCGCTGCGCACGATCACCGCGGTCATCGGCAGCGCGCCGAGCAGACCGCACACCGTGTTGCCGGCGCCCTGGGCGAGCAGCTCCCTGTCGTACGAGGTGCGCGGACCGTCGTGCATCCGGTCCACGGCCGCCGCGCTGAACAGGGACTCGGCGGACGCGATCAGGGTGAAGGCGACGATCGTGCCGATCACCCCGGGCTGCGCCAGCTCGCCGAAGGCGCTCAGCGGGGGCGGCTGGAGCGAGCCCAGCAGCCCCCGCACCTCGACGGTGGCCACCGGCAGGTCGAGCACCAGGGCGGCCACCGTGGCGAGTCCGACCGCGGCGAGCGGTCCGGGCACCGCCCGCACCTTCGCCGGCATGCGCCGCCACAGCACGAGGACGGCGATCGTCCCCGCGCCGAGCGCGAGCGAGGCCAGCGCGCCGGTGTCCCCGAAGGCGTCCGCGAGCGCCCCGGGCAGCCCGACCAGCTTGCCGGGGCCCGATTCGGGCGCCTCGGCCGCCAGCACCGGGTACAGCTGTCCGGCGATCAGCACCAGACCGATACCGGCCAGCATGCCCTCCACCACGGAGACCGAGATGGCCCGGAAGTACCGCCCCAGCCGCAGGGCGCCCATCAGGACCTGGAGCAGACCGCAGACGAGCACGATCACGCCGAGCACGGGCAGCCCGAACTCGCCGACCGCCTCGAAGACCAGCACGGTCAGCCCCGCGGCCGGCCCGGACACCTGCAGGCTGCTGCCGCGCATCAGCCCGGCGACGAGGCCGCCCACGATGCCGGTGACCAGACCGAGTTCGGCCGGCACCCCCGAGGCGACGGCCACGCCCACGCACAGCGGGAGCGCGACCAGGAAGACGACGAGGGAGGCGAGGAAGTCCTGCTTGAGATGGGGGAACTTGGAGGCCCGGGGAGCCTCGGGCGTCGTCGTGGTCATGGGGCCGCTCACAGCGCCTCGAAGGAGTCGGTCAGGCAGCGGTGCGCGCGGACGGCGCCGGTGTGCACCTCGTAGTACCAGCCGTGCAGGGTGAGCCGCCCCTGCGCCAGCCTCTCGGCGACGCACGGGTACGAGCGCAGCCGCAGCAGCTGGGCCAGGACATGGCTCTGGACTCCTTCGGCGACGCACGGGTCGTCCGCCGCACCCGCGGGCCGCGGTTCCGCGCTGGTCAGCCAGTCGCGCACGGCGGGTACGGCGTCCAGGTCGTCGCCGCGCACCAGCGCGCCGACGGCGCCGCAGTGGGAGTGGCCGCAGACGACGATGTCGCTGACGCCGAGCACCGTGACGGCGTACTCGATGGTGGCCGCCTCGCCGCTGGGCCGCTGGTCGGGGTAGGGCGGGACGATGTTGCCCGCGGTGCGCAGCTCGAAGAGCTCGCCGGGGCGGGCGCCCGTGATCAGGGCCGGAACGACCCGGGAGTCGGAGCAGGTGATGAACAGGACCTGCGGGGACTGGCCTTCGGCGAGCTTGGCGAACTCCTCAGGGCGCTGTCCGAACGTACGGGCGTTGTCGATGAGGGGCTGCATGATGTTTTCCTCCTGGCGCGCCGCTGTGGCGCGTCGGGCCTGTATGACAGTCGAGCGGAGCGGCTCCTGTCTCAGCAGCGGAAGACCTGAAGCGCTGCCGGAGAAGCGGGTCTCGGGGCCTGCGCGGTGCGGTGGTGCCGGGCGCCGTGCGCGTCCGGAGGACGGGTGAGGGCCGCACCGCGCCCGGGTATCAGGGGGGCGTGCTCCCAGCCGGCGGTGGTGGTGCGGCGGCGCTCGCGGGCCTGCGGGGGACCGGAGGGGTCGCCGGAGTGGTCGGTGCCGCGGAACTCCTCGGCGCCCTCGCGCGACACCTCGGGCGCGTTCACAGGGGGCAGGATTCCGGGCTGAGCCTTGGCCTCCGCCTGGCGGAGCGTGTGCGCGGATGCGAAGGATCCGGCGGACGCGAAGAGTTGCGGGATGAGCAGGGCGAGCAGGGTGGTGGCGAGGAGCGGGACGAGGCGGGCGAGCACGGCCCGGGGCGTCGTACCTCGGAACATCCGTCCTCCCCCCTGACGGTCCACGTCTCTTGTCCGCCTCTTGTCCGCACCAATGATTGGTCAACGGATGGTCAAGAAACACCTTAACCCTGCAAAGTCGTTTGCAGGGTTAACGGGGTGTTTCGTGTCGAAGAGAGCGTGAAAAGTGCGGGTGACATGGCGCGAACCAGCTCTTGATCCACTGGATCCGAGCTGGTATCAGGCCGTCAGTGGTCCGCCACGAGGCCCTTGGCGTCCCGGGCCAGCGCCGTGAGCCGCGATATCGCGCGGAAGTACTTCTTGCGGTAGCCGCCCTTCAGCATCTCCTCGCTGAACAGCTGGTCGAAGGGCAGGCCCGAGGCCAGGACGGGGACCTCGCGGTCGTAGAGCCGGTCCGCGAGGACGACGAGCCGCAGCGCCGTCGACTGGTCGGGGACGGGGCGGACGCCGGTGAGGCAGACCGCCTTGAGGTCGTCGGTCAGCGCGCCGTACCGGCTGGGGTGCACCTTGGCCAGGTGGTCCAGCAGGTGCGGGAAGTCGTCGAGCGACGCGCCCTCGGTGGCGTACGCCGCGCTGGTCACCTGCTCGTCGGAGTACGGTGCCGGCGCCTCGGGCAGCCCGCGGTGGCGGTAGTCCTCGCCGTCGATGCGCAGGGCGCGGAAGTGCGCGGACAGGCCCTGGATCTCACGCAGGAAGTCGGTGGCCGCGAACCGGCCCTCGCCGAGCTTGCCGGGCAGGGTGTTGGACGTGGCGGCCAGCGCGACACCGGCGTCGACCAGCTTGCCGAGCAGGGTCGACACGAGGACGGTGTCGCCCGGGTCGTCCAGCTCGAACTCGTCGATGCACAGCAGCCGGTGACCGGAGAGGGTCTGGACGGTCTGCTGGAAGCCGAGGGCGCCGACGAGGTTGGTCAGCTCGACGAACGTGCCGAACGCCTTGAGGGCGGGCTCGGCCGGGGTGGCGTGCCACAGGGAGGCGAGGAGATGGGTCTTGCCGACGCCGTAGCCGCCGTCGAGGTAGACCCCGCGGGGCCCGGCCGGCGTCTTCGGCGCCTTGACCCGCCCGAAGCCGAAGAACCCGCGCTTCCCGGAGCCCGTGGCGTGCGCCCCGCCGAGACCGCCCGCGAAAGCCTGGAGGACGCCGACGGCCTCGGTCTGGCTGGGCTGGTTCGGGTCCGGGATGTACGTGGCGAAGCGGACGGAGTCGAAGCGCGGCGGTGGCACCATCTCGGCGACCAGCCGGTCCGCGGGGACGTGCGGCTCGCGTTCGCACAGGGACAGCGGGGTCACGTCGGTCGGTGAACTGAGCCCGGAGGCGGCGGTGGATGACGACACGGTTACCCATGCTAAGCGCCGTGTCACACTGCACGACATGCGACGCCTGTTCCCTGTGACCGAAGAAACAGCAGCCCAGGCCTCTGGTGAGGCGCCTCAGGCGGACGGGGCGGGGGGCCCCGGCGGGGCGACCGAGGAGGGCCGCGCGGCCACCGACGGCGGTACCGGCCGCGAATGGAGCCTGGCCGAGCTGGCCGCCGCGTACGCCTATCCCGAGGCCGCCGCCGAGGGGCGCGAGCCCTGGCTGCGCGCCAACATGGTCTCCACGCTCGACGGCGCCGCCCAGCACGACGGGCGCTCGCAGCCCATCTCCTGCCCGGCCGACATGCGGATCTTCGGCGTGCTGCGGGCGCTCGCCGATGTGGTGATCGTGGGTGCGGAAACGGTTCGTCAGGAGGGCTACCGGCCCGCCCGCGCGCGGGCCGAGTTCGCGGCGGTCCGGGAGGCGGCGGGACAGGGGCCTGCCCCGGCGATCGCGATCGTCACCGCGAGCCTGGATCTGGACTTCTCGCTGCCGCTGTTCACCTCGCCTCTGGTGCCCACGCTGATCCTGACCGGCGCCGCGGCGCCCGCGGACCGGATCGCCGCCGCCGAGGAGGCGGGCACGCGGGTGGTGATCGCGGGTGAGGGCGCCGGAGTGGACCCGGCCCGCGCTGTACGGGCTCTCGCCGCTCTCGGCCACACCCGGCTCCTCACCGAGGGCGGCCCCCGGCTGCTCGGCCAGGTCATCGCCGCCGGGGTGCTGGACGAGATGTGCGTGACCCTCGCGCCGATGCTCACGGCCGGTGACGCGCAGCGCATCGCCGGAGGGCCGGCGGTCGCCGTTCCCCGGCGCTTCGAACTCGTGTCCCTGCTGGAAGAGGCCGGTTTCCTGTTCGGTCGTTACCGTCGCTCCTGATTTCGGCACCGACGCTCCTGAAATCAGCGGAATCTGCCGTTCCGTTTAGCTTCCGGAGGGCACACTAAAACCGGCAGGACCCGTGCGATCACGGGGCAGGATGGTTTCCGCAGGGCCTGGTCCGGCCCACGGAGGAGGGAGGGCCTTAGGGCCCTCGAAGCAGAATGGGGCGCTGGTGTTCACAAGCGTATTGATGATCGAGAAGGCCCTGACGTCCGCCGACGTGGAGTTCGTCACCACCTTGCACGGAGACGAGCCGGTCTCCTTCCACGTGCTGCTCGAGCCCCGCGGCGACCAGGCCGATCGCCTGCTGCGGGCGATCGACGACATCGCCCTGGGCGAACTGGACGACGCCGCCCGCGAGGGTGAGCGGCCGGAGGGCGAGGCGGCGAAGGAGCCCGCCGCGCAGGCCCTGGACGTCTCCCTGAAGGCCCTGCGCCTGGCCGGATGCGAGGCCGACGGCCGGCTCGTCGAGGACCATCCGCTGGACGCCCTGAAGGCGCTGGTGGAGGAGACCGGCGCGGACGAGGTGATCGTCCTGACCGATCCCCACTACGTGGAGGAGTTCTTCCACCGGGACTGGGCGTCGAGAGCGCGGCACAAGGTGGGGGTGCCGGTGCTGAAGCTGTTCTCGCGCAGCAAGGCGTAGGCGCTGCCGCTGGGCTTGGCCGGGTGGGTGGGTTTTGGGTGGGGTGCGTTGTTTCGTGCGGGTTCGTGGGGGTGGGGGCTGGGCGGGGGATCGGGGGGTGGTTTCGGGTGCGGGTGTGTGGGGGCTGGGCGCGCAGTTCCCCGCGCCCCTTTTGGGGCGTGGCGCTTGGGTTGGCCGTGGGGTGGGGTTTCAGACCGGGGATGTGGTTCCCCGCGCCCCTTTGGGGGTGGCCGCTCGGGTTGGTCCGGGGGGTGGGGTGGGACGTAATAGGTGTTGGGTGGGGTGGGGTCATAAGGTGGGGCGCTGACGTTCGCTTCGCCGCATCACTCCAGGGAGACGCACATGGCACCCGGCCTTCCCACCGCCATGGACCGACCGCACTTCATCGGCATCGGCGGCGCCGGGATGTCGGGGATCGCGAAGATCCTCGCGCAGCGCGGGGCCAAGGTCGCGGGCAGTGACGCCAAGGAGTCGGCGACCGCCGAGGCGCTGCGCGCGCTGGGCGCGACCGTGCACATCGGCCACGCCGCCGAGCACCTCGCCGACGACGCCAGCTGTGTCGTGGTGTCGTCCGCGATCCGCGAGGACAACCCGGAGCTGGCCCGCGCCGCCGAGCTGGGCATCCCGGTCGTCCACCGCTCCGACGCCCTCGCCGCCCTGATGAACGGCCTGCGCCCGATCGCGGTCGCCGGTACGCACGGCAAGACGACCACCACGTCGATGCTCGCGGTGTCGCTGTCGTCGCTCGGCCTGTCCCCGTCGTACGCCATCGGCGGCGACCTGGACGCCCCCGGCTCCAACGCCCTGCACGGCGACGGCGAGATCTTCGTCGCCGAGGCGGACGAGTCGGACCGCAGCTTCCACAAGTACGCGCCCGAGGTCGCCATCGTCCTCAACGTGGAACTCGACCACCACGCGAACTACGCCTCGATGGACGAGATCTACGAGTCCTTCGAGATCTTCGCCGGCCGGATCGTCCCCGGCGGCACCCTGGTCATCTCCGCCGACCACGAGGGCGCCCGCGAGCTCACCCGCCGCCTGGCCGACTCCGGCGTGCGGACGGTGACGTACGGCGAGGCCAAGGACGCCGACGTACGCGTGCTGTCGGTGGTTCCGCAGGGGCTGAAGAGCGAGGTCACCGTCCTCCTGGACGGCGAGGAGCTCACCTTCACGGTCTCCGTCCCCGGCCGCCACTACGCGCTGAACGCCGTGTCGGCGCTGGCGGCGGGCGTCGCCCTGGGCATCCCGGCGAAGGAGCTGGCCCCGGCGCTGGCCGCGTACACGGGTGTGAAGCGGCGCCTCCAGCTCAAGGGCGAGGCGGCCGGCGTGCAGGTGATCGACTCCTACGCCCACCACCCCACCGAGATGACGGCCGACCTGGAGGCGATGCGCGGGGCCGCCGGTGACGCCCGCGGCCGTATCATCGTCGCCTTCCAGCCGCACCTGTTCTCCCGCACCCAGGAACTGGGCAAGGAGATGGGCCAGGTCCTGGCCCTCGCGGACGCCTCCGTCGTCCTCGACATCTACCCGGCCCGCGAGGACCCCATCCCGGGCGTGACCAGCGCGCTCATCATCGACGCGGCCCGTGGCGCCGGCGCGGACGTCACCGCCGTGCACGACAAGGGCGACGTCCCCGCCGCGATCGCGGGAATGGCGAAGCCGGGCGATCTCGTTCTCACCATGGGTGCGGGCGATGTGACCGACCTCGGCCCGCGCATCCTGGACCGCCTGTCGCAGCAGCACTGAAGGGGCTGAGACTCATGTCGTACGACGTCGTGAAGCCGGACGAGCAGTGGCGCGAGGAGCTGACCCCGGACGAGTACGCGGTCCTGCGCCAGGCCGGCACGGAACCCGCCTTCACCGGTGAGTACACGAACACCAAGACCGAGGGCGTCTACTCCTGCCGCGCCTGCGGCGCCGAACTGTTCACCTCCGACACCAAGTTCGACTCCCACTGCGGCTGGCCGAGTTTCTACGACCCGCGCGACTCGGACGCGGTGGAGCTGCTGGAGGACGTCTCGCACGGCATGGTGCGCACGGAGGTGCGCTGCGCCCGCTGCGGCTCGCACCTCGGCCACGTCTTCGAGGGCGAGGGCTACGGCACGCCGACCGACCAGCGCTACTGCATCAACTCGATCTCGCTGAAGCTGGAGCCGGCCGAGGACTGAGGATCCGCGCGTACGTCATGAGCCGGAGGGGCTGGCGTGCGGGTGCCGGGCCAGGAGGCGCCGGGTGATGGCGAGCATGGTCCGGGTCTGCAGTGCGGTCTGCCGACGGACGGGCACCCAGCGGGCGCCGAACAAGTCCTCCAGCTCGTGGCACCACTCCCGCACCAGCCCGTCCAGGGCGGTGGCGACCGGGGCGAATGGTTCGCCCAGGGCCTGTCGCATCATGGCTGCGGCGCGCAGTGGGATGCGCCCGGCGGCGATGCGCAGGGAGGCGGCGTTGCCCCTGGTGGTGGCCAGCCCGAAGCCGTCCGGGCTCTCCTCCCCGTGGGTTTTCCACGTGTCCACCACCCCTGGGCAGATGTCGAGCAGCTCCCGGGCGGCTGTGAAGAGCGCTCGATGCGACTCCTCTTGCGGTGGTTGCCTCTCGGCGGCGTCGAGAACCGCCTCGACCTGTGCGGCCCGCCCGAGCAGTATCTCGCTCGCCCACGCGATCTCCTGGTCCGGTCGTTCGACGGGCCGTGGATCGCTGACCTCGTCCACGGCCCAGAAGGGCGCTTCGAGGACGGCGGAGACGGTGCCGTGCCGCATGGCGTACATCCAGGTCGCCTGGGAGGTGAAGCCGGACGGGTCCCGTTCCTCGCCGGTGCTGTCGGCGGGCAGGATCAGCACGCCGGGGCTGTCCACGACCCACCCCATGCCGTCGAACGGCCGGTGTTCCAGGGGGATGTGGAGGTCGGCGGCCACGGTCCGGTACGTCTCGGCCAGTCCCTGGACGTCCTGCGTCAACTGCATGAAGGATCCACCGACTTCGACCCCGTGCAACGAGAACTGTGCGACGGGACGGAGTTCGTCGATGAGCCGGATGAGGGCCGCCGACTCGGGCATCGGGGACCGCGGGTCGCCCTCGACGGGCGGGAATTCGGGATGACTGGCGAACGCGGGGCGGTAGAAACCCCGGTAGTACGTCCCGACGGATGGCGGCGCCTCGCTCATCCATCTCTCGGCGATGGCTGTGCCGTCGGGGTCGAGACAGATCAGGAAGTGCCAGGCGCAGTCCAGTGCGTCGAGGACGTCCGGACGGTGCGCCAGTTCTTCGGCCAGGCGTAGCGCGGACGTCCCGCCGACCAGCTCGTTGGCGTGGGCTCCGGCGACGGTGAGTACCTGATGGGACCCCTGCCCGGCCGACAGCAGCCACAGGGGCCGGCCGGCGCGCGAGACCCCGACTTCACGCAGGCGCAGGAGGCCGGGGTGGGCGGCGACCATCGCCTGAGCGTCGCGCGTCAGCCCAGCCAGGGTGAGGTACGGGGTCCCGCGCATGCCGGCCTCCGGTCAGGATCCGGCGGAGTTGCTGTCGCCCGTGGTCTCCTTCTTGTCCAGCGGGCGGATCACGATCTTGGTGGCCATATCGACTCCGTTCTTCGCAAGCGACTGTGCGGGAAGGGATGTTGACCGTTCTGGCGCGATCACTGACCGCGTCTCGTCAAGACTCGATATGCCGGGGCGAGGTGTCAAGGGTGCGTTCCCGCGCAGCGTCTACCGGAGCCGGCGCAGCCCTTCCCAAACCCCCCGCTCCATCCCTCGGGGGTCACCCACCGGCCCGGAGTCGGGCTCCTCTCCGGACCCGAAGACCATCGTGGTGCGGCCGATCGGTTCGTAGGGTGGCCAGCCCGGGGCGCCCGTCTTCGCGAACGCGACCCACGCGGTGTGCATCGCGTCGGCCAGGGGCTGCGGAGGGCGGGGGCCCAGCAGTGGGGCGTACGACGGGTCGTCCAGGCGGTCGAAGACGAAGGGGAGTTCCAGGGCGTGGCAGGCGCCCAGGCTCTCCTTGAACTGGGGGGAGCGCCAGGCGAATTCGTAGAGGTGGGAGCCCGGGACGGACTCCGCCAGGCGGACGGCCGGGATGCGGTAGAACCAGTCCGTCGCCACCGCGGCCAGGAGGTCGCCCGGGGATGCGTTGGGGCGGGTGGCGCGGTAGACCGGGAGGGTCTGGTCCGGGTCGGCGCCGTAGGCCGAGGTGAGGGCGTCGAGGTGCGGCTCCGTCACCGTCTCCAGGCGGTCCGTCGGGACCAGGAACAGGCGGTACTCCTCGCGGTTCGTGCCGATCAGGAGGCCTACGTCGCCATGGGGGGTGGGGAGGGTCTCGGCCACCGGTTCGAACGGCATCATGTTGAGGACCGCTTCGCCCCACAGGGCCGGGTCCGGACGGGCGGCCACCTCGGCGCGCAACTCCGCCTGAGCAACGATGAGTTCGGTGAGGGGGACGGCCGCGAAGGCTTCCCGTGTCGGGTCTGTGCCCAGCTTCGCCGCCAGGTGCGACGTGATCAGGGACGCCGAGGCCGGGCGCAGGAAGTGGTGGCACGCGCCGCTCTGGAGGATGGCGCGGTGGAACAGGCCGGGGGCCAGGTTCAGCGACAGCAGGGCGCCGATGCTCATCGCCCCCGCCGACTCGCCGAAGACCGTCACCTGATCCGGATCGCCGCCGAACGAAGAGATGTTGGCGGCGATCCAGCGCAGGGCGGCCACCTGGTCGAGGAGACCGCGGTTGTCGGGGACACCGGGCAGGTGGAGGAAACCGTCCGCGCCCAGACGGTAGTTGAGGGTCACGCACACGACCCCGTCGCGGGCGAACGTGCTGCCGTCGTACGCCGAGGCCGAACCGGAGCCGTTGGTGAACGCGCCGCCGTGCAGCCACACCATGACCGGCAGGCCCGCACCGGGCTCCGGTGACGGCGTCCAGATGTTGAGGTTGAGGCAGTCCTCGCCCGGGTTGTCGTCCTCCGGGATCAGGGTGTCGAAGGGCGGGGCGTACGGGGCGTGGGGCACCGTCGGGCCGTACGACGTGGCGTCGCGGACGCCCGGCCAGGGCTCCGGCGGGCTCGGGGCCTGGAAGCGGCGGGGTCCGAAGGGCGGGGCGGCGTACGGGACGCCCAGGAAGGACGTCACGCCGTCCGGGGCAGTGCTGCCCCGGACGGCGCCCTGCTCGGTCGTGCACACCGTCATGCGGAGCCGACCTCCAGGACCTCCAGCAGCGCCGCCGTGAACTCCTCCGGGCGCTCCAGATGCACCGCGTGTCCGGCGTCGGGCACGGCCACCTCGCGTACCCAACCACCCTCCGCCGCATAGCGGTTCAGTACGTCGCGCGTCTGGGCCACCATCGGCTGCGCCGGGGTCCCGTCCCAGCCCGGCACCGCACCGATCGCGCCCAGGTGAGCCAGGTCGAACAGCGAGGTGTCCGACACGATGACGTCGTCCTCGCCGCGGATCCACAGCACTGGTGGCTTGGGGGCGATCAGGTGCAGGTCGTCCAGATGGAAGTGGAGGGGAGAAAGGGAGTTGAGGACTCCGCGCGTCCCGGGTGCGACGCCCGGCCACGTCTCGGACGTCGTGCTGTCGCCTGGGTAGTGGTCGTCGCCGGTGCGAGTGGTGAGCATCGAGTCGACGTACGCCTCCTCGTCCCCGGGTTCGGGCCGCCACGGCGGCTTGACGTAGCAACTCACCATGACGGAGCGGGGGGAGAGCGGGGAGTCCGCGCCACGATCGCCCTGGGCGAGGCGGGTGACGAACTCCGGGTTGGCCGTCGCGCCGCCCGAGCCGACGCCGTCCGCGGAGTTGAGGGTGCCCTCCACGCCGTGTGTACCGCCGAAGCCGTACGGGGAGACCGGGTTGACCAGGGTCGCGGAGCGCACGGCGGCCGGACGGTCGCGCAGGTACTGCAGGACCACGCCGCCGCCCATGGACCAGCCCACCAGATGCGCCCGCTCGATGCCGAGGGCCCTCAGCAGGGCGGCGAGGTCGTCGGCGTGGTCGCGCAGGCCGCGGGTCGCGTCGATCGGGAGCGGCTCCGTGCCGCCGAAGCCGCGCAGGTCCGGCGCGAGGGGGCGGTAGCGGTCGGGGAGCCGGCGCAGGGTGCGGTCCCAGAACGCGGCGGAGGAGACGTTGCCGTGGACGAACACGACCGGCTCGCCGTCGTCCCGTATCTCGCTGAGCTGCACGGTAAGACGGTCGGTGGGCACGCGGCGGGTGCGGGGGTCACGGAGGTCGCGGTGGGTCATCTGTGCGGTCCCTTGGGAGAGTTACGAGAGCCAGGCGGCGATCTGGGTGGCGGCCGAGCTGTTCCAGCCCAGCTCCAGGTGGTTGGCGCCGGCGACGGTGGCGGTGCCGCCGACCGTGGGGATGCCGGTGGTGTCGAGCGCGCTGGCGATGAAGACCACACCGTCGCTGGGGCCGCGGTTCTCGTTGAAGATCCCGAGCACGTCGGGCGACCCGCCGGCCAGCAGGTAGGTGGTGACGGAGGCCGGAACTCCCGCGTTGTGCAGTGGAGTTATCAGGGAGCCCGCGTCGATGGCGGCCTGGATGCCGGTGCCCGCGGTGTAGTAGCCCTGGCCGCCGTAGTACGTC
Organism: Streptomyces sp. V3I7; assembly: GCF_030817495.1. Lineage (NCBI taxonomy): Bacteria > Bacillati > Actinomycetota > Actinomycetes > Kitasatosporales > Streptomycetaceae > Streptomyces > Streptomyces sp. V3I7. Next base: position 5,297,958 of record NZ_JAUSZK010000001.1, read on the forward strand.
GTGTACCAGTCCTGCGCGGAGCTGTCGACGCCGTACGTGCCGTCCCAGCGGGCCAGCATCTGCCGCTGGCCGGGGTAGTTGTCGTACCCGCCGGAGGGCGTCATCGAGAACTCGGGGTGCGCGGTGTAGAGGCCGTAGCAGGTCATGTGCGAGTGCGGGGACGGGGCGTTGACCGTCCCGCCGCACTCCGGCCAGATGGAGAAGTCGTGCGCCCAGCCGTGTGCGTAGGGGTAGTCGTAGCCGCCGTTCGGCCCGCCGACGGTGATCAGCCTGCGGACGTCACCGGCGTACGCCCGGCCCCAACTCGGCTTCAGCGACGAGACGTACGCCCGTGTCGACATCTCGCCCTTGCTCCAGCCGACGAGGTCGACCTTGGTGACACCGAGCTTCGCCTTGATGGCGGCGACGGCGTCGCCGACGATCTGCGCCTGCATCAGGTTGTCGCCCTGCTTGTGCGCGAAACCGACGGCGAAGACGCGGTGCCCGCGCCCGGACAGGTACTGCATCAGCCCGGTGGACGGGCAGGACGCGGCGCCGCAGCCGTAGCCGCCCGCCTCGCCCGGGTTGGCCCAGGCGCGGTCGGCGTTGTCGTTGGCGCCGTGGACCAGCAGTACCGGCGTGGTCTTGGCGCCGGTGTTCCAGCCGGGCGCCGAGTAGAGCAGGAAGCGGCCGGAGTACGGGCGGGCGACACCGCCGAAGTACGTCACGCGCTTGCCGTCCTGGTCACCGCGGCCGTCCGGCGGGAAGCCCTCGGTGCGGAAACCCGTGGTGGTGTCCAGGTAACGCTCCACGCGCTCCCAGCCGCCTGTGACCGTGCCGGCTCCGTAGCTCGCCTCCAGGGTCAGGTACGACGGCAGCGTCGCGGCGGACGCGGTGCCGCCCGCCGCCGGCACCCCCGCCACCAGCGCCAGCAGAACGGCGAGCAGCAGTCGCCAACGGCCCGCAGTGCTTCGGCGTCCGTACGAGCTTCGGCGTCCGTACGAGCTTCGACGTGCGTACGGCATGTCCTGGCCCCCCCTTGTCCGCACCCTGGTGTCACGCCCATCGCGCGGCCCACAGGCTAGGCAAGCGGCGCGCGGGAGGGCATGTGTGCGGGCCCCATAAGGGAGGGCGTTCGTATGGGGCGGAGCCCTTGGTGGCGTCCTGGCTGTTGGACACAAACGACGGCGGGGTCGGTCCGCACTCCGGACCGACCCCGCCGCCACGCCTTGCGCAGACCCGCCCGATCAGGCCGTCTGCCGCTTGCGGGCCCCCATCACGGCGAAGACGATGACGCCGGCGAAGAGGAACAGCACGCCCTGGTACACCGCCGCGTAGCCGGAGCCGGCGATGAGCCACATCGAGAAGCCGGCCGCGATCGCGGCGATCACGGAGTCCCGTACCAGCCGGGCCGGGACGACCTTGTCGCGGCGCCCCGAGACGAGGTGGAAGATCTGCGCGGCGGCGGCCAGCAGGTACGGCACGGTCGCGGTGAACGTGGTGATCAGGATCAGCGACTCGAAGACCTTGCCCGAGCCCGACATGTAGTTGTAGACGGTGAGCAGCGAGGCGAGGACGGTGGTGACGAGCACACCGAGGGTCGGCACACCGCGCTTGCGACGCGCGAACGCGGCGGGGAACAGACCGTCCTGAGCGGCGGCGTACGGCGTCTGGGCGCTCAGCAGCGTCCAGCCGTTCAGGCAGCCGACCATCGACACGAGCGCGGCGACCGCGACGGCCCAGCCGCCCCAGGTGCCGCCGAACATCGCGTTCACGGCGTCCGAGAAGGGCGCGGTGGACTTCACCAGGTGCGAGTGCGAGACCGTGCCGAAGACGGAGAGCGTGCCCAGCAGGTAGACGACCGCGGCGCCCGCGGTGCCGATGACCGTGGCGCGGCCCACGTTGCGCCGGGGGTCCTTGACCTCGCCCGCGCTGACGGCGGCGGACTCCACACCGAGGTAGGAGAAGAGCAGCAGTGCGGCGGAGGCGGACACCGCGCCGATCGTGCTGCCGCCGCCCGGGTGGAACGGTCCGAGCTTGTGCGGGTCGAAGAAGAACAGGCCGCCGATCGCGACGAGCAGCAGCGGCGCGAACTTCAGCACCGTCGAGACGAGCTGTACGGCGCCCACGTAGCGGGTGCCGGCGAAGTTGGAGATCGCGGGCAGCCACAGGATGACGAGCGCGGCCAGGCAGGCGGTCCAGTGGCTGTGGTTCACCGGGAACAGCACGTCGAGGTAGCCGACGGCGGCGACGGCGAGCGCCGCGTTCGACACCCAGGTGGTGATCCAGTACGACCATGCCGTGAGGAAGCCGGCGAAGTCGCCGAAGGCCTCACGGGCGTAGACGTACGGGCCGCCGGTGCGCGGGTTGCGCTCGGCGAGCCGGCCGAAGACCAGGGCGAGCGCTATCGCGCCGACCGTCAGCACCCCGAAGGCGACGAGGCTGAGCGTGCCGTACGGGGCGACGGAGGCGGGGAGCAGGAAGATGCCGCCGCCGATGATGTTGCCCATGACCAGGGCCGTGGCAACGGGCAGCCCGAAGCGGCGGGCGTGCTTGCTGGTGCTGCCGGCGGGGGCCTCGGGGGTCTCCTGAGGGGCCGGAGCCGACTCGACGGTCCCGGTGACGTGCATGGGGTGGTGCGCCTCTCCTCGAACGGATGTACCCGGGATCGCCGGGACGGCGCCCATGGTCGGGCATGCCCGGACCTCGCACCAAATCACACGGTTTTGTCCTGTGCGGCCGGGTCCCCGACCGTAAAAGGTGCGCCGGTGAGGGGTCTGGACCGGGAATCGTACGGAGGGGTGCCGAGGGGCGTTTGCGGTGGTCAGGGGCTTGTGAGGGGTGGGGTGGGGTGCGGCGGGGCGTCGGCGCGGGGCTGTCCCCCGCCGGGCCGTCGGGCGCCGGGCGCCCGGGCTCCCGGGCCCCTCCCCGGTCTGCCTGCCGGCCGCTGTGGCGGGGAGCAGGCACGGAAGTGGACCTGCCTCCGACGCCCGGACGTCGTCCCGGCCTTTCGCATCGCCATCCATCTACGCGTCGCGTGCCCCCGGCGGACTGCTCCGCTTCCGCGACCGCTCGGTTTCTTTCGGCCGCCTGACGCGGCCGGGCCGCCCCGATCCCCTCTACCTCGCCCGACTGCCCCAACCACCCCCGGCTTCCCAGCCGCTCGACAGCCTCAACCGCCTCAGCCAGCCTCGCCTGCCCGGAGCGCACCGCGCCCGCCCGCAGGCACCGCCCTGCCCGGAGGGCCCCGCGCCCAGCCCGGAGGGCACCGCCCCCGCCTGTCCAGCCCAAAGCACACCGCCTTCGCCCGGAGGGCACCCCGCCCGGCCCGGAGGGCGCCACCCTCGCCCGGAGCACACCGCCCCCGCCCGGAGGCCACCACGCCCAGCCCGGAGGGGCACCCACCCCCGCCCAGAGCGCACCACGCCCAGCCCACACCGCACCGCCCCCGCCCCGAGCGCACCGCACCGCCCCCGCCCCGAGCACACCGCACCGCCCCCGCCCCGAGCACACCGCCCCCGCCCGGAGGGCCCCGGCTTCCGCTTTTACCTTTGTTCACTGGAAGTTGACGGGGTGACGCGCGTAGTCCGGGCTTCCGGTGTGAAGACTTCTGGGGTCGGTTTCGGATGGCTACTGGAGGATGCAGTGCACGAACGAAGAAGAACCGCCCGTCGGGTCGCGGCGGTTGCGGGGTGTGCCGCCGTGGTGGGGGCGCTGCTGGCGCCCGCGCAGGGGGTCGCGTACGCCGCCTCGGCGGACGTCGTCGTCAGCCAGGTCTATGGCGGCGGGGGCAACTCGGGCGCCCCGTACACCAATGACTTCATCGAGCTGTACAACCGCGGCACGAGCACGGTGTCGATAGCGGGCTGGAGCGTGCAGTACGCCTCCGCGACCGGCGCCACCTGGTCGACGACGCCGCTGTCCGGGAGCATCGCGCCGGGCCACTACTACCTGGTCAAGGAGGCCGCCGGCACCGGGACCGGCGCCGCGCTCCCGACCCCCGACGCCACCGGCACGATCGCGATGAGCGCGACCGCCGGGAAGGTGGCCCTGGTCACCAACTCCACCGCGCTGACCTGTTCCACCGGCTGCGCCACCAAGACCGGGGTACGGGACTTCGTCGGCTACGGCAGCACCGCCAGCTCGTCCGAGGGCTCTCCCACGGGCAACCTGTCCAACACCACCGCCGCCCTGCGCACCGGCGGCGGCGCGACCGACACGGACAACAACGCCGCGGACTTCGCCGTCACCGCGCCCGGTCCGCGCAACTCCAGCTCCAGCGGCGGTGGTGGCGGGGGAGCCACCCGGATCCGGGACATCCAGGGGAAGGGTCATGTCTCCCCGCTGAACGGCTCGCCGGTCAGCGCGATCCCCGGCGTGGTCACCGCCAAGTCGGGCACCGGCTTCTGGATGCAGGACCCGCAGCCCGACGCCGACCCCGCCACCAGCGAGGCCGTCTTCGTCTACACCGGCAGCGCGCCCACGGTGACCGTCGCCGACTCGGTGACCGTCGGCGGCACCGTCAGCGAGTTCCGTCCCGGCGGCACGGGCGGCACCACCAACCTGACGACCACCGAGATCACCGCCCCCACGGTCACCGTCGTGTCGAGCGGCGCCGCGCTGCCCGCGCCCACCGTGGTCGGCTCCGGCGGCCGCGTCCCGCCGTCCGCCGTGATCGAGGACGACGCCACCGGCGACGTCGAGAACAGCGGCACCTTCGACCCGGCGAGCGACGGCATCGACTTCTGGGAGTCGATGGAGGGCATGCGCGTCGAGATCGACAACGCGGCGGTGGTCGGCCCGCGCACCTCCTTCGGCGAGATCCCGGTCGTCCCGCCGGGCAGCACCACCCGCACCACCCGCGGCGGCATCGTGCTCCAGTCCGCCGACGCCAACCCCGAGCGCGTCCTGCTCGACGATGTCCTCGCCGCCACCCCGACCGCCGACGTCGGCGACACCCTGACCGGCGCCACCACCGGCGTCCTCGACTACTCCTTCGGCAACTTCAAACTGCTCCCCACCAGCAGCCCCACGGTGACCGCCGGCGGCATCGCGCCGGAGAGCACGGCCGCGGCGACCACCGGCGAGATGGCCACGGCCACCTTCAACGTGGAGAACCTCGATCCCTCCGACCCGCAGACGAAGTTCGACGGCCTCGCCGGGCAGATCGTGGGCAACCTCAAGTCGCCCGACCTGGTCGCCCTGGAGGAGGTCCAGGACAACAACGGCGTCACGGACAACGGAACCGTCGCCTGCGACCAGACCATGGCCAAGCTGATCAGCGCCATCACCGCGGCGGGCGGCCCGAGTTACTCCTTCCGCCAGATCAACCCGACGAACGACGCCGACGGCGGTGAGCCGGGCGGCAACATCCGCCAGGTCTTCCTGTTCCGCACCGACCGCGGCCTGTCCTTCGTCGACCGCGCGGGCGGTACGGCCACCACGGCCGACGCGGTCGTGAACACGGGCGGCGTTCCGTCGCTGAAGTACTCGCCCGGCCGCATCGACCCGGCCAACTCGGCGTTCTCCGCGAGCCGCAAGCCGCTGGCGGGCGAGTTCACCTGGAACGGCCGGCCCGTCTTCGTCGTCGCCAACCACTTCAACTCCAAGGGAGGCGACGATCCGCTGTTCGGCCACGCCCAGCCGCCGGCCCACTCCTCGGAGACACAGCGGCACAATCAGGCCACCGCGGTGAAGAGCTTCGTCGACCAGATCCTGGCCGTCGACGCGAACGCATCGGTGATCGTGCTGGGTGACCTCAACGACTTCGAGTTCTCACAGACCGCCGACATCCTCACCGCGGGCAACTCCCTGGTGGACCTGCCCCGCACGCTGCCCGCCGCGGAGCGCTACACGTACGACTACGAGGGCAACTCCCAGGTGCTGGACCACATCCTGCTGTCGCCGGGCCTGGCCGCGAAGGCGTACGCCTACGACGTCGTCCACGTCAACTCCGAGTTCGCCAACCAGCTCAGCGACCACGACCCCCAGATCGTCCGCGTCCCGCTGCCCTGATCCCCGCTCCACACCTGCCATCAGGGGCGTCTTCGCCATGCGCGGGGGCGCCCCCGGCGCGTTCCGGGCTGTGAACGATGTGATCACAGCCGGGCGAGTCGTGAGAGAACATGGGGAGATCTCTTCACGGATCGGGCACGATGTGGCCACTCCCGGGTGCCGGTTCTTCACGAACCGGATCGCCGAACCCCCGCGGCATAGACTCTGGCCGCAAAGGCCTCCGCACCGACGACCGTGGCCGAAAACAGGCAGAACCAGAAGTCTTCTGCCACATCCGAAGGGCATTCGGCGTTTTGATACGGATAGATTCAGTCACCAAGCGGTATCCGGACGGCACGGTGGCGGTCGACCGGCTGTCGCTGGAGATACCGGACCGCTCCATCACCGTCCTCGTCGGTCCGTCCGGCTGCGGCAAGACGACCACCCTGCGGATGATCAACCGGATGGTCGAGCCCAGCGAGGGCACGATCCTCATCGACGGCGTCGACATCCACGCCCAGTCGGTCAACGCGCTGCGCCGGTCCATGGGCTACGTCATCCAGAACGCCGGACTCTTCCCGCACCGCACCATCGTGGACAACATCGCCACCGTGCCCCGGCTGCTCGGCTGGAAGAAGGAGCGGGCCCGCGAGCGCGCGGTGGAGCTGATGGAGAGGGTCGGGCTCGACTCCTCGCTCGCCCGGCGCTACCCGTACCAGTTGTCGGGCGGCCAGCAGCAGCGCGTCGGTGTCGCCCGGGCGCTCGCCGCCGACCCGCCGGTGCTGCTGATGGACGAGCCGTTCTCGGCCGTCGACCCCATCGTGCGCAAGGGCCTCCAGGACGAACTCCTGCGTATCCAGGAGGAGCTGGGCAAGACGATCGTCTTCGTCACCCATGACATCGACGAGGCCATCAAGCTCGGCACGATGGTCGCCGTGATGCGCACCGGCGGCAAGCTGGCGCAGTTCGCGCCGCCCGCCGAGCTGCTGAGCGAGCCCGCGGACGCCTTCGTCGAGGACTTCCTCGGCGCCGACCGCGGCATCCGCCGGCTCTCCTTCTTCCCGTCGGCCGGACTGGAGCTGCTGGCCGCCCCCGTCGTTTCCGTGGACGCCGACGGTGCGGCGATCGAGGCGGCCCGCGCGTCCGACGCCCCCTACCTCCTCGTCACCGACGCCGATGGCAAGCCCCTCGGCTGGAGCGAGCCGGCCGCCCTCACCGCGGGCGAGATCGACCCGGGCCAACTGCTCTCGCACGGGCGGCCGTTCGTGCCCGGCACCGACTCGCTGCGAGCCGCGCTCGACGGCGCCGTGCTGTCGCCGACCGGCTGGGCCGTCGGCGTGGACGACACCGGGCGCGTCGTGGGCGTCGTCGCCCAGCAGGTCATCGGCGAGGCGATCCGCACCGCGCACGCGAAGGGCCGTACGACGGACGAGGCCGCCCCCATCGCCGAGTCGACGGCGGAGGTCGGCGGATGAACGGCTTCTTCGACATACCCAGCGACCTGCAGAACAGCTATCCGGGCCTGATCGGGCTGCACCTGCGCGAGTCGCTGCTGCCGGTGCTGGTGGGGCTGCTCGCCGCCCTGCCCATCGCCCAACTCTGCGTGCGATTCCGGTGGTTGTACCCGCCGGTGCTCGGCGTGACGACCGTGCTGTACGCCATCCCGTCGCTGGCCCTCTTCGTCGTCCTCATCGACTACACCGGCCAGAGCGAGATCACCGTGATGATCCCGCTGGCCGTCTACAGTCTCGTGGTGCTCGTCCCGGCGATCGTCGACGGGGTGCGCTCGGTGCCGCAGGAGACCCTCGCGGCCGCCACCGCCATGGGCTTCGGTCCCGTACGCCGCTACGTCCAGGTGCAACTGCCGATCGCCGTGCCCGCCATCCTCGCCGGACTGCGCGTGGCCTGCGTGTCCAGCATCTCGCTGGCCAGCGTCGGCGCGCTCATCGGCAACCAGGGCGCGCTCGGCAATCTGCTCGCGGACGCGATGTTCTACCACCGGCCCGTGCTCGCGGTGAACTCCGTTGTCACCACGGCCGCCCTCGCCATCGTCGTCGACGCCGTGCTGGTCCTCGTCCGCGTCCTGCTCACCCCGTGGATGCCCCGCAGCACGCGCAGGACACCGAAGGCCGCCCCCGCGGCCGCCCTGGAGGACGCTGTCCGGTGAACGTACTCAGCTTCGTCAACGCCTTCTTCAGCGACGCCGCCCACTGGCACGGCTACGACGGCATTCCGCACCGGCTGCTGGAGCACGTCCAGTACACGCTGGCCGCGCTCGCCGTCGCCGCCGCCGTCGGGCTGCCCGTCGGCCTGATCACCGGGCACACCGGGCGCGGCGGCAACGCGCTGGCGTTCATCGCCACCGCTGCCCGCGCGCTGCCCAGCTTCGGTCTGCTGGTGCTGATGTTCGTGATCATCGGGCTCGGGCTGCTGCCCGTGATGATCCCGCTGGTCGTCCTCGCCGTCCCGCCGATCCTCGTCACCACCTACGAGGCGATGCGCTCCGTCGACCCGTCCCCGGTGGACGCCGCGCGGGGCATGGGCATGGCCGAGTCGCGGATCCTGTTCCAGGTCGAACTGCCCGTCGCGCTCCCGCTGATCCTCAGCGGACTGCGCTCGGCGGCCATCCAGATCGTCTCCACCGCCACCATCGCCGCGTACGTCAGCCTCGGCGGCCTCGGCCGCTACATCGTCGACGGGCTCTACCAGCGCAACTACGAGAAGGTCGTCGGCGGCGCCACCCTGGTCGCCGTCCTGGCCCTGGTCACGCTCACGCTGTTCTGGGCGGTGAACCGGATCGCGGTGTCGCCGGGCGTGCGCCGCTCGGCGTGAGAGCGCACGGCGGAACCTCCCGCACCTCCCTCTGAACTTCCCCCGTATACAAGGCAATCGCATGGCCGGCGCCTCTTGACGCAGAGAGAACCGGCTGGATTGGATCAGTACGTGACTTCCAACAACCGCACCAGCAGGACGATCCGGACACACCGAGGCGCGGCGGCCGTCGCGCTCGCCGCGGCAACGGCCCTGCTGGCGGGCTGTTCCTCGGGCTCCGGCAAGGCCGACGACCCGCTCACGGGCGACAAGCCCAAGGACGGCGCGGTCGTCGTCGGCTCCAACAACTTCGCCGAGAGCATCCTGCTCGCCGACCTCTACGGCGAGGCCCTCAAGGCCAAGGGGGTCAAGGTCGAGTACAAGCCGAACATCGGCAGCCGCGAGACGACCTACGGTCTGCTCAAGAACGGCACCATCGCGGTGCTGCCCGAGTACAACGGGGCGCTGCTGGCCTACCTCGACCCGAAGGCCACCCCGAAGACCACGGAGGCGACCACCTCGGCCATCAAGGCCAAGCTCGACTCCAAGCTGACGCTGCTGGAGCCCTCGCCCGCGCAGGACAAGGACACCATCACCGTCAACGCGGTCACCGCGAAGAAGTACCATCTCACCGCCGAGTCGTCGATCGGCGACCTCAAGAGTGTCGCGAAGGACCTGGCTGTCGGCGCCTCGCCGGAGTTCCAGAGCCGCCACCAGGGCCTGGTCGGCCTGAAGTCGGTGTACGGCCTGGAGTTCAAGTCCTTCAAGGCGCTCGACGCGGGCGGCCCGCTCACCCAGGCGGCGCTCACGAAGAACACCGTGCAGGCCGCGGACATCTTCTCCACGGACCCGATCATCGCCAAGGAGAAGTTCATCCCCCTCCAGGACCCGAAGAACCTGTTCGGCCTGGAGAACGTTCAGCCGCTCGTCCGCAAGGGCGGCGTCTCCCCGAAGGGCGTCGAGGCGCTGAACGCCCTTTCGGCGAAGCTCGACACCGCGACCCTGCTGAAGCTCAACACCCAGGTGCAGGCGGAGAAGAAGGACCCGCTGGCGGTCGCGAAGGCCTGGCTGAAGTCGGCCGGTCTGAGCTGACCCGGCCGCCCGCGCTCTGAGCTGACCCAGCCGCCCGCGCGAGGAACGACGCGGTGCTCCCGGACTGCCGGGGGTGCCGCGTCGCTCTTCTTCGTCAGGCGGGTTCCCCGGCCGTGCGCTTGCGGTCGCGGCGGCTCGTGCGGGGTTCCTGGTCCGGGAGCCAGCCGAAGGTGAGGCAGCTGCCGACGACGCCGAGCAGCAGGCCGACGACGAAGCCGCCGAGGTTCGAGGTGACCCAGGTGCCCAGGGAGCACAGGACGCCCGTGAGCGAGTAGAAGAGGCGCTGACCAGGGCTGAAGAGGATCAGCAGGCCGCACAGCACCATCAGGGTCGGCAGCAGGTAACCGGCCACGCCCTGCATGCCGACGTGCACGACGACCTTCATCGGCGCCTTCACGGTGAGCAGGACCTCCGCGCCGCCCAGGGTCAGCAGCAGCCCGCCCCAGAACGGACGGCCGGCCCGCCAGTGCCGGAAGGCGGGACGCAGGTCACGCCGCGGCATATCAGCAGCCCGTGCCGCTGAAGCGCAGCTTCAGGCCGGGCAGTTTGAACACGGCGGCGGTGGTCGCGTAGTTGGTCTGCCGCAGGTGGTCGATGTGCACATGGTCCGCCTGCTGGCTGAACACGCCCGGTTTGCCCTTCACCCCGGCCTTGGTGAGGGTGCTGGCGTCGTTACCGATCTCGATGTTGCGGAAGGCCGCGTCGCCCGACAGCTCGGTCGAGTCGGTGGTGAGGTCGGCCGCCTCCACCTTCCGGCTGCCGCCGCCGGCGGTGATGAGCAGGTTGGTGCCCCCGAGGTCGACGCTCTGGCACAGCTTGGTGAGCTTCGCTTCCTTGATCGCGGAGGTGATGACGAGCACCTGGCCGCCGGTGTCGCCCGAGTTCGGGCTGTCCTCGATCATGTTGTCGAGGTCCCCGAACTGCTCGAACCCGGTGCCGTCGAGCTCGGTCGCGGTGACCGTGAACGGCATGCCGGAGATGAAGAACTGCACCCCCAGCGCCCCCTGGGCGGTGAGGAGCGCGAGGCCCGCGACGACCGCCGCGGCCGGGACCGCCATCACCGCGGCGCGGCGCAGCCGGACCCGCCCGCGTCTGCCGCCGTCCACGGCGGCGCCGGTTCTTTCCGTCTCCTCGGATGCCATGTCTGCTCCCTGAACGAGGTCAATTCCGGCGGGCCTCACGTGGGTTGGGCCCGCCGGTGCGGATCGGGGTGTCGTGGCGCGTCGTCCTGGCGCGGACGGGAGGGATCGTCCAGGAAGTTACCGGGGGTTACTTTCATGGGTCAAGAGAGTTGTGAAAACAGGATGACGAGTATGTGGATCACCGTTGAATGTGCGCCAACTGCCTTGCGGCGCCTTGACGTTGAACGAGGCCCAGGTCTACAACTTCCTTGGTCTCCCGTGGATCCGTGGCGCCGGATCCGGCACGCGGCGTAGCCGCGCTCACGGCCACGATCACGATCACTCTCTCCGGGCCCGCTCGGCCCGTTCCCCCACCTCCGGCCGCTCACCGGCCGGCGGAGCACTGCACTGCGGTCCCATCCCACCCCACTCACGGAGGCACCCGCATGCGTACGCGCTCTCTCCTCGCCCTTGCCGGAACCACCGCCGCCCTCGCGCTCATGGCGGCCCTGCCCTCCGCGGCCGCCGCCGGCGCGCCCGTGCTCACCACCGGCGGCGTCGGCGGCACCGCCGTGGCGGCCGGCGACGTCCTCACCGCGACGCTGGCCAGCGGCACCAACGCCACGTTCTACTCCAGCGCGACCGGCACCAGCGGCGTCCGCTGCGCCACGTCGACGTTCACCGCCACCGTCACCGGCAACCCGACCGCGCCCGGCACGGCCACCGAGTCGGTCACCGCGCACACCTTCGGCAACTGCACCAGCAACGTCTCCGGCGTGACCGGCGTCGACAGCGTCACCGTCGACAACCTGCCCTACGCCGCGACGGTCGCCTCCGACGGCAAGCTCACCGTCCTGCCGCCGGCCGGCTCCGTCATCCAGACCACGGTCAAGCTGCGCACCCTGCTCGGCTCCGTCACCTGCGTCTACCAGGGAGCGAGCCTGTCCGGAACCGCCTCCAACGCCGACAACAGCATCGCCTTCGCCGCCCAGCACTTCACCAAGAGCTCCGGCCCCTCGCTCTGCTTCGCGGACGGCTTCTTCACGGCCAAGTACGCCCCGGTCACCGACGCGGGCGCCCCGGTCTTCGTCAACTGACCTATTCCAGAGGGAGGTTCAGCGCCCGCGCAGACGCAGCACGACGGCGGCGCCCCCGGTGAGCACCAGCACCGCGGCGGCGCCGCCCGCCACCACTGGCGCGGAGGGGCTCGACCCCGTGCCGGTGGCGGAGGCCACCGGGGTGCCGTCGGCGGCACGCGGCGCGGCGGACGCCGCCGGGCTCGCGTCACGGTGCGACGGGCTCGGCCCGGCCGACGGCGGAGCGGCCTTGGACGGCTCGGTCGTCCGTACCGGGCGAGCGCTCGCGGGCTTCGCGGGCGTCGCCTTCGTCCCCTCCCCGCCGCCCGACGCCGACGCCCCGACCGTCGGGAACGCCACGTCGGAGCACGAGTAGTAGGTGTCCGGCGTGCTGCTGTTCTGCCAGACCGTGTACAGCACATGGTGTCCGGTCCGGTCCGGGGGCAGCGTCGCCCCGAAGTGGTACGCCCCGTTCGTCAGCGCAGGGTCCCTGACCTCCGCGAAGGGCCGCGAGGGAAGGTCAGACCAGGTCAGCGGCTTGCGGGGGTCGTAGCCCGGCTTGGTCAGATACATCTTGAACGTGCCCGCGTGCGCGATCGTCGAGGCGTACGTCATCGACAGCCGCCCGCCCGGTGTCAGCCGCGTAGCCGGCCAGTCCGTACGCGTGAGATCGAGGCCCTTGTACGCGGGCAGGCCCCCGCTGCACAACTTGCCGTCCGGAATCGTCTGCCGGTCCCGGCCGGCCACGCCCGCCACCCGCAGGTTGTCCCACGCCGTGAACGGAGCGCCGTTCGCCGCGATCGCCGCCCGGCACGCCGCCGAACCGGTGCTGCCGCCCTCGGGGGAGCAGGCGTAGACCCGGCTGACCGGGGAGGTCGGCGTGCCGTGCGCCAGAGCCGGTCCGGCCGCCACGAGGGACAGCAGGGCGGAGGCGGTCACGGTGGCTCCCGTGACCCTGAGCGGTGCGGTCATCCGAGTCATCCGGGACGTCTCCTCGGGCGGTGCGGCGGAACGGTTGCCGCCGTGGAGTACGGGAATCGAGGACGGTTCGTTCATCCGGGATCTGGCGTCGTAGCGAGCGCCGAGAAGCGCCGCCCCTGACGGTGCGTCAGACTGGTGCCGATCGAGGGCCCGTTGAGAACAGTCCCGCGGACTCGTATCGTGGCGATCACCGGTGCGGCGGCCCGTCACCCGCCATGGCCTCCGGAAACGCGGAGAGAGCCGAGGGAGGGACGCGCTGTGATCTTGTCCGCGTGCGGAAGGCCAGGAGGGCCGCGACGGCCGGGAGGGTCGAGGACGACCGCGGCCGCCCGTACACCGGTATCCCCTGTCGACGGACCGCGTCCGCATGCCCTCGTCCCGCTGCCGCGCGGTGCGCCGCCGCGCGCGCAGAGCAGCGAACAAACCGTCCGTCCCGTTCTTTTCCAGCCGCCGAGGAGTGTCCAGTCGATGGCGAGGCAGTTACGCGCCGAGCAGACCCGAGCAACGATCATCACCGCCGCCGCCGACCTGTTCGACCGGCACGGCTATGAGTCGACGAGCCTCAGCGACATCGTCGAGCACGCCCGAGTCACCAAGGGGGCGCTGTACTTCCACTTCGCCGCCAAGGAGGACCTGGCGCACGCCATCATGGAACTCCAGGCTCGGGCGGCCCGGCAGGTGGCGAGCGAGGTGGAGAGCCGTGGCTGCTCCTCGCTCGAGTTCCTCATGCGCACCACGTTCGAGACGGCCCGGCTGGCCGTCGAGGGGCCGATCCTGCGCGCCGGGCTACGGCTGGCCACCGCGGACCTCGCCGTACGGCCGCCGCTCACGCACCCCTTCCTCGACGCGCTGGACCTCACCACCCGCAAACTCCGGGCCGCCCTCCGGGAGTCCGACCTGCACCCCGACATCGACGTGGACGCCGCCGCCCACGCGCTGGTCTGCTTCTTCGTCGGCACCCGTGTCGCCGGCCGCTCCCTCGAACCCGCCGCCCGGCTGCCCCGCAGGGTCGCCGAGATGTGGCACCTGACCATCCGCGGCCTGGTGCCGGTGCACCGCCGTGCCCGCTATCTGACGCTCGTCTCACAGCTGGAGCGGGAGACCAGAGCCCTCTGACCCGCGCGGTACGGTGACGGACATGCCCGACACCCCCGCCGCGCCGTCGTCGCCCGTCATCCTCGGCAACGAACCCGGATCGTTCCCCCACAGCGTGCTGGCCGAGCGGCACCCCGCGATCATCCGTCAGGTGCGGGACGCCTTCCCCTACGGTCCCGCGCAGCACCGCGCGCTCGACGCACTGCTGAGGAACTGCACCGAGGGCACGATCGAACCGCTCCCCGCCGATGCGCCCGACCGTCACCGGTGGCGCGCTTGGGGGATGGACGCGTACGCCGGGCGGTCCTGGTTCGACGTGCCGTGGCTGTGGTCCGAGAGCTACTTCTACCGCCAACTCCTCCAGGCCGTCGACTGGTTCGGGCCGGACCCCTGGCAGGGCATCGACCCCTTCCGGCCGTTCAAGCTGGCCGAGCTCGACGCCAAGGAGACGGACGAGGAACTGGCCGCCCTCGACGGGCTGGAGGACCGGCCGAGGGACGAGCGGGCGCGGGCCCTGCTGCACGGCTCGCTCTGGGGCAACCGCGCCGACCTGGGCTTCCGGCTCTCCGCGGCCGGTGCCGAGGCGACGGAGGCCGCCCCGGGACTGGTCGCCGACGACAGCGAGGTCCTGTGGTCGCTGCTCCCGCCCTCGGGCGCCGGCACGCTCTGCCTGGTCGCCGACAACGCGGGCCGCGAACTCATCCCCGACCTGCTGCTGATCGCCCACCTCCTCGCCGAGGGGCGGATCGAGCGGGCCGTCCTGCACGTCAAGCCGTACCCCTACTACGTCTCCGACGCCACGACAGCCGACGTGGTCGACGCCCTGCGCCGGCTCACCTCGGCGCCGGGCGCGGCCCAGGAGTACGGGCGGCGGCTGTGGGCGGCGATGGGCGACGGACGTCTCGACGTGCGGGCGCACCCGTTCTCCTGCTCCCCGCTGCCGTACGCCGACATGCCCGACGACCTGCGCGCCGACTTCGCGGCGGCCGCGCTCACCATCGTCAAGGGCGACCTCAACTACCGGCGTCTTGTGGGCGATCGGATGTGGCCGCCGACCACGTCCTTCCGGAAGGTGACCGCCTACTGGCCGGGCCCGGTCACCGCCCTGCGCACGCTCAAGTCCGATGTGATCACCGGCCTCGACGGGGACACCGAGGCGGCACTCGTCGCCGCGGAGGGCCGGCGCTGGCGCACCGGGGGCACGCACGCGCTGATCCAGGTGAAGCCCTGACTTCTCAAGTCAACTCCAGCCGGAGGGACTTGAGGCCGTTGATGAAGTTCGAGACAAGGCGTTCGGCGGGTGCGGCGAGGCGTGGCGCGGGCAGGATGCGCAGCGCCTCCTCGTGGAGCAGCCGCAGCTGGAGCCGGGCGAAGTGGGCGCCCAGGCAGACGTGCGGGCCGTCCCCGAAGGAGACGTGCGGATTGGGCGTCCGGGCGAGGTCCAGCCGGTCCGGCGCGGTGAAGGCCCGCTCGTCGCGGTTGGCCGAGGCGTGGAAGACGACCACCTTCTCGCCCGCGCGGATCCGCTGCCCGCACAGTTCGGTGTCCCGGGCGGCGGTGCGGCGGAAGCTCAGCACGGGCGGATGCCAGCGCAGCAACTCGTCCACGGCTGTGCCGAGTTGCACCTTTCCGCTGTGCAGCAGCGGGTACGCCTCCGGGTGCTGGGCGAGGGCGAGCAGTCCGCCCGGGGCCGCGCTGCGGACCGTGTCGTTGCCCGCGACGGTGAGCAGGATGCATGGCGGGGGAGCGCGGATCGACCGGCCGGCCCTGCTCGTCCAGCACCTGCGGACCGGCCTCGTCCGGGTCCTGGTAGCCGATCACCCGCCGCGTCCAGTGCAGGAGCAGCCGCCGGTCCGCCGCCGGAACGCCCAGCAGGTCGGCGAGGTTGAGCAGCGCGTACTCGTCGGTGACGGCGGCGACGACGTCGACGGTGCCGTCACCGTCGCGGGCCGTCTCCAGCGCGGCGGACAGCAGCGCGCGGGCACGCCCGCGCGCGAGCCGCGCGAACCGGTCCACCCGCCCCGGCGTGAAGGCCCGGCTCACGAGCCGTCTCAACCGTCCGTGCTCCGGCGGATCCTGATTGAGCATCATGCGCCGGATGAAGGGCAGGTCGGCCGGATCGGGGTCCCGGATCTGGGTGGCGCCGAGGCGCGAGGAGTACGTCGCCGCGTCCTTCAGCACCCGCACCACGTCCGCGTGCCGGGTCACCGCCCAGAAGCCGGGACCGGCCGGCCAGCCCAGCACCTCCGGCTCCTCCTGCCAGGCCACCGGACGCCGGTCTCGCAGCACCCGGTAGTCGTCGTACGGCACCCCGGCCGCGTACCGGCGCGGATCGAAGACGTCGGGAACCGCCTCACCGGGCAGCGCGTACGAGGGCATGCGACCACGGTGGCCCGTGGGCAGCGCAACGGCAAGAGGGGCGCGGCGGCCACGGGGGAACCAGTCGCGATTCACGCGATGGTGTGATCATGTGCCGTGCGGAGGATGGCAGTTGGGGGCCACGGGTAGGGCCCCGCCATGACGCAGCCCTTCGAACTCCCGCACTTCTACATGCCGTACCCCGCGCGGCTGAACTCGCACCTCGACGAGGCGCGCGCCCACTCGACCGCCTGGGCGCGCGAGATGGGCATGCTGGAGGGCTCGGGGATCTGGGACCAGGCCGATCTCGAGGCGCACGACTACGGACTGCTGTGCGCCTACACCCATCCCGACTGCGACGGGACCGCCCTCTCGCTGATCACCGACTGGTACGTGTGGGTCTTCTTCTTCGACGACCACTTCCTGGACATGTTCAAGCGCACCCAGGACCGCGCCGCCGGCAAGGCCCACCTCGACCGGCTGCCGCTGTTCATGCCGCTCGACCTCGCCACCCCGGTGCCCGAGCCGGAGAACCCGGTCGAGGCGGGCCTCGCCGACCTGTGGGCGCGCACGGTGCCGAAGATGTCCGTCGACTGGCGCAGGCGGTTCGCCGTGGCCACCGAGCACCTGCTGAACGAGTCGATGTGGGAGCTGTCCAACATCAACGAGGGGCGGATCGCCAACCCCGTCGAGTACATCGAGATGCGCCGCAAGGTCGGCGGCGCGCCCTGGTCGGCGGGACTGGTGGAGTACGCGACCGCCGAAGTGCCCGCCGCCGTCGCGCGGTCGAGGCCGCTGAGGGTGCTCATGGAGACCTTTTCCGACGCCGTGCACCTGCGCAACGACCTGTTCTCATACCAGCGGGAGGTGGAGGACGAGGGCGAGAACAGCAACGGCGTGCTCGTCCTGGAGACCTTCTTCGGCTGCACCACCCAGGAGGCCGCCGAGACGGTCAACGACATCCTCACCTCGCGACTGCACCAGTTCGAGCACACCGCGCTCACCGAAGTGCCCGCGCTCGCCCTGGAGAAGGGCCTCACCCCCGACCAGGTCGCGGCGGTGGCGGCGTACACCAAGGGGCTCCAGGACTGGCAGTCGGGCGGCCACGAATGGCACCTGCGCTCCAGCCGCTACATGAACCAGGGCGCCGTCCCGGACTCGCCGCTGGCCGGTCTCTCCGGGCGCCCCGGCACCTCCGCCGCGGACGTCGGCGCCCTCCTCGCCAAGGCCGCCGCGGAGCGTCTGCGCCGCTACTCGCACGTTCCGTTCCAGAAGGTCGGCCCGTCCCTGCTGCCCGACATCTACATGCCCTACCAACTGGAGCTGTCCCCGGAGCTGGACGGCGCCCGTGAGCGTCTCACCGGGTGGACGTGCCGGATGGGCCTGCTCCAGGAGGGCGTCTGGGACGAGGACAAGCTCGCAGCCTACGACCTTGCGCTGTGCGCGGCCGGCCTGGACCCGGACGCCACTGCCGAGGCCCTGGACCTCAGTTCGCAGTGGCTCGCCTGGGGTACGTACGCCGACGACTACTACCCGCTCGTGTTCGGCCACCGGCGCGACATGGCGGGCGCGAAGCTGGCCACGGCACGCCTGTCGGCCTGCATGCCCGTCGCCGGGGAACCGCCGCTGCCCGACCCGGCCATCGGCATGGAACGCGGACTTGTCGACCTGTGGGCCCGTACGACCGCCGCCATGACCCCCGACCAGCGCCGCACCCTGAAACGGGCAGTCGAGGTGATGACCGAGAGCTGGCTGTGGGAGCTGGCCAACCAGATGCAGAACCGCGTCCCGGACCCCGTCGACTACCTGGAGATGCGCCGCGCCACCTTCGGCTCCGACCTCACCCTGAGCCTGTGCCGCATGGGACACGGCCCCGCGATCCCGCCGGAGGTGTACGCCGCCGGGCCCGTGCGCTCGCTGGAGAACGCCGCCATCGACTACGCGTGCCTGCTCAACGACGTCTTCTCGTACCAGAAGGAGATCGAGTACGAGGGCGAGATCCACAACTCCGTCCTCGTCGTGCAGAACTTCTTCGGCATCGACTACCCGACCGCGCTCGGCGTCGTGCACGACCTCATGACCCAGCGGATGCGGCAGTTCGAGCACGTCGTCGCGAGCGAACTCCCGGTCGTGTACGACGACCTCGACCTGTCGTCCGAGGCGCGCCGGGCCATGGACGCCTACGTGGCCGACCTGCAGAACTGGATGGCCGGCATCCTCAACTGGCACCGCAACGTCAACCGCTACAAGGCCGAGTGGCTGGGCCGCCGGGCCCACGGCTTCCTCCCGGACCGCGCTCCCGCCCTCGCCCTGCCCGTCGGCTGATTCCGTGTCCCGGCGAGGGTCTTACCGCGTCGATGCCGGGACAGTCTCACTCTTTCGTGGATCGTCGCGCCCGCAGGCGATGGGTAGTCACCAGCGGGAGGCGATCCATGGAGCAGCAGACCGCGTTGCGGCCCCGGCCCATGCCGGGCCGGGGACCTCGTGACGGCGCGACCCCCGGCCTCGCGGCCACCCGGCACCCGCACGCCGCCCGGCGACGCGGCCGACGGCTCAGGGCCCTGGTGTTCGGCCTGTTCGCCGGGACGGTCCTGGTCCTGTCCGGGGTCGGCCTCGGGACGGTCGGCGCCACGGTGATCGGCGCGAGCAAGCTCGCCGCCGTCCAGCGCCGGCCCCCGCCCCCTCCGCAGCGCCCCGCCCCGGCCCCCTCCGCCGCCCCGGCCCCGGTCGCCACCGCCACCCTCGGCGTCGAGGCCGTGGACGGCGAGGGGACGGGAGCCCTGGTCATCGCCGTCCATATGCCCGGACCGGGCTACACGGCGGGTCTCGTACGCGGCGACGTACTCCTCTATTTCGGCCGCACCCGCATCGACTCCGCCGCCGGCCTCGCCCGCGCCGTGGACGGCGCCCGCGCCGGTGAGGAGGTCACCCTCACGCTGCGCCACCGCAGCGG
The DNA here is from genome assembly GCF_030817495.1 of Streptomyces sp. V3I7. Taxonomy (NCBI): domain Bacteria; kingdom Bacillati; phylum Actinomycetota; class Actinomycetes; order Kitasatosporales; family Streptomycetaceae; genus Streptomyces; species Streptomyces sp. V3I7. The sequence goes on from NZ_JAUSZK010000001.1 coordinate 5,317,418, forward strand.
CGGCTACCAGCAGTTGACGGTCGTCCCCGGCATCGTCACCTGACGACTCGGACACGGACACGGACGCGGACACGGTCCCGGGCTCGGTCTCGGCGTGCGCTCGCGCGGCTGACCGGCACCGGCGGGATGATGGAGCCCGCAACAGCCAGCGAGAGCCAGCCCGCACCCGGAGGACCCGATGACCGGCAGTACGCCCGCCCCCTTCACCGCCGACGACTACCGGGCCCGCATGGAACGGGCCACCGGCGCCGCCGCCGACGCCGGGCTGGCTGGACTGCTCGTCGCCCCGGGGCCGGACATGGTGTGGCTCACCGGCTACGCGCCGACCGCCGCCACCGAACGGCTCACCCTGCTCGTCCTCGCGCCGGGACAGAGCCCGGTGCTCGTCGTGCCCGCGCTGGAGGCGCCGGACGCGGAGAAGGCGGCCGGGGCGCCCGCGCTGACGTTCCGCGACTGGACCGACGGCAAGGACCCCTACGCCCTCACCGCCGGACTCCTCGGCGGCAGCGGGCGGCTCGGCATCAGCGACAACGCCTGGGCGATGCACCTGCTCGGCCTCCAGCAGGCGCTGCCCGCCACCTCCTACGCCTCCCTCACCGAGGCACTGCCGATGCTGCGCGCCGTGAAGGACGCGGCCGAGCTGGAGCTGATGGCCGCCGCGGGTGCGGCCGCGGATCAGGCGTTCGAGGAGATCCGGAAGGTTCCCTTCGCCGGCCGCCGCGAGTCCGACATCGGCCGCGACCTGGCCGACCTGCTGCTGCGCTTCGGGCACTCCCAGGTCGACTTCACCGTGGTGGGCTCCGGCCCCAACAGCGCGAACCCGCACCACGAGGTCGGCGACCGCGTCATCCGGCGCGGTGACATGGTCGTCCTCGACTTCGGCGGTCTGAAGGACGGTTACGGCTCCGACACCAGCCGCACCGTGCACGTCGGCGAGCCCACCGACGAGGAGCGCGAGGTCCACGACCTCGTGCGCGCCGCCCAGGAGGCGGGCTTCCGGGCGGTCCGGCCCGGAGCCGCCTGCCAGGACGTCGACCGCGCCGCCCGCGCGGTCATCGACGACGCGGGGTACGGCCGGTACTTCATCCACCGCACCGGCCACGGCATCGGCGTCACCACGCACGAGCCGCCGTACATGATCGAGGGCGAGGAGCAGCCCCTCGTGCCCGGCATGTGCTTCTCCGTGGAGCCCGGCGTCTACCTGCCCGGCCGCTTCGGGGTGCGCATCGAGGACATCGTCACGGTGACCGAGGACGGCGGCCGCCGCCTCAACAACACCACCCGTGACCTGGTCGTGGTGGACTGACCGGCCGCCGCCGACGGGGAGGGCGGCGTCCTCGCGAACTCCCCGGAACCGTTACCGTTCGGACATGACCCAGGCACCGACCCCCACCGCGGACACCGTCCGCCGACTGGTCCGTTCGCTGCTGAAGGACGGCGCGGACGAGGCCCTGGAGCCCGACGTGCGACCCGTCGCCGAGGGCGGGCACTTCACGTGGTGGGTGGGTGCCCGCCACGTGCTGCGGCTCGCCCCCGACCGGGAGGCCGCCGTGCGCCGGCGCCGCGAGCTGCGCGTACGCGACCTCGTCCGCCCGCACCTCCCGGTCGCCGTCCCGGCGAGCGTGGCGCACGGCGAGTGGACGCCGGGACTGACGTACACGCTCGACACCCGGGTCGCCGGGAGCACCGCCGACGAGCACGCCGTCTCGGCCGTCGGCGAGGCCGACCTGGCCGGCCTCCTCACCGGGCTGCGCCAGGTGCCCGTACGGCAGGCCGAGACCCTCGGCGTGCCGCGCGCCGCGCCGCGCTCGCTGGACGCGCTGCGCCGGATGGCCGTGCCCGCCGCCGAACGCCTCGGCGCCGCCGACGAGTTCGACCCGGCCCGGCTGCGCCAGCTCACCGCGGCCGGAGCGGCGCAGCTCGCCGCCCAGACCGGTGCCGCGGTCCTGGTGCACCACCACCTCAAGGGCGAGCACCTCGTGATCAGCGCCGACGGGAGGGTGCGCGGCGTCCTCGGCTGGACCGACGTGGCCGTCGGCGACCCCGCCGAGGACATCGCGGGACTCGTCCTCGCCGTCGGCTCGGGACCGGCGGTCCGCGCCGCCACCCTCGCCGGCTACGGCGCCCGCCCCTGCCTGCGCGGCCTCTGGCTCGCCCGCTGTGACACCGTCCTGCGCCTCCAGGACCGCCTCGACGGCCGAGGCACGGCACCCCTGCCGCTCCTCAGGACCCAACTGCGGCACGCCTGGGAGCCGATCCTGCTGGAGCGGGCGACGGAGTTCCGGGAGGAGGGGGCGGACCAGGAGCCGTGAGGCACGGCGGCGCGGGGCGGCGCCGTGGCGGTCATCGCCGGACTCGTCGTCGCCGTCGGCTGGGGGGCGGCGGTCCGGGCCGCCATCCTCGCCCGGCCACCCCGCTCCGGTCTGCGTGCCCGGCGCGCGACAGCGTGTCCTGCGCCTCCAGGGCAACCGCCTCGACGGCCGCGGCTCGGCACCCCTGCCGCTCCTCGGAAACCAGCTACGGTGCGGCGACCCCGCCTGGGCGGCCGGCGCGACAGCGTGTCCTGAGCTTGCGCGACGAGGGGGGCGGACCCGGGGCCGTGAGGCACGGCGGCCCCGGGCGCGCGTCAGCTCTGTGCCAGCACCGCGCACGACTCGCCGGGCACGTGCAGCAGCCCGTCCGGCCCGGGTGCCTCGACCTCGTCCCACGCCGCCAGCACCACGGCCCGGCGGGTGCCCACGGGGATCGCCGCCGGCTCCTTGCCGAGGTTGACGGCCACCAGGACGTCCCCGCGCCGGAAGGCGAGCCAGCGGCCCTCCTCGTCGTAGGCCACCTTGGTGTCGGCGAGGTCGGGATCGGTCAGGTCCGGCTGGTCGCGGCGCAGGGCGATCAGCCGGCGGTACCAGTCCAGCACGCGCGCGTGGGGCTCGCGCCGCGGCTCCGACCAGTCCAGGCAGGAGCGGTCGCGGGTCGCCGGGTCCTGCGGATCGGGTACGTCCTCCTCGGCCCAGCCGTGCGCCGCGAACTCACGCCGCCTGCCCTGCCGTACGGCCGCCGCCAGCTCCGGGTCGGTGTGGTCGGTGAAGAACTGCCACGGGGTGGCGGCCGCCCACTCCTCGCCCATGAACAGCATGGGCGTGAACGGTGCGGTCAGGGTGAGCGTGGCCGCGCCGGCCAGCAGACCGGGAGAGAGGGACGCCGACAGACGGTCGCCCTGGGCGCGGTTGCCGACCTGGTCGTGGGTCTGGCTGTAGCCGAGCAGCCGGTGCCCGGCCACCCTCGTGCGGTCCAGCGGGCGGCCGTGACCGCGGCCCCGGAAGGCCGAGTAGGTGCCGTCGTGGAAGAAGCCGCCGGTCAGGGTCTTGGCGAGGGCGGCGAACGGGGCGCGCGCGAAGTCGGCGTAGTAGCCCTGGGACTCACCCGTCAGCGCGGTGTGCACGGCGTGGTGGAAGTCGTCGTTCCACTGCGCGTTCAGGCCCAGGCCGTGCTGCGCGCGCGGGGTGATGAGCCGGGGGTCGTTGAGATCGGACTCGGCGATCAGGAACAGCGGCCGGCCCAGCTCCGCGGAGAGGTCGTCCACGGCCTTCGACAGCTCCTCCAGGAAGTGCCGCGCGCGCGTGTCGTGCAGCGCGTGCACCGCGTCCAGCCGCAGCCCGTCGAGCCGGTAGTCCCGCAGCCAGGCCAGCGCACTCTGAACGAAGTACGTACGCACCTCGTCGGAGCCGGGCGCGTCGAGGTTGACGGCGGCGCCCCACGGGGTGGTGTGCGTCTGCGTGAAGTACGGCCCGAACGCGGGCAGATGGTTCCCCGAGGGCCCCAGGTGGTTGTGGACGACGTCCAGGACCACGCCCAGCCCCAACTCGTGCGCCCGGTCGACGAACCGCTTCAGCGCCTCGGGCCCTCCGTACGGCTCGTGCACGGCCCACGGGGACACCCCGTCGTACCCCCAGCCGTGCCGCCCCGGGAAGGGCGTCAACGGCATCAACTCCACGTGGGTGACGCCGAGTTCCGCGAGATGCCCGAGCCGCTCCGCGGCCGCGTCCAGGGTGCCCTCCGGGGTGTACGTGCCCACGTGCAGCTCGTACAGCACCGCCCCGGGCAGCGGGCGCCCCTCCCACTCCGTACGCCACACGTGGCGCCCGTGGTCCACGACCGCGCTCAGCCCGTCGGGGCCGTCCGGCTGGCGGCGCGAGCGCGGGTCGGGCAGCACCGGACCGTCGTCCAGCGCGAACCCGTAACGCGAGCCGTCGGCCGCCGCCGCCTCCCCGGCCCACCAGCCGGCCCGCTCCTGATCGCGCTCCAACGCGCGCCTGGCGCCGTCGCAATGGAGCGTCACCCCGTCTGCCTGCGGTGCCCACACCTCGAAACGCACGGACGGTTCCCCTTCGTTCGCTCACCGTGATGTCGCGCGTCCATCGTGCCGTGCCCGAGATCGATCCGCTTTTGAATCTTGCCATTTCACGCGGGTGTCGCCGGAAGTACGCGCGCGCGGGCGCCGTTTCGGGGTGCGCGGCATTGTCTGGACACCCGCAGCGGGCTGACCGACAATCACGAACGTGACGACGTCCTCCGAGTTCCCCACCATCGCCCCGCGTCTGTCGGACGCGGAGCGCGACAAGGCGCTCCGGGCGCTGCGTGACGGCGTCGCCGCGGGCCGGCTGTCGCACGACACGTTCGTCCGCCGCATGGAGCTGGTGCTGGTGGCGCGCCGGACCGACGAACTCGCCGCGCTCACCGCCGACCTGCCCGGCGAACGCCCCCGCTTCTCACGGGTGTTCTTCGGCACGGTCGAGGCCGTCTCCGGCTTCCCGGGCCGGCTGCGCGCCGCCTGGCAGGCCGAACGGCTGCCCAAGCTGCTGCTCCCACACGCCGCGAGCACCGGCCCGCTGTGCATCGGCCGGGGCCCGGGCAGCGGCCTGCGGCTGAACCACGAGACGGTGTCCCGCGCCCACGCCGAACTCAGTCTCCAGGGCGGTACGTGGGTCCTCAGGGACCTCGGCTCGACCAACGGCACGACCGTGAACGGGCGCCGGGTCGTGGGCGTCGCCGTCGTCCGCGAGGGCGACCAGGTCGGCTTCGGACACGTCGCCTTCCGGCTCTCCGCCCACTGAGGCGCATACCGCTGAGGCACATCCCACTGAGGGCGCGGCCCGGCCCGGCGCGCCGGTGGCCGAAAACCTCGTATCCGCCGAGGTGTTGACGCGCTCGTGAAGTCGTGACTGACTGTGCCTACGTCATGTACGCCAGGTGAGCCGACGGCCCCCCAGTGTGGAGGTGTGCCCTGCCGCTCCTCCGCTACCCCTCCGTGGACGAGCTGGGCGCCCGCGCGGCCGCGCTCGTCACCCGCCGTCCTGGGGACGCCCGGTTGCGCCGCATCGGCACCTCGCGCGCGGGCGCGCCCCTGTGGCTGCTCTCCATCGGTCACGGCAGCCGGAACGTCCTCGTCGTCGCCGGACCGCACGCCAACGAGCCCGTCGGCGGTGCCACCGCCCTGAACCTGGCCGAGCGCGCCCTCGCCGACCCCCGGCTCACCGAGGGCGCCGACGCCACCTGGAACCTGCTGCTGTGCCTGGACCCCGACGGCTCCCGCCGCAACGAGGGCTGGCTGGGCGGCCCGTACACCCTGGGGCGCTACTTCCGGAACTTCTTCCGGCCCGGCTTCCTGGAGCAGCCCGAGTGGCTGCCCGACGGCGCGGCGGCGGCCGCCCTGCCGGAGACGCGCGCCCTGCTCGCGGTCCAGGACGAGCTGCGCCCCCTCCTGCAGTGCTCGCTGCACGGCGTCGACGTCGGCGGCGGCTTCGCCGAGCTCACCTGCGACCTGCCCGGCCTCGCCCCGCGCCTCGCCCGCATCGCGGCCCGGCTCGGCATCCCGCGCGAACTCGGCGCGTACGACGCCCTGTACTGGCCCGTCCTCGGCCCCGCCGTCTACCGGATCCCGCCACCGCACCGGGGCGACCTGGCCGCGGCCATCACCGAGGCCGCCGTCGAGTCGACCTGGTTCCACCCGCACCGGCACGGCACCGTCACCGCGGTCGTCGAGGCCCCCATGTGGGGCGTGGCCGCCGTGGAGGACGCCGCGCCGGCCACCGACCGGGAGCCGGTCCTGCGCACCGTCAGTCACGCCCTGCGCCGCGACACCCGCCTCCTCGACGGCATCCTCGGCCGCCTCCGCCCCCGGCTCGCGCCCACCCCGGACACGGCGGCCCTGCTCGCGGCGATCGACGACTACCTGCTGGTCTGCCCCGGCCTCGCCGACGCCTGGGACCCCGACCGAGCGGCGAGCCAGGCCCGGCCTCTCCCGCCGTTCACCAACGGCCATCTGGCCGCCCTGCGCATCGCCTGGCGCCGGCTGACCCTGCGCACGGCCGGGCTGCTGCACCGCCTGGCGCTGAGCGTGGGCCATGACGCGGCCGCGGAGCTGGACCGCCTCATCGACACCTGGTGCGCCGACTACGGCCCCGACGGCTGCCGGGCGCGCTGGATCCCGGTGGCGCGCCAGGCCGAGTACCAGACGCGTGTGGTGCTCGGCACGTTCGAACTGGCGCTCCGGTACGGGGGTGTTCGCTCCCGTTCGGGTGAGTCGGACTGGGGCCGGGAGACCGCCGTGCCGATGCACAGGGAATGACCCACACCACCACGGCGAAGGCCGTACGAGGCGCCCTGCTCGCGGCGGCCGCCCTCCTCGCCCTCGGCCCGGCGACGACCGCCCAGGCGGCCCCGCGGGACGCGGCCCAGGGCGACTGGCTCTACCTCACCGTCACCGGCGGTGACCTCGGCTCCGGCGACACCCACGGCACCCTGCTGCTGTGCGACCCGCCCCTCGGGCACGCCCACGCGGCCGAGGCCTGCGCCGAACTCGACGCGGCGAACGGCGACATCGACCGCATCCCGCCGCGCACCGACACCCTCTGCCCGATGATCTACGACCCGGTGACCGCCCAGGCGCGCGGGGTGTGGAAGGGGCAGCGGGTCGAGTACCTCAAGACGTTCTCCAACGCCTGCGAGCTGGGCGTGCGCACGCGGTCGGTGTTCGCGTTCGACATGTGAGGGACCGGCGGGGTGGAGCACCGCGCGTGTTCCACCCCGCCGCACCTCCCTGCCCCCCCCCGCCGCACATCCCCCTCGCCGCACATCCCCGCCCTCAGCCCTCGCCGACCCGCTCCAGCAGCGCCACCGGCATCGGCCGGAAAAGGTCCGCCACGCGCGCGTGGCCGGTGAACTCGCGCTCCGGGGCCAGCGGATCGACCCAGCGTCCGGGCGGCAGCGGCAGCCGGGTGTCGCCCCAGCCCCCGGACTCCGCGAGGCGCAGCGACAGCCGGGTGACCGCCGTGAGTACCTCGCCCGCGCGCGTGAACGCCAGGCAGTGGGACGCCGCCGGGCCCTCCGCGGCGAGCGGCTCGTACGTCGCCGAGGCGCCGAAGGCCTCCGGCCGGCGGGCCCGCAGGCGCAGGGCCGCCTCCGTGAGCTTCGCCTTCTCGCCGGCCTCCGCGGGCGGGAAGGCCGCCGGGCGCCGGTTGTCGGGGTCCACCAGCGCGCGGTACTCGTTCTCCGTGCCCTGGTAGAGGTCCGGCACGCCGGGCATCGTCAGGTGGGCCAGGGCGGTGCCCAGGACGTTGGCCCGGATGTGGGGCTCCAGCGCCACGCGCAGCGCGGCCACGTGCTCGCCGGGAGGGCCGCAGGGGCCGGCCGTCACGAAGTCCGCCACCGCCTGTTCGTACGGCGGTTCCTGCTCCGTCCAGCTCGTGTACAGGCCCGCCTCGCGCACGTGCTTCAGCAGCGCCTGTCGCACGCGCCCGGCGTCCGCCGGGCCCAGCCCGAACACCGTCTGCCAGGCGGCCCACGCCAGTTGCGGGTCCGGGACGCCGCCGCCGTCGCGGGTCAGCTCGGCGAGCAGGTCCGCCCAGCGCCGGGGGCACTCGGTCAGCACGGCCAGCGCCGCGCGGACGTCGGCGCTGCGCTTGGTGTCGTGGGTCGAGACCACGGTCCCGGTGAGCGGCCAGTCACGCTGCACGCGCGCGCAGTACGCGTGGAAGTCCTCCGGGGACACGGCAGGACGGCCGGGATCGCCGCCCACCTCGGTCGCCGCGAGCAGCGGGACGTAGCGGTAGAACGCCGTGTCCTCCACGGACTTGGCGCGCAGCGCGGAGGCGGTCTGCGCGAACCGCGCGCGGAACTCCGCGAGCTCCGGCCGGTGCTCCGCCGCCTCCACGTCGTCCGGGGCCAGCAGCAGGTCGCGTACGACGTCGACGGCCTCGGCCTCCTCGGGGACGAGGAAGGCGAGCCGGGCCTCCTCGGCGCCCCGCTCCGTGACCACCGAGGCCGCGTCCGCCGCCGTGTACGGCCGGTACACGCGCATCCGTACCAGCAGCTCCCGCAGGGCCGTGCGCAGCGCCCAGGGGGCGCGGTCGCGGTGGGCCGGGTCCGGTGAGGCGGCGCAGGCGCGGCTCGCCGCGCGCGTGAGCCGGTCCGTCTCGGTGGCCAGCTCGTGCGTGAGCACCTTGTACGCCGCCCGGCGCACCGTCGCCTCCCAGTCGCCGCCGCGGTCCGTCTGCGGGGCCGCGAAGTGCCGGTAGGCGTCGAGGAGTTCACCGGCCCCGGCCGGGTCGGTGAACAGGCCGTCGACGTGGTGGAGGGCGTCGTAGCCGGTGGTGCCCGCGACGGGCCACGCGGCGGGGAGGCGCTCCCCGTCGGCCAGGATCTTCTCGACGACGGTCCAGCGGCCGCCGGTCGCCTCGTGCAGTCGCCGCAGATAGCCGCCGGGATCGGCGAGACCGTCGGGATGATCGACGCGCAGCCCGTCCAGCACGCCCTCCTCCAGCAGCTGGAGGAGCTTGCCGTGGGTGGCGTCGAAGACCTCCGGGTCCTCCACGCGCACCCCGATGAGCTCGGAGATGCTGAAGAACCGCCGGTAGTTGAGCTCCGTACGGGCCAGCCGCCACCACACCGGCCGGTACCACTGGGCGTCCAGCAGCCGCGGCAGCGGCAGGTCCTCCGTGCCCTCCCCGAGCGGGAAGGCGTGATCGTGGTAGCGCAGCACGTCACCGTCGACCACGAGGTGCTCCAGCTCCCCGCCGACCGGCCCGCCGAGCACCGGCAGCAGCACCTGCCCGCCCTGCGCCTCCCAGTCGATGTCGAACCAGCGCGCGTACGGCGACTTCGGGCCCTCCCGCAGCACCTCCCACAGGGCGCCGTTGTGGCGCGGGGCCATGGCCATGTGGTTCGGCACGATGTCAGCCACGAGGCCGAGCCCGTGCTCCCGCGCGGTGCGCGCCAGCGCGCGCAGCCCCTCCTCGCCGCCCAGCTCGCCGCGCACGCGCGCGTGGTCCACGACGTCGTAGCCGTGCGCGGAACCGGGCACGGCCTCCAGGACGGGGGACAGGTGCAGGTGCGAGACGCCGAGCGACGCCAGGTAGGGCACGGCAGCCGCGGCCGCCGCGAACGGGAACGCGGGCTGCAGCTGCAGTCGGTACGTGGCCGTCGGCACCATCGGGTGGGGTCGCTCAGAAGTCATGGAACCTACGTACCCATCCCGCCACCTTTCGTGACAGCCCGACACGCGGCAGCCATGCACGCGGCAGCCCGGCACGCGGCCCGGACCCGGTGAGCCTCTACGCCGGCCGCTGGAGCACCGCCATGCTCCGCTCCGGCAGGGCGAGGCTCTCCCCGGCCCGCACCTTCGCGCCCGTGTCGGGCGGCACCGGCACCCCCTCCGTGCGGGCGGTGTCCACGACCACCTGCCACTCCCGCCCGAGGTCGACCGGCACGACGAAGTCCAGCGCCTTCGGCGAGGCGTTGAACATCAGCAGGAAGGAGTCGTCGGTGACGCGCTCCCCGCGCGGACCCGGCTCGGAGATCGCGTTGCCGTTGAGGAACACGGTCAGCGCCGACGCCTGCGCGCCGTCCCAGTCCCGGTGGGTCATCGCCCGCCCCTCGGGGGTGAACCAGGCGATGTCGGACAGGTCGTCGTGCGTGCCCTTCACCGGGCGCCCGTGGAAGAAACGCCGCCTGCGCAGCACCGGGTGGTCCTTGCGCAGCCACACCATCGCGCGCGTGAACTCCAGCAGCCCACCCGGGTCCTCGACGCGGGGCTCCGGCCACGCCACCCAGGACACCTCGTTGTCCTGGCAGTACGCGTTGTTGTTGCCCCCTTGGGTGCGCGCCAGCTCATCCCCGTGGCTGATCATCGGCACGCCCTGGGAGAGCATCAGCGTGGCGACGAAGTTGCGCATCTGGCGCGCCCGCAGCTCCAGGACGGCCGGATCGTCGGTCTCGCCCTCCGCCCCGCAGTTCCAGGACCGGTTGTGGCTCTCGCCGTCCCGGTTGTCCTCGCCGTTGGCGTCGTTGTGTTTGTCGTTGTACGAGACGAGGTCGTGCAGCGTGAACCCGTCGTGGCAGGTCACGAAGTTGATGGAGGCCAGGGGGCGGCGCCCGTCGTCCTGGTAGAGGTCGGAGGAGCCGGTCAGCCGGGACGCGAACTCCGCCAGCGTGCGCGGCTCGCCCCGCCACAGGTCACGCACGGTGTCGCGGTACTTGCCGTTCCACTCGGTCCACAGCGGCGGGAAGTTGCCCACCTGGTAGCCGCCCTCGCCCACGTCCCACGGCTCGGCGATCAGCTTCACCTGGGAGACGACCGGATCCTGCTGCACCAGGTCGAAGAACGACGACAGCCGGTCCACCTCGTGGAACTGCCGGGCCAGGGTCGCCGCGAGGTCGAAGCGGAACCCGTCGACATGCATCTCGAGGACCCAGTACCGCAGCGAGTCCATGATCAGCTGAAGCACGTGCGGGGACCGCATGAGCAGCGAGTTCCCGGTGCCGGTGGTGTCCGTGTAGTAGCGGGGGTCGTCCGCGAGGCGGTAGTACGACGGGTTGTCCAGGCCCCGGAAGGACAGCGTGGGGCCGAGGTGGTTGCCCTCGGCGGTGTGGTTGTAGACCACGTCGAGGATGACCTCGATCCCGGCCTCGTGCAGCGCCCGGACCGCCGACTTGAACTCCAGGACCTGCTGGCCGCGGTCGCCCCAGGAGGCGTACGCGTTGTGCGGGGCGAAGAAGCCGATGGTGTTGTAGCCCCAGTAGTTGCTCAGGCCGAGGTCGGCCAGCCGGTGGTCGTTGACGAACTGGTGTACCGGCATCAGCTCCAGCGCGGTGACGCCCAGTCCGGTCAGGTGCTCGATCACGGCCGGGTGCGCGAGCCCCGCGTAGGTGCCGCGCAGCTCCTCCGGGAGCCCCGGGTGGCGCATGGTCAGGCCCTTCACATGGGCCTCGTAGATCACCGTGTGGTGGTACTCGGTGCGCGGTGGGCGGTCGTCGCCCCAGTCGAAGTACGGGTTGATCACCACCGACGTCATCGTGTGCGGCGCCGAGTCGAGGTCGTTGCGCCGCTCGGGCTCGCCGAAGTGGTAGCCGTAGACCGCCTCGGTCCAGTCCACCGTGCCGCTGACCGCCTTCGCGTACGGGTCCAGCAGCAGCTTCGCCGAGTTGCAGCGCAGCCCGCGCGCGGGATCGTAGGGGCCGTGCACGCGGAAGCCGTACCGCTGCCCGGGCATGATGCCGGGCACGTACGCGTGCCGCACGAAGGCGTCGCTCTCCCGCAGTTCCACCGCGGTCTCGGAGCCGTCGTCGTGCAGCAGACACAGCTCCACTCGGTCCGCGGCCTCCGTGAAGACCGCGAAATTGGTGCCGGCGCCGTCGTAGGTGGCGCCGAGCGGATATGCCTCTCCAGGCCAGACCTGCATGACCACGACTCTTTCAGGTGTACCGCTCCGGCGGGGGTGCCTTGCCCACGAGTCTCCCCGAAAGTGCCGGACACACCCGTCTCTTCCCGCCCTGACGTACCCCTCGGCACCCCCTCGCGCTGTGCCCCCGTTATGAATCCGCTCACTCCCGCGGCACACGAGAGTGGGAACGGCCACAGGAACACGGGAAGTTGGGGGAGTGAGCCTGGCCATCGGGCTGCATCGCCGACCGCTCCCGGAGTACCCTTCCTTGATCGTTGGGAACGGGAGCTCGGGGGAGCGGAAGGCGGTGCACGGGTGGGCTCGGGAGGGCTGGAGCTGCCCCCTGGTGGCGAGGGTCGCGAGGGGAACTCCACAGACGTCCCGCCCGGCGCGGTGTCGCTGGCACGGCCGATGGACGCAGGGGCGATCGGTCCGGAACTGGACTGGGACGCCGACGCCTGGCGCGAGGTGCGCACCCGCGCCCAGCGGGCCGGCCGGGCCTACATCTGGCTGAACCTCGTCGAGCAGCGGCTGCGCGCCGTCGTGGCCGCCGTGCTGCGGCCCGTGTACGAGCCCGTGCACGGCGACGAGTGGGTGGTCGCCGCGGCCGGACCGGCCGGACAGGAGTGGGTGCACCGGGCCGTCGCCGTGCGCGAAGTCAGCCGCCGCAAGGGCTACTTGCTCGACCCGGCCGACGACAACGTGCTCAGCTTCCTCACGCTGCCGCAGCTGCGCGAGCTGCTGGTGCAGCACTGGCCCTGCTTCGAGCCCTACTTCGACGAGCGCCGGGAGCTCGAACTCGCCCTGGACGAGCTGGAGGTCACGCGCAACGTGGTCTCCCGCAACCGCGCCCTGTCCGAGGCCGTCCTCGCCCAGGCCGAACGCGCCTCGGCCCGGCTGCTGGACATGCTCGGCTCGGGCGGCGACGTGCCCTCCTCGCGCCGGCTGCCCGTCGACGCCGTCGAGGACCTCGTCGGCGACCGGTACGCGGACGTGGTCGCCGTGCACCCCGACCGGGTGCGCCTGATGCGGCAGTTCCCCGCCGAGGACCTGTTCGGCGGGGCCCGCCGCCTCGACGCCGCCGGCATCGGCCTCAACCTGCTCGTGCAGAACTTCTCCGGACGACGGCTGGTGCGGCTGGCCGAGGCGGGCTGCCGGGTGCGGCTGCTCTTCCTCAATCCGGCCTCCAGCGCGGTGAAGCGGCGCGAGCGCGAACTCGGCATCAAGCGGGGCGAGCTGAGCCGCTCCGTCGAGATGAACATCCTGCACATGCGCCGGGTGCGCTCCCGGCTGCGCGACCCGGGCGCCTTCGAGATCCAGGTGTACGACGAGACGCCGCGCTTCACGGCGTACCTCGTGGACGGCGACGGCTCGGACGGCATCGCCGTGGTGCAGTCGTACCTGCGCGGGGCGCGGGGGATGGAGTCGCCGGTGCTGGTGCTGCGCAACGGCAGCCGGGTGCTCAAGTCGGACGACGTGGTCGAGCCCGGCCTCTTCCCCACCTACCGCGAGGAGTTCGAGCAGGCCTGGGCGGATTCGCGGCCTGTGTCCTGAAGTGTTCCCGCGGCAGGCGGGGCACGGTGGTCGGATTGTCAGTGGCCCGTGCGAGGGTGGAGACCACTGGGGGAACGCACCACCACGAAGGGGGACACCCATGGGCTGGCACCGGGAGCTGCTGATCGGCTTCGACCTGGAGACGACCGGGACGGATCCGGGCAAGGCGCGCATCGTCACGGGCGCCGTGATCGAGGTCAGGGCCGGACAGGTCCTCGGGCAGCGGGACTGGCTGGCGGATCCGGGCGTGGAGATCCCGGCCGACGCGGTGGCCGTGCACGGCATCAGCAACGAGCGCGCCGCGGCCGAGGGCCGCCCCGCCGACCAGGTCGCCGACGCCATCGCGGACGTCCTGGTCACGTACTGGAAGGCGGGCGTCCCCGTCGTCGCCTACAACGCCGCCTTCGACCTCACCCTGCTCTCCGCCGAACTGCGGCGGTACGGGCTGCCGTCGCTGTCCGAGCGGCTCGGCACCGACCCCGCGCCGGTCCTCGACCCGTACACCATCGACCGCCGCGTCGACCGCTACCGCCGGGGCAAGCGCAACCTGGAGGCCGTCTGCGCCGAGTACGGCGTCGTCCTCGATGCCGCCCACGACGCCTCGGCCGACGCCCTCGCCGCGGCCCGTCTGGCCTGCGCGATAGCCGACCGCCACCCCAAGGTCGCGGCCCTCGGCCCGGCGGAGCTGCACCGCCGTCAGATCGAGTGGTACGCCGAGTGGGCGGCGGACTTCCAGAGCTTCCTGCGCCGCAAGGGCGACGCGGCCGCCGTGGTCGACGGCCGCTGGCCGCTGCGGGAGACGGCCGGGCAGCGGGTCTGACCAACTCCGCTGCGGCAGCCGGGGATCAGAACGGGTACCAGCGCACCGTCTCGTCGCCGTCCCGCAGCGAGGCCACCCGGCGCCGGAACTCCGCCAGCGCCTTGGGGTTGGACGGGGCGTGCTGGGCGACCCAGGCACAGCTCGCCGTCTCGCGGGCGCCCCGCAGCACCGAACAGCCCTCCCACGCACGCACGTCCCAGCCGTACGCCTGCGTGAAGGCGTCGTACGCCTCGGCGGGCAGGCCGTAGCGGTCGCGGGACAGGGCCATGACGACCAGGTCGTGCTCGCGCAGGTCGGCGGAGACGGTCTCCAGGTCGACCAGGACCGGGCCGTCCGGGCCGATGTGCACGTTGCGGGGCAGCGCGTCGCCGTGGATCGCACCCGGCGGCAGCTGGGGCGTCAGCGCCGCCGCGGCCGCCGCGAACCCGTCGCGCCGCTCGCGCAGGTACGCCGCGTCCGCGGGGTCGATCGCGTCGCCCGCGAGCCGCAGCCAGCGCTCGACACCGCCCAGCAGCTCGCGGGGCGGCAGCTCGAAGGAGGGGGAGGGAAGCACGTGCACGAGCCGCAGCAGCTCGGCCAGATCCCGCGGCTCAGCGGGCCGCACGGCGTCGGGCAGCCGGTGCCACACGGTCACCGGGTGCCCGTCCACCAGCAGAGCCTCGGGCGCGGCCGCCCGCACGGCCGGCACGTCCGCGTCGGCCAGCCAGCCGGCGACGGCCAGCTCCCGCCGCGCCCGGCCCAGCAGTTCGGCGTCGCGGCCCACCTTGACCACCAGGTCACCGGCGGCGAACACCGCGTTCTCGCCGAGGGCGAGGAGCCGCGCGTCCCGCGCCGGTCCGGGCAGCACCCCTGCCGCGGCCAGTACGTCCCGCGCCCGTCCCTCGTCCATCCGTCCGCCTCCGTGTCCCGTGTCGGTGGGCCTGATGCCTCGGCCAGTGTCGCATTCGCACAGGTCGGGACCCCTGTGCGGTCCCTTGACGAGCGGCCGGGCCTTGACGACCATGAGCACGCCAACCGGGCCGCCCGAGCCCGCGCGAAGGGGCTGATGCCGTGACGTCGGTGAGCGAAGTGAGGCGGCCCCGGCCGTACGCGCCGAGCGCGGACCGGCCCCGGCGCACGACCGGCCACGGCGCCTGGTTCCTGGTGCTGCCCGCCCTGATCCCGATCCTCGTGCTCAGCGTCGGCCCGCTGCTCTACGGCATCCTGCTGGCCTTCACCGACGCCCAGTCCGGCCGCACTGCGTCCACCCAGTGGATCGGCGCCCTCAACTTCACGGATCTGCTCCGGGACACCCTGTTCTGGGAGTCGTTCCGGATCGGGCTGCTCTGGGCGGTCGGAGTGACGGTGCCGCAGTTCCTGCTGGCGCTCGGCCTCGCCCTCCTGCTCGACCAGGACCTGCGGCTGCGCTGGCTGGCCCGGGCCCTCGCGATCATCCCCTGGGCCATGCCCGAGGTCGTGGTCGGCATCATGTGGCGGCTGGTCTACAACGCCGACGCGGGCGTCCTCAACGAGGCCCTGCGCGACCTGGGTCTCGGCGACGGCCGGGACTGGCTCAGCGGGCTCGCCACCGCCCTGCCCGCGGTGATCGTCGTCGGCGTCTGGGCCGGGATGCCGCAGACCACGGTCGCCCTGCTCGCCGGCCTCCAGAACACCCCGCGCGAACTGCACGAGGCGGCCGCGGTGGACGGCGCGGGACCCTGGCGCCGCTTCCGCACGGTCACCTGGCCCGCGCTCAGACCGGTCGCGCTCGCCATCACCGCCCTCAACCTCATCTGGAACTTCAACTCCTTCGCCCTGGTCTACGTCCTGACCCAGGGCGGCCCCGGCGGACACACCCGGCTGCCCATGCTGTTCGCCTACGAAGAGGCCTTCCGCTACGGGCAGTTCGGCTACGCGGCGGCGATGGGATGCGTGATGGTCGCGGTGATCTCGGTACTGCTCGCCGTCTTCCTCGTGGGCCGGCTGCGGGGAGGCGAGGACGCATGAGGACCCGCGGCACCGGAGCACGCCTCGGCCGGCTCGGCCAGTACACGGCCCTGCTCGCCTATCTCGTCTTCCTCGCCTTCCCCTTCCTGTGGCTGCTCTCCATCGCCTTCAAGTCACCGCGCGAGCTGGGCAGCCTGCACCCCACCTGGATCCCAGATGATCCGACGTGGGCCAACTTCCGGCAGGCCTTCGACGAGCAGCCGCTGCTGCACGCCGCGCTCAACTCCCTGCTCACGGCAGCCGGGGCCGCGGTCGTCGCCGTGCTCATCGCCGTCCCGATGGCGTACGTCGTCGCCCGCCGCCGCACGCTGCTCTCGCGGGCCGCCTCCGGCTGGGTCGTGGTCAGCCAGGCGTTCCCGTTCGTGCTGCTGATCATCCCGCTGTTCCTGGTGCTGAAGAACCTCCGGCTGATCGACTCCCTGTCCGGGCTGGTCCTGGTCTACGTCGTCTGGGCGCTGCCGTTCGCGCTGTGGATGCTCACCGGATACGTCCGGGCGGTCCCCGTGGAGCTGGAGGAGGCCGCGGCGGTCGACGGGGCCGGGCGGCTGCGCACGCTGGTGTCGGTGACGGCGCCGCTGCTGGCGCCCGGGATCGCGGCGACGGCGCTGTTCGCGTTCGTCACCGCGTGGAACGAGTTCTTCTTCGCGCTGGTGCTGCTGAAGACCCCGGACCAGCAGACGCTGCCCGTGGTCCTCACCCACTTCATCGGCGCGGAGGGCGTAGCGGACCTCGGCCCGCTGGCCGCGGCCGCCTGCCTCGCGACGCTGCCCTCGCTGGTGGTGTTCGCGTTCATCCAGCGACGGATCACGGGCGACATGGTCGCCGGGGCGGTGAAGAGCTGATGCGGACCACGAGACTGCTGGCCCTGGTGCTCCTGCTCCTGGCCACCGGATGCACCTCCGGCGCGGTGAAGGGCCACGGCCCGATCACCCTGCGCTTCCAGTCCCTGGCCTGGCAGGAGGAGTCCGTCGCCGCCAACAAGGAACTGGTCGAGGAGTGGAACGCCACGCACCCCGGCATCAAGGTGGAGTACGTCCAGGGCAGTTGGGACGGCGTCCACGACCAGCTGCTCACCTCCTTCGAGGGCGGTGAGGCCCCGGACGTCATCCACGACGCCTCCGACGACCTCGCTGACTTCGCCTACGGGGGCTACCTCGCCGACCTCACCCACCTGCTGCCCCGACGACTCAAGTCCGCGATACCCGAGCGCAGCTGGGAGACCGCCACCTTCGGCAAGGGTGTCTACGGCGTGCCGTTCCTCCAGGAGCCGCGGGTGCTCATCGCCAACACGGCATGGCTGCGCGAGTCCGGCGTACGGATACCGACGCCGCAACACCCGTGGAGCTGGGGAGAGTTCCGGAAGGTGACGAAACGGCTCAGCGGGCACGGCAAGTACGGTGTCGCCTGGCCACTGAAGGAGCCCGTCTCCGCGACGCTCAACCTGTCGCTGTCGGTGGGCGGGCGGCTCTTCCACCGGGGCGCGGACGGCAAGGTCGCCGTGCGCTTCGGGGCGGCCGACCAGGTGGTGCCGCGCACGGTCCACGACCAGGTCGCCGCCGACCGCAGCGCGCCCGGCTCGACGCTCGGCAGCGGCGGCTCGGACACCCTGCCCGGCTTCTTCGCGGGCAAGTACGCGATGGTCCCGCTGGGCTTCTCCTACCGCCAGCAGATCGTGCAGCAGGCGCCGAAGGGCTTCGACTGGCAGGTGCTGCCCGCGCCGGCCGGCGCCGGCGGGCTCACCCAGGGCGTCAGCCCGCAGACCCTGTCCGTCGCCGCGGACAGCCCGCACAAGAAGGAGGCCGCCGCGTTCGTCGACTTCCTGCTGCGGCCGCCCCACATGGTGCGGCTGGCCCTCGGCGACTGGATGCTGCCCACCGGTACCGAGGCCCTGAAGGACCCGGCCCTGCACACCGCGAAGAACGGCTGGGCCACCGGCACCGCCCTCGCGGCCCACCTGCGCTCCGCGCCCGCCCAGTCCGTACGCGGCTACCCGGAGTGGAAGGACAAGGTGGCCACCCCGGCCCTCCAGGAGTACTACAGCGGCGCGATCGGCGACGCCGAGCTGCGCCGCCGCCTTGAACGGGACGGCAACCTGGTCCTCGCCCGCTACCAGCGCTGAGGGAGTGGGGGGAGCCGGGGCCGGCTGGCAAGCACAACACGGCGATCGCGCCGCCTTGTTGAACAAGTCACAGCAGGGTGAAGAGGTTGCCGAGCGGCCGTTCGATCGGTCAGAGTTTCGCCAACCCGGCGTGCCGGGCCGCGGCCGCCGCGCCCGCCCCCACGGGGCACGGCGGCCGCACCCTAGGGTGTGCGGATGACGACGTATGCGGCGCTGCTGCGCGGAATCAACGTGGGCGGCAAGAAGAAGGTCCCGATGGCCGAGCTGCGGGGGCTCATGGAGGGCCTCGGCCATCACGGCGTACGCACCCATCTCCAGAGCGGTCAAGCCGTGTTCACCGCCGACCGCGGCGACGAGCAGTCCCTCGCCGCGGAGTTGACGGAGGCCATCGAGGCGCACTTCGGCTTCCCGGTCGACGTGCTCGTACGCGACCACGCCTACCTCAGGGCCGTCGCCGACGCCTGCCCCTTCCCGGCCGCCGAGCTGGCGCCCAAGCAGCTCCACGTCACGTACTTCTCCGCCCCCGTCGACGCGGAGCGCTTCGCCGCCATCGACCAGGCGGCCCATCTCCCCGAGGAGTTCCGCCTCGGCGACCACGCCCTCTACCTGTACGCCCCTGACGGCCTCGGCCGCTCCAAGCTCGCCGAGGCCCTGTCCCGGCCGCGGATCACCAAGGGGCTGATCGCCACCAGCCGCAACTGGAACACGGTCGTCAAACTGGTGGAGATGACGGCAGGTTGAGCCGCAGCGCGCAGACGCGGCGGGTGTGCGAGGCTCGGGCCCATGCGCTACATCATCATCGGGGCAGGGGCGGTCGGCGGCACCGTCGGAGGACGGCTCGCCCAGGCGGGGCGCGAGGTCGTCCTCCTCGGCCGCCTGCGCGGCGTACCGACGCCGCTGAACGCCCTGCTCCAGCGGCTCGCCAACCACTTCGCGCGCGAGCACCGCCCGGCCGGGTCGCTGCCGGCCGACGAGCTGATGCGGCTGGCCGACGCCGAAGCGGACCACTGACAGTCCCCGAATTGGACCTGGCAGTCCCGAATTGGACCTGCCAGTCCCCAAGTGGACCACTGACAGGCCCCCGGATTGGACCAGAACCGCGGGCCGTCGGCGACCTAACGTCGTCGGCATGACGCAGACCGAGACGACCGCCGTCGACCTCTTCTTCGACCCCGCCTGCCCCTTCGCCTGGATCACCTCCCGCTGGCTGCTGGAGGTCGAGCGCGAGCGCCCGCTCGACCTCCGCTTCCGCGTGATGAGCCTGTACCTGCACAACACCGGCAACGAACTCTCCGACTGGTACCGCGACCTGGTCGACCGGTCCATCGGGCCGGTGCGCGTCGCCGTGGCCGCCGCCGAGCGGCACGGGGAGAAGATCCTGCGGGACCTGTACACCGCGCTCGGCACCCGGATCCACGACCGCGGCATCAAGGACTACGACGCCGTGATCGCCGACGCCCTCGCCGAACTGGGACTCCCGGCGGACCTGGCGGACGCCGCCCACGACCCCTCCTACGACGACGCGCTGCGCCGCAGCCACGAGGCGGGTGCCGAGCCGGAGTCGGGCGCCTACGTGGGCACACCCACGGTCCACGTCGACGGAACGGTGTGGTTCGGCCCGGTGCTCCGCGCCATTCCCCGCGGCGCCGCGGCCGCCGAACTCTTCGACAGCTTCCGTGTGTTGGCCAACCACCCGGACTTCTTCGAACTCAAGCGCACCCGCACGGGCGGACTCTCCTTCGACTGAACCGGCATCGAGGCCCACAGCGACGTGCCGCCCCGCCCCCTCGTCAGCGGACCGACGTCACCGGGGAGCGCCGGTCCGTAGACGGGCTCCCGGCGCCGGTCGAGGCGCTCTCAGGCCCCGATGGCCGCCAGTACCGGCACCCGTGCCGCGTCGTACCGCTCCAGCAGCACCCGCGCCACTTCAGGAGCCGGGCCCAGTACGTCCGCCAGGACGTCCGCCTCGGCCGCGCCACGCGCGATGCGGTCCGGGAGGAAGCCGGGGGCCAGGACGTAGGGCGCGACCGCGACCCGGTCGCAGCCGAGGGCCCGCAGGTCCCGCACCGCGTCCTCGGTGCGGGGAAGGGAGGCGGAGGCGAACGCAGGTCGCACGGCGCACCATCCGGTGTGCCGCCACTCCCGCGCGATTTCTGCGATCACTGCGATCGCCTCCGGGTCGGAGGACCCCGCCGAGGCCAGCACGACCCCGGTCGAGGACTTGTCGGCGGACGTCAACCCCGCCTCGTACAACCGGCGTTCGAGCGCCGACAGCAGCAGCGGCGAAGGGCCGAGCACCTCCGCCTGCCGGATCCGCAGCCGGGCCGGGGCGTCCCGCAGGACCGCCGGGATGTCGGACTTCGCGTGGAACGCGCGGGTCAGGAGGAGGGGGAGGGCTACGACGTCCCGTACGTCCTGTGCCGCCAAGGACTCCAACACCCCATGTACCGAAGGCAGGTTGAAGTCCAGGAAGCCGGTCTCCACGCGCAGCCCCGGCCGCAGGGACCGCACCCGGCGCACGAGGGCGTGCACGGTCGCGGCGTGCCGCGGGTCGCGGCTGCCGTGGGCGATGACGAGAAGGACCGGTGCACGCATGGTGGTTCAGCTCCTCACCAGCAGACCGCGGCTGCGCAGCACCCAGCGCTCCAGCGGGCTGAAGATCAGCAGGTCGATGGCGATGCCGACGAACAGGATGAGCAGGATCGCCTCGAACACCATCGCCATGTCGCTCGCCGTGCGGCCGTTCTCCAGCAACTGGCCGAGGCCCACGCCCAGATCGGGGAAGTTCGCGATGATCTCCGCCGCCATCAGCGAGCGCCACGAGAACGCCCAGCCCTGCTTCAGACCCGCCACATAGCCCGGCATCGCCGCAGGCAGCGTGACGTGCCGTACGCCCTTCAGCCCCGTCGCGCCCATCGTGCGGCCCGCGCGGACGAACAGCGGGGACACCTGATCGACGCCGGAGACCAGCCCGTTGGCGATGGACGGGACGGCGCCGAGCAGGATCACCGCGTACATCATCGAGTTGTTCAGGCCCAGCCAGATCACGGCCGGCGGCACCCACGCCACCGACGGCAGCGACTGGAGCCCGGACAGGATCGGGCCGATGGCCGCGCGCACGAACTTCACCCGGGCCACCAGCAGACCCAGCGGGGTGCCGATGAGCAGCGCGAAGAAGAAGCCGAGCAGACCGCGCGAGACGCTCGTCCAGATGTAGCCGAGCAGGGTGCCCTGGAGCCAGGCCTGTTCGACCGCGTGCCACACCGCCGCCGGCGAGGGCAGCTTGGTGGGGTCGTCGACGACCTTGAGGGAGATCAGCCCCTGCCAGACCACCAGCACCACGAGGATCGCGGTGACCGGCGGGACGATCTTGCCGACGAACGTCTGCCGCAGGCTCGGCCGGCCGGTGGCGGTCACCTCCAGCGCGTCGAGCCCCGCCCCGATGCTGGCGCCGTCCTGCCCGCGGCCCGCGTCCTCGGCGCTCTCGGGGGCCGCCTCCGCGGCGGTCTTCGTGTCAGTGCTGGCCATGGCGGCGGATCTCCCCACGCAGGACTTCGGTGATCTCGAGGGACAGCTCCGCGACGGGCGCGTCCTCGATGCGGCGCGGCTGCGGGATGTCGACCGCCCACTCACGGGCCACCCGGCCCGGCCGCGAGGACAGCAGCACGACCCGCTGCGCGAGCCGCACCGCCTCGCGCACGTTGTGCGTCACGAACAGCACGGACAGCCCGGTCTCCGCCCAGATGCGGGTCAGCTCGTCGTGCAGCACGTCCCGGGTGATGGCGTCCAGGGCCGCGAACGGCTCGTCCATCAGCAGCAGGCCGCTCTCCTGGGCCAGCGCCCGCGCCATCGCCACCCGCTGGCGCATGCCGCCGGACAGCTCGTGCACGCGCTTGCCGTACGCGCCCTTCAGCCGGACCAGCTCCAGCAGCTCCTCGGCCCGGCCGCGCCGCTCCGGCTTCGCCACCCCCCGCAGTTTCAGGGCGAGTTCGATGTTCTTGCCCGCGGTCAGCCACGGGAAGAGCGCGTGCTCCTGGAACATCAGGGCCGGGCGGCCGTCGGTCGTGATCGAGCCCGTGCTGGGCCTGTCGAGACCGGCGACCAGGTTCAGCAGGGTCGACTTGCCGCAGCCCGAGGCCCCCAGGAGGGTGACGAACTCGCCGGGCGCGACGTCGAGGCTGATGTCGTCCAGGACGAGCTGCTGCCCGCCCGGCGTCGGATACGACTTCGAGACCCGCTCCAGGCGTGCCGCGTACGCGCCGGACTCCGCGGTCGTCTCGTCGGCCGTGGCGAGGGTCGTGGTCGTGGCCATGGTCGTCACCTCCTGGGAGAAGGACGGGAGTTGGGGTCAGCTGCTGCCGAGACCGGCGGCGTCCACCGGTCCCCGGCCGCCGGACTCGAGGACCTTGTTGAGGAGGCTGAGGTCGTAGATGCCCTTCAGGTCCGGCCGGTCGAGCAGTCCGGCCTTGACCGCGTGCGCCGCCTCGGTCTTGAGGGTGGCGGCTAGCGGGTCGTCGGTGATGCGGATCGAGTTCCAGGCCGGGTCCAGGACGTCCGCGGGGAGCGCCTTGCCGGTGTCCGACGCGAGCTGGTCGTTCGCCGCCGCCTTCGCCCGGTCCGGGTGGGCGGTGATCCACCGGTTGGTCTCGACGGAGGCCTTCAGCACCGCCTCGACGGCCTTCGGGTGCTCCTTGAGGAACTTCTGCGACACGATGACGTTGGTGATCACGAACTTCTTGTCGGGCCACAGCGCCGACTCGTCGAGCAGCACCTTGCCGCCCTCGGCGACCAGCTTGGACGCGGTCGGCTCCGGCACCCACGCGCCGTCCACGGAACCGGACTTGAAGGCGTCCGGGGTCACCTTGTTGTCGCTGCGGACGACCGTGACGTCGCCCTTGCCGCTCTGCGCGTCGACCTTCCAGCCCTGCTCGGCGGCCCAGTTGAGGAACGCGACGTCCTGTGTGTTGCCGAGCTGGGGCGTTGCGATCTTCTTGCCCTTGATGTCCTTCAGCGACTTGATCTTCTTCGGGTCGACCACGAGCTTCACGCCGCCCGAGGCCGAACCGCCGATGATCTTCAGGCTCTTGCCGCCGGACTTGGTGTAGCCGTTGATCGCCGGGGAGGGGCCGATCCAGCCGATGTCGATCGAGCCGGAGTTGAGCGCCTCGATCTCGGACGGGCCCGCGTTGAAGGTGGCGTACTCGGCCTTGGTGCCGCCGAGTTCCTTCTGGAAGATGCCCTGCTGCCGGCCGACCAGCGCGGTCGCGTGCGTCAGGTTGCCGAAGTAGCCGATCTTCACGGTGTCGAGACCGTCGGTCTTCCTCGCCCCGGCGGCGACCTTCTGGTTGGCGGTGTCGTCCTTGGCCTGGGAGCCGTAACCGCAGGCGGTGAGCGCGAGGAGGGGGAGCGCGGCGACCACGGCGAGGCCGTGGCGCAGCGGCGTACTGCGGGACGGGCGGTTGGCAGGCACGGGAGGTGTTCCTCTCGTTGGCCCGGCGGTCACGGCCTGTGAGGCCGCGGCCGGGAGTTCGGCAAGGGAGGTCTTCGTCGCATACGGAACGGGGGCACGCGGTGCGCGTACGTCAGCGCGCACATCGCGCCACGCCGCCCTGTCCGCTGCCGAGGGCGCCGCTGCCGACGCGGCCGCCCTCCTTCGCGAACGTGGCGTAGAAATCGGTCGGGTTCATGGTCAGAAGTCCCAACCGTCGTCGTCCGCCGCGTCCTTGACCGACTCGGGCGCCGCGAACGACTCGCCGACCATGCCCGCGGTGAGCGTGGTGCCGTCGGAGGGGTCGATGAGGATGAAGGAGCCGGTGCGGCGCGAGTCGGCGTAGGCGTCGACCGGCAGCGGCTCGGCGGTACGGATCTTCACCCGGCCGATGTCGTTGGCGGCGAGCTGCTCGGGGTGCGGGTGCAGGGACAGGTCGGCCAGCGTGAGCCGGGACGGGATGTCCTTGACGATCGCCTTGACCGTGCGGGTGCCGTGCTTGAGCAGCACCCGGTGGCCGACGGTGAGCGGGGCGTCGGCGACATGGCAGACGGTCGCCTCGATGTCCTGCGTGGTCGCGGGCGCGTCCTTGCTGGGGACGATGAGGTCGCCGCGCGAGACGTCGATGTCGTCCGTGAGCAGCAGTGTCACCGACTGCGTCGTCCAGGCCTCGTCGACCGGGGTGCCGAGCAGGTCGATGCCCGAGATCGTCGTCGTACGGCCGGACGGCAGGACCGTGACCGGGTCGCCGACACGGAAGGAGCCGGCCGCGATCTGGCCCGCGTAGCCCCGGTAGTCGGGGTGCTCGGCGCTCTGCGGGCGGATCACGTACTGCACGGGCAGCCGCGCGTGGCAGTGCGCCAGGTCGTGGCTGACCGGGACGGTCTCCAGGTGCTCCAGGACGGTCGGGCCGCCGTACCAGTCCATGTGCGCCGACGGCTCCACCACGTTGTCGCCCTCGAGCGCCGAGATCGGGATCGCGGTGACATCCGGGACGCCCAGCTCGGTGGCGTACGCCGTGAACTCCTCGGCGATGGCGGCGAACACGGACTCCTCGTAGCCGGCGAGGTCCATCTTATTGACGGCGAGGACCACGTGCGGGACGCGCAGCAGCGCGGCGATGGCCGCGTGCCGGCGAGTCTGCTCGACGACGCCGTTGCGGGCGTCGACCAGGATGACCGTCAGCTCGGCGGTGGAGGCGCCGGTGACCATGTTGCGGGTGTACTGCACATGGCCGGGCGTGTCCGCCAGGATGAACCGGCGCCGGGGGGTGGCGAAGTAGCGGTACGCCACGTCGATGGTGATGCCCTGCTCGCGCTCGGCGCGCAGGCCGTCGGTGAGCAGCGCGAGGTCCGGGGCCTCCTGGCCGCGGCTCGCGGACGCCCGCTCCACGGCCTCCAGCTGGTCGGTGAGGACCGACTTGGAGTCGTGCAGCAGCCGGCCCACGAGCGTGGACTTGCCGTCGTCGACGGAACCGGCGGTCGCGAACCGCAGCAGGGTGGTGTCCGAGAGCGCCTCGGTCGTGAGCGTGCTGGTCGGCGTCGTACTCATGGCTAGAAGTACCCCTCGCGCTTGCGGTCTTCCATGGCGGCCTCGGAGAGCTTGTCGTCGGCGCGCGTGGCGCCGCGCTCGGTGAGCCGGGAGGCGGCGATCTCGGTGATGACGGCGTCCAGCGTGGTCGCGTCGGAGTCGACGGCGCCCGTGCAGGACATGTCGCCGACGGTCCGGTAGCGCACCTGCCGCTTCTCGACGACCTCACTGTCGCGAGGGCCACCCCACTCGCCCGCGGTCAGCCACATCCCGCCGCGCCTGAACACCTCACGCTCGTGCGCGAAGTAGATCTGCGGCAGGTCGATGCCCTCGCGGGCGATGTACTGCCACACGTCCAGCTCGGTCCAGTTGGACAGCGGGAACACGCGGACGTGCTCGCCGGGCGCGTGCCGCCCGTTGTACAGGTTCCACAGCTCGGGCCGCTGGCGGCGCGGGTCCCACTGCGAGAACTCGTCCCGCAGCGAGAACACCCGCTCCTTCGCCCGCGCCTTCTCCTCGTCGCGCCGCCCGCCGCCGAAGACCGCGTCGAACCGCTCGCTCTGGATCTTCTCGGTGAGCGGCAGCGTCTGCAGCGGGTTGCGGGTCCCGTCGGGACGTTCCCTCAGCACACCCCGGTCGATGTAGTCCTGTACGGAGGCCACATGGAGGCGCAGCCCATGTGTGGCCACCACACGGTCCCGGTACTCAAGGACCTCCGGGAAGTTGTGTCCGGTGTCCACATGCAGCAGCGAGAAGGGCACCGCCGCCGGGGCGAACGCCTTCAGCGCCAGATGCAGCATGACGATGGAGTCCTTGCCGCCGGAGAAGAGGATCACCGGCCGCTCGAACTCGCCCGCCACCTCGCGGAAGATGTGCACCGCCTCGGACTCCAGCGCGTCCAGGTGCGAGAGGGCGTACGGCCCGTCCGGCCGCCCGGGCGTGGTGCCCTCCCCGGTCCTCGCGACGGTCGTCATGCCAGTCCCCTCTCGCTGAGCAGGGCGTACACCGACGCCGCGGACTCCTGCACACTCTGGTGCTGCGACTCGATCCGCAGATCGGGCGACTCGGGCCGCTCGTAGGGATCGTCGACCCCGGTGAGCCCCGTCAGCTCGCCTGCGGCCTGCCTGGCGTAAAGACCCTTCACATCGCGGACGGAGCACACCTCGACGGGGGTCGCCACGTGCACCTCCAGGTACGGCGTCCCGGCCTTCTCGTGTCGGCCCCGCACCGCCTCCCGGCTGTCCGCGTACGGCGCGATCACCGGGACGAGCGCCTTGACGCCGTTGCGGGCGAGCAGTTCGGCGAGGTAGCCGATGCGCCGCACGTTGGTGTGGCGGTCCTCGCGGCTGAAGCCGAGCCCGGCCGAGAGGAACTCGCGGATCTCGTCGCCGTCGAGCACCTCGACGCGGTGGCCCTCCTCGCGCAGCCGGCCGGCCAGCTCGTTCGCGATGGTGGTCTTGCCGGCACTCGGCAGACCCGTGAGCCAGACGGTGGCTCCGGTTCTCACGTGGTTCTCCTGAAGTTCGGTGGTGGTCGTCATCCGTGCAGCCCGCACTCGGTTTTGCCGCGCCCCGCCCAGCGGCCGGCGCGCGCGTCCTCGCCCTCGAGAACCCGGCGGGTGCAGGGGGCGCAGCCGACCGAGGCGTAGCCGTCCATCAGCAACGGGTTGGTCAGGACGCCGTGTTCGGCCACGTACGCGTCCACGTCCTCCTCGGTCCAGCGGGCGATCGGGGAGATCTTGACCTTCCGGCGCCTGTCGTCCCAGCCGACGACCGGCGTGTTCGCCCGGGTCGGGGACTCGTCGCGGCGCAGCCCGGTCGCCCAGGCCTGGTAGCCGCCGAGGCCCTCCTGAAGCGGCTGGACCTTGCGCAGCCCGCAGCACAGGTCGGGGTCGTGGTCGTGCAGCTTCGGGCCGTACTCCGCGTCCTGCTCGGCGACCGTCTGCTTCGGCGTGAGCGTGATGACGTTGACGTCCATCACGGCCTCGACCGCGTCGCGGGTGCCGATGGTCTCCGGGAAGTGGTAGCCGGTGTCGAGGAACACCACGTCCACGCCGGGCATCACGCGGGAGGCGAGGTGGGCGACCACCGCGTCCTCCATCGAGGAGGTCACGCAGAACCCGCTGCCGAAGGTGTCCGCCGCCCACCGGAGGATCTCCAGCGCGGAGGCGTCCTCCAGATCACGGCCCGCCTGCTCGGCGAGGCCCTTCAACTCGTCGTCCGTACGGTGCTGGTGAGCCGCTGTCATATCCGGTCGTCCCCTCCGTCGCCGTCCCGCTGGAGGCCGCGCGCGAGCAGGCCGAGGAAGTTCAGCCGGAAGGCCCGGTTGCACGCCGCGCACTCCCACGCCCCGTGACTGCCTTCCAAGGCTTCACTCGGCCGAAGGTCCTCGTCGCCGCAGTAGGGGCAGTAGAAGGGGGCCGCGCGCTCGCTCACGACAGGGCCTCCTCGTCCGCCCGGGCCGCCCAGGCCGCGAACCGCTCGCCGTCCTCGCGCTCTGCCTGGAACCGCTTGAGCACCCGCTCGATGTAGTCCGGCAGCTCGTCCGACGTGACCTTCAGGCCCCGCACCTTGCGGCCGAACCCGGCCTCAAGACCGAGCGCGCCGCCCAGGTGCACCTGGTAGCCCTCGACCTGCCGGCCCTGGTCGTCGAGGACCAGCTGACCCTTGAGACCGATGTCCGCCACCTGGATACGGGCGCACGCGTTCGGGCAGCCGTTGAGATTGATGGTGAGCGGCTCCTCGAAGTCCGGGAGGCGGCGCTCCAGTTCGTCGATCAGGGCGCTGCCGCGCGCCTTGGTCTCGACGATCGCGAGCTTGCAGAACTCGATGCCGGTGCAGGCCATCGTGCCGCGCCGGAACGGCGAGGGGTGCACGATCAGGTCCAGCGCCCGCAGCCCGTCGACGAGGGAGTCGACCTGGTCCTCCGTCACGTCCAGGACGATCATCTTCTGCTCGGCGGTGGTACGGACCCGGCCCGAGCCGTGCGTCTCGGCGAGGTCGGCGACCTTCGCCAGCGTGGCGCCGTCGACGCGGCCCACCCGGGGCGCGAAACCGACGTAGAACCGCCCGTCCTTCTGCCGGTGCACGCCGACGTGGTCGCGCCAGCGCTGCAGGGGCTGGGCGGGCGCGGGCCCGTCGAGGAGCTCCCGCTTGAGGTACTCGTCCTGAAGTACCTGCCGGAACTTCTCCGCGCCCCAGTCCGCGACCAGGAACTTCAGCCGGGCGCGGTTGCGCAGCCGCCGGTAGCCGTAGTCACGGAAGATCGAGAGGACGCCCTCGAAGACGTCCGGGACCTCCGCCAGCGGCACCCAGGCGCCGAGCCGTACGCCGATCTTCGGGTTGGTGGACAGACCGCCGCCGACCCACAGGTCGAACCCGGGCCCGTGCTCGGGGTGTTCGACGCCGACGAACGCGACGTCGTTGATCTCGTGCACCACGTCCAGCAGTGGCGAGCCGGAGATCGCGGTCTTGAACTTGCGGGGCAGGTTCGAGAAGGCCTTGTTGCCGATGAACCGGCGGTGGATCTCCTCGATGGCGGGGGTGCCGTCGACGATCTCGTCCTCGGCGATGCCCGCGACGGGGGAGCCGAGGACCACCCGGGGCACGTCGCCGCAGGCCTCGGTGGTGGACAGCCCGACGGCCTCCAGCCGCTCCCAGATCTCGGGCACGTCCTCGATCCGGATCCAGTGGTACTGGATGTTCTGCCGGTCGGTGATGTCCGCCGTGCCGCGCGCGAACTCCTGGGAGATCTCACCGATCACCCGCAACTGCCGCGTCGTCAGCTGCCCGCCGTCGATCCGCACCCGCATCATGAAGTACTCGTCGTCCAGCTCCTCCGGCTCCAGCACCGCGGTCCGGCCGCCGTCGATCCCGGGACGCCGCTGGGTGTACAGCCCCCACCAGCGCATCCGCCCGCGCAGGTCCCCGGGGTCGATCGAGTCGAAGCCGCGCTTGGAGTAGATCGTCTCAACACGTGTCCGCACATTGAGACCGTCGTCGTCCTTCTTGGCCTGCTCGTTGCCGTTGAGCGGCGTGAAGTGACCAGCGGCCCACTGACCCTCACCGCGGTGACGGCTCACCTTGCGGCGGGGCGCGGACGCGCCAGGGTTCTGCGGGGTGGTGGCCATGGTGGTATGTCCTTCGGGGCAGGCGGAAAGCTGCTTTGACCTGCGCAAACGCGCGCATGCGGGAGGCCGTGCGCGTCATTGCGCACGCGGAGGGAAGAAGGGGGGATGCGGCGGTGCTGGTTCGATCAGCTCGCCGGACAGATGGCGCTGGACATGCGGCCCAGGTCGACGTGCCGCCGACTCACCAAGGCAATTCCAGTTCCAGGCATGACGGAAGCGTGTCACGCGGATCTCCGGCCAGTCCACCACCTTCCGCATAGTGGACACGCGCGTCCCGGATACCGGGATGGGAGGGCGGCGGAAGGGTGACGGAAGGGGTGACGGAAGGGCGGCGAACGGGGTGGCGGGTCACGCCCCCGGCAGTGCGCCCGGCCACGGACCCGGCGTCGCCACGGCGGGCTCCTCCGCCACCTCGGTGGAGTACAGCGCGAAGCCCCGCCGCTGGTAGTTGGCCATGGCGAACTCGCCGTCCTTGCTGCACGTGTGGACCCACACCCGCTTCGTCGCGGGCCGCCCGGGCCGGCGGTCCGCCAGGTCCCACGCCCGCGCGGTGCCCTGCGCCAGCAGATGCCCCCCGATCCGCCGCCCGCGGAACGCCGGGAGCAGTCCGAAATAGGCGATCTCCACCGCCCCGTCGTCCTGCGCGTGCAACTCCACGAACCCCGCGGGCGTCCCGCGGTCGTACGCCACCCACGTCTCCACGACCTGCTGCTCCAGGTACTCCCGCCACTGCGCGTAGGTCCAGCCGAGCCGGTCCGTCCACGCGATGTCGCCGCCGACCGAGGTGTACAGGAAGCGGCTGAACTCCGGGGAGGGGACCTCGGCACGGACGATCCGGACGTCGCCCTCGGGGGCGGCGGCGGGCAGGAGATCGCCCGGGGACGTCTGCTCCAGGTACCAGGTGGTGACGGCGATGCTGTTCATGAAGGTCAGGGAATCATCGATCTGTCGACCGAGGCCAGCGGCACGGAGAACAGCATCCGGTCGGTGACCGACCACACCTCGCCGGTCTCCTGCCAGTACGACAGCGAGCCGGTGCCCGCCGTCCAGCACCGGTGTCCTGCCTCCCCGCCGCAGCGCGCCGGCCGCGCGCCGGAGGCGTCCTGGCGCCAGAGGGTGCCGCGGCGGTCCATGGCGCCGGGGGCCCGGCCGACGTACCAGGACGACCGCTCCGAACCGGCCCGGCGGTACGCCAGCACGCCCCGGATGCCGCCGGCCCGGGTCGCGTACGCCTCGGCGGGCGTCACCCGCCCCGCCGCGTCGGTGGCGAGCAGACCGCTGCGCTCGGGGCTCCGGTCGAAGGCGTAGCGCCACAGGCGCGCGCGGTCCTCGCCGCCCGGCCGGGTCCACTCGCCGAGCACCAGGCTGTCCGGCGCCGAGCCGCGGTCCACGGAGAGGCCGCCCAGGCAGGGAACGCCGTGACGGGCGCAGCGGCCGCCGGTGAAGCGGTAGGAGCCGACCGCGGGCATGACGTACCGATAGCCGTGCGCCCTGTCCGTCGTGGTGGTGTCGGCGGTGGTGCGCTGGATGCGGTTCAGGTCGAAGGCGTACAGCGCGGCCCTGTCCCCGGCGGCCGCGGTGACCAGGAGCTTGTCGTGGTGCCAGGCCATGCCCGACAGGTGCGAGACGAGTCCGCGGTAGCCGTGGCCGCCGGCGGTGGGGACGGCGAGGAGCACCCAGCGGTAGGTGAGGCGCGCGGGGTCGGCCGCGTTCACGAAGGCGACCTGGGCCAGTCCGCGGTCGGGGCCGGTCCTCGCGCTATGCGTCCAGCCCGCGAGGATCACACGGTTGCGGCCCCACAGCCCGTCGTCGTCCGCGTCGCCGGACGTGGTCACCGACGCCGGCCGCCAGCCGGGGGTGGCCGTGTCGGCGGGGTCCCAGCAGTAAGCGTGGGTGGCCGCGGGCGCGACCGGCAGCGAGGCGCGGTCGGCGGCGGCGCAGTCGGCCGCGCGGCGCAGCCTCCGGTCGGCGCCGCGCAGCACCGCGTCGACCCCGACCGGGCGGCCCATCGCCGAGGCGAGCCGGTCGAGCGAGCGCCGCGGCACGAGCCGCTCCTGGAGCGCCAGTTGGCCGGTCCGGGCGGCGGAGGTCAGGGGCTTGAGCACACCCGGGTCCTGGGCGACCGTGGCCTGCGAGGCGCTGATCATAGTGGCCACCGCGGTCAGGCCCAGCGCGGTTCCGGCGAGAACCGCACGAACCGCCTGACCTCGTCTGCGCCGGCGATGCCGGCCGCGGTGCTTCATAGTTCCTCCCGAGGCGGGCCAACTGCGACGGTTGGTCGGCGGGTTGACCGAGGAGTTGCTGATGAGTCGCGTACGGATGCTACGGCAGCCGGGTGCGGCGCGGGCCCAAGACCCCGCAGACGGGCGGAAGATGCCACCGGATTGTGGCGAAGTGCATGTGTCACGGACCGGCCTGTGGGATAAAGACCCGTCCGGTGTGTGGGATAAAGACCCGTCCGGTGTGTGGGACAAGGACCCAGCCGGTGGCGCCGAGGGGGATCAGGGCACCCGCGCCGCCGCCCGGCCCTCCCGCACCGCCGGTGCCGTCGAGTGCGGCAGCAGGTCGGCGGGGTCGTCGGGAAGCACCACCTCCACCTCCACGTCCTCGCGGAAACGATACGGCCGGTGTTGCAGAAGCGCCCCGAGATACCGCCGTACCCGCGACATCTCGGCCCGCACCGTCACCGTGCGGGACGGATCGCCGAACACGTCCTCGGCCAGGCCCGCCGCGCTGCGGCCGTCCCGGCCACGGGCCAGGAGGTAGAGCAACTCGGCGTGGCGCGGGCTGAGTTCGCGGGACCAGGAGCCGGCCGAGCCGGAGACCGCCACCGACCAGCGGCGCGGCTGCGCCAGGTCCAGCACCACACGGGGCGCGGCGCGCGGCGCCGGTTCGTCGGCCACCCGTACCAGCCAGCCCTCGGCCAGCGGCTCCACCGAGCACGTCCCGAGCGCCGGGATCCACCGCCGGCCCGCCGCCGACTTCGGCAGCACGACCCGCCGCAGGTAGGGCATCCCGGTGACCGCGGCCGTCCAGCCGTCCGCATCCACCACCACGGCCCGCCCGTGGAGCCGGGCCAGCACCGGCGCAGCCACCGCGCGCAGCCGTTCCAGCGAGGCCAGATGCTGCTCCCGCAGCCGCGCCTCGGCCAGCTTGGCCACCGAGCCGACCCAGGCCAGCGTGGCCGGATGCATCGTCTCCAGCGGGCCGCTGACGTCGACCACGCCGATCAGCCGGCCGTCGCGCGGGTCGGTGATCGGGGCGCCCGTGCAGGTCCAGGACGTGTGTGAGCGTACGAAGTGCTCGGAGGCGAAGACCTGGACGGGTCTGCGCACCACGGCCGGGGTGCCGATCCCGTTGGTGCCGACGACGTCCTCCCGCCAGTCGGCGCCGAGTTCGAACCCGAGCCGGTCCGCCTTGCGCAGCACCGGCGCACTGCCCTCACGCCACAACACCCGGCCGTCCGCGTCGGCGACCACCATGATGTGGTGGGCGACGTCCGCGACCGACACCAGCCCCTCCCGCAGCAGCGGCAGGGTGTGCCGCAGCGGTGAGGCCTCCCTGCGGCGTCGCACCTCGTCCGGGCCGAGCAGCCCCGACCGGACGTCGCGGTCCGGGTCGACACCGCCGCGCAGCATCCGCTGCCAGGACTCCTCGATCACCGGGCGCGGGGCGTGCCGCGCGCGCTGCCCGGCGAGCTTGGCCTCGCGGACATCCCTGAGCAACCGCGCCGCCTGTGCCGCGTCGACGGCTGCGAGTTGCGCCACGTTCATCGGCGGGTTCGCCACGAGGGTCCTCCGGGAGCGTGTGTTCGTTCGTCTCATGGTGCCCATGGCCCCCGGCGGAGGGGCATCTTCCGCACACAGAGGCCAACTTGTTGCAACCCCTTGCAACCCTGGTGGTCCGACGCCGGGTGTCTGAGACTTGAGCAGCGCCGCCCAGAGCGGCGTTCGTGGCCTCGGCCCCGAGAGCGGGCGGGGGTGGTGCCGTGTCGGCGCAGCACCACCCCTTCCCTCCGGGGGTTGGGCCGTTTGCCTACGGGGGGGTGCTGGTTCGGGTGCGTTGGCGGCTTCCGGCCGGTGGTCGGCTTGGCGCGCAGCTCCCCGCGCCCCTTAGGTGGGACGGGTTGACGCTTGCTTCAAGGCGCCGGAGTTGCTCGGTTCACTACCGTGGCCAGGTCCAGAGTGGCCGGAAGTGTGCCGAAGGACGAGCCCCAGTCGCCGCCCAGGCGGGAGGCGCAGAAGGCGTCGGCTACTTCTGGTGGGGCGTAGCGCACCAGTAGGGAGCCCTGGAGGACCAGGGCCATGCGTTCCACCAGGCGGCGGGCGCGGCCCTCGACGCCCTCCAGTTCGCCGAGTTCGGCGAGGAGGTTCTTCACCGCCGTGTCCAGGCGGTGGTCGGCGCCGCGTGCCTTGCCGACCTCCAGGAGGAAGGCGTTGAACGCCTGCGGCTCGCGCTGCAGGGCCCGCAGCACGTCCAGCGCCTGGACGTTCCCGGCGCCCTCCCAGATGGAGTTGAGCGGCGACTCCCGTACCAGTCGCGGCAGGCCCGAGTCCTCGACGTAGCCGTTGCCGCCCAGGCACTCGGCCGCCTCCACCGTCACCGGCGTACACCGCTTGGTCACCCAGTACTTGGCGGTCGGCACCGCGATCCGCAGCAGCGCCCGCTCCTGCTCGCTCCCGTCGTCGTAGGCCGCCGCGAGCCGCAGCGCGAGCGCGGTCGCCGCCTCCGACTCCAGGGCGAGGTCGGCCAGGACGTTGCGCATCAGCGGCTTGTCGACCAGCTTGCCGCCGAACGCCTCGCGGTGGGTGCAGTGATGGATCGCCTGCGCCACCGCCTGCCGCATCAGCCCCGCCGAACCGAGCACGCAGTCCAGCCGCGTCGCGGTCACCATCTCCAGGATGGTCCGCACCCCGTGCCCCTCCTCGCCGACCCGGCGCGCCCAGGTGCCGTCGAACTCGACCTCGCCGGAGGCGTTCGACCGGTTGCCCAGCTTGTCCTTGAGCCGCTGGAGGAGGAAGGGGTTGCGGGTGCCGTCCGCCAGCACCCGCGGCACGAGGAAGCAGCTCAGCCCGTCCGGCGCCTGGGCCAGTACCAGGAAGCCGTCCGACATCGGCGCCGAGCAGAACCACTTGTGCCCGGTCAGCTCGTACGTCCCCGCCTCGGCGAGCGGCCGCGCCGCCGTGGTGTTCGCGCGTACGTCGCTGCCGCCCTGCTTCTCCGTCATGCCCATCCCGAAGAGCGCCCCCGCTTTCAGGTGGGCGGGCCGCAGATCACGGTCGTAGATGGTGGACGTGAGCAGCGGCTCCCACTCGGCGGCCAGCTCCGGATCGGTGCGCAGCGCGGGCACCGCCGCGTGGGTCATCGACAGCGGGCAGCCGTTGCCCGCCTCGGCCTGGGACCAGATCAGAAACCCGGCCGCGCGCCGCACATGCCCCGCCGGGCGCGTCCACGCCGTCGTCAGGCCCGCCGCGACGCCCTTGCCGAGCAGCCGGTGCCAGGCCGGATGGAACTCGACCTCGTCGACGCGGTGGCCGTAGCGGTCGTGGGTGCGCAGCCGGGGCGGGTTCTCGTTCGCCTGCACCGCCCACTCCTGCACCTGCGGCGAGCCGGTGGTGCGGCCGAGCGCCGACAACTCCTCGCGTACGCCGTCCAGCAGAGCGGGGTCGGTGTGCCGCTCGACGGCCTCCACCAGGGCGCGGTCGGCGCTGAACACGTCGTATCCGACGAGCGGCGGAGGCTGGTTCGTCACGGTGTGGGTCGGGGTGCCTGCCATGTCTGCGAACCTACCCGGCCCGGCGGCGGGGGTCATCACACGGCCGGGCGAGGAGGTCCGGGCAAGATCGGGAGATACCCCCGGAAGATGAGGGCAAAGGGGTGTGGCGGATACCTTTGGGTCGTGCAGTCAGCAAGCGAAACCCCTGAACAGCCCTCCGGGCGCCTCCACCGGGCGCGCGTCCTCTACCGGAACGTCTCCAAACGGAGGGTCGCCTGGCTGCTGATCAAGGACACCGTGGACTCCTGCATGGAGTACCGCATCCTGGGCCTCGCCGCCGAGGCGGCGTTCTTCACGCTGCTGTCCGTGCCGCCGCTGCTGCTGAGCCTCATCGGACTGCTCGGCTACGTCGACGACTGGACCGGCGCCGACACCATCCACGGCCTGGAGACCAACATCCTGGAGGCCTCCCGCACCGTTCTGTCCGACAAGGGCGTGAGGCAGATCGCGGAGCCCATCCTGGACGACGTGATGCGCGGCGGCCGCCCCGACGTCATCTCCATCGGCTTCCTGTTCGCCCTGTGGTCGGGCTCGCGGGCGGTGAACGTCTTCATAGACACCATCACCGTGATGTACGGCCTCGACGGCGTACGCGGCATCGTCAAGACCCGGATCATGTCGTTCCTGCTGTTCGTCGTGGCGCTGCTGATCGGCTCGGTGGCGCTGCCGCTGATGGTCGCGGGCCCCGACGCGGTCGTCCGGTTCCTGCCCTGGTCGCAGACCGTGGTGCAGGTCCTGTACTGGCCCGTGGTGATCATCCTGTCCATCGTCTTCCTGACGACGCTCTACCACGTGTCCGTCCCCGTGCGCTCACCCTGGATCGAGGACGTCCCCGGGGCGCTGGTCGCGCTGGCCATGTGGGTGCTGGGCAGCTTCCTGCTGCGCATCTACCTGACGAACACCATCGAGGGCGCCACCATCTACGGCTCCCTGGCCGCCGCCGTGGCCGTCCTGCTGTGGATCGGCGTGTCCGCGTTCGCCGTGCTCGTCGGCGCCGCGACGAACGCCGCCATCGACCGGGTCTGGCCGGCCGCCGCCACGGCCGGGGCGCGCGCCGAGCACGAGCGGCTCGTCGAGGTCCAGGTCGCCGAGTACGTGTCCCGCACCTCCGTCGGCCACGACGACGACACCGACGAGCCCCCCATGCCCTCCGAGTTCCCCGAGCGCTGGTCCCGCTTCCTGCCGCCCGACGACGTGACGGCCCGGCTCCGCACCCACGTCAAGAGCTCCCACCACCACATCCACAAGGGCGGCGGGGACTCCTCCTCCGCGAAGTGAGCGCGGGGATCTTCAGGAGGTCCAGGCGCCCGCGGCCGCCGCCTCCCGCACGTAGTCCCGGAAGTCCCTCGGCTCCCGGCCCAGCACCTGCCGCACCCCGTCGGAGAGGTACGCGTTCCGCCCGTCGAGCAGCGACTCGAACAGATCGGCCACGAACTCGGCCTCCTCGGCCGGCACCCCGGACCCGGTCAGCCGCTCGCCGTACTCCCGTGCCGACACCGGCCGGTACGCCAGCTCCCGCCCCGCGGCCCGGGCGATCTCGGCGACCGCGTCCGCGAAGGTCAGCAGCCGCGGCCCGGACACCGTCACCGCCTGCCCGACGTACCGGTCGTCGTCCGCGGTCAGCACCGCCACCACCACGTCCGCGACGTCCCGTACGTCGACGAACGGCTCGCGTACCTCGCCGCCCGGGAACACCAGCTCCCCGCGCTCGCGCAGCTCCGCCATCAGCGGGCCCTCGCTGAAGTTCTGGGCGAACCACGAGGCCCGTACGACCGTCCAGTCCGCGCCCGACTCGCGCAGCGCCTCCTCGGTGGGCCGGGCCGACGCCTCCCCGCGCGTCGACAGCAGCACCAGCCGCCACACCCCGAGCCGCACCGCCTCGTGCGCGAACAGGCCCACCGCGAGCGCCGCGTCCGGTGCGCCGACCTCCGGGTGCACCAGGTAGGCCGCGTCGGCGTCCCGGAGCACGTGCTCCCAGGTCGACCGGTCGTGCCAGTCGAAGCCCCGCGCGCGGGAGACCGGCCGCACCGTCAGCCCCGCCGCCTCCGCGGCCGCGGCCACCCGGCTCCCCGTACGCCCGGACGCGCCCGTCACCACGACGGTCATGCCCGCTCGCCGCGCGTTCCGCGCACCCTGTGTGTCCTGCGCATGCTGCGTGTGCCACGTCATACCCCCAGTGAACTGCGCCGTCCGGCACGCAGCCATTCGCCGGCCGCGCCACCGGGAGAGGCCCACCGGAAGAGGACCGCCGGGAGCCGGTCGTACGCGTGGACGACCCGTCGCGCGGGAGGAGGCGGCGGGGAAGGGCGTCCGACCGGGCCCGGAACGTCACCTGAGCGCGTCGCCACGTGGGGTTTCAGTGACGTTTCGCCGGTGAACCGGTTGGGCCGTTGCGGTGAGTAAAGCGCGCGCATGAAGAGGGTCACGCGAAAGTCCGGCGATGCTCCTGTCCCGGTAAAGCCACCCCCACAGAAAGACTCTGACGTTGACTTACGGAAAGAGCCTGCGCGAGCAGATCGCCGCACCCGGGACCACCCCGCTGATCGGCGTGTACGACATGTACTCGGCGTCGATCGCGGCCAAGCACTACGACGGGATGTTCGTCTCCGGCTTCGGCTTCGCGGCCTCGTACTACGGCCTGCCGGACATCGGGTTCATCGCGTGGCCGGACATGGTGGCCTTCGTCCAGCGGCTGCGCGGCGCCTTCCCGCGCCAGCACCTGCTGGTCGACATCGACGACGGGTACGTCGACCCGGAGGTCGCCTGTCACGTCGTCGAGGGACTGGAGCGCATCGGCGCCTCCGGCGTGATCCTCGAGGACCAGAAGCGGCCGCGCCGGTGCGGGCACGCCGACGGCAAGCAGGTCCTGCCGCTGAACGAGTACCTGGAGAAGCTGGAGAAGGTGCTGGCCACCCGCCAGGACCTGGTCGTCGTGGCCCGCACGGACGCCACGGACGAGCACGACATCCTGCACCGCGCCGAGCAACTGGCCGCCACCGACGCCGACGTCGTCCTCGTGGACGGTGTACGCAGCGTGGAGTGGATCCGCCGGATCCGCGAGGTCGTGGGCGACAAGCCGCTGCTGTTCAACCAGATCGCGGGCGGCAAGTCGCCGCGCCTCTCCCTCGGCGAGCTCTCCGACCTCGGCGTGGACGTCGCGATCTACAGCACCCCGTGCCTGTTCGCCGCCCACGAGGCGATGGACTCCGCGCTCGCGGGCCTGAAGGCGGCCGACGGCCGGCTGCCCGAGGTGGACGCCGCGAGCGGCGTCGGCGTCAAGGCGTCCACGCGCCTGCTGGAGCGCAACATCGCCCGCGACCGGATCGCGCCCGAGCCCGAGAGCGTGGGCGTGTGACCCCTGCCGTACCCCGGCTGCGCACGGCGGCGGTGATCGCGGCGGCGCTCCTCGGAGCCGCCGCCGCGCCCGCCGCCGCCCACGGCGGCCTGATCACCGTCCTCGACAACTCGCACGCCGACTCGATCCTGGAGGTCGACCGCGCGGCGAACCTCCAGACCGGCAGGGGCACCGCCGGCAGCGACCACGACGGCAGCGCCGTCGATGCCATCCAGGCCCTCTTCGGGAGCACGAACCGGACGACGACGACTGACGACGACTGAAGTGCGAGCAGGTGGCCGGGCACTCCGTGCAAGAGATGCCCGGCCATCCGGCGTTCTCCGCCGGAATACCGGGTGCCGCCGCGGTGCTCTGTTGTTACCGGTGCACGGCTCGGTGTGAACGAGCCCCTGAGGGAGCTGGTGAGCGGATGACGGCAGACCGGACAGACCCCGTGGTCAGAACGCCGTACGGGGCGGTGCGCGGCCGATACGAGCGCGGGGTCGCCGTGTTCCGCGGCATCCCGTACGCGGCCGCCCCCTACGGCCCCCGCCGCTTCCGCCCGCCGCAGCCGCCCGAGCCCTGGGACGGCGTGCGCGACGCCGGCGCCTTCGGACCCACGGCGCCGAAACCGCCGTACTCCCAGGCGTTCGCGCAGTACCTCTCCGATCCGGTCCTGCCCGGCGACGACTGCCTCAACCTCAACGTGTGGACCCCGGAGCCGGGCCCCGGCGCGCGGCTTCCGGTGCTGGTGTGGCTGCATGGGGGCGCGCTGACCAGGGGTTCCTCGGCGGTTCCGGTGTACGGCGGGCACGCCTTCGCCCGGGACGGGGCCGTCCTCGTCTCGCTCAACCACCGGCTGGGCGTCGAGGGCTACGGGCTGTTCCCCGACGCCCCCGCCAACGCCGGTCTGCGCGACCAGCTGGCCGCGCTGCAGTGGGTGCATGAGTCGATCGCGGCGTTCGGCGGCGACCCCGACCGCATCACCCTGTTCGGCCAGTCGGCCGGCGCGATCAGCATCGGCGCCCTCATCGCCGCCCCCCAGGCCCAGGGCCTGGTCAGGAGGGCGGTGCTGCAGAGCGGCGCGCCGGAGGTGTCCGAGCGGGAACGGGTACGGCGGATGGTGCGCCGGATGGCGACCCGGCTGAGGATTCCCGCCACCGCCGAGGCCTTCG
This sequence comes from Streptomyces sp. V3I7, assembly GCF_030817495.1. Lineage (NCBI taxonomy): Bacteria > Bacillati > Actinomycetota > Actinomycetes > Kitasatosporales > Streptomycetaceae > Streptomyces > Streptomyces sp. V3I7. Next base: position 5,357,046 of record NZ_JAUSZK010000001.1, read on the forward strand.
CCGCCGCGGACCGCGAGCTGCTGCTGCACACCCAGGCCGAGGTGGGGCGGCTGAGCAGCCCGGTGCTGGGCGGCCCGGCCTTCGGCATCGTCGTCGACGGCGACCTCGTCCCGGAGGACCCGCTGACCGTCCTGACCGAGGGGCGCGCGGCGCGGGGCGTCGACCTGCTGATGGGCTGGACCCGCGACGAGTACCGGCTGTGGCTGGTCCCGGGCGGCCTCATGGAGTACGTCGACCGGCTCGGCCCGGTGGCGTTCGCCGGCGCCATGGCCCGCTGCCACTGCGGCCACGAGGTGCCGCGCGGCTACCGCATCCTGCACCCCGAGGCGGGCACCGCCGAGATCGTCGGCCAGATGGTGACCGACCACCTGCTGCGCAACCCGCTGCACCGCCTGGCCGACGCCCGGCACGGCTCGGCGTACGTCTACGAGTTCGCCTGGCCCTCCAACCTCCCCGACCTCGGCGCCTGTCACGCGCTGGAGCTCGGCTTCGTCTTCGACACCGGCGACGTCCCCGAGTCGCGCAAGCTGGCGGGCGACGGCGGGCCGCAGGAGCTGTGCGACGAGATGCACGCCGCGTGGGTCCGCTTCGCCGACACCGGCGACCCCGGCTGGCAGTCCTGGGACGCCTCCCACCCGGTCCGCACCTTCGGCGACGGCCCGACCCGCACCGACCACGGCCCCCGCGACGCCGAACTCGCCCTGTGGACCATCGCCACCCCGCCCGTGCCCGCCCCGGTCCCCACCACGATCGACGGCACCCACGTACGCGGCCGGGAGCTGGCCTCCGCGGTACGGCGCCTGCGGCGGACGGTGGCGGTCCGGCGGAGGTGATCGGTTCGGTGGAGATGAGGGGTCGGATCAGCCCGTGCCGAGCGCCCGCGCGATCGAGGCGATCGTCTCCGGACCCACCCGGCAGCAGCCCCCGATCAGCCGCGCGCCCGCGTCCCGCCAGGAGGCGACCTGCCCGGCGCCGAACGTGGACCGGCCGCTCCACGCCCGCGCCCCCGCGTCCCAGGACTCGCCGCTGTTGGGATAGACGACGACCGGCTTGCCGGTGAGCCGGGCGGCCGCCTCCGTCGCGTGGCGCACGTCCGTCGGAGAGCAGCAGTTCACGCCGACCGCGATCACCTCGTCCGCGTCCGCCGCCAGGGCGAAGGCGTCCTCCAGCGGCTGACCGGCTCGCGTGCGGTCGCCCTCGATGCTGTACGACAGCCAGACCGGCACCCCGAGCCCGCGCACCGCGCGCACCAGGGCCTCGGCCTCGTCCGTGTCCGGGACGGTCTCCAGCGCCAGCACGTCCGGGCGCGCCCCGGCCAGCACCTCCAGACGCGGACGGTGGAAGCGCTCCAGCTCGCGCACGCTCAGCCCGTACCGGCCGCGGTACTCGGAGCCGTCCGCGAGCATCGCCCCGTACGGTCCCACCGACGCCGCCACCCACAGCGGCCGCACGATCCCCTCGTCCCGCGCCCGCCGTACCGCCTCACGCCCCGATTCGACGCTCAGCTCCAGCAGTCGGGCCGCCTCGCCGGGACCGATCCCGCGCGCCCCGAACCCCTCGAAGGTGGCCTGGTAACTGGCCGTGCTCGCCACGCTCGCGCCCGCCGTGAAGTAGTCGAGGTGCGCCTCGGTGAGCGCCTCCGGACACTCGACGAGCAGCCGCGCCGACCACAACGCGTCGCTCAGGTCATGACCGGCGGACTCGAGTTGATTGGACAGGCCGCCGTCGAGGACGACCGTCCCGGCGGCGAGCGCCTCGGCGAGGCTGGGGGAGCTGGTGCTGCTGGCCATGGTGACGACGCTAGTCGACGCGTTGTCCGTCCTCGACGGCCCGTTCCCTCGCCTCGACGGCCCGTTCCCCAGCCCCTCGACCGCCCGCTCTCACGACACTTCGGCGAGCACCGAAACGACCGGCGCATAACGTTCTTCGCATGAACGAAACCGCAGGTCAAGCGCCTTCCACTGCCCTCACGCCGGCCGACGCCGTCACCGCCATGGTCGAGCACTGCCTCGCCCTCGCACAGACCTGGACCGCCTGGGACGGCACGCCCGCGCACATCGACGACCGCGTCTACACCCCGCACAAGGCGATACGCCGGCTCGCCGACCACCTGGTCGATCACCTGGCCGAAATGGAGGCACGGTTGGCGGGCGAGGCTCCGCAGCCGGACCACTGGCACGCGTCCACGATCACGACGCCCGCCGATCTCGCCCCCTTCACCGCCGAGGATCTGGACGAGGCACGCAGCCGCCTCACCCGGCTGGCCCGGATGTGGGCCAACCGACTGGACGCCCTGACCGACGAGCAGCTCGACCGCTCGCCGGGCGACGGCTGGACCTTCCGCGAACTGGCCGAACACCTGGAGGGGTCCCGGTACTACGCCGACGCCGTGGGCGATCTGAGCGCGCGGAGCGACTGACGGACGGACGGCCGGGCCCCGGAACCAGGCCGTCCGTCAACAGGCCGGCGCACCACGCCCTCAACAGCCTGGCGCACCACTCCCGTTGAGGCGAACGGCCCCGCCCCGTTCGGCCCATCCTGGTACGGTGGGCGCTTTCCTGGGTATCACACCCTTTGGACTCTCATCATCGGCAAGGGACCGAGGAACCATGGACATGGAGATCCCCGGCGAGTTGCGGCTGGCGGCCGCCGTAGTGATGGACGGGCAGGGACGTGTGCTCGTGGTGCGCCGCAGCGAGCATGAGCGGTTCCTGCCCCGGGCGTGGGGTGTGCCGTGCGGGAAGCTGGAACCGGGGGAGAGCCCCGAGGACGGCGCGCTGCGCGAGCTCAAGGAGGAGACCGGGCTGCTCGGCGAGGTGCTGTGCAGTGTGGGTCACTCCAGATTCGTCAGCGAGTACCGGGGACGCCAGGTCGTGAACCGCCAGGAGAACTTCCTTGTCGCGCCGCTGAGTCGGCACGTCGTCCTGCCCGAGCCCGACCAGGCGTACGCCTGGCTCGGCGCGGACGAGCTGCCCCGTTTCGATCTCGACGCGTACAACCGCAGGATCATCGAGAAGGCGTTCAGGAGTCTGGCGACGAGCTCCGGAGCAGCTCGGTGAGGTCGTTCAGCGCGGCCAGATAGCCCTCGGCGTCCAGCGGATCCTTGGCCACCGCGTCCGGATGCGGTCCGGCCGCCGTGAACACGTCCGTACGGAGCCGCCGTTGGGCGCCCGCCTCCAGGAACAGTGTCACCGTCGGCTCGTCCGTGTCGCACCAGGCGCGGTGCAGGGTGTGCGCCGGCAGGGCGTAGGAGCTGCCCGCCGCGTACCGGCCCAGATGCGTCATCCGCAGCCGCGCCCGCCCCACGTGCTCCAGCAGCCAGTCCGCGTCCCCGTCCGACAGGGATTCGACGTACTGGTCCGCGGCGAACCCGCTCCCGCTGTTCCCGTCCTCGCTGTTCCCGTCCTCGTGAACCGCCTCGTACAGCTCCATCACGAGGCGGCCCCGCACGATGTAAGACCCCAGCGGGGAACGGTGGTTGTGGACGTCCTCCTTGCCGACCGCACCGACGCCCGGGTGCCAGACGTGGGCGCGCAGCATGAATTGGGGGCTGCCGTCGAGCAGCAGCAGCTTGTCGAAGCCGAGGATGTGCCGGTACGACAGCAGGGCGCACCCCTCCGGGGCGCCGACGCCCGAGGCGAGGTCGGCGATGAGCTCCGACAGCCGCTCAGGGGCGCCCAGTTCGGTCACGACGGTCCAGGCCGCGGCCACCATCTCCCGCTCGGACAGTCCGCCGTGCAGCGTCCGGGTCAGCAGCTCGCGCGCGGCTGAGGCCTGTCGACCGCCCATGTGTCCATCCCCCGACTTCGCCTCGTACGAGTGGAATTCACTGCTCCGACACCTGACGCAGCCGCGAAGGCTCCGCCTGCTCCGGCCGGCCAGGTTGGTAAATCCATACGGCATGCCCCCGGAGCGCCGAAAGGCCTTGATAGGTCATCCACATCGGGCGGCGCAGTTCGCTCCCGTCGCCCCGGTCCCAGCTCCAGATGCCGTCCGTCTGCCCGGCCCACACGGCGGCGAACGCCCCGTCGAGCCGCTCGCGCCACTGCGCCTCCATCCCCTCCGCGAGGGCGACCTCCCGGGCGCCCGGCGTGGTCAGGGCGCGCACCAGCCAGGTGGCCGTGAAGTGCCGTACGTACAGCACCTCGTGGTGGGTGGGGTCGTCGGAGCGCGGCCGGCGGACCTCCTCGCGCAGCTTCGTCACGTCCGGGCAGGCGTCGTGCCGGGTGTCCGGGCAGGCCAGCAGCCAGCGCACCCCGTCCTGCCGGGCCGCCCGTGCCGCCGCCGTCTCGCCCAGCACGCGGGCCGCCCGGTCGAGGGCGACGACCGCCTGGGCGGTGTGCAGCGGGGACGGGTCGCCGTACGGCGCGTGGAGGCGGTAGCCCCAGCAGCGCAGATGCTCGCGGTCCGGGTCGTCGATCGCGCCCTCGACCAGGGACTCGCACAGCAGGGGGAGCGGCGCCGAGTGGGGCGCGGCGCGCAGCAGACCGCGCAGCACCGTCGTGACGACGTGCGTCGACTCCCGCCCCGCCGGGTCGAGTTCGGGAGTGAAGCCCGCGCCGCACCGGGCGACCTCCGCCGCCAGCCGTTCACTGGACGACCCGGCCCGCGCCAGCGCGCCCAGCACCAGCGCCGTGATCTCGGGCCGGGCCACCGAACCCTGCGTCCGCGCCGACCAGCCGCCGTCCGGCAGCCGCAGCCGCCACAGCGTGTCCACCAGGTCGCCGGTGCTCAACCGCCCGTCGGGCACGTTCAGATCGAGCATCATGTGCAGGCCGTACGCCGTGCTGAGCGCCGTGGGCGACGACGAGGCGCCCTCGCCCAGCGAGTGCGACCAGCCGGTGAGCTTCCCCCGCACCGGATCGTCGAACTCGGTCTTCTCACCCACGAGCGCCTCGTACGCGGCGGCGAACACCTCGGGCAGCGGGCCCGGACCGGCGGTCGCCGGAGGGACGAGAACCGGGGGAGCCCCCACCGCGATGTGACGGCCGGTGCGTGCACGAGCCCGCAGCAACGCCGCCGCCAGCCAGGCGGCCAGGCCGACGGCGACACCGCTCACCCCGGACACGAGCCACTTGGCGAAATCGCCGCCGAGGGAGTCGGGCAGCACCCCGAGCAGCGCCTGGAACACGCCGTACCCGGCCGCCGCGCACCCGAGACTGCCCAGCCATCCCACGAACCGCTCCGGCGGCGATTCGCTCGCGTCCGGGAGCACCGCCTCCGGTTCCCCCGCTCTCACACCCCCGCGACCAAGCTGTTGTGGGAACAAGGCCGGCTCCCTCCCCCAGGGCGGCACATGACGCCTGCGATGCGCCCAGTCTAAGAACTCCTATCGGAATGCTCAGGAGTCGATCTCCCAGTGGAGAGCGCCAGTCTGAGCGGATGCCTCCAGGATCTTCACGAGTGCTGCTGTCGGATCCGTGCCCGGCGGGAGGTCCACCGCGAGGTAGGTCCCCTGGAGCCATTCGTGGGGCAAGCCGGCCTCAATGGTGCTGTCGTGCAGGAGTTCGTGCAGCTGGTCCCGATCTGGGTGGTCGATGACGAGAGCGACCCGGAGGGTCCGGTGGCCGGATTTCTCCAGCACGGCGGTTACGAGGTGGTTGCTGTCTATGGCCACCACGTCGCGGTAGCAGATGCCGTAGGTGAAGAAGGGCAGACACGCCACCTCGAACCGGTCAGGCGCGAGCTGCTGGGTCCAAAGCTGCTCGCGCCAGCCGTCCTCCCGATCCGACAGATCAGCGTGGATCATGTAGTTGCTGGGACCTCGGCCGATCGGGTCCTCGTGCGTGATGATGGTGATGGTGTGCCTCCTGGAGCCGGATCCCGACCTCGAGATCCTGCACCAGCCGCCTCGGCCGGAACCAGGCGGGGCGAGTTCAGGCGTCGCCAACAGATGAGAGCGCATCCGAGGGTGAGGAATGCCTCGTGGATGTCGTCGCGGATCTCCCAGCGGATCCGCAGGCGGCGGAACCAGTGCAGGTGGGCAAACGCGCGCTCCACGACCCAGCGTTGGGTGCCGAGCCCGGAGCCATGTTCGGTGCCCCGGCGGGCGATCAGCGGCTTCACGCCGAGATCCCAGACCAGGCGACGGTACTTGTCATGGTCGTAACCGCGGTCGGCCAGCAGCACGTCCGGGCGGCGTCGGGGTCGACCGCGCTTGCCCCGCACCGGCGGCACGGTTTGGAGGAGCGGGATCAGCTGGGTGACGTCGTTGCGGTTACCGCCGGTCAAGGTGGCAGCGAGCGGGATGCCGGTAGCGTCGGTGATCAGGTGATGCTTGCTGCCCGTCCTGCCCCGGTCAACAGGGCTTCGTCCCGTCTTCGAGCCCCCTTTAGCGCTCGGATGTGGGAGCCGTCGACGGCCGCCCGGGAGAAGTCCAGGACGTTGGCGCTGCGGAGCTTGGCAAGGAGGACCTCATGCAGCCGGGGCCACACCCCGGCCTCAGTCCACTCGGCCAGCCGCCGCCAGCAGGTCATGCCCGAGCCGAAGCCGAGCTCCTGTGGCAGATGTTCCCAGGCGATCCCGGTGTGCAGGACGAACAGGATGCCCTGGAACACCAACCGGTCCGGATGCCGCTTGCGCCCAGGATGATGGGCCCGACGCTCTACCTTCGGCAACAGCGGCTCCACCACCGCCCACAACTCGTCGTCAACTTCCCACGGCTTCGGCCGAGCCACCCCGCACCCCCAGATCGCTGATCCCGGAGTGATCCAACCATCTCGAAGATCATTTCGTTAGGAGTTCTAAGTCGTCAACCACGCCCCCGGCTCGTGACCGGAACGAGTGTCTTTACAAGCAAGTCGGCGCAATCCACGGGGTGTTCCATCACGCCGAGATGCCCACCGGGGAACTCGGCGAACCGGCCACCGGTCCGCCGGGCCACGACCTCGGCGGTCCGGTAGAGAGCTCCGCCGCGCGAGTCGGCACCGGCGGCGACGGTGAGCCGGGACGGATCCGCGGGAGCGAGCGGCGTGTACGCCGTGAAGGGACGCAGGACGTGCGCGAAGAAGACGCCCATGGGCGTGGCCGACTCACCCTCGCTGGCGAGCGGTTCGCCCCGCTGTGCCTCCAACTGCTCGATCAGAGACTCCCGTTCACGCGCACCGTCCGGCAGCACGGTCACACAAGCCGGCTCGTGCGCCACCACGTGCGCCAGCCGCTCCGGGTACCGGGCGAGCAGGTCGAGGACGACGACGCCCCCGGCGCTGAAGCCCATGACGTACGCGGACTCCCACGCCGGCAGCACCTCCTCCAGCACCCGCCGGGCCCCGTCGCTCCAGTCCTCCACCCGCTGCTCCCCGACCGGCAGCCCGAGCCGCCCATGGGCGAGCCCGAGCGGGTCGTACGTCACCACGGTGAACCACGCCGCCAGCCGCGCCGCCATCGGTTCGAGCCCCATGGGGTGCCCGGCGCCACCGGGGACGAGGAGCAGGACGGGCCCGGCGCCCGTGATGTCGTAACTGGGCACGTGGGGCTGCTCGTTCATTGCTCTCTGTTCCCTTCGGCCGTGACGGGTGCCTCGCCAGGGAGCCTGTATATCCCGCCTCGCAACTGCCCCGCAGGAAATAAGAGGTGGTGAGCGTCGTGCCGGGGGCGATCAGCTGCTGCGCCCGCGGTTCTCCCGGTCCCAGGGTGCGAAGACGAACGAGAACTCGGCGGGCTGGGCGCGCAGCCGGTACCGGGGCAGCGGGCCCGGCCCGCAGGACTGGGAGCCGATGCCGTGCTGGGCGTGGTCGAGGTTGACCCAGACCGTGTCGCCGGGGGTGAGATCGGTGCGGTGAGCGGCGGCGTCCAGCTGCTCGGTGGTCCAGCGGCGGGCCGTGAACCAGAACTCCGGGTCGCCCTCGATCCGCAGGCCGCCGATCTCCGCCCAACGGACGTCGGCACGGGCGCCGTTCTCCTGTGGGCGGACGTACGGGGTCTGGAGGTCGTCCACCGTGGACTCCCAACGGCCGAGCACGGACGCCGACTTGGTGTCCGGGTAGGCCTCTCCCGGGCCGCCGCCGAACCAGGTCACCCGGTCGGCCTCGGACAGCCCGAAGCGGATGCCGAGCCGGGGGAGGGGCACCGGCCACTCGCCCTCGGGGGTCACGGACACCGTGAGCTTCAGCCGGGTGCCGTCCGACGTCCAGCGGTAGACCGTGGAGAGGCCGAGCGGGGCGGCGGCCGGGGCCACGCGGGTACGTACCGTCAGCGCGTCGTCGCTCAGCTCGACCGCGTCGAGCCGGTGTCGCATGCGGTGCAGGCCCAGCTTGCGCCAGCGCGGGCCGTAGCGCAGGTCCGTTTGCCAGGCGGCGCCGTCGTCGTTGTCGGTGGTGGCGCGCCAGACGTCGAGCCGGAGGTCGATGACGTCCACGTCGGCGACGGCGCGCAGACCACCGGTGCGCGGGTCGAAGGCCGCCGGACCGAGGGTGAGCAGTCCGTCGCCGAGTACGGGTGCCCGTGTCGCGGTCAGCGAAGGCAACTCGCGCGCGGCGACCGGGATTTGTCCCCACGCGACCACATGGTCCCGCTCACCCCACGGCGTATCGGCCGCCAGCAGCGCCCGTACCGTCCACTGCGCCTCACCGCGCCCGGCCCCCTCCGGCGGCTCCGGCAGCTTCACGTCGGCCCACTCGCCGGGGGCCAGCGCCGGTACCCGCAACGGGCCCGACTCCAGCGACGTACCGTCCACCTCGTACGACCACGTGAAGGCGAGCGCGGACAGGTCGGCGTGGTCGTGCCGGTTGGTGATGCGCACAGTGCGGCCGCCGGCGTCGTCGCTCTCGATCACCACCGGCTCGATCACCTTCTTGAACTCGGCCAGGCCGGGGGAGGGCCGCCGGTCCGGGAACAGCAGGCCGTCGCAGACGAAGTTGCCGTCGTGCAGCTCCTCGCCGAAGTCGCCGCCGTACGCGAAGCCGTACCGCTCGTCCTTGACGCCGTGGTCGATCCACTCCCAGATGAACCCGCCCTGGAGCCGTTCATGCGAGGTGAACAGCCGCTGGTAGTCGGCGATGCCGCCCGGACCGTTGCCCATGGCGTGGCCGTACTCGCAGAGGATGAAGGGCAGTTGACGGCGCTCGTCCGGGCCGCCGTCCTTGCCCCGGCCGATCAGCTCGGTCTCGGCGTGGTCGGCGTACATCCGGGAGTACATGTCCGTGTCGCGACACTCGGGGTCACCCTCGTAGTGCACGAGGCGTGACGCGTCCCGGGCGTGGATCCACTCGGCCATGGCGGTGAGGCCGCGGCCGGTACCCGCCTCGTTGCCGAGGGACCAGATGACGACGGACGGGTGGTTCTTGTCGCGCTCGACCATGCGAGCGGCCCGGTCGAGCAGGGCCGGGGTCCAGCGGTCGTCGTCCACGGGGTTGCCGCGCCAGCCCTGCTGGTTGAAGCCGTGGGTCTCCAGATCGCACTCGTCGATCAGCCACAGGCCCAACTCGTCGCACAGGGAGAGGAATTCGGGATGCGGCGGATAGTGGGAGGTGCGAACGGCGTTGATGTTGTGCCGCTTCATCAACAGCACGTCCTGGCGCATCGTCTCCCGGTCCAGGGCACGGCCCTTCTCCGGATGCCACTCGTGACGGTTGACGCCCCTGAAGAGGACCGGGCGGCCGTTGACCTTGATCAGACCGTCCGCCCGCTCCACCGTCCGGAAGCCGATGCGCAGCGGCACCCGCTCGCCCTCCGTGGTGAGGAGCCCGTCGTACAGCCGGGGGGTCTCCGCGGTCCACGGCTCGACCGGGACCGTCGCCGACTCGCCCGTCGCCATGTCGACGCTCAGCTCAGGCACGGTGACCCGGCCGCCGATCCCGGAATCGACGCGCAGCGTCCCCTCGCCCGACACATGGTCGTAGCCGGCGTGCACGAAGAAGTCGCCGACCGCGCCCGGCGGGCGGTGCAGCAGGGTCACGTCGCGGAAGATGCCGGGCAGCCACCACTGGTCCTGGTCCTCCAGGTACGAGCCCGCCGACCACTGGTGGACGCGGACGGCCAGGACGTTGCCGCGCGGCCTCAGCAGGTGGCCGACGGCGAACTCGTGCGGCAGCCGGGAACCCTTGAACTCGCCGAGGAGCGTGCCGTTCAGCCAGACGCGGGCGCACGACTCGACCCCGTCGAAGCGGAGGACGGCGCCGCCCTCGGACGCGGTGTCCGGCCAGCCGTCCGGCAGGTCGAAGCGGCGCAGATGGTCGCCGGTGGGGTTCTCGGTCGGCACGTGCGGCGGGTCGACCGGGAAGGGGTAGCGGTGGTTGGTGTAGGCGGGGGAGCCGAAGTGTCCGGCGCCCTGGAGGACCCAGTGGCCGGGGACGGCGAGCTCCGCCCAGCCGCCGGCGTCGTACCCCGGCTCGGCGAACGACTCGTCCTCGGCGTCAGCCGTCGGCGACAGACGGAAGCGCCAGTCGCCGTTCAGCGAAAGGGACTTGGCGTCGGAGGCGGCGTACCAGGCGCGTGGTGGGAGTACCCCGGAGCCGGGTGAGACGTCCTCGACGTAATCGATGGCCTTGGTGACGCGGAGAGAACGGACAGACATCGGTCTCCTCTGGTCGGTCGGGCGATCAGTCGGCGCAGCGGGCTGTCCAGCGACAGTCACGCGGTCACACGGCCCGGTGTGAGCGCGTCCCGTACGAACGCGTTCATGAACTTGCCGGTGGGGTCGAGGCGTTGGGCGAGCGCGCGAAAGTCGTCGAGCCGGGCGTACCGGTCGTGGAGCACGGACCCAGGCACGGTGAACACCTTGCCCCAGTGCGGGCGCGGCGCGAAGGCCGACAGCGCCTCCTCGATCAGGCGCACCACCGGCAGCACCGTCGCCGCGTCGTCGAGCCAGGTGAAGTGCACCGCCATCGCGTCCCGGTCGTACGCCGGGCCGAGCCACTGCCGGTCGGCGGCCACCGTCCGGACCTCGCAGGTCTGGAGCACGGGCGCGATCGCCTCCCGAATGCCGTCGAGCGCGCGCAGTGCGTCCGTGGCGGACGTGAGCGGCACCAGGTACTCGGACTGGAGCTCGGTCCCGCTGCTGGGGGTGAACTCCCGCCGGAAATGGGGCAGTCGCTCGTGCCACGGCCCCGGCACCCCGAACTGCTCGGTGCAGTGGATCCCGGGCATGCCCGACACAGGGTGCATCGCCTCGGTCGCGGGGGCGGCCCAGGGGAAGTAGACCGGCGGCTGGTCGGTGCGCCGCTTGAGCCACACCTGCCTAAAGCCCGGCTGTCGCCAGTCGGTGAACAGACTCACGCTGTACGCGGCCCCGGCGACCGTCTCGAAGTCCACGTCCTGGAGGGTGAGTTCGATGAAGACGTGCTGCTCGACCTCGTACGACGGCTCCAGGTCGAGGACGAGGGAGACGACCACGCCGAGGGCGCCGAGGGAGGTCACCGCCCCGTCGAAGCCCTCCTCGCCCCGCGCGACCGTGACGATGGAGCCGTCCGCCGTGAGCAGCCGTATCTCGCGCACCGCGCATGCCAGCGGCCCGTTGCCGAGCCCCGAGCCGTGGGTGCCGGTCGCCACTGAGCCGGCCACCGAAATGTGCGGCAGGGAAGCCATGTTGGGGAGTGCGAGGCCTTGGGCGTGGACCGTACGGGCCAGCTCGGCGTAGCGGACGCCGCCCGCGACCCGTACCGCACGGGCCTCGGTGTCCACGTCGATCTCCGGCGGCATCCCGGCGAGGGACAGCAGGGTCCCGTCGGGGCCCGGGTCGGCGATCGGGTTGAAGGAGTGCCCGCTGCCGAGGACCCGCACCTGCGCGCTCACGGCCACCAGGCTCCGCAGTTCCTCCAGCGAGGCGGGGCGGGCGAACGTCCTCGGCCGGTAGGTGATGTTCCGCGCCCAGTTGGTGACCATCTCCGCCATCCCCACCGTGCCTCCCGTCGCGCGCGACCGTTGGCGTGCCGCGCTCCACGACCTACCGTAGGCGGGGGTTCGCCGTCTGTGGGTCACCGAGCCGGAAGGTCACTTCCTTGCCCGATGCACCGCCACCCGCGTCAACGCCCGCTTCAGCGTCCGGTTCGCGTCCCCGAGCGCTGTTCGCCATGACCGCCCGCAACCTCCCCCACCTCTTCCCGCCCGCCACGCTGGCGCGGCTGCGCGCGGGCGTGGACATCGAACCCGCCCTGGTAGCCGAGGACTTCACCGATCCATGCGTACGTGACACCCTGGCCCGCACCGAGATCCTCCTCACCGGCTGGGGCTGCCCCCGCCTCGACACCGCGGTCCTCGACGCGGCACCCCGGTTGCGGGCGGTGCTCCATGCGGCGGGCTCGGTCAAGGAGTTCACCACTCCCGAGTTCTGGCGGCGCGGCATCCCGGTCTCGTCGGCGTCCGCAGCCAACGCGCAGCCCGTCGCCGAGTACACCCTCGCGATGATCCTGCTGGCCGGGAAGAACGTCCTCGCCGCCCGCGACCTGGTCCGCGCCCGCCGCGGCTTCCCGCCCGGCGAGATCGCCCCCGGCATCGGCAACAACGGCCGCCGCGTCGGCGTCATCGGCGCCTCCCGCACCGGCCGCCGTCTCATCGAGCTGCTGCGCCCGTACGACCTCGCGGTACGCCTCACCGACCCGTACGCCGGCCCGGCCGACGCCGCCCGTCTCGGCGTACCCCTGCTGCCGCTGGACGAGCTGCTGCGCACCTCGGACATCGTCACCGTGCACGCTCCGCTGACTCCGGAGACCCGGCACCTCCTCGGTGCCCGCGAACTCGCCCTGATGCGGCCGGGATCGGTCCTGATCAACACCGCGCGCGGCGGGCTCCTCGACCACGACGCCCTGATCGCCGAGCTGAGCACCGGCCGCCTGAGCGCCGTCCTCGACGTCACCGACCCCGAACCCCTGCCCCCGGAGTCGCCCCTCTACGACCTCCCCAACGCCTTCCTCACCCCCCACCTCGCCGGCTCGCAGGGCAATGAACTGCCCCGGCTCGGTCTGACGGTCGTGGAGGAGGTGGAACGGCTCCTGTCGGGAGAGCCGCTGCTGCACGCGGTCGACCCCGCGGCGCTGGAACGGTCGGCGTGACGGGCCGTAGCGGAGAACCGTACGGGTGACTCCCGCCCCCGACCGCCCTCACCCCCTACGCCCACTTGCGCGCCACAAGGGGACCCGGCACCGCGGACATGGGGGTGGAGGCATACCGTGAGGAGGCGAACGCAGAGCCGGGAGCAGAGCCGGGAGGAGAGTCGGGATGGGCAGCCGTACCGCGCTGGTCGAGGGTCTGATGGAGCGGTTCCCGCACGTACCCCGGGAAGCGGTGTTCAAAGAAGACCTGCTCAGGGGCGGTGTCGCCTTCGACGCGTCCGCGCTCTCCGACAACGAGGGCGGCGAGGTCAAGCCGAAGTCGTACTTCATCTTCTCCTTCGACCACGGCACCCTGCCCGAGCTCGGCGAGGCCGCGCTGCGGCGGCCGCCGGAGGAGATCATCCTGACCGGCGGACCGTACGACCTGCGCCGCACCGTCGTCTCCGTGCGCGTGAACCCCGCATCGCCGTACCGTGTCGCCGCCGACGAGGAGGGGCTGCTCGGGCTGTACCTCGACGGGAAGCGGATCGCCGACGTCGGCGTGCCGCCCATGCCGGAGTACTACCGGCACACGCTCTCCAACGGGAAGTCCGTGATGGAGGTGGCCCCGACCATCCAGTGGGGCTACCTCATCTATCTCACCGTCTTCCGCGTCTGCCAGTACTTCGGCGCCAAGGAGGAGTGCCAGTACTGCGACATCAACCACAACTGGCGCCAGCACAAGGCCGCCGGGCGTCCGTACACCGGTGTCAAGGACGTCGAGGAGGTCCTCGAGGCCCTGGAGATCATCGACCGGTACGACACCCAGAAGGCGTCCACCGCCTACACCCTCACCGGCGGCGCGATCACCAAGACGGTCGGCGGGCGCGACGAGGCTGACTTCTACGGGCGGTATGCCAAGGCCATCGAGGAGCGCTTCCCGGGCCGCTGGATCGGCAAGGTGGTCGCGCAGGCGCTGCCGCGTGACGACGTGCAGCGGTTCAAGGACTACGGCGTGCGGATCTACCACCCCAACTACGAGGTGTGGGACCGGCGTCTGTTCGAGCTGTACTGCCCGGGCAAGGAGCGCTACGTCGGCCGCGACGAGTGGCACAAGCGGATCCTCGACTCGACGGAGGTCTTCGGCGCGCGCAATGTCATCCCCAACTTCGTCGCGGGCGTGGAGATGGCCGAGCCCTTCGGCTTCACCACCGTCGACGAGGCCATCGCGTCCACCACCGAGGGCCTGCGCTTCTTCATGTCGCACGGCATCACGCCCCGCTTCACCACCTGGTGCCCCGAGCCCACGACGCCGCTCGGCAAGGCCAACCCGCAGGGCGCGCCGCTGGAGTACCACATCCGGCTCCTGGAGGCCTACCGCGCCACGATGGACGACTTCGGCCTGTCCTCGCCCCCCGGCTACGGCCCGCCCGGACCGGGGCGCGCGGTCTTCTCCGTGAGCTCCTTCATGGACAGCCTCCCGGCGCAGGAGCCGACGGGCGCGGAGGAACCCGCGCAGGTGTAGCGCGGTGAGGGACGGGTGGCGGTACGAACGGAGAGCATCGTTCCTACGACCACTCGTAACCGGATTCGCCGACCCCGCTTGTCAGTTGTGTCGAGGACGTGAAAGGCTCCCTCTCTGCCGCGAGGGTCATCCAACTCCGTTGCTACCCCGGTGAGTTGACCTCGCTCGTGCATGCCGTGGATGCAGGAGACCGATGCCCGACCTGCCGACCCCCCAGAACGCTGCCGAGGCCGCGCTGTTCTCCGAGTGCTGGGATGCGGTGCTCTCCTACGCCGACCTGTGCACGTCCGGCTCGGTGGCCGCGGGCGAACTGGCGAGGGAGGCCTTCACGCTCGGCATACGTGAGGTCCGCGCGGCGGAGTCGTCACCGGTGCGCGGCGCCGGACGGCGTCCGGCCCGGCTGCCCGCGATCCCGCTGCTGCTGACCGCCGTCCGCTTAACGGCCGCCGGCTGGGAGGCCGAAGGCCTCGGCCACAAGCTCGACCCCGAGTTCCGGCTGTGGCTCCACTCCGACGGCGCCGCCCGCTACACCGGGCCGCCCCTCAAGCGCCCGCTCGCCCTGCGCGGCCTGAAGGACATGCAGGAGGCGGACGCGGCACTGCTGTGGCTGACCGAGGTGGAGGCGCTGCCGCTGACCGCCGTGGCCCGCCGGCTCAGCCTCGACCCGGCCACCGTGACCCGCGAACTCGACCAGGTCCGCGGCCTGTTCCGGGACCGCTGCCACCGCGCCCACCGCGACACCCCGCTGGACGCGCGGTGCCGCAGCTACGGCAGCCTCCTGGACGCGCTCACCCGCTCGGCCGCGACCGACGGCACCCCCGAGGACCTCTCCCGGCACGTCGCCACCTGCGTGCAGTGCGCGGAGGCCGCCGCCTGCATGCGGCTGCACGGCGGCGGACTGCCCGCGGCCCTGGCCGGCGGCGTCATCGGCTGGGGCGGCCTCGCCTACCTCGAACGCCGCCGCCGCGCCGCCGACGCAACGCTCAACAGTACCCAGCCCGAGGCGTCGGCCGACCGGGGCGCGGACGAGGCGAAGGACGGCTCCGGCCGGACGCGCGTCGTGCGCAACGGGCTGCTGGGCGCCGCCGTCCTGCTGTCGGTGCTGGCGCTCGGTGTGTCGATGATGCCGTTCGGTTCGGGCGGCGACGACACGGCGGCGCGCGACGACGGCCGTCCCGTCGCCGACCCCGGCCCCGCGCTCCCCACCGCCGTGCCGCCCCCACCGAAGTCCCCGACGGCCCCCCGCTCCTCCGCCGCGCCGTCCCCCTCCCACACCACCAAGAAGCCGGACCGCCCGTCCCGTACCCCGCAGACCCGGCGCCCCTCGGCCTCCTCCCGCCCGGACGAACCGTCCCGCCCGGCCACCACGGCCCCGCCGACCTGCCGGATCGTGTACGACGTGGTGGACGAGTGGAACGACGGCTTCCAGGCCACCGTCGCCGTCACCACCGCCAAGGCCGTGTCCGACTGGAGCCTCGTCTGGACCTTCCCGGACGGCCAGAAGATCGACCGGATGTGGGACGCCAGCCCCCACCAGGACGGCTCCCGCGTCACTGCCGACGCCCGCGACTACAACAAGTCCCTCGACGCGAACGGCACCGCCTCGTTCGGCTTCATCGGCTTTAAGCAGGACAAGAACGCGTCACCGACCGCCTTCACACTGAACGGCGATCGCTGCGAGGTGAGTTGAGGGTCCGGGACTCCCCTCGCAGGAACTGCTGGAGGGAGGAGGTCAGGGCGTCGATGAAGGCGAGCCGGGTCGCCTCCGGGACGAGGTCGAGGGAGAGATAGGGATTGAGATCCTCCAACTCGACCAGGAGCAGCTCCCCTTCCCGCGTACGGCAGGCGTCCACGCGCTGGATGCCGTGGTCGAGGGTGTTCCAGCCGATGAAGCGCCGGGCGAAGGCGAGGTCGGCCTCGGTGGGTGCGTAGGGCTCGAGTCCCCAGCGCTGCCCCGGATCAGGGGCGTACAACGCGTACTGGAAGGCGTCGTCGACGAAGTAGAAGGACACCTCGTAACGGAAGTCGACGCGCGGCTGGACCAGCACGTCTCCGTAGGTGACACTGTCCAGCTCGTCCCGCGGCACGAACGACAGGCCTATGGAGTCGGCCCCCGCCTTCGGCTTCACCACGTACGCATCGCTCTCGGGCAGCCGCTTTAGGTCCTCGCGCCGGTCGACGGTCGGGATGACCGGATACCCCGCCGCCGTAAGCTCCAGCAGATACCGTTTGCCCGCCATGTCGCCCCGCCCGGTCAGGGGGTTGTAGACCAGGGCATCGTGCGCCACCGCCCGCTCCCGGAAGGCCTCGTACGCCTGCCGGTACCCCAGCACCGGCCCGCTGTTGCGCACCACGACGGCGTCGAACCCGTCCATCAGGGCGGTGGCGTTCAGCGGATGGCACAGCGCGATGTCGAAGTCCGTGCGCAGCCGGTCGGCGAGGAAGATGTCCTCGTCGCAGTAACGCCGCCCACGGGCTTCGTAGGCGAGATCGGTGACATAGAGCAGGGCGGGGCGCGTGGCGAGCACGGGGCGGCTCCTTGGTCGGGGCGGTCAGTGTAGGGGCGGCGGTCCGGCGGTTCTCGATCGCGCCCCACCTCTTCCCCGCTACCCGATGAATCCCTCGTCCCCCAGGAACTTCAGCGCCGCCTGCTGCGGTGTCGCGCCGTCGATGTCGACCATGGTGAAGACCTCGGCGAAGTTGCGGGGGCTCTGCTTCGCCACGTTGACGAAGTTCAGCGCGAAGGCGTTCTGGTGGACCTGCGGAGCCGGGATACGGACGTCGTACGCCTTCTGGACCGGGTCGAGTTCCCGTGGAGGTTGCCGGGCGCGCCGCGGGCGCCGATACGGGGCGCCGAGTGCCGGGGCGAGTCCGCTCAGGCGCTCCGGCGTGTCACCGCCCGCACCGTCACCGCGTCGAACGCCGCCGTGTCGACCTCCCGTACCTGGGTCAGGCAAGCCCCCGCGAGGACCGCCGCGTTGAGGCCGCACATCTGGCTGGGCGACGCCGACATCGGCAGGCTGCTCAACACCACGTCGGACGAGGTGAGTTCGAGGACCCGGGTGGCCGCGTCGTACGCGCCCGCCCGCAGGGCGCCGTGGGTCAGCTCGTGCCCCCGGGGCAGGACGAGTGACTGGGTCGTCGCCCGCGTCCACGCCACCGCGGCGAGGTCGTCGTCGGCGCGGCGCACCAGGTCGGGACGGCGCGGCCAGAACGCGAGCTGGTCGAGGAAGCCGGGACCCACGGCGACGCACACTCGGCCGGCGCTCCGTGCCTCGGCGGCGTGGAGCGCGCCGGCACCCGTGCCGGAGGTGAACACGAGACGCACCCCCCAGTCGCCGAAGCAGCGGCGGGCCTCGTGTGCCCCGAGCCGCGGGCCGAGGGGGACGACTACGGCCCCGACGCGCAGGATGCCGTAATAGAGCACGGGGAAGGCCAGTTCGTGCTCCAGCACGATGCCGACGCGGTCGCCGGGGCGGACACCGTGGGCGACGAGGCCGCCGGCCACACGCGAGCTGAGTTCGTCCAAGTCCGCGTACGTCAGCACCTCTTGGTCCAGGCGCATCGCCGGGCGGTGCGGGTACTGAGCCGCCGCCTCCTTCAGATTGACGGCCAGGTTGGTCATCTCTTCTTCTCCCCGTGAATGATTCCCGGCGGGCGCGAGGCCCACTGCGACACCTCAGACGATCATCACGGGGCTGTAGCCGCCAGGCGCATGTGGACACCGACAGCGATTGCTGTCGCCCGCGACAACCGACGTGGTCCGCACGGGGATTCGCACCGGCCGCCGAGCCGTCCTGCCGTAGGCTCGGGGCCGTGTCCCAGGCCCCCCCGAACGCCGTCATCGCCGACATCGCCGTCGCACTGAGCACCCGGCTGGACGACATCGTGGACGGTATGGCCGAACTGGTCTTCGAGAAGATCGAGTTCTACCGGAGCCCGGTGGTGAGCCGGGACAGCCTGTACGAGGGGCTGCGCTTCAGCATCGACTTCCTCCTCACCAACCTCGCCCAGCCCGGACTGCTGTCGGTGGACGTCTCCGGGCCGAGCACGACGGGACGCAAGCGCGCCGTCCAGGGGGCGCCGCTGCCGGAGGTCCTGCGCTGCTACCGGCTGACCTTCGCCTACTTCTGGGAACAATTGCTCGCCGAGGCGGCGCAGTTCGGCGAGGAGACGACGCACGCGCTGCTCACGGCGGCGAGCCGGGTCTGGGCCCTCGCCGACATCTACTCCCTGGCGATCACCGACTCCTACCGCGAGGCCATGGCCGAACGCATGGTGGAGACGGACCGCAGGCGCTCCGCCCTCGTCGCCGCCCTGGTCGACGGCCAGTCCCCGGACGGCGACGCGACCTGGGAGATCGCCCGCACACTCGGCTTCCCCTACCAGGGCAGCTTCGTCGTGCTGGTCGCCGAGGCCCCCATGTGGGCCGAACCGCCCCTGGCCGGACTGGAGTCCAAGCTGCGCGCCCTCGACGTCGGCTCGGCCTGGCGGGCCCAGCCGGGGCACGAGATGGCCGTCCTCTCCCTCGGCTCCCAGCGGCCCATGGACGCCGTGCTCGAAGCGGTCGGCGACTGCGCGACCGGCCGCGTCGGAGCGAGCCCCGTCTACCACCAACTCGACCACACCGCACGCGCGTTGCGGTACGCCCAGGTCGCACTGGAGTCGCTGCCGGAGGGGAAGGCCGGCGTACGCCAGCTCGACGACACCCCGCTGACGGAACTCGTCATGAACAGCCTCGACACCACGCGCCGCGCCGTCAACCGCGTCCTCGGCGGCCTGCTGTCCGTACCCGAGGAGGAACGCACCACTCTCCTCGCCACCGCCCGCGCCTGGCTCACGGCCCACGGCTCCGCCGCCGAGACCGCCCAGGTCCTCTACTGCCACCCCAACACCGTTCGCTACCGCATGCGCCGCCTGGAGGAGTACCTGCGCGGCCCCCTGGACGACCCGATGATCGTGGCGGAACTGGCCCTGGCCCTGGACGCGGTGGGCACGTTCCCCGCACTGCTGGACCAGCACCGTTCACCGGAGCAGTCCCGGCGGGCGGCGTCGGACTGAGCGGACGCGGGGCCGACTACCCGAACCTCGTCGAACCTCGCGAGGGCCGACGTCCCCACTGGCGAATTGGACCAGGATTTCGTCACGGGATTGGATCTCAACCGTCGTCCGCATCGGTCCGTAACCTCGCTGACGTGACAGTGGTCATGGCCGAGGCGAGGAGTGAGCTGTGGGCGGGTATTCCTGGAGTGACCGCGTCGACGACGTGGACTTCGACGAGCTGTCGGAGCTGTACCAGGTCGCGCCGTTGGGCAACAAGCCTCCCGAGACGCTCGCAACGACCTTCGGCAACAGCATGTTTGCCTGCTTCGTCCACGCCGACGGCGCGCTCGTGGGTGCGGGCCGGGCTCTGGCAGACGGCGTGGACTGCGCTTACCTCGCCGATGTGGCAGTGCACCCCGATCACCAGGGGCAGGGACTGGGCTCCGGCATCATACGCAGGCTTGTGGAACTCGCCCAGGGCCACAAGAAGATCATCCTCTACGCCGCCCCGGGCACCGAAGCCTTCTATGGCCGGCTCGGTTTTCTGCGGATGAACACCGCGATGGGGATCTGGAGCGATCCTGACCGCGCGATCGAGATCGGCCTGCTCAGCCGGGAGGACAGCCGGTTGCCCTCCACGTGAGGCGAGGCGACTGAGCTGACGGTGGGCGCGGGGCGAAGGGCCCCACTGCAAGAAGCAGCGGGGCCCTTCGACATCGTGCCCGTGAGGCACTGGCGGCGGAGCCGGGTGCGGTCGGCCGGTTCGGGCGCGGCAGCCGTCGCCTCGTCGCCGACTCCTCCGCCTTCCCGCGGGCCCCCGCTGACCAGGGCAGCGTCAGTACTGCTCGGTCTCCACGAAACCGGCGTCGGCGTCATCATCGGCCCCGAAGGCGTCTGCGGCGGCGGTCGGGTCGAATCCGGGCGGGCTGTCCTTGAGGGCCAGGCCCATGCCGGCCAGCTTCGCCTTGACCTCGTCGATGGACTTCGCACCGAAGTTGCGGATGTCCAGCAGGTCGGCCTCGGAGCGCGCCAGGAGCTCACCCACCATGTGGACGCCCTCACGCTTGAGGCAGTTGTACGACCGAACGGTGAGCTCGAGCTCCTCGATCGGCAGCGCGAGGTCGGCGGCCAGGGCGGCGTCCGTGGGGGACGGGCCCATGTCGATGCCCTCGGCGTCGATGTTCAGCTCACGGGCGAGACCGAACAGCTCGACCAGGGTCTTACCGGCCGACGCCATGGCGTCACGCGGACGCATGGCCTGCTTGGTCTCGACGTCGACGATCAGCTTGTCGAAGTCGGTGCGCTGCTCGACACGCGTGGCCTCGACCTTGTACGTGACCTTCAGCACCGGCGAGTAGATCGAGTCGACCGGCACACGGCCGATCTCCTGGCCCAGCTGCTTGTTCTGCACGGCGGAGACGTAGCCGCGACCGCGCTCGACGGTCAGCTCCATCTCCAGCTTGCCCTTGCCGTTGAGCGTGGCGAGGACGAGGTCGGGGTTGTGCACCTCGACACCGGCCGGGGGCGCGATGTCGGCGGCGGTGACCAGACCCGGACCCTGCTTGCGCAGGTACATCACGACCGGCTCGTCGTGCTCCGAGGAGACGACCAGCTGCTTGATGTTGAGGATCAGGTCGGTGACGTCCTCCTTGACGCCCGGCACGGTGGTGAACTCATGCAGGACACCGTCGATGCGGATGCTGGTGACAGCAGCGCCGGGGATCGACGACAGGAGGGTACGGCGCAGGGAGTTGCCGAGGGTGTAGCCGAAGCCCGGCTCCAGCGGCT
Source organism: Streptomyces sp. V3I7 (assembly GCF_030817495.1). NCBI lineage: Bacteria > Bacillati > Actinomycetota > Actinomycetes > Kitasatosporales > Streptomycetaceae > Streptomyces > Streptomyces sp. V3I7. The sequence goes on from NZ_JAUSZK010000001.1 coordinate 5,378,367, forward strand.
CGATCACGAACCGTGAGCGGAACTCGTCGACGACCTCTTCGGTGAGTGAGGGACGCTGAGCGATCAGCACGAGGTATTGCCTCCAGTGTTTGGCGCCCGCTATGTGACGCCGTAGACACCACGAAGGGTACGGGTGGTTCGGGCTCCCGCGAGGTCGAACCGCCCGACCGCGCCCGTCTGCCCGCCGGTCCGGCAGGTCCAGCTCTTGCCGGAATCGAGTCCAAGGCCCAGCGAGGGGGCCGCCGCGCGGTTCATGGGCGCATACTGGAGGCAATGACAAAGCCTGCTGCACCGAAGCGACATTTGCCCACCAGCCCCTTCAAGGCCCCGGTCACGACGGCTCCCAAGCACTTCGCCGTCGGCGACCAGGTCACACACGACACGTACGGCCTCGGCCGGGTGATCGGCATCGAGGACGGAATCGCGGCGCTCGTGGATTTCGGCTCGGAACGAATCCGCATCCTGAGCCCGTACTCCAAGATGACCAAGCTGTAGGACCGCTGTGCCCGGTCACGGCACGCCAGGCACCTTCAGGGGCCTGTAACGAAAGCGAGACCTCTCATCGATCTGACGTCGTTGTTCTCCGCCCTGGAAGGGCAACCCCGCCGTTCCACCGCGGCATCGCCGCCTCCGGCGGCGAACCCCTTCCAGGCCCCGGACTTCGGGGAAGACGAGACCTTCCTGCTCAAAGATGTACGGGGACCCGCCTCGGGCATGTGCGCCACGCAGCCCAAGGCAACCTAGCTCCCCCGAGCGCGGGGGTCGCGACAGCCGGCCGCGGACCAGCCGGCCGCGGGCCGTCCGAGGCGGTGCGGGGAGGAGCACGCCCGTCTCGGTTCCCGTCTTGATTCCCGTCTCACTCAGCTTGATCAGTCCCCGGACCCTTCGGAGTCCGGGGTTCCGCCGGAAGGCGAGGGCGGCGATGAGGGCCGCCGGGGGCTGGCCGTCCCTTGAGTGGACGGTCGTGTGATTCCCAGGGGCTGCGAACAGGCCTCGCGGGCGGGGGCCGCGATCACCGGGCTGACCGCCGCAGGGCGCGCCGCGGAGCCGGCTCCCTGGGCGAGTACCGCACGGCTCGACATAACCGATCGACACACTGATGTTGATCGGGTTGGCTGAGTGGCATGCGAGAGCTGCGTACCGATCGTCTTCTGCTCCGCCGGTGGCGGGAGTCCGACCTCGGGCCATGGGCGGCCATGAACGCCGATCCCGAAGTCCGAGAACACCTGGGGGACCTGCTTACACGGGAGCAGAGCGATGCCGCGGTGGCACTCATGCAGGCCGAGTTCGACGAGCGAGGCTTTGGGTGGTGGGCGCTCGAGGCACGGCAGACCGGTGAGTTCATAGGCCGTGCCGGCCTGGACGAGGTGGGCGCGGACATGCCGTTCGCGGGGGTGGACATCGGGTGGCGGTTGACGCGTTCGGCGTGGGGTCACGGCTACGCCACCGAGGCAGCCCTGGCCTGCCTGACCTTCGGCTTCGAGAGCCTCGGGCTACCGGAAGTGGTTGCGTCGACGACCGTGGACAACCTTCGTTCTCAGGCAGTGATGCGCCGCATCGGCATGACCCGCGACCCGGCCGACGACTTCGAGGATCCGAGCGTGCCCGAGGGGCCGCTTCGACAGTGTGTGCTGTACCGGATTCCCGGGACGGCTTGATCACACAACCGCGTGGAGGCTGTGTGGGCTGGAGCGATAATTCGGTGGCGCCCGAATAGACGCGCTTCTAGGATGGCTTCGCTCCTTGCGGTTGCCGTTGGCTGCCGCTGTCGGCCGAGTGAGGAACGGGAGGTGTGACCGATGACTGTCTCTGTGATGGGCGTTGCCCGCGACCAGAAGTTCATCCACTCCACCTCCGTGGTCTCCGGCTGATCTTTCCTGCCTTCTTCGCGCCTGTGAGTGCGCGCGGCCGGGGCCGCCCTGTGAAGGGTTCCCCTTGAATCTCTCTTCTCTTTCGGCTTCTTCTTCCGCTTCGTCGCATCCGCTCGCCCCCTTCGGCTGGGACGAGGGCTGGGAAGCGGAGTTCGCTCCGTATGCCGAGCAGGGTCTCCTGCCCGGTCGTGTCGTACGGGTCGATCGGGGGCAGTGCGACGTCGTCACCCCCGCCGGCGTCGTCCGTGCCGACACCGAGTTCGTCGTGCCCCGTGACCCGATGAAGGTCGTGTGCACGGGGGACTGGGTCGCCCTCGATCCCGAGGGTGGGGATCCGCGGTTCGTGCGGACGCTGCTGCCGCGGCGTACCGCGTTCGTGCGCTCCACCTCCTCCAAGCGGTCCGAGGGGCAGATCCTCGCGGCCAACGTCGATCACGCGATCGTCGCCGTGTCGCTCGCCCTGGAGGTCGACCTCGGCCGGATCGAGCGGTTCCTCGCGCTGGCCTGGGAGTCCGGCGCGCAGCCCCTGGTCGTGCTCAGCAAGGCCGATCTCGTGCCCGACGCGGTGACGCGGGCGCATCTCGTTCAGGACGTGGAGACGGCGGCCCCCGGGGTGTCGGTGGTGTGTCTGAGCGCCCTGGACGGGGAGGGCGTCGACGTGCTGCGCGCGCTCGTCGGCGGTGGTACGTCCGTGCTGCTCGGGCAGTCCGGTGCCGGCAAGTCGACGCTGGCGAACGCGCTGGTCGGCGAGGACGTCATGGACGTACACGCCGCTCGGGACGTGGACGGCAAGGGGCGGCACACGACGACCACCCGCAATCTGCTCGCCCTGCCCGGCGGGGGCGTGCTGATCGACACCCCGGGGCTGCGCGGCGTCGGGCTGTGGGACGCCGAGGCCGGGGTCGGTCAGGTCTTCGCCGAGATCGAGGACCTGGCGCGGGAGTGCCGGTTCCACGACTGCGCGCACGAGGCCGAGCCCGGATGCGCGGTCCTCGGGGCCCTGGAGAGCGGGGAGTTGCCGGTCCGGCGCCTGGAGAGCTACCGCAAGCTCAAGCGGGAGAACCAGTGGATCGTCGCCAAGACCGACGCCCGGGTGCGCGCCGAGATCCGGCGGGACTGGAAGCGCAAGGGGGCCGAGGGGCGGGCCGCGATGGAGGCCAAGCGCGGCCGGTTGCGGTGACACTCGGGGATGACCGGACGCCATATCCGATAACACCAGGGGGCGGCCAGCTCCGTGTCCGATTCCCGCCAGCCGCCCCCTGGCTCGTCGCCCACACTGGAGGGCGTGAAGGGCGACGACACCAGGTACGAGGACACCCGGTACGACGACACCAGGTACGAGGCCGTGCGCAGTCGAGACGCGCGGTTCGACGGTGAGTTCTGTTTCGCCGTCGAGACGACCGGGATCTACTGCCGGCCCAGCTGCCCGGCCGTGACGCCGAAGCGGCGCAACGTCCGCTTCTTCGCCACGGCCGCCGCCGCGCAGGGCTCCGGCTTCCGGGCGTGCCGCCGCTGCCGCCCGGACGCCGTGCCCGGCTCCGCCGACTGGAACGTCCGGGCGGACGTCGTCGGGCGCGCCATGCGGCTCATCGGGGACGGCGTCGTCGACCGGGAAGGCGTCGCAGGGCTCGCCGCGCGGCTCGGCTACAGCGCGCGGCAGGTCCAGCGGCAGCTCGCCGCGGAACTCGGCGCCGGCCCCGTCGCGCTCGCTCGCGCCCAGCGCGCCCACACCGCGCGCGTGCTCCTGCAGACCACCGGCCTGCCGGTCACGGAGATCGCGTTCGCGTCCGGGTTCGCCAGCGTGCGGCAGTTCAACGACACGATCCGTGCGATCTACGCCGCGACACCGAGCGGGCTGCGGGCCGCCGCGCCGCGGGCCGGCCCCTCCAGCGCGCACCCGGGCATCCCTCTCCGGCTCGCCTATCGCGGGCCCTATCAGCCCGGTCCGGTCTTCGACCTGCTGGAGCGCGAGGCCGTGAGCGGGATCGAGGAGGTGAGCGGCGGGGCCGGGCGGCGTACGTACCGGCGCACGCTGCGGCTGCCGTACGGCACCGGGATCGTCGCCGTCCGGGAACGCACCGGATCGGCGAAGGCCGGCTCCGTCGCGCATCCCGGCGGCTGGCTCGATGCCCGGCTGCACCTCACTGATCCGCGCGACCTGACCACCGCCGTGCAACGGCTGCGGCGGCTGTTCGACCTCGACGCCGATCCGTACGCCGTCGACGAGCGCCTCGGCGCCGACCCGCGGCTCGCCCCGCTGGTCGCCGCCCGGCCCGGACTGCGCTCACCGGGCACCGCCGACCCCGCCGAACTCGCCGTACGCGCCCTCGTGGGCCGGGGCGAGGCCGAGCGGCTGGTGCTGCGGTACGGCAAGACGCTGGACGCCCCCAGTGGCAGCCTCACCCACCTCTTCCCGGAGCCCGCGGTGCTCGCCGAGGCCGAGCCCGACGGACCCCTCGGTCCCGTCGGCGCCCTGGCCACCGCGCTCGCCGACGGCACCCTACGGCTCGACCCGGGCGCCGAACGGGACGACGCCGAGGCCGCCCTGCGCGCGCTGCCCGGCGTGAGCCCGGCCGTCGTCGCCACGATCAGGGCCCGCGCCCTCGGCGATCCCGACGTAGCCCCGCCGCACGCCGGCGACGGCACGGACGGAGCGGACGACGCCTGGCGGCCCTGGCGGTCGTACGCCTCGCGCCACCTGGCCGCCGCGGAAGACCACGACCCGCACCGAGCAGCACAAGGAGAGCAGGAGTCGTCATGACCCTCGCCACCACGTACTACTGGACCATCGAGGAGGGCCCCCTCGGCCCCCTCCTCCTCACCGCCGCACCGGACGGGGCGCTGACCTCCCTGTCCGTGCCCGGGCAGAAGGGCGAGCGCACGGCGCAGGCCGACTGGCGCCGCGACCCCGGCCCCTTCCGGGACGCCGAGGAGCAGCTCGCCGCGTACTTCGCCGGTGAACTCAAGGAGTTCCGGCTGGAGTTGCGGGCCGACGGCACCGAGTTCCGGGAGCGGGTCTGGGCCGCCCTCGACGACCTCCCCTACGGGGCGACCACGACGTACGGCGAGATCGCCGCGCGGATCGGGGCCAGCCGGCCGGCGGTACGGGCCGTCGGCGGCGCGATCGGCGCCAACCCGCTGCTCGTGCTCCGTCCCTGCCACCGGGTGATCGGGGCGGACGGCTCCCTGACCGGCTACGCGGGCGGGCTCGAGCGGAAGGTACGGCTGCTCACGCTGGAGGGCGTGCTCGCCGAGGCCTGAGCCGCCCCTCCCGAATTGCGAAAGCACGCACCACCGTCAGGCCCCTGGCCCGAGCCGCACGCATGTTCCCGGCATTCTTCTCGACCGTGATCTTTTGCCGAAAGTCCCCCCATATGTCACGGTCGCCTCCAGTGGGCCATCGGGAAGGGTGGACGCGCGCATGGTCATGGCCGGGCGTTTTCTCGCGGTACTGCTCCTGCTGCCGATCGGTACGACGATCACGGCACCGCCCCCCGCTCAGGCCCACCCCGCCCGGCCGCCCCTCACCGCGTCCACGCCCCCGTACGCGGCCGCGTCCCGGTGGAGCTGGACCGGCACGTGGGAGACGGCCCCGTCCGGCACCACGGCCGCCCTCCCCGGCGCCGCCATCCGCAACGTCGTGCACGTCAGCGCGGGCGGGCGCGTCCTGCGGATCCATCTCAGCAACCGGCTCGGCACCCGGCCCCTCACGCTCGACGCGGCCACCGTCGCCCTGCGGGCCACCGGTCCGGACGCCGTGCCCGGCACGATGCGCACCGCCACCTTCGGGGGCGCGGTGACCGCCACCGTCCCGGCGGGCCGCGACCTGGTCAGCGATCCGGTGGCGCTGGCCGTACCGGCCGCCGCCGACCTGCTCGTCACCGTCCGGACGCCCACCGACTCCGGCCCCGCGACGTACCACCGCACGGCCCTGCAGACCAGCTACGTGGCCCGGCAGGGCGACGGCCGGGCCGCCGACGAGGCCGGTGCCGCGTACACCGCCACCACCCGGCACTGGTACTACGTCACCGGTGTCGACGTCCGCGGCGCGGCGGCCGCCGGCAGCGTCGTGGCCTTCGGCGACTCCCTCACCGACGGCGAGGGCTCCACCCGCGACACCAACCGCCGCTGGCCCGATCTGCTCGCCGAGCGTCTGCGCACGCACCGGCTGGGCGTCCTCAACGCCGGGATCGGCGGGAACCGGCTGCTCCTGGACGACACCGGACCGAACGCCCTGTCCCGTCTCGACGCCGACGCCCTGTCGCGCGCCGGGGTGCGGGTGCTGATCGTCTTCGAGGGCATCAACGACCTCAACGGCACCCCGGAGGCGCACGACGTACGCGCCTACGAGACGGCGTACCGGGCGATCGTGGCCCGCGCGCACGCCCGCGGGATCCGGGTCGTCGGCGCCACCCTCACGCCGTACGACGGCCACTCCCGCTGGACGGAGGCCCACGAGGCCCTGCGGCAGCAGATCAACGCCCTGATCCGGTCCGGCCGGGTGTTCGACGCGGTCGCCGACTTCGACGCCGCCGTCCGGGACCCGGACCGGCCCCGGCGGATCCTGCCCGCGTACGACCCCGGCGACCACCTCCACTTCAACGACGCGGGCATGCGGGCCCTCGCCGAGAGCGTGGACCTGGCCGCGCTGCGGGGGACCCGTGCCACCGCGCCGAAGGCGGTCGGCGCGGGACCGGAGGGCTCCGCCGTCAGCCTCGGATGACGGGGTCCGCAGGGCTCCGCCGTCAGCCCCGGATGACGTCGTGTCCGCGTCCCTCCTCGTGCTCGTTGCCGCGCCCGGCGGCGGCCCGGCCCCACTGCCCGTCCCGCAGGTCCCACCAGGTGACCGTGCCCGACGTCGCGTCGGCGTGCGGCGCCTGACCGGTGATCAGCCGGGTGTCGCCCCTGGTGCCCGCCAGCCGGGCGGGCAGCGGGGCCGGGCCGCCGCCGGGGCCCGCCTGGCTCCGCCGTCAGCCCCAGATCACCGCTCCCAGCCACGCGCCCAGGATCAGCAGGCAGGTGAACAGCTCCGTCAGCACGCTCGTCCCGCCCGAGCGCATGATCGTGCGCAGCGCGGCCAGGGCCTCGCCGTGGCCGCCCAGGCGCAGGCGTTCGTGGAGGTAGATCCCGGCCATGAAGCCGGGGATCGCGCCCACGACGGGGACGAGGAAGAAGCCGAGGAACGCCCCGAGTCCCGCGTACACCGCCATCTCCGGCGTGGCCGCGGTCTCGCGCAGCCGCCGGGGCGGCAGTGCCCAGCGCACCACCTGGGACACGAAGAGGATCACCGTGGCCCCCACCAGGACGGCCCACGCCAGCGGACGCCGATCCTGCAACGCCCACCACAGGATCCCGGCCCACACCAGCCAGGACCCCGGCACCCCGGGCACCAGCACCCCGCACAGGCCGAGCACGATGACGAGTCCGGCCAGCAGGAGTTCCCACGCTCCCATCTGCCCAGACTGCCCGAGCGGGCACGAACGCGCAGATCAAGTACCGGCCACTTCGCGCGGACGTCAGTCGCGCGTCTCGCGCGTCTCCCGGGCCACCCACCCGCGCTCGTACGCGTGCCAGCCCAGCTGGAGGCGGGTGGTCACCCCGGTCAGCTCCATCAGCCGCTTCACCCGCCGCTGCACGGTCCGCAGGCCCAGATCGAGCTGCTTGGCCACGCTCGCGTCGGTCAGCCCGGCCAGCAGCAGCGACAGCACCTCCAGGTCGGTGCCGTCGGGTCCGTCCGGCCGCTGCTCGACGACGCCGGACGCGCCGAGGGTGAGCGGCAGGGCCTCGCGCCACACCGACTCGAACAGGCCGGACAGCAGCTCCAGCAGGCCGCTGGCGTGCACGACCAGCGCGGTCGGTTCCGCGGTCCGGGTGGTCAGCGGCACCATGGCCAGCGAACGGTCGGCCACCACCAGCTTGGTCGGCACCAGGTTCGCCACCCGCACCTCCTCGCGCCGGCCCAGCGCCACCGTCAGTTCGCCGACACCGTCCGGCAGGTCCAGCACCGACCGCTCGACCACCACCCGGTAGCGGACGCCGCGACCGGCCGCCTGCGCCTCCGCCGGGTCGTTGTCCCGGGCGGAGACGGCCATCGGGTCGCCGGTGACCAGCGCGCACACCTCGTCGCTCGCGCCGAGCTGCAACTGCAGGAAGCGCTGCGCGACCGCGGCGGCGCCCGTCACCACCTCGACCAGGTCGTGCCCGGCGGGGGCGGCGGCCACCGCCCGGTACTCCTCGGCGAGCAGCGCCGCCGTCAGCTCGGCCTTCTCCAGCTCGTGCCGCTGCTGGGTGAGCAGCGCGCCCAGCGCCACCCCGGGCGGCGCGGCGACCCAGCGGCCGGGGCGGGCGGAGGACTGGGCGGCGAGGCCGTGCCGCTCCAGCCGGCGCAGCGCGTGCTCGGTGTCGTGCTCGTTCAGGCTCAGTCGGCGTGCCAGATCGTCCACGTCGGCGGCGCCGACGGCCACCAGCGCCCGGTACGCCGCCTCATGTCTCTCGTCCAGACCTATCGCTGCCAGCATCAGCCCTCGTTCCCTCCCCGCAGACCGGCCCGCGCGCCGGGGCCGTCGGTACGGCCGTGGCGGAAATCGGCCACGGCGCAAACCCGCCTCGGCACATCATCGCGGTACCACCCGCCCCTCTGCCAAGGTGTCGTCACCACGGTGTCGATCACTGCGGGCCCCATGTGCCCGGACGGTTCTTCCACGGGGGGAGAACCGTCCGGAACTGGAAGATGTCGTACCGCCGCGTCGCCCGCGGGACCACCCGACTTTTCCCGCACCTTCTCTCGTACGTACGTTCAACGCGTCCTCGATTTTCGGGATGCCCCGTTTTAGAGCGGCCCGTGCGGTGGACAATCAGGGGCATGAGCCAGCAGGGGGGTAGGTCCACCCGTCGCGAGGACGACTGGTGGAGGCAGCTGTACGACGACTCCACCGCGGACACCGGGCCCGCGCCCGCCGCCGATTCCCTGGACGACCGATACGCCTCGGCGGCGGCCGCGTTGACCCCCGAGGAGCCGCCGGACGACGGGCCCGACGAGCCCCTCCCGCCGCCCCCTCCCGTCGCCGACGTGCCCGCCCAGCGCACGACTCCCGCGGCCGGCACGGGGATCCAACGTCCGCGCCCCCTCTGGGAGTCCACACCCCGGCCCGCGCCCCTGCTCCCGAGCCCCAGGCCGCCGAAGACGCCAACCGCCGCGTCGGTACCGCCCGTTCGGCGGGCCGCACCCCCCGTCCCCGACTACGTCGGCTCCGGTCCGCCCACCTACGACGCCGAACCCACCGCCCTTCCCGCCGCCGATCCGGACGGCCTCGGCCAACTCGTCGCGGACACCGTGCTGGACGGCGCCCGGTACGGCGCCTGCACGCTGCGGGCCGCCTCCGTGCGGGGCGACTCCGCGCGGTACCGGGGGGAGTCGCGGCGCGACGCGCTGCTGGTCGCGCGGTTCGGGGCGGGGGAGGAGGCGCTGGTCCTGGTCGCGGTGGCGACGGGGGCACGGGCCACGCCGGGCGCGCACCGGGCGGCGGCCGAGGTGTGCCGGGGGATCGGGCGGGCCGTGGGCCGCAGCCACGCGCGGCTCGTCGAGGACGTCCGGGCCGCCCGGCGCGTCGAGTTGAAGTCCGGGCTGCACCGGCTCACCGACCACAGCCTCGGCCGGCTCCGCACGGGTGCCGCCGAGCAGGGCGCCGACCCGGAGGAGTACGCGGCGACCCTGCGCTGCCTGCTGCTGTCCGCCGACCCCGAGTGCCGTACGCGCGTGTTCTTCGGCGTCGGCGGGGGCGGGCTGTTCCGGCTGCGGGACGGGGTCTGGCGCGACATCGAACCGCGCGTGAGCACCGACGGCCCCTCCGGCGAGGCCGGCACCGGGTACGGCTCGCTGCCCGCGGAAGACGCCAAGGACGACCGGTTCACCCTGGACCCCGGCCTCCCGGAGCCCCCGGGCCCGAACGCCGTCGACCCGCCCCGCGAACCCTTCCGCTTCCGGGCCTCCGTGGCCCGCCCCGGTGACGCGCTGCTGATGTGCAGCGGCGGCCTCGCCGACCCGCTGCGCGGTGAGCCCGCCCTCTGCGCCCACCTCGCCCGGCGTTGGTCCGACGGCACCCCGCCGGGCCTCGCCGCGTTCCTGGCCGACACCCAGGTGCGGGTGAAGGGCTACGCCGACGACCGTACGGCGGCTGCCGTCTGGGAGGCGTGAATTCGGCCGAACCCCCGGTCGTTGCGGGCCCGACAGGACTGGCGCGGGCTCGAACGGGCATGGATCCCCATGAATGTGCTCGACCAGGAGGGGTAACGGCAACAGCGTGCGGGCGGGGGTCATGAAAAGGCAGGCACGAGGGGGCGGTCCCGTGGCCGTCGGGGCCTATGCGGTACGGACCGAAGAGGCCGACGACGTCACGGATCAGGCGCAAGGGCCCCAGCTGAAGCGCCGGTTGGAGCGAGCGGATCTGCGCGAGGTACCCGAGGCGCGCAGGGCGCTGCGCGAACTCCTGCGACACTGGGGCAAACCGGGCCGCTCCGAGGTGGCCGAACTGCTCACGAGCGAACTCGTCACCAACGCGCTCGTCCACACCGACCAGGACGCCGTGCTCACGGCGGTCGTGGGACCGCGTGGACTGCGCGTGGAGGTACGGGACTTCGTGGCCCGCAGGCCGATGCCGCGCGCGTGCGACACCGGTGACGCCACGCACGGCCGGGGTCTGATGCTGGTGCGGTCCCTCGCGGACGACTGGGGCATACGCGCGCACGGCGTCGGCAAGGCGGTCTGGTTCGAACTGGACGCGGAGGCCGCGTGACCGAGCGACGGACGGAGCCGTGAACGAGCGCGGAACGGAGCCGTGAACCAGCGGCGGGGCGGGGCCGGCCCGCAAACCGCGCCCGCCCCGCCCCGCCCCGCCGGTCAGGCCGTGTGGGCCCTAGGGTCTGTCGTTTGGATCAGCCCCGCGACGCCGGGATGATCCAAACGACAGGCCCTAGCCCAGCTGCTGCTCCAGATCCTTCAACTTGCGTTCCAGGGAGTCGAGTCGCGGCAGCCCCATCGTGTCGTCCTCCGCGGTCAGGTCGACCGTGATGGCGTCGGCGCCCTTGCGGACCGGCTGAAGGGAGGGCCGCGGACGTACGGGCAGCTGCTCCGCCGCCGACAGGGCAGGCTCCGAGGTCACTTGGGCGGTGGCGCGCTCCAGGGCGGCGCGGTCCTCCACCGGCCGGCCGGCGCCGCGCCCGACGAAGCCGCGGTGGCCCCGGCTGATCGCCTTGAGCCGGGCCCGCTCCACGCGCTGCTGCTCGCGCCGCCGCAGCCGGGTCTCCTCCTTCTGCCGCATGTCCTCACGCACCTCCTCGACCGCCTCGTCCAGGCTGCGCACGCCCTCCAGGAGCATCAGCGACCAGGCCCTGTAGGTCTCACGAGGAGCACGCAGCCAGCGCACCACACGGATCTGCGGCAGCGGACGCGGGACCAGACCCTGCTCGCGCAGGGCGGCCCGACGGGTCTGTTTCAGCGCGCGGTCGAAGAGCACCGCCGCCGAGAGGGACATGCCGGAGAAGAACTGTGGCGCCCCGTCGTGCCCGAAACCCCGCGGCGCGTGCACCCAGTTGAACCAGGCCGCCGCGCCCGCGAACGTCCACACGAGTATCCGCGAGCCGAGCGCCGCGTCACCGTGGCTGGCCTCGCGCACGGCGAGGACGGAACAGAACATGGCGGCACCGTCCAGGCCGAACGGCACCAGGTACTCCCAGCCGCCGGACAGCCCGAGGTTCTGCTCGCCGAAGCCGACCAGACCGTGGAAGGAGAGGGCGGCCGCCACCGCTGCGCAGCAGAACAGCAGCACGTAGGAGGCGGTGCCGTAGACCGCCTCCTTGCGCCGGCGCCGTTCCTCGCTGCGCTCCCACGAGTCGTCCGCGCCCGCGCTTCCCCCCAAGGCGCGCTTGCCGCGCGTCAGCACCGCCACCGCCGCCAGCATGCCCAGGAGCAGTACGGCGCCCGGAAGCAGCCAGTTCAGCGATATGTCGGTCAGTCTCATCTGGGGTCCCTCGCATCGGGAAAGGACGGTAACGCCCGTCATAGTGGCCCAATCCCGGCGTCCCTCAGGGGGTTTCGGGGCAAGAGGACGCCAAGGGGGTGCGAGGGGATGCCCAGCGCGATTTTCTGCTCGAACTGCCGCTCCAGAAGCGCGAGTTGAGTTCGAATAAAACTAGGCGGCGGCCGGGGTCGTCAGCCGGGCGACGCGCTCCGTGTCGCAGGTGCGCGGGCAGGTGGCGCAGGTGTCCTCGGGCCGCACGGTGTAGAACATGCAGCAGCTCGCCCGGTCCCGGGTGGGCAAAGGCTCGCCGTCCGGCCCGGTCAGCTCGCGGAAGGCGGCGGAGCCGACGTACGGCGCGGTCGCGCCCGGCAGCAGCAGCTCCAGTTCGCGCACGACCCGCTCATGCTCGGGCTCGCCGAGCAGATGGGCGACGTACCACAGGCCCTCGACGAGGTCGTCGGTCGCCATGCCCCACAGGGCGCGCCCGCGGCGCCGCGCGCGGGGCCCGAATGCGGCGAGGACGGGCTCCAGGTGCTCGGCGACGGACGCCCGCACCCGCGCCCGCAGCGCCTCCTCGTCCGGCACCACGACCGCGCCGGGCAGCGCGGCCGCCGGGTCGCCCGGCAGGCAGGCGAAGGAGTCGGCGCGGACGGCCACGCGGCCGGCGGTGCGGTCGTAGGAGACATGGGTCACGGGCAGGCGCGGCACCCGGCGGTGCAGGAACCAGGGGACGGTGATCAGCAGGCAGACGGGCCAGGCGTACCGGTGCAGCCCGAAAGTGGCGACGACGTCGGGGCGGGCGCGGATGCCGTAGTCCCGCCGGACCTGCGCGTCGTCCCAGGACAGGAACGCGCCCAGGCCCTCCCCGCCCGCTGCGAGCGCCGCCGCGCCGACCCAGCCACCGCCCTGGGGCGCCGGGCCCTCGGGGCCCAGCTCCGTGACGGCCAGCCCCGGGTAGGCCTCGGTGAGACGGGCGTACGCGGCGGAGACCGCCGAGGCGGGGACGGACATGACGGAACCACCGATCAGTGATCGCGGGCGGATCTAGATAAGTAAGCCTTACCTTACCCAACCTGATCGGAGTTTGAACTGCCGCCTCCTGCGCCTAAGGTGCTTGACGCACAGGTAGCAACCCGCCGTAATGACCCCAAGTGCCGACAACCCGGAGGAGGAACCGCGTGAAGCACGGCCTGCACGCACTGCACGGCCTGCCCGGCTCCGCCGAGGCGGGAGTTCCGGCACTGCGGACCGGCGAGGTACGGGTGCCCGCGCAGACGCGGTCCGTGGACGCGCTGGACGCGCTGGACGCCGTCGAGACGCCGGCCGTCCTCGACGCCGACCGCGAACGCGGTGACGCGGCTCACGGCGTGCGCGGTGAGCACACGCACAGCGAGCGGCCGATCCCGCCGCCGCGTCCCGTCGTCCAGCGGGCGTCGGTGCGCGGACAGATCGTGGACGCCCTGCGCACCGCGCTGGTCGCGGGCGAGCTCAAGCCCGGCCAGGTGTACTCGGCGCCCGCACTCGGCGACCGGTTCGGGGTGTCGGCGACGCCCGTGCGCGAGGCCATGCAGCAGCTCGCGCTCGAGGGCGCGGTCGAGGTCGTGCCGAACCGCGGGTTCCGGGTGGTCCAGCGGGGCGCGCGGGACCTGTCGGAACTGGCTGAGGTGCGGGCGCTGATCGAGGTGCCGGTGATGCTGCGGCTGGCCCGCACCGTGCCGGCCGAGCGGTGGGCGGAACTGCGCCCGCTCGCCGACGACACCGTGCGCGCCGCCTCCACCGGCTGCCGCGCGACGTACGCCGAGTCCGACCGCGCCTTCCATCGCGCCGTCCTGAGCCTGGCGGGCAACGCCCAGCTGGTCCAGGTCGCCGAGGACCTGCACCGGCGCGCCCAGTGGCCCCCCGTCGGCGGCCCGGTGCGGCACGGCCGCGCCGACCTCGTCGCGGACGCGGCCGAGCACACGGCCCTGCTGGACGCGCTGATCGCCCGGGACCTGGACGTCGTCCGCTCCCTGGTGAACGAGCACTTCGCCGGCTCGGCGTAGGCCTGATCCGAACGACGGACCCCGGCTCCCGCTACGCCGTCGCGGCCGCCGGCGGGATCAACTGGTCGGCCAGCCACGTCGGTACGCCCCCGAGGAGCCGGAACAACCGGCGGGCCTCCTCGCGCAGGCGGGACGACTCCGGCTCGCTCTCCGCGTCCGCCAGCGACACCAGGGCGGGGGCCGTGCCCACCAGGTAGCCCAACTCCTCCCGGATACGCAGGGATTCCGTGAAGCCGTGCCGTGCCTCCGCCAACTCCCCGTCGCGCAGGGCGAGTCCGGCGAGGTGGCGCCAGGTGAAGGACAGCAGCAGCGGGTTGGAGTGGGCCACGGCGCCCGCGTGGGCGCGGCGGTACGCCGCACGGGCCGCCTGGGGGGCGTGGGCCAGGTTCTCGGCCAGCAGGCCGCGGCGGAAGTCCAGCAGGTCCCGGCCGGGGGCGCCCGGCGGGATCAGCGCCGCCGCGCGGCCCAGCGCGGCCCGCGCCTCGTCCGCCCGGTCCCGCACCCCGTGCAGCGTCGCGGCGTACGCGAGCTGCCCGCGCTCGCAGGCGGCCGCGCCCCGTTCCTCGTCGCTCCGCGCCAGCGCCTCGGCGGCCCGCAGGGCGTCCTCGGCGTCCTCCCAGCCGCGCTCGGTGTAGAGGCACCGCTCCGTGAGCAGAGTGGCTCGCTGCAGCGCGGTGGCCGGGGTGTCCGGGCGGAGGAGGGTGGCCGCGTCGACCCAGCAGGCCCGCGAGCGCAACCGCCATACCGCGGTCTGGAGTGGATCGTCACTTGCGGTCGTTCCGTTTCCAGACATGGCGGAATGCGCCACGTTGCCCTCCCCGAGCGCGCCGTCGAGCTGTTGAGTGGTGGCGGCATTCCAGCACCAATCGCGGCGCCCGGCCAAGGGGGTGGGTGAAGGATTTCACAAAGTCCTGGGCCGCGGAGGCCGTTCGGGCACCCGCGTACCTCAGCTCATGCGCAGGGCCAGGAAGAAGTCGAGCTTGTCCTCCAGGCGCGAGAGATCACGGCCCGTCAACTGCTCGATCCTGCCCACCCGGTAGCGCAGCGTGTTGACGTGCAGGTGGAGACGGGTGGCGCAGCGGGTCCAGGAGCCGTCGCAGTCCAGGAACGCCTCCAGCGTCGGGATCAGCTCGGCGCGGTGACGGCGGTCGTACTCCCGCAGCGGGTCCAGCAGACGGGCCGTGAAGGCCCGGCGGACATCGTCCGGCACGAACGGTAGCAGCAGGACGTGCGAGGCCAGCTCCTGGTGGCCCGCGGCGCTCACCCGGCCCGGACGCGCCGCCGCGACCCGGCGGGCGTGCCGCGCCTCCTCCAGCGCGCCGCGCAGCCCCTCCGCCGAGTGCACGGCCGCGCTGACGCCGATCGTCAGCCGGCCGTCCTCGCCCAGACCGGCTGACAGCGGGTCCCGTACGGTCGCCAGGAGCGCGTCGGCGAGGATCTCGGCCTCGGCGCCGCCGTGCTCTGCGGCGACGGCGGCGAGCGGGACCAGGGCCACCGCCTCGTCGCCGATGTGGGCCACGGCGATGCGGTCGGAGGGCTCGGGCCCGGTCGCGAGCGGGTCGACCAGGATCTCCTCCAGCAGCGACCGGGCGACCGGGGCGCCGTCCCCGTCCTTGGCGGACAGGCCGGTGTCCGGCCGGGCGCCCGACTCGACGCGGGCGACGACCACCTGCCAGTGCGGGGCGGTCCCGAGCCCGGGCAGCAGCACCGGCGCGGCGACCCGCAGCCGGGCCGCGATCTCGGCGGGCGGCGCGGCCGCCTGCACCAGCTCCAGCACCTCCTGCGCGAGCCGGCGCCGTACCGTGCGCGCCGCGTCCCGCCGGTCCCGCTCCACCGCGATCAGCTGGGTGACGCCCTGGAGCAGGTCGAGGCGCTCCTCCGGCCACTCGCCCGCGTCCGCCTCGACTGCCAGCAGCCAGTCCGACAGCGCCGCCGTGCCCGTGGCCTCGGCCTCCGCCGGGCCGCGGCGTATCGGGAACAGCGAGTACGCCGTCCCGTCCAGCACCACGCGGTACGGCCCGCGCCGGCCCGTGCGGGCGGCCGCGAGGTGCTCGGCGGCCAGCCGGGCGCACGTCTCGGCGGACAGCGCCGGGGCCGCGGCCTTGGGGCCCGCGATCAGCCGGCCGGTGGGGGCGAGCACCCAGGCGCGCAGGTCCAGGTCGGTGCCGAGCAGGTCCAGGACCACGTCCGGACCGCCGCCCGCCGGTCCCGCGGTCATCATCCGCCGGTGCCGGTCGACCACGGCCGCGAGGTCCCCGGCCCGCTCGCCGGACACCTGACGTACGACGTGCTCGGTGATCGACGCGAACGCGACCGACTCGTCCACGGCGAACAGCGGCAGCCGGTGCCGGGCGCAGGCCACGACCAGGTCGTCCGGCACGCCCGCGAGCTCGGCCTCACCGGCGGCGAGCGCGGCCACCCCGTTCTGCACCAGGATCTGCACGAACCGCTCGGAGTCGGTGGCGCCCTGCCGCCACGCCAGCCCCGTGAGCACCAGCTCACCGCCCGAGAGGTAGCGGCTGGGATCGCGCAGGTCGGTCGTCATCACGCCCCGCACGGTCCGGTCCAGCTCGTCCTCGCCGCCGAGCAGCCGCAGGCCCAGCGCGTCGGTGTCCAGCAGTGCGCGCAGCCGCATTCTCGTCGCCGCCGTTCTTTGTCTCGAAATCTACGATGGATCGTGGTGGTCGTGGTGAGAGCCACGAGAGGAGCGCGGCGACCGGTGCGCGAGGCGCACGCGTCGATGGCCAGGCTGTTTCCTGTGTTTCCACGGGAGAACGATGAGGCTTCCGATAACCTCCGTTCATACGAATCTACAAGATGCCCGCCCTGGCCAGCCAACTCCTTCATGGTTTCGGTGACTGACCCCGTCGGAGCACGTGGCGGTGTACTGAGGCCACTCCGCGTCAACAGCACATGAGCGAGCCGCGCCCGTCCCCACGGATCGGCTCGATCCGGACGACCTCGAACATCAAGAAGAGAGCCGGTCATGGACTTCCTACGCCCCGCCAGCTGGGAGGACGCGCTCGCCGCGAAGGCCGAGCACCCCACCGCCGTGCCGATCGCGGGCGGTACCGACGTGATGGTCGAGATCAACTTCGACCACCGCCGTCCCGAGTACCTCCTCGACCTCAACCGCGTCGGCGACCTGTATGAGTGGGACACCGACGTGGAGACGGTCCGGCTCGGCGCCTCCGTCCCGTACACCCGGATCATGGAGCACCTGCGCACCGAGCTGCCGGGCCTCGCCCTCGCCTCGCACACCGTCGCCTCCCCGCAGATCCGCAACCGCGGCAGCGTCGGGGGCAACCTCGGCACCGCCTCCCCGGCCGGCGACGCCCACCCCGCCCTGCTCGCGGCCGGCGCCGAGGTCGAGGCCGCGTCGGTGCGCGGCACCCGGCTGATCCCGATCGACGACTTCTTCACGGGGGTGAAGCGCAACGCGCTCGCCCCCGACGAGCTGATCCGCGCCGTCCGCATCAAGAAGGCCGACGGGCCGCAGCAGTTCTCCAAGGTGGGCACCCGCAACGCCATGGTCATCGCCGTCTGCGCCTTCGGCCTCGCCCTGCACCCCGCCACCCGCAGCGTCCGTACCGGCATCGGCTCGGCCGCCCCGACCCCCGTCCGGGCCAGGGCCGCCGAGGACTTCCTGGCGGCGGCGCTCGACGAGGGCGGCTGCTGGAACAACGGCAAGCCTCTCGCCCTGTCGGCCGTCAAGCAGTTCGCCGAGCTGTGCTCCGGCGCCTGCAACCCCATTGACGACGTCCGCGGAACCGCGGACTACCGTCGCCACGCGATCGGCGTCCTGGCCCGTCGGACGCTCACCTGGACCTGGGAGTCGTACCGCGACGCCCGCCGCACCTCGGAGGGAGTCGCCTGATGCGTGTGCACTTCACCGTCAACGGACGGCCGCAGGAGGCCGACGACGTCTGGGAGGGCGAGAGCCTGCTCTACGTCCTGCGCGAGCGCCTCGGCCTGCCCGGCTCCAAGAACGCCTGCGAACAGGGCGAGTGCGGCTCCTGCACCGTCCGCCTGGACGGCGTCCCGGTGTGCGCCTGCCTGGTCGCCGCCGGCCAGGTCGAGGGCCGCGAGGTCGTCACCGTCGAGGGCCTCGCGGAGTACGCGCGGCAGCGGTCCTGCGATACGAGCGCACGCGGTACGTCGCTGGAGGACGCCCAGCGATGGCAGCCCACCGGCGACGGTGCCGAACTCGCCCCGGTCCAGCAGGCGTTCATCGACGCCGGCGCCGTCCAGTGCGGCTTCTGCACCCCCGGGCTGCTGGTCGCCGCCGACGAGCTGCTGGAGCACCACCCGAACCCGACGGACGCTGACATCCGCGAGGCCCTGTCGGGCAACCTGTGCCGCTGCACCGGCTACGAGAAGATCATGGACGCGGTCCGGCTGGCGGCCGCCCGGCAGTCCGAGGGGGTGTGAGCATGCCCAACGGCGCTCCCACGAAGCTGACACAGGGCTCGCGGACCGCAGGTGGCATCGGCGAGTCCACGCACCGTCCCGACGGCACCCTCAAGGTCACCGGCGAGTTCGCGTACGCGTCCGACATGTGGCACGAGGACATGCTCTGGGGCCACATCCTGCGCTCCCCCCTCGCCCACGCCGAGATCGTCTCCCTCGACACGGGCGAGGCCCTCGCGATGCCCGGCGTGTACGCCGTGCTGACGTACGACGACCTGCCGACCGACGTGAGGCACTACGGACTGGAGATCCAGGACACCCCCGTCCTGGCCCGCGGCAAGGTGCGCCACCACGGCGAGCCGGTCGCGATCGTCGCCGCCGACCACCCCGAGACCGCCCGGCGCGCAGCCGCCAAGATCCGGGTGGAGTACCGCGAACTGCCCGTCGTCACCGACGAGTTCTCCGCGACCTCCCCGGACGCCCCTCTGATCCACGAGCACCGCACCGATCACCACGCCGCCCACGTCCCGCACCCCAACATCGTCCACCGCCAGCCGATCATCCGCGGCGACGTGACGGAGGCCGCGAGGCGGGCCGACGTGATCGTGCGCGGCGAGTACCACTTCGGCATGCAGGACCAGGCCTTCCTCGGACCGGAGTCCGGCCTCGCCGTGCCCGAGGAGGACGGCGGCGTCCACCTCTACATCGCCACCCAGTGGCTGCACGCCGACCTGCGCCAGATCGCCCCCGTGCTCGGTCTGCCCG
This sequence comes from Streptomyces sp. V3I7, assembly GCF_030817495.1. Classification (NCBI taxonomy): domain Bacteria; kingdom Bacillati; phylum Actinomycetota; class Actinomycetes; order Kitasatosporales; family Streptomycetaceae; genus Streptomyces; species Streptomyces sp. V3I7. Next base: position 5,397,471 of record NZ_JAUSZK010000001.1, read on the forward strand.
AGGACAAGGTCCGTATGACCCTCTCCGGGGTCGGCGGCGCGTTCGGCGGGCGCGAGGACCTGTCGATGCAGATCCACGCCTGCCTGCTGGCCCTGCGCACCGGCAAACCCGTCAAGATCGTCTACAACCGCTTCGAGTCCTTCTTCGGTCACGTCCACCGCCACCCGGCCAAGCTGGTCTACGAGCACGGCGCGACCAGCGACGGCAGGCTCACCCACGTCAAGGCCCGCATCGTCCTGGACGGCGGCGCGTACGCCTCCTCCAGCCCGGCCGTCGTCGGCAACGCCGCCTCCCTCGGCGTCGGCCCGTACGTCGTCGACGACGTCGACATCGAGGCCCTCGCCCTCTACACCAACAACCCGCCCTGCGGCGCCATGCGCGGCTTCGGCGCGGTCCAGGCGTGCTTCGCCTACGAGGCACAGATGGACAAGGTCGCCCGCGAACTCGGCATGGACCCCGTGGAGTTCCGCCGGCGCAACGCCATGGAGCAGGGCTCCCTCATGCCGACCGGCCAGCGCGTCGACTCACCCGCGCCGGTCGCCGAACTCCTGCGCCGCGTCAAGGCGTTGCCGATGCCGCCCGAGCGTCAGTGGGAGAGCAGCGAGGGCGCGGACGTACGCCAGCTGCCCGGCGGACTGTCCAACACCACGCACGGGGAAGGCGTCGTGCGGGGCGTGGGCTACGCGGTCGGCATCAAGAACGTCGGCTTCTCCGAGGGCTTCGACGACTACTCCACCGCCCGCGTCCGCATCGAGGTCATCGCGGGCGAGCCCGTCGCCGCCGTGCACACGGCGATGGCCGAGGTCGGCCAGGGCGGCGTCACCGTCCACGCCCAGATCGCCCGCACCGAGCTCGGCGTCGCCCAGGTGACCATTCACCCCGCCAACACCCGGGTGGGCAGCGCCGGTTCGACCTCCGCCTCCCGGCAGACGTACGTCACCGGCGGCGCCGTGAAGCACGCCTGCGAGCTGGTGCGCGAGCAGGTGCTGGAGATGGGGCGGCGCAAGTTCGGTACGTACCACCCGGCTTGGGCCACCGCCGAGCTGCTGCTGGAGGGCGGCAAGGTCGTCACCGACGGCGGCGAGGTGCTCGCCGAGCTGGTGGACGTCCTTGGCGGAGACGCGGTCGAGGCCGAACAGGAGTGGCGGCACCGGCCCACCGAGGCCTTCGACCGCCACACCGGACAGGGCAACGGTCACGTCCAGTACAGCTTCGCCGCACACCGCGCCGTCGTCGAGGTCGACACCGAACTCGGCCTGGTCAAGGTCGTCGAGCTGGCCTGCGCCCAGGACGTCGGCAAGGCGCTCAACCCGCTGTCCGTCATCGGCCAGATCCAGGGCGGCACGACCCAGGGCCTGGGCATCGCCGTCATGGAGGAGATCCTCGTCGACCCGACGACGGCGAAGGTGCGCAACCCCTCCTTCACCGACTACCTCATCCCCACCATCCTCGACACCCCCTCCATCCCCGTCGACCTGCTCGAACTCGCCGACCACCACGCCCCGTACGGACTGCGCGGAGTCGGCGAGGCCCCCACCCTGTCGTCCACCCCGGCCGTCCTCGCGGCGATCCGTGACGCGACCGGGCTCGACATCGACAGGACCCCGGTGCGCCCCGAGCACCTGACGGGCACGGCCTGATGCTGGACATCGCCGAGGAGTTGCACCACTGGACCGAGCAGGGCCGTGACTTCGCCGTGGCCACCGTGGTGGCCGTCGACGGCAGCGCGCCGCGTGGCGCGGGCGCCGCCCTCGCGGTGGACGCCGACGGCACGGCGATCGGCTCCGTCTCCGGCGGATGCGTCGAGGGCGCCGTCTACGACCTGTGCCGCCAGGCGCTGGCCGATGGCGGATGCGTCCTGGAGCGCTTCGGCTACAGCGACGACGACGCCTTCGCCGTCGGTCTGACCTGCGGCGGCACCATCGACGTCCTCGTCGTGCCGGTACGGTCCGCCGACCGCGAACGCCCGGTGCTCGCCGCCGCGCTGGCCGCCGCCGCGCACGGGGAGGCAGCGGCCCTGGCCCGGATCGTCTCCGGACCCGCGGACCTGCGGGGCCGCGCCATGCTGGTCCGCCCCGGCGGCGCGTACGAGGGCGGCCTCGGCGCCCACCCGGAACTGGACCGCACCGTCGCCGCCGAGGCGGCCGCCTTCCTGGACGCCGGCCGCACCGGCACCCTGGAGATCGGCGAACAGGGCTCACGCTGCGGCGCCCCCCTCACCCTCCTCGTCGAGTCGTCCGTGCCGCCGCCCCGGATGATCGTCTTCGGCGCCGTCGACTTCGCGTCGGCACTCGTCCGGATCGGCGCCTTCCTCGGCTACCGCGTCACGGTGTGCGACGCGCGCCCGGTGTTCGCCACGCGGGCCCGCTTCCCGGAGGCCGCCGAGGTCGTCGTCGACTGGCCGCACCGGTACCTGGAGGGGACCGACGTCGACGCCCGCACCGCCTTGTGCGTCCTCACCCACGACGCCAAGTTCGACGTCCCCCTGCTACGCCTCGCGCTGCGCCTGCCGGTCGCGTACGTCGGCGCGCTCGGCTCCCGCCGCACGCACCTGGACCGTCTGCGGCGCCTGCGCGAAGCGGGCGTGACGGAAGGGGAGTTGGCGCGGCTGAGGTCACCCATCGGCCTGGATCTGGGCGCCCGCACCCCCGAGGAGACGGCCCTGTCCATCGCCTCGGAGATCGTCGCCGAGCGGCGCGGCGGCAGCGGGGTGTCCCTCGCCGGGGCGCACACGCCGATCCATCACGACACCGCGGTGGTCCGGCCGTCGGTGGCGTCGCCGCTCTGAGCGGCCGGGCGGCACACCGGGGGCTGGTCGGGCCAGGGGAACGCGTAGTCCGGGGCACCGTCCCGGCTCACCCGGACGAAGCGCAGCAGCTCGCGCGCGATGCCCGCGTTGCCCATCGCCCACCCGGTCTCCGGTTCGAGGCCGCTCGGGGTGGCCCGGTGCTCGACGTTGGACCAGCGTGCGCCGTCGGCGTCCCGGGTGGCGCGGGCGGCGAGGTCCGCGACGAGCAGCCGGGCGAACTCCGGGTCGTCGCCCTGCTCGGCCAGCCGGTCGCAGGCCAGCGCCAGGACGCCCGCCGTACCGCAGCAGCGGCCGTTGTTGTCCCAGAAGCCGGGGCGCAGCCGGCGCGGCACGCCGGAGCCGGTCACGGTGTGCCAGCAGCGGTCGGCGAGGACCGCCCAGACGGGGTCGCCGAGGAGGTCCCGGAACTGCCGGAACACCTGGGCGTCCCCCGCCGGGCCGTGGCACCAGCCGTAGTTGTGGCGGGCGACGACGTCGGGCCGGTGCGCCGGGTCGGAGTGCGCGACCAGGAAGCCGTCGGGACCGGCCTCGTCGCGCGCGACGACGTCCGCGACGGCGGACCGCGCCAGGTCGACCAGGTCCGCCCGCCCGGCCGCCGCGCCGACCGTGGCCAGCGCGTACGCGACCCCGAGCGTGCCGTGCGAGACGTGGTGCATGCGCCCGGTAACCCCGGGCCGGTACTCCCACTGGACCCCGTGCGCCGTCGCCTCGGCCGTGCGCGCGTAGGGCTCCAGCGCACGGACGGCGAGGCCGGCGTCGCCGAGGGCCAGCGCGCCGAGGCCGATCCCGGCGTTGCCGCCCATCAGCTCGAACAGCTCGCCCCACCGCGTCCCGTCGAACCCCGCCCGTACTCCCGCCAGCGCGCGGTCCGCCGCCGTACCGGCCGCCGCGTCGCCCAGCTTCTCGTGCACGGACCGCAGTACGAGGGCCATGCCGGTACGGCCGAAGTACAGCGAGTCGTCCTCGCAGCCGTCGACCGCCGCCGCAAGACCCCGCGCCGCCCGCACGGCGAGGTCCGCGTACGCGTCGTCGCCGAAGTGCCGCCACGCCTCCAGGAGGACCGGTACGACACCCGCCGTACCGTTGTAGAGCATGGGTTCGAGTTCCTCGTCGGAGGGCCTGACGGCCCAGCCGATCCCGCCGTCCCCGTCCTCCCGCGCGACCGTCACCAGCCACTGCAGCGCCTCGGCCGCCAGCGCCTCGCCCTCGTCCACGGTCCGCTCATCCGCTGTCGTCATGCGCCCACTCTGGCACGGCGCGAACTCAAGTGCGGCTGATCAAAGCCTAGTTCGAGGACGGGCGGGCGGCCGTCGTCACGGCGTGCGCAGCAGCCTGTTCAGTTCCCGCCCGAACACCGAGCGCGCCGCGGCCCCCACCAGCGGATCGAAGAGGCCCGGCAGCATGCGGACACGCAGATCCTCGCGCCACACCACGCGCGCCCGGCCGCCCGGCCCCGTTCCCACCTCCAGCTCGGCCGAACCCAGCACGATCCGGCCACGCTTGACCAGCCGGACCAGGCCCGGCTCGCCGCCCTTGGGCGGCCGCCACACGGTGACCTCCATCGGGTCGTCGAAGCCGAGCGGCCCGAGACCGGTGCGGGCCACGAAGACGGTGCCCACCCGGGTCGGCGGGTCCGTGACCACAAAGGCCCGGGTCAGCGGGACGGACTCGGCGTGCCGCTCCCACCGCGTGAGGCGGCGCCACGCCTCGTCGACCGGGAGCGGGACCGTCCGTTCGAGTTGGAAGTTCACCACAGGGGGATCTTAGGGAAACGGATGGCGGAACCGGCCACGTCACAGGCAGGGAACTTCTGGGATTTCCTCGGCTACGCCTTGTGAGCGGAGCAGGACGGCGCGGGTTCGGCACGTCGGCGTATCACCATGGAAGGACCGGCGTATCACCATGGAAGGGAGAGGACCGACCTCCGCCGGGAAGTGAGGACCCATGCGCTTCCGCAACCGGACAGAAGCCGGACGGGAACTGGCCGCCCTGCTGCGCGGCGAGCAGGACAAGGGCGGTCTGCCCGACCCCCTCGTCCTCGCGCTGCCCCGCGGCGGCGTCGCCGTCGCCGCCGAGGTCGCACGGGAGCTGGCGGCACCGCTCGACGTGCTGCTCGTCCGCAAGATCGGCGCCCCGCACCACCAGGAGTTCGGCGTCGGCGCGATCGCCGGGGACGACCCTCCGCTGTACGACCTGGAGTCGCTGGCCCTGCTCGGCCTCAGCGAGGAGTCCCTCGCCCCCGCGGTCGAACGCGAGCGCAAGGAGCTGCACCGCCGCGAGCAGCGCTACCGCCGGGACCGTCCGCCGCCCGCCCTCGAGGGCCGCACCGTGATCGTCGTCGACGACGGGCTCGCCACCGGCGCCACCGCCCGCGCCGCCCTGCGCCACGTACGCCGCAGGGCCCCCGCCCGTCTCGTCCTGGCCGTCCCCGTCGGCGCACCGGAGTCGCTCGCCGTGCTGAGCGGCGAGGCCGACGACGTGGTCTGCCTGTACGCGCCGCACTCCTTCAGCGCGGTCGGCCAGTGGTACGACGACTTCGGGCAGCTCACGGACGACGAGGTGCTGGCGGCGCTCCACGGGCCCTGACCTCCGCGAGGGCGCGGGAGGTCCGAGGGCATTGGAAAGGGAGGCGTTGCGGGCTGCTCGTGGTGGCTCGCAACGCCCCCCTGGTCTGTGGCCTGAAGGGTGCTCAGGAGTGGTGCGTCGTGCTCGTCGCCGTACGTCGTTACGACTTGACCTGGGTGGTGACGAGGTCCGAGAAGCGGGTCAGCCGGGTGTACACACCCGGGTGACCCGCTTCCGCGCACCCTTCCCCCCAGGAAGTGATCCCTGCCAGGACGCCCCCGATGAGCAGGGGACCGCCGCTGTCGCCCTGGCAGGTGTCCACGCCGCCGGACGGAAATCCGGCGCACACCATGTCGGTCCGGACGAAGTCCGAACCGTAAGAGTCGCTGCAGCTGGAGTCGGACACGAGCGGCACGGTCGCGGTCCGCAGCTGGTTGGAGGAGCCGCCGTTCTCCGAGGTGGTGCCCCAGCCGAGGATGCGGGCCGTGGTGCCGGCCGGGTACACACCCGACTGCGCGGAGGAGACGTACGACGCCGGGCTGTACGGCATCGACGTCGACAGGGTCAGCACGGCCACGTCGTCGCCCTGGGCGGCGTCCTGGTAGTCCGGGTCGACCCAGATCCTGCTGACCTTGCTGACGGTGCCGTTGGTGCCGTTGAGGTAGGTCCGGCCACCGACCACCCGGACGCTGCCGGTGGACTCGCCGGCCATGCAGTGCGCGGCCGTGACGACCTTGCGGGCCGCCACCAGGGTGCCGCCGCAGAACTGGCCGCCGGCGGCGTCCGTGATCTGCATCATGAACGGGTACGCGGTGGTCGTGGTCTTCGTGCCGCCGACGATGGGCAGGGGAGCGGCGACCGCCGAGGGGGCGGCGATCAGCGCGGTCGTGGCCGCGGCAGCGGCCGCCACGAGCGTGGCGGCAACCTGTCTGGCACGGGTGAGCCCGAACATGAGTCTCCTCAGTGGGGTGGCCGGTGGGGGTCGCACGGGTGGGGGGTGGTGCGGGGAGGCACCGGCCCCATGTGCCCGGGCGAGCGGCACGCCCTCAAGCTAGGACTCGGCGCCCCCTCCTCCCAATGAGGGAACCCCCTAGGGGGAGCAGGGCAGGGAAAACCCTCGGTCCGGGTCAGTAAAGCGGCCGTGCTCTCACTTCGTGCGGCGCCCCGCCGCCAATCGGACGATATCCACCCGCGAGCGGATGCCCAGCTTCCGGTAGACCCGGGTCAGCGTCGCCTCGACCGTCTTGACGCTGATGAACAGGCGGGCGGCTATCTCGCGGTTGGTCGCGCCCTCCATGATGAGCGCGGCGACCTGACGCTCCATCGAGGCGAGCCCCTCCAGGCCGTCGACGCCGTCGAGCCCGTCCGAACCCTCGTGCCCGCCGCGCGCCGCCGGTCCGCCCTGCCCGGCACGCCCGCCGTGCCCCTCCGGTGTCGCGGCGGTGGTGTGCGGCTCCGGCGCGGGTGCCGCGGCGGCCTCCTCCACCTGGCGCAGCCAGGTCAGCGCGCGGCACCGGCGGAACAGCCGGGTGGCCTCGTCGTACGCCGACCTGCCCTCGCGCTGCGACTCCGAGCCGCCCGCGTCCGGGAGCCCCGCCCCCGGGTGCCCCGAGCGCAGCGACGCCAGGGCGAAGGCCGCCCGCGCCTCCTCCAGGCCGTAGCCAAGACCGGCGAGGCGGTCCCGGGCCGACACCAACTGGGCGACGGCCGCCTCGTGTTCGCCCCGGGCCGCGCGCACCAGGGCCTCGGCCCGGTCCAGGACGGCGAGCACGCTCTGCCGGCCGAGCCGCAGCGCCTGCTCGCGGGCGCCGTCGATGACGTCCTGCGCCTCGTCCGCCTCGCCGATCCGCACCAGCGCCTCGGCGAGGTCGCCGTGCCAGCGGCCGCGTGCCGGGTCGGTGATGCCGAGCCCCTGCTCCAGGTCGCGCACCCGGCGCAGCGCGCGCGCCGCTCCCGCCGGGTCCCCGGCCACCAACTGGGCGTACCCCAGGGCGGCCAGAGCGCGCGACAGATACATCTGGTCGCCGTCCTCCTCGGCGTGCTCCACCGCCTCCCGGGCCAGCGACAGGGCCCGGTCGACGCTGCCGCCGGAGGCCTCGGCGAGCGAGGCGAACACCGCGGAGGCCGTCTCGCCTATGCCGGAGTCGCGGGCCAGCCGCAGGCTCTCCCGCGACACCTCCAGCGCCCGGCCGCAGTGCCCGGCCTGGAGCTCGGTCTCGGTGAGCCCGCGCAGGAAATGCATCTCGCTCTCCACCGAACCGCGCCGCCGTACCTCGCGCAGCAGCGCGGTGACCGTCGCCCGCGCCTCGGCCAGCCGGTCGTCCATGACCAGCCAGCGGAACCGGGCACTGCCCCCGCCGTTGTGATGGCAGGCCACCCGCGCGTCCTGAGGCTCCTTCAGCGCGCGCTTGATGGTCTCGGGGGCGTCCGGATGACCCATCAGGGTCTCCGCCTGGGCCTGGAAGGACAGCGACATGAGCTCGGTGTGCCGGTCGCCGCCGCGCGCCGCCAGCTCCGCCGCGTGCGCGGCCGCCTCGCGGGCCTCGGCGAAGTCGCCCGCCATGAGCAGCGCCCGCCAGGCCAGCTGGTAGTGGACCAGCGCGAGCAGCCCGGGGTCGTCGCCCGCGTCGGCCAGGGCCTGCGGGAAGACGGCGTCGACCTCCGAGAGGGTGTGACCCGCCGCGTCGATCACGATCATCCAGGCCCGGACCCGGTCCGCGGGCGCGGTGGCCCGGGTCAGCACCTCGCGGGCGATGTCCCGGGCGAGGTCCATCTCACCGGCGGTGGCCGCGTCCTCCGCCGCCTGCAGGCGGCGCACGTCGGCGTCGGGCAGCGTGCCGGTGGGGGTGTGCCGGGCCGCGAGCAGGCCGAGCTGCGCGGCCACGGACGGGGCCCCGCGGTCCCGGGCCTGCGCGGCCGCCTCGGCCAGCTTGGCGGCGACGTCCGGGTCGGTGCCGGTCGCGGCGAGGGCGAGATGGCGGGCCCGCTCGATCGGGTCGGAGGCCGCGGTGGACAGCGCGGCGTGCGCGGCGCGCCGCTCGTGTGCGGGCGCCTCCGCGTACAGCGCGGCCGAGATGAGCGGGTGCGCGAACCGTACGGCGGGACCGGCGACGGTGTCGAGATCGGTGGCCAGCAGCCCCAGTTCGGCCGCCTGGGCGCACTCGGCCTCGGCGTTCTCCCGGCCGGCCGCGAGCAGCAGCGCGGGCGTCGGCCGGGCACCGGCACTGGCCACCAGCAGGGTGCGGCGGGCCTGCACCGACAGCATGTCCAGCCGGCTCAGGACCAGGGCGCGCAGCGAGGTCGGCACCGGAAGCGGATCGCCCGGGCTCGGCGGGGCCGGGTTCTCGGACAGGGCGCGGCCCAGCTCCAGGGCGAAGAGCGGGTTCCCGCCACTGGTGCGGTGGATCTCGCGGACCGTGGAGCGCGGCAGGTCGGTGTGGCCGCGTTGGTCCAGCAGCGCGGCGGTCTGGGCACGGGAGAGGGGGCCGAGCCGGACGGCGCGGGTGTCCGGCGGCGACGCGCGCAGATGGCGGTCGTCGTACTCCTGCCCCTCGGTCCGTACGGCGCACAGCAGCTGCACCGGGGTGCCGCCCAGCCGGCGCGCGGCGAAGCCGAGCAGCTCCGCGCTGGCCGGATCCAGCCACTGGAGGTCGTCGGCGACGACCAGCACGGTGCCGTGGGAGGCGAGCGCGCGCAGCGCGGACAGCACCGCGAGGCGCAGGGCCAGGCCGTCGCGCTGGAGGGTCGACTCGCCACGGCCGGTGAGCGCCGACTCCAGGGCGGTGCGCTGGGCCGCGGGCAGCCGCGCGGAGACCTGGTCGAGGACCAGGCCGAGCAGGTCGGCGAGTGCGAGGAACGGCAGGTGCGATTCGGACTCGGTGGCCGAGCAGCGCAACACGGTGCGGGCGGCTCCGGCATATTCCGCCGCCAGCGCCCGCAGGACCGTCGATTTCCCTATTCCGGCGGGACCGTGGAGCAGCACGCTGCCGCCCGAGGCGAGCTGCTCACGCGCGGCCGCGAGGGGCTCCTGCTGGCCGATGACCAGGTCGGGACGGCATCTCGCAGGCTCCTGGAAGTCCCGTCGCACGGTCACCGCTCCCCTCCTGTGTCGTGTTCGGGCCAAATTCTAGGCAACGATGCCGGGAATTCGGACGCGCGAAGTGGTGAGGGAAATAACAGCCGCCGTAAAGGGGCATTTTCGGGCCATTCCCAGGTCGGCCAGCCGGCCCTCGCCGCCGACGTCCTCAAGGTGTCAAGATCAGGGGGCATTGCTTTTCGCGCGCGGATCGTGGCCTGATAGTGACGGCACCTCGCATGTACAGGACCTGTCACGCACGGCACCTCATGTATGGGAGTAGGGGAGAGCGATGCGCGTCCCGATGACGATCACGGACTTCCTGGACCGGGCCGAGCTCGGGTTCAGGGACGGCCCCGGCGTGATCGACGAGCCGAACCAGCCCGCACCCCCGGTCCCGGACTCGACGTACGGAAGACTCGGCGAGCGCGTGCGGGCCTGGCAGGCCGGTCTCGACGCGCTGGGCGTCGGGGAGGGCGAGCGGGTGGCGGTGGTCAGCCACAACTCGGCCCGTCTGCTGGAGCTGCTGTTCGCGGTGCCGATGAGCGGCCGGATCGCCGTTCCGGTCAACTTCCGCCTCAGGGCGGAGGAGATCGAGTACGTCGTGCGGCAGAGCGGCGCGTCGGTGCTGCTCTTCGACCCCGAACTGCGGGACGTGGTCGCGAACGTCAGGACCCGGCACCGGTTCATGCTCGGCGAGGAGACCGAGACCCAGCTCATGCGCTTCGGGGTGGAACCCCGCCCCTGGTCGAACCCCGACGAGGACGCCACCGCGACCATCAACTACACCTCCGGAACCACCGCCCGCCCCAAGGGAGTTCAGCTCACCCACCGCAACATCTGGGTGAACGGCCTGACCTTCGGCCTGCACACGCGGGCCTGGGAGCAGGACGTCTACATGCACACCCTGCCCATGTTCCACTGCAACGGCTGGGGTATGCCCTTCGTGATGGCCGGACTCGGCGTCAAGCAGGTCGTGCTGCGCAAGGTGGACGGCGCGGAGATCCTGCGCCGGGTGGACGAGCACGGGGTCACGCTGATGTGCGGCGCGCCCGCGGTGTGGAACGCGGTGCTCGACGCGGCGGCGGGCTGGGACGGCGCGATCCCCGGCCGGGACCGGGTACGGATCGTGTGCGCGGGCGCGCCGCCGCCGAGCCGGATGATCCAGCGCGTCGAGGAGGAACTGGGCTGGGAGTTCACCCAGATCTACGGCCTCACCGAGACCTCCCCGGTGCTCACCTTCAACCGCGCCCGCCCCCAGGACGCGAAGCTTCCGGCCGAGGAGCGGGCGCGCAAGCTGTCCCGCGCGGGCCTCCCGGCGCTGGGTGTGAAGCTCCAGGTGGCCGACTCGGGCGAGGTCCTGGCCCGCTCGAACGTGGTCCTCGACGGCTACTGGGAGAAGCCGGAGGAGACGGCGGCCGCCCTGGAGAACGGCTGGTTCCACACCGGCGACGGCGGACTTCTCGACGAGACCGACGGGCACCTGACGATCTCGGACCGCAAGAAGGACGTCATCATCACCGGCGGCGAGAACGTCTCGTCGATCGAGGTGGAGGACACCGTCTTCAGCCACCCCGCGGTCGCGGAGGTCGCGGTCATCGGCGTGCCCGACACCAAGTGGGGCGAGACCATCAAGGCGCTGGTGGTCCGCGCCCCCGGCGGCGAGGTGACCGAGGCCGAGATCATCGCCTACTGCAAGCAGCGGATGGCCGGCTACAAGGCGCCCACGAGCGTGGAGTTCCGCGACGCCATCCCGCGCACGGCCACCGGCAAGATCCAGAAGTTCAAGCTCCGCGAACCGTACTGGACGGACCGGGACCGCAAGGTCAACTGACCGCCGCCGAAGGGTCGACGGAGGCGGGACGCGCAGGTCACACTGATCGCCGTCCTTCACACGGCCCGTGGGAGTTGGTGTCATGGAAGCTTTGGTGCCGGAACCGTCCCGGTCGGCCTCGCGGTCCTACACGCACGGGACAAGCGAGACGGTCCTGCTCGGTGACACCATCGGGGTCAACCTGGACCGGGCGGTGGCGAGTTGGCCGGATCGCGAGGCCCTGGTCGACGTCCCGTCCGGTCGCCGCTGGACCTACGCCCGGTTCGCGGCGGACGTCGACGAGCTGGCCGGTGCGCTGCTGGCGAGCGGCGTGGCCAAGGGCGACCGGGTCGGTATCTGGGCGGTCAACTGCGCCGAGTGGGTGCTGGTCCAGTACGCCACCGCCCGCATCGGCGCGATCATGGTGAACATCAACCCGGCGTACCGCACGCACGAGGTCGAGTACGTCCTCAACCAGGCAGGGATCTCCCTGCTGTTCGCCTCCGTCAGCCACAAGACCAGCGACTACCGGGCGATGGTCGAGCAGGTGCGCGGCGCCTGCCCGCAGTTGCGCGAGACCGTCCACATCGGCGACCCGGGCTGGGAGGACTTCGTCCGGCGCGCCGGGAGCGTCAACGGTCTGCGGGAGCAACTGGACGCGCGCGCGGCCGAGTTGTCCTGCGACGACCCCATCAACATCCAGTACACCTCGGGGACGACCGGCTTCCCGAAGGGGGCCACCCTCTCCCACCACAACATCCTCAACAACGGCTATTTCGTGGGCGAGTCGATCGCCTACACCGAGCAGGACCGGGTCTGCATCCCGGTGCCGTTCTACCACTGCTTCGGCATGGTGATGGGAAACCTGGCGGCCACCTCGCACGGCGCGTGCATGGTCATCCCGGCGCCGTCCTTCGACCCGAGGGCGACCCTGGAGGCCGTACGCCAGGAGCGCTGCACCTCGCTGTACGGCGTCCCGACCATGTTCATCGCGGAGTTGAACCTCCCGGACTTCGCGACGTACGACCTCTCCACCCTGCGCACCGGCATCATGGCGGGCTCGCCCTGTCCGGTCGAGGTGATGAAGCGGGTGGTCGCCGAGATGAACATGGCCGAGGTCTCCATCTGCTACGGCATGACCGAGACCTCGCCGGTGTCCCTCCAGACGCGGATCGAGGACGACCTGGAGCACCGCACGGCCACCGTCGGCCGTGTGCTCCCGCACCTCGAGGTCAAGATCGTCGACCCGGTCAGCGGCGTCACCCAACCCCGGGGCGAAGCGGGCGAGTTGTGCACCCGCGGCTACAGCGTGATGCTCGGCTACTGGAACGAGCCGGAGAAGACCGCCGAGGCCATCGACCCCGGCCGCTGGATGCACACCGGCGACCTGGCGGTGATGCGCGAGGACGGGTACGTCGAGATCGTCGGCCGCATCAAGGACATGATCATCCGAGGCGGCGAGAACATCTACCCGCGCGAGGTCGAGGAGTTCCTCTACACCCACCCGAAGATCCGGGACGTCCAGGTCGTCGGGGTGCCGCACGAGGTGTACGGCGAGGAGGTCCTGGCCTGTGTGATCCCCTGCGACCCGGCCGAACCGCTGACGCTGGGGGAGCTGCGCGAGTACTGCCAGGGCCGCCTCGCGCACTACAAGGTGCCGAGCCGCCTGCGGATCCTCGACTCCTTCCCGATGACCGTCTCCGGAAAGGTCCGCAAGGTCGAACTCCGGGAGAAGTACGCCGAGTAGACCCGACGACGCCCCGCCCGCGCCCCGCCCGCACCCCGCCTCAGGCTCCCGTCGCGGCCAGGTCGTGGGCGAGGGCGTTCACCGGCTGCGGGGTGCCCGTGAGGTCCAGCACGAACAGCGGGACGCCGAGGGCGTCGGCCCGGACGCGGGCCTCCTCGGCGTACCCGGCGAGGGAGAAGTAGACGCAGCCCGCCGACTCCGACATGGCCGTCAGCCACAGACACTCCACGTCCCGCGGCGAGGCCGGCCGGACCGACGGGTCGACCTGCGCCAGCAGCCCGCGCGCGGCGAGGCCGATCCCGGACGGCTGCGGCTGGTCGGCCCGGCGTATGTCCCGGTAGCCGAGCCACCGCAGATACAGCGCGGCGGCGGTGACGGCGTCGCGGGCGGTGCGGATGGTGATGGGCCGGAAGGGGGGCCGAGGACCGGTGCCGGAGACCGCGGGCGAGGCGGGACGGCTGACCGCGTCCGGGGCGTCGGACGGGGGCTGGGGGGTGGCAGAGGGGCGGTCGGCGGGGTCGGAACCGCCGGACGGGTCCGAGGCCGAGGCCGGGTGGTCACCGGTCGCCGGGGGTGCGGGGGAGGCGGTCTGTGCGGACGGGGTGGCGTCCGTACACGGTTCGCGTGACGAATCCGCCCCCGCGTCCGGATCCGCCGGCGTCGCCGGTCCGGTGACCGGGATGCGCAGGACCGTTCCGCACGGGCAGCCCAGCTCCGGGTGCGGCCACTGGGTCCGGCGTCCGCAGGACGTACAGCGGACGGTGACCCACTCCTCCTCCCAGGCCCGCTGGACCACTCGCGCCGGTGCGGACGACCGGTCAAGCGCCGGGGCGACCGGGGCGCCGCACGCACACGGGTACTCCGGCGCGGTGTAGACGTGCTCGCGACGGCAGGCCGGACAGCGCACGGGCACGCTCTCGTGCATGGCCCTCTCCATCGCGTTGTGTCGGGGCACGGTTCCCATCCTTCTCCCGCGCCGTACCGTGTGTCCGCCTCTTGAACACTGCGGCCGCGGCGGAGGCGGCGGTCACAGCTCAAGGTCCTCCGACAGCCCCGGCCACTCGTCCGGGCCCCCGCCCTGCCACTCGATCAGGTCGCTCTCCTCGACCTCGACCCGGTCCAGGTCGGCCATGCGCAGGATCTCGACCACGTCGTCGAGGTGCGAGGCCAGCCCGAGCGTCACGTTGCCCCTGGTGACCCGGCGGGAGCCGTCCAGAGCGGGGGGATGCACCACGATGTGCGGGAACTCCGTCGGTGGATATGTCATGCCTTCAGGCTCCTGCGCGGTGCATGCGCCCGCACCTCGGCGGCCGACGGCCGTCACAGGGCGTCCAGCTTGCTCACCTTCCAGCCGCCCGGGGTGCGCGTCAGCGTCATCCGTACCCGGTTCAGATCCAGGCGGGGCCCCGACACCTGGGTGCTCCTCGTGGTCTGGTTGACGAACAGCAGGACGACGACCTTCTCCGGTGCGGCCGACACGACCGACACGGCCGGGGCTCCGCCGTCCGCCGGCGCCGCCACCGTCGCCTTCACCACCCCGTGGTACTTCTTCGCGGTCGGCTCGACGACCGTCCTCGTCGTCTTCCCGTACTCGTCGCGGAAGGACCCGGTCAGCAGAGCCCGTGCACGGGGGAAGTCCCGGTCCAGATGCCGGTAGTCGTACGACAGCACGACCGGCGCCGCCTTCCGGGCGGCGGTCAGTGCCTCCTCCCGCGCCTGGTCCGTGCGCCGGCTCTGCTCGTAGCGCCACCCGAGCACGGCGACCGCGGCCAGGCCGGCCAGGAGCAGCACGCCCAGCACCGCGGTACCGAGGTACCGTCCCGGCCATCGTGCGGGGCCGCTCTCCGCCGCACCGGACTCCACTGCGGGGGCGTCGGACGTCAGCACGGGCTCCGGCGGGTCGTCCCGGCCGGCCAGGGGTTCGCTCATCACGGTGGGACCGGATCCGTCCGCTCGCCGGTCCTTCGGCTCGTCCTCGGGCCGGTCCACGGTCGGGTTCGGGTTCGGGCGCTCCGGTCGCCCGGCGCGCTTGGCCGCGGCGCGGGCGGCCGCCGGGATCGTCCGGCGGGCAGGGGAACCGGCGCCGCGTATGCGGGGGGTCGGGTTGGGCACGGTCGTTCTCCTCACTGGTGGGTCAGCCCACGAACTCGACGTCGGACGTGAGCCAGCGGCCGTCCACGCGCACCAGACCGAGCTGGAGCCGGTACGTGCGCGCCTGCCCCTGCGGCGCCGCGGTGTTGGTCACCTTGCTGTCGGCGACGACCAGAACGCGGGCCGTGCGCTCGTCGGAGCGCACGATGCCCGCCTCGAGGACCTGCCCCTCGGACACCGACTTGTTCTTCGCGACCAGCTTGGTCAACTCCGCGGTCTGCGCGGCGAACTGCTTCTTGAAGGTGCCGGTGGCCCCCTTCAGCACGTTGCCGCTGTCCCGGCCGTAGTGCCGGTAGTCGAGCGAGGTGAAGTTCAGCGCGGACTGCCGGGCCGCCGCCAGGATGTCCTGGCGGCGCTG
The DNA here is from genome assembly GCF_030817495.1 of Streptomyces sp. V3I7. NCBI lineage: Bacteria > Bacillati > Actinomycetota > Actinomycetes > Kitasatosporales > Streptomycetaceae > Streptomyces > Streptomyces sp. V3I7. Next base: position 5,412,989 of record NZ_JAUSZK010000001.1, read on the forward strand.
CTCCGCCGCACGCTGGTCGGACACGCGCAGGCCGAGCCAGACGGCCGGCACGGTCACCAGGACGGTCGCGAGGACCAGCCCCGCCGTCAGCATCCGTATGCGCCGTTCGTTCATGCCATCGGTCCAACGAGCAGCCATTGCCACGACTCCTTTCCGAACACGGTCTGTTCGCCGCCCGTCGAGCCGATCGCGACGGGCGTGCCGTCCGGGCCCGCCGCCGTTCCGGTCTCCGGGTCGTACGGCGTGACGTACGCGGCCCGGTCGGCGCCGGACGAACCGGTCCGCGCGCCCGGGGCGTTCTGCGCACCGCGGACCGACGAGGCGCTGCCCCGCGGCAACGTGCAGCGCGCGTCGGTGTTCGCCGGGCGGCTGCTGGTGTCGGCGGGGTCACGGCGCCGCGTCCCGTAGCCCTGGGTGCAGGGCGGCGGATCGGCGACGTTCACGGCCAGCCCGAAGTGGGCCGTGCCGTCGGGGGAGACGGTGTCGGTGCCCGCCACGATGAGCGGCAGGGTGACCAGGGACTGCCGTACGCCGGGCAGCCTCGCCACGGTGATCTGGCCGCCGCTGATCAGATTGCCCAGCAGGACCGGCAGGTCCGGCCGGGTGGACCTCAGCAGGGAGTCGAGCTGCTGGCCGGCGGGCGTGGCGTTGTCGATCAGCCGCCGCAGGTCCGGGTCGCTCGACTTCATCTGCGCGGAGAGGTCGGCCAGGTCGTGCGAGAACGACTTGATGGCCGAGCCCTTGTCGGACTGTGTCTTGAGCACCGTCCGCGAGTCCTCGATCAACGAGACCGTCTCGGGCAGGGACTGGGACGCCGACTCGACCAGCGTGTTGCCGGAGTCCACCAGACGGCCCAGGTTCGGCCCGGTGCCCGCGAAGGCGTCGCCCAACTCGTCGACGGTGGTCCGCAGATCGTCCTTCTTGACCGACTTCACCAGCCGGTCGAGGCTGAGGACCAGGTCGGTGACCGGCACCGGTGTCCGCGTACGGCTGCGCGGGATCGGGCTGCCGTTCATCAGATACGGCCCGCCGGAGCGCCGCGGCTGCAGATCGACGTACTGCTCACCCACCGCCGACCGGTTGGCGACCACCGCCAGCGTGTCGGCCGGGATCCGCGGCGCGTCGTCGTCGATCTCCAGGGGGATCGACACCCCGGTACCGGACAGCCGCAGTTCGCCGACGCGGCCCACCGGGACCCCGCGGTAGGTGACCTCGGCGCCGGGGAAGACGCCCCCGGAGTCGGCGAAGTCCGCGCGCACGGTGTAGCCGCCGCCCAGGACGTCGTCCGCCAGCCCCGTGTACGCGACGCCCACGTACGACACCCCGATGGCGGTGACGGCCGCGAAGGCGAGCAACTGGGCCTTGACCATGCGTGAGATCACGGCAGCATCCCCTTCAGCATGAGCTCGGCGAGGCCGGCGTCGACTCCTCGCGGCAGGCGCCGGGAGCCGTCCCCCGTGCCGTAGGCCGCCGTGCACACCGGTGGGCACAGCGGGCCGCCGCTGTGGCCGGGCGCGGGGGGCTTGTCGGGCACGCTCGGGATGTCCGGAAGGGGCGGGGTGGATGGCAGCGGCACGGGGGTGGGCACCTTCGGCAGCCCGGGAAGATCCGGCACGTCCGGGGTCCCGGGCTTGTCGGAGCCTCCCCCGCTCGGCTTGTCGGCGAGGTTGCCGTAGATGCCCGCCAGATCGAGGTCGGCCGTGATCTTCAGGTTGACGTAGTCACCCTTGACGGCGTCGGTGACGTTCCGCGGGAACGGGTAAGTCGTCAGGATCTCCAGAGAGTTGGGCAGGTCGGCGCCCGCCTTGTTCAGCTGCCGCAGGATGGGCCTCAGCTTCTCGAGGTCGGCGACCGTGTCGTCCCGCGAGGCGTTCACGACGCGGGTGCCGGTCCTGCCGAGCTTCGACAGGGAGGTGAGCATCTTCGTCAGGTCGCGGCGCTGGTCGGCGAGCGTCTTCAGGGCGGGCGGCATGGTGTCGACGGCCTGGGCGATCGTCGTCTTCTCGTCCTTGAGCCGCCTGGACAGCCGGTCGATGCCCTTCAGCGCGCGGACGATGTCCGCGCGCTGCTGGTCGAGGCCGCCGAGGAACGTGTCGAGCTGCTTCAGCAGGGACCTGACCCGGTCCTCGCGTCCGTCGAGGGCCTTGTTCAGCTCGACGGTGATCGTCTTGAGCTGGGCGACCCCGCCGCCGTTGAGCAGCGCGGACAGGGCGGCGAGCACCTCCTCGACGTCCGGGTTGCGGCCGCTGCGGGACAGCGGGATGCGGTCGCCGTCACGCAGCCGCCCCACGGGCGCCACTGAGGTCGGCGCGGACAGCGCGACGTACTTCTCGCCGAGCATGCTGGTCTGCCGCAGCCCGGCGGTCGCGTTGCCGGGCAGCTTCACCGAGTCGGCGATCCGCAGCCGCACGCGCGCGTGCCAGCCGACCAGCTCCACCTTCTCGACCGCTCCCACGGTGACGTTGTCGACCTTGACCGCGGACTGCGGGACCAGGTCCATGACGTCCCGGAAGTCGACCGTGACGTGGTAGGCACGGCCGTCCGAAGCGGCGCCCCCGGGGAGCGGAACGTCGTACCAGCCGTTGAACTCGCAGCCGGTCAGCAGCAGCGAACCGACCGCCGTCCAGGCGGCCATCCGGGCCGTGCGCGGCACGCTCATACCCCGGCCCCCAGAATTCCGCCGAGGGTCTTGTCGACCGTGCCCGTCGCCGCCGGGGCCGTCGGCACCTTCGGCAGGGAGGCGAAGAGTTTCCTCAGCTCGGCGCAGTCGGGGTTCTTGCCGCCCTCGTCGCCGGTCGTCCTCAGCAGCGAGCACAGCAGGGACGCCGGATCCTGCGGCAGCTGCGCGTTGTTGCGGGTGTCGAGCGTGCCGGAGGAGGGGTTGTAGGTGTTGTACAGGTTCGACAGGCCGGTGGGCGCGACGTCCAACAGCTCCTCCAGTGCGGCCCGTTGGGTGACGAGGACCTTGGTGACCTTGCTGAGGCCGTGGACGTCCGAGGCCAGCGCCTTCTTGTTGTGCTTCACGAAGTCGGCGACGTCGCCGAGCGCCTGGGCGAGGTACTTGAGCGCCGCCGCGAGGTCCTTGCGCTCCCCGGCGAGCTGGTCCGCCACGTCGGCGAGGTTGCCGTTGAACGAGCGCACGCTCTTGTCGTCCGCCGCCAGCGCGGCCGTGAACACCTGCAGGTTGCGCACGGTGCCGAACAGGTCGCGCCGGCCGTCGGAGAGCGTGGTGACCGCCTGAGAGAGGTCCGCCACCGACTGGTTGAGGTTCTTGCCCTGGCCCTGGAGGTTGTCCGCGCTCACCCCGAGCAGCCGAGCCAGCGCGCCGTCCTTGTTCGCGCCGCTCGGACCGAGCGCCTCGGACGTGGTGTGCAGGCTGTCGAAGACCCGGTCCAGCTCGACGGGGACGGCCGTACGCGACTCCGGGATGACGGCGCCGTCCCGCAGCACCGGTCCCTTGCGGTACACCGGCAGCAGTTGCAGGTAACGGTCGCTGACCACCGAGGAGTTGACAATGGCGGCCTGCGCGTCCGCGGGGACCTCGCGCCCGTGGTCGTACTCCAGCTCCACCCGCACCCGGCGCCCCTGAGGCGTGATCTTCTTGACCTCGCCGATGCGCACACCGAGCACGCGGACGTCCGAGCCGGGGTAGAGGCCGACGGAGCGCGGGAAGTACGCCGTGACGCGGACGGGCTCGGGGTGCGGCCACAGCACGACGGCGAGCGTGGCGACGACCGCGAGCGCGGTGAGCAGCGCGAGGGCCTTGACGCGCCGGACGGTCGCTGTTCTGCGTGCAGTCATCGTGAGCCTCCCGTGCGCGGTACGGCCGGGGCGGGGACGACGAGGTTCTGCACGTAGGTGTCGAACCAGCGGCCGTTGCCCAGGGTGTTGCTGAAGAGCCGCACGTAGGGCGCGAGCATTCGGACGCTGCGGTCGAGGCTCGCCTGGTTGCGTTCCAGCATCTTTACGAAGGCGTTCAGGTTCTTGAGGGCCGGTCCGATCTGCGCCCGGTTGTCCTCGACGAGACCGGAGAGCTGGATGCCCAGGAGGGCGGAGCTCTTGAGGAGTTGGTGGATCGCTTCGCGCCGCCTGCTGATCTCCCTCAGCAGGGCGTCGCCGTCCTTCACCAGCGCGGAGAAGTCCTTGGTGTGCCCGGCCAGCGTGCCAGTGACGCCGTTGGCGTGGTCGAGCAGCTCCTGCAGCGCCTTGTCGCGGGAGGCGACGGTCCTGGAGATGCGCGACAGCCCCTTGATCGACGCCCGCACCTCCGCGGGGGAGTCCTGGAAGGTGACGGAGATCGTGTCCAGCGCCTTCGCGAGCCGGTCCGTGTCGACCTTCTCGCTGGTGGTCGTCAGGTCACTGAAGGCCTGCACGACGTCGTACGCCGACACCGTCCGCCGCAGCGGGATCTGGCTGCCCGCCTTCAACTGGCCGGGGCCCTTGGGGTACAGCGCGAGGTACTTCTGACCGAGGATGGTCTTGACCCGGATCGCCGCGCCGGTCTCGGTGCCGAAGGCCGGGTCGTCCTTCACCTTGAAGCTCACCTTGACGTGGTCGCCGTCCAGGTCGACGTCCTCCACCTTGCCGACCTTGACCCCGGCGATCCGCACCTCGTCGCCCGCCTTGAGGCCGCCCGCCTCCGAGAAGGCAGCGCTGTACCTGTCGCCACCGCCGATCACCGGGAGGCTGTCGGCGTTGAACGCGGCCAGGGCCAGCAGCGCGAGCACGGTGAGACCGACGATGCCGACCACGACGGGATTGCGCTCGCGGAACGGCTTGAGCCGGGGGCGGCGCAACGGGATCCTCGGCAGCTTCGGCGGCAGGATCCGTACCTTCACCAGCGGATCGGGTCGGCGAGGCCTGCGCTTGGGCAGTTTCGGCAGCTTGGACAGCTTCGGCACCCCGGGCAGCTTCGGCGGCAGGATCCGTACCTTCACCAACGGCTCGGGGCCGTGGCGTCGCCGTACGACGCGCAGGCTCATCCGCCGCACCTCGCCCGTGCCACGTGCATCTCCGGAGAGATCACCTGTTTCGTCCTCGGCAGCACGATCCGGCCGTCGAAGTCGCAGAGGTAGAAGTTGAACCAGGAGCCGTAGGACGCCGTCCCGGTCAACTTGTCGAGCTTGTTCGGCAGCCGCTTCAGGACGCCCTCCACGGTCGTCTGGTGGTTGTTCAGCGTTCCGGTCAGTTCGGTCAGGCCGGCGATGTCGTCCTTCAGCGGTGGACGCGCGTCCCGCAGCAGCCCCGAGGTGGCCCCGCTGAGGTCGGCGATGTTCACCAGGGACTCGCCGATGGGCTTGCGGTCGGCGGACAGCCCGGAGATCACCCGCCGCAGCTGTTCGATCAACTCCGAGAAACGGGCGCCGCGTTGGTCGAGCGTCTGCAGCACGGTGTTGAGGTTGTCGATCACCGAGCCGATCAGCTTGTCGCGGTCGGCGAGGGTCGTGGTGAGCGACGCCGTGTGCGCGAGCAGGCTGTTCACCGTTCCGCCCTCGCCCTGAAGGGTCCTGATGATCTCGGTGGCGAGCTGGTTGACGTCGCTCGGGCTCAACGCGGCGAACAGCGGCTTGAAGCCGTTCAGCAGCGCGTTGAGGTCCAGCGCCGGCCGGGTCCGCGCCAGCGGGATGGTGCCGCCCGGCCGCAGCCGGGTGCCGTCGCCCACGCCCTCGGTCAGCGCGACGTACCGCTGGCCGACCAGGTTGCGGTAGCGCACGACCGCGTTCGTGCTCCTGCGCAGCGGACGGTCCGCGGTGACCGTGAAGGTGACCTCGGCCAGCGTCCGGTGCCGGATGCGGATGTCCTCGACCTCGCCGACCCGCACCCCGGCCACCCGGATGTCGTCGCCCTGCTCCAGCCCCGTCACGTCGCTGAACACCGCGTGGTACGTGTCCTTCGGCGCGAAGGAGATGTTGACGATGGTCGCGGCGAGCAGCGTCGTCGCCGCGATCGTCACCAGCGCGAAGAGGCTGAACTTGACCAGCGGCGCGGCGGCCTGCCGGGCTCCTGTGGTCCTCATGCGACGCTCACCGCCGTTCCCCGGGCGAGCGGCCCGAACAGCAGGGTCGCCACCGGCGGCACCCGGTCCGCCAAGACGCCCATCGCGGGGGCCACGAGCGAGCCGACGGCCCGCTGCTCGGCCTTGGTGGCGGACACCTGGTCACCTGCGGGGAGCGTGCCGCCCGCACCACTGCCGGACGTACCGTCGTCGAGCTTGGGCTTCGGTACGGGCACCGGCGGATGGCGGAGGCAGAACGGCCCCGAGTGCTCCCCGTACCGAGGCTCCTCCCCGGGGTGGTAGGCCCGCTGAGTCCGTACGGCCTCGAGCGTGATGTGCATCTCGCCGCCCTGGAACACCTTCTCCCCCGCCTGCTCCTGGTGCACCAGGCCCGCGAACAGGCACGGGTACTCGGGGGAGTAGCGGGCGAACAGCTCCAGCGTCGGGCGGGAGACCCGGCCGAGGGTGATCAGCCGGTCGCCGTTGTCGTCGAGGAAGTCGCGCCCCGTGTCCGCGGCCGTCGCGGTCGTGCGCAGCGCCGAGGCCAGCTGCTCCCGCTTCTCGACGAGCGTGCGGCTGGTGGTGACGGTGTTGCGCAGGATACGCATGAGATCGGGCGCGGCGTCGCCGTACACCTCGGCGACGTCCGCGAAGCGTGCGATGTCCTCCTTCAGGGACGGCAGATGCGGGTTGAGCCGGCGCAGATAGGCGTCGACCCGGGCGAGGTTGTCGCCGATCCGGTCGCCGCGGCCCTCCAGCGCGGTGGCGAACGCCGAGAGGGTGGCGTTGAGTTCACCCGGTTTCACGGTACGGAGCAGTGGCAGCAGGTCGTTCATCAGCTGCTGCACCTCGATGCCGACCTTCGTACGGTCCTGGGTGATGACGTCTCCCGCGCGGATGGCCCGGTCGGTGGAGTGGGCAGGCGCCACGAGGTCGACGTACTTCTCCCCGAACAGCGTCTTGGGCAGCAGCCGGGCGTGCACGTCCGCCGGGATGAAGCGGACCTGGTCCGGGTCGAGCGCGAGGTCGAGCGTGGCCTTGCGGCCGTCGGCGCGCACCGCGCGCACCTCGCCCACCAGCAGCCCGCGCAGCTTGACGTCGGCACGCGGATCGAGCTGGTTGCCGAGGCTGCCGGCCTCCAGGGTGATGCGTACGACCGAGGTGAACGTCTGCTGGTAGACGGCCACGGCGAGGGACAGCAGCAGCGCCAGCACGACGAGGAAGACGACGCCGTACAGTCGCAGTCGGAGCACTCTCACCGGCATCAACCCGCTATCCGTACGGTCGTGTTGGCGCCCCAGATCGCGAGGCTCAGGAAGAAGTCGAGGACGTTGACGGCGACGATCGAGGTCCGCACGGCGCGCCCCACCGCCACCCCGACGCCCGCCGGACCGCCGCTCGCGTAGTAGCCGTAGTGGCAGTGCACGAGGATGATCAGGACGGCGAAGACGATCACCTTGCCGAAGGACCAGAACACGTCGACCGGCGGCAGGTACTGGTGGAAGTAGTGGTCGTAGGTGCCCGCCGACTGGCCGTAGTACTGGGTGGTGATGGTGCGGGCGGCGAGGTACGAGGACAGCAGCCCGATGACGTACAGCGGGATCACGGCGACGAAGCCCGCGATCATCCGGGTCGTCACCAGAAAGGGCAGCGAGGGGACGCCCATCACCTCCAGCGCGTCGGTCTCCTCACTGATCCGCATCGCGCCGAGCTGCGCGGTGAAGCCGGCGCCGACCGTCGCGGACAGGGCGAGCCCGGCCACCAGGGGCGCGATCTCCCGGGTGTTGAAGTACGCCGACAGGAACGCCACGAAGTTGGAGGTGCCGAGCTGGTTGAGGGCCGCGTAGCCCTGGAGGCCCACCTCGGTGCCGGTGAAGAACGACAGGAAGGCGATCACGCCGACCGTGCCGCCCACGACGGCGAGCGCGCCGCGGCCGAAGCTCACCTCGGCGAGCAGCCGCAGGACCTCCTTCTTGTAGCGGCGCAGGGTACGCCCCGTCCACGCCAGGGAGCGTCCGTAGAAGGCGAGTTGGGCGCCGAGATCTTCGAGAGAGCGCAGCGGGCGTTCGAAGAGTCGTCGAGGTCGCATCGGCTAACCCCTCTGCGGGACGACCTGGAAGTACACCGCGGTCATCACGAAGTTGGTCACGAACAGCAGCATGAAGGTGATCACCACTGACTGGTTGACGGCATCGCCCACGCCCTTCGGGCCGCCACTCGCGTTCAGCCCCTTGTACGAGGCCACGATCGCGGCGATCGCCCCGAACACCAGCGCCTTCAGCTCGGCGGCCCACAGGTCGGGCAGCTGGGCGAGGGTGGTGAAGGAGGCGAGGTAGGCGCCGGGTGTGCCGTTCTGGAGAATGACGTTGAAGAAGTAGCCGCCCGCCACGCCGACCACCGACACCAGGCCGTTGAGCAGGACGGCGACGACCATGGAGGCCAGCACGCGGGGCACGACGAGCCGGTGGATCGGGTCGATGCCGAGCACCTGCATCGCATCGATCTCGTCCCTGATCTTGCGTGCGCCGAGGTCCGCGCAGATCGCCGTGCCGCCCGCGCCCGCGATCAGCAGCGCGGTGACGATCGGCGACGCCTCCCGCAGCACCGCGAGGACCGAGGCCGCACCGGAGAAGGACTGGGCGCCCAACTGCCGAGTCAGGCTGCCGATCTGCAGCGCGATGACGGCCCCGAAGGGGATCGACACCAGGGCGGTGGGCAGGATGGTCACACTGGCGACGAACCAGGCCTGCTGGATGAACTCCCGAGCCTGGAAAGGCCGTCGGGGAAGGGTCCGCACGACGTCCAGTGCCATCGCGAACAGACGGCCCGAGTGCCTCAGCGCCCCGGTCGGCGACAGACTCATGCGTCCGCCACCTCCTTCCGGTGCAGCTCCGCCTCCCGTCTCGCGATCGCCTCCCAGCGGGGCGGGCGGGTGATGCCGGGGCCCGGGAGCAGGCGCGGTGTCATGTCGTTGCCGACGTGGCGGGCCTTGCGGTCCACGTCGCCGAGCCGCGCCAGCTCCTCTTCGACCTGGGCGGCGTCCTTCTCCTCGGCCATCCCGATCGGCCCCTGCATCCGGCCGTTCAGGAACTGCCGTACGACGGGCTCCTCGCTGCTCAGCAGCTTCTCGCGCGGGCCGAACATGACCAGCTCGCGGCGGAACAACAGTCCGATGTTGTCCGGCACTTGACGGGCCGAGGAGATGTCGTGCGTGACGATCAGGAAGGTCGCGTCGATCTGCGCGTTGAGGTCGACGATGAGCTGGTTGAGGTAGGCCACGCGCACCGGATCCAGGCCCGAGTCGGGCTCGTCGAAGAGGATGATCTCGGGGTCCAGCACCAGGGCCCGGGCGAGCCCCGCCCGCTTGCGCATGCCGCCGGATATCTCGCCGGGCAGCTTGTCCTCGGCGCCGATCAGTCCGACCATGTCCATCTTCTCCAGCACGATCCGCCGGATCTCGCTCTCGGACTTGCGGGTGTGCTCGCGCAGCGGGAAGGCGATGTTGTCGTACAGGTTCATCGAGCCGAACAGCGCGCCGTCCTGGAACAGCACGCCGAACAACTTCCGTACCTCGTACAGCTCGTGCTCACGCAGCTTCGTGATGTCCTGGCCCGCGATCTCGACCGAGCCGCGCTCCGGCTTCAGCAGTCCGACGAGCGTCTTGAGGAACACCGACTTGCCGGTACCCGAGGGGCCGAGCATGACCGAGACCTCACCGGCGGGCAGCGTCAGGGAGACGTCCTGCCAGATGACCTGGTGACCGAAGGACTTGGTCAGCCCTTCCACACAGATCTCGACACCCATCCGCTCCACCCTTCGCCCGTGCCGCCCGCGTCGCCCGTGCCGCTCGTGTCGCTCGTGGCGACCGTAGAGCAGCTTCGACATCTGCTCTACGGGGCGGGGCAGGGCGTCCGTCGCGACGATGGCCGGATTTTTTCTGAACGGGTTTACCCGGAGCCACGACGGCTTCGTCCCGTTCGGTTCAGGCCGACGCCGCCTCAGGGCAGGCGCGTCGACGGCGTGTCCGGCACCGGAGGGAGGGAGACGGACGGGACGGCGGGCGCGTTCGGGACGGACGGGACCGTCGGGAGCGGCGGATGGACCGGGAGGTCGGGCGCCCGGGGAACCGCGGGCGCCGTCGGCAGCTTCGGCAGCGGGGCCGACGGGAGGCCCGGGACGTCCGGGACGGGTGGCACCGACACGTCCGGCAGGGGCGGGACGGACAGCGGTACGAGGGATCCGTCCGGCGTCTTTGTCGTCGCCGCTGGCCCGGGGGCCGTCGACGCGGAGGGAGGGGGGCGGCCGGATTCCGGGGTTCTCAGCCGATCGGTGCCGTCGGTGCGGAGCGCCCGCGCGCTGTCGGACACGGCCGGCCGGGGCGGCGGGGTGTCCGTGGCACGGCCCTCGCCGAGCGCGTAGGGGAGCACGAATCCGGCCACCGTCAGGCTCACCGCCGTGGAGGCGACCGCCACCGCCTTCCCGGTGCCGCGCAGCCTGCCGCGTCCGATCAGGAACAGCGCGAGTCCGAGGGTCCCGGCCAGCGAGTCGCGCAGCGTCCGCCGGGCCCGCGCGAGGAGCGACTCGACGGTCCGGTAGCTCAGGCCCATCCGCACCGCGACCTGTCCGACGTCCAGATCCTCGGACTTCAGCCGCAGGGCCTCGGCCTGCCGGGCGGGCAGCTCCCCGCTCCGGACCGCCAGCCACCGGGCCTCCGCCCGGTCGCACACCGCCTCCTCCACGGGCACCGGGCCCGGTGAGTGGAGCGGGGGTCTGGCGCGTACCGCCGTCTCCCGATTGACCTGCCGGTACCGGTCGACGCACAGCCGCACGGTCACCGTCGTCAGCCAGGCGCCGAGGCGCTCCTCGTCGAGATCCGGGCGCTCCGCGGCGCGCAGCATCGCCTCGTGTACGGCGTCCTCGGCGTCCTCCAGGCTCATCGACCGGCGCCGGGCCACCTTGAGCAACTGCTCGCGGTGGCTCCACATGCGCTGCCAACGGTCGTCAGCGGCCGGTATGCCGGCGGGCCTTTCCCTCGCCATGTGGACCCCCTCGCGCTCACCTGCCGGTTCCATGCTTCGGCGGATGGCGAGATTACCGCCGGGTATCCACGGTTGTGGAGAGGGGGACACGCATCGTGTTCTACCCGTTGCCGGGCAGCGGCTCCGGGTCCGACAGCAGGTCACCCGTGGGAAGCGTGAGGCTCGGCTCGGGCACTGGGATCAGCGGCGCCTCCGTCTTCTCCGCGCCCGCCGGACGGGACGGGGCGGGGGCGCGTGAGGTGGGTGAGGCGGAAGAGGAGGGCCGGGAGGACGGCGTACGGGACGGTGCGGCGCCCGCTCCCCGGCCCGACGGCTTCGGCGAGGGCTTGGGGGTGCTCGGGCGCGACGGCTCCGGCCGGTCCGGGGCCCCGGCGGAACGGTCCGGCACCACGCGGTGCCCGGTCAGGTAGTACGCGTACCACGCCTTGACCGTCCGCAGATAGGCCACCGAGTGGTTGTAGCCGAGGATCGCCCGGTCCAGGTCGGCGGGGTCGGCGAGGTTCCTCGTCCCGCCCGGGCCCGTGCACAGGTAGCGGCCCGCGGCGAGCGACGCGTCGTAGACGTTGTTCGGGTCCGCGTACCCGTCGCCGTTGCCGTCCGCGCCCCAGCGGGCCCAGGTCGACGGGATGAACTGCATCGGGCCGACCGCGCGGTCGTACATCGCGTCCCCGTCGTACGCGCCGCCATCGGTGTCCCGGACGACGGCGAAGGCACCGCCGGTCAGCCGGGGCCCGAGGATCGGCCGCACGGTCGTACCGTCCCGGCTCACCCGGCCGCCCCACGCCTGCCCGGACTCCACCTGGCCGATCGCGGCCGTCAGTTGCCAGCGCAGCCCGCAGCCGGGCGCGGTACGGGCGAGTGCCGCCTCGGCGCGCCGGTAGGCCGCGAACACGGTCGCGGGCAGGGCGCCCCTCGTCACCGCCGGCACCGAGTCACGCTCCGGCGCGTGGCCGGTCCGCAGCGGCGGAAGCGCGGTGCGGTAGGGGGTGTCGCCGGACACGGTGGGACCGTGTTCGGCGAATGACGCCTTCCGCGGGGGCTCCGACGCCTGTGCCGGGACCACGCCCGGCGCCTGCGAGGCGGTCAGCGCGGCCATGGCCACCGCGGCGACCGCCGAGCCTCTGGCACCCCCGAGTGTCTGTCTGAGTACGCGACCTCTCACCTTGCGGCCCTCTCCCCGAACGGATCCCGTCCTCTGCTCTACGCGGACGGGCCGCGGGTCCGTCGCCGCGAGCGGGTGGAAGTTCCGGGAGTCGGGGGCGCACGTATGTCCGCTAGGGTCTCGCTAAGGTCTCAGCGAGTGGTCAAGGCGGTCCGGTGCCGACGACCCCGGCCCATGGGGGCACAGTGCGATTGAGAGTCGAGTTCACCACCGAGCCCTTCGACCTCGACCAGGCGCCCGCGCACGCGCTGGCCGCCCGCGAGGTCATCGAGGCGGCCGGCCTGGACGCCGTGGACATCGGTCCCTTCGGCAACACCGCGGACGGCGACGCCGACGCCGTCCTCACCGCCGTCGACGCCGTGCTGCGCCGGTCCCTGGAGGCGGGCGCCACCCGGATCTCGCTCCAGGTCAACGTCATCGGCGCGGACGGGGAGGAGCAGTGAGCGACGACACCGGCGACGAGCCGTTCATCGCCGCCGTCACACCGCTGGTCGACGCGATGGGCGGCGTGCTGCTCCCGCCGGGGGAGGCCGGCCCCGACGACGTCGTGCTCTCCTGGCAGGGCGCCGACGTCGTCGCCGTACGCCTGCCGCAGCTCGCGGAGTCCCTCGACCACCTGCTCGCCGCCATGGAGCGCACACAGGGCAGGCCGCTCGCCGAACTCGACCGCAAGGCCAAGCAGGAGGTCGTACGGACCCTGGAGTCGCGCGGCGCCTTCTCCGTACGGCACGGCGTGGAGACGGTGGCCCGCGCCCTCGGCGTCAGCCGGTTCACCATCTACAACTACCTCAACTACGCGAGCGAGCAACGGGCAAGGGCGGGCGGGGGAGACGAGCGCCGGCCTCGGTAAGGCCGTGGGATGTCCTCCTCGGATGTCCTCGTCAGATCTCCTCCTCCAAGCGGATGGCGGCCTTGAGGTCGTCATGAGCCTTGCCCGGCGCGCCCTCCTGGACTTCGAGCATGGCGGCGGCGATGGCGTCCAGCTTGCGCTGGATCGCGCGCTCGGCCCGCAACTCCGAGTTCTTCAGCAGCGCGAGCAGCAGCAGCGTCACCGCCGTCATGCAGTCCCCGGCCAGCACCTGCCAGCCCGGATCCAGCTCGAGAGCGTGCACGACCACCACGCCCGCGACCATCGCCAGGCAGAGCAGGAAGAAGACCGGCGAACTGGTGAACGTCGACGCCCCTTCCGCGAACCGCTCGAACGCGGATCGTTGCTCGCCGCCGCGGTCCGCGGGATGCCGGATCATCATCGGGCGGCCACGCCTGACCGTCCCCGCCCGTCGCCGTCCCCGAGGACGTCCGCGACGACCCGCAGGTCGGCGACGAGACCGTCGTACACCGCCTCGCGGTCGTCGGCGCGCAGGACGGCGGAGGGATGGATGGTCGCCACCAGCCCGCCGATCCCCTCGTCGCCGCCGTCGAGGCCGGGCCAGGGCAGGAGAGTGCCGCGCTGCTCTGCGACCCGGAACCGCGGGCCGAGCAGGGCCTTGCCCGCCGTGGCGCCCAGGGCGACGACCACCTCCGGTGACACCACGCTCAGTTCGGCCACCAGCCACGGCCTGCACGCCGTCATCTCCCGCAGGTTCGGGGCCTTGTGCATACGGCGCTTGCGGCCCTCGGGGATCGTGAACTTGAAGTGCTTGACCGCGTTGGTGACATACGCGCGGCCCGGATCGATGCCGGCGTCGGAGAGGGCGCGGTCCAGCACCCTCCCCGCCGGGCCCACGAACGGCCTGCCCTGCCGGTCCTCCTGGTCGCCGGGCTGCTCTCCGAGGAGCAGCACCCGGGCGTCCGCGTCCCCCTCGCCGAACACCGTCTGGGTCGCGTCCTGGTAGAGGGGACACCCGTGGCACTCCGCGGCCGCCTTCCGCAGGCCGGGCAGCCGCGCCCGGCGCCCGGGGAGGAAGGGCGTGGCGTCGTAACCCTGTCCGTCGTGCACAACGCGTCCTTTCCGTACTCCCGCCAGGTGAAGTCGCCTCACGGGGGTACTCGCAGAGGTGAGGGAGGACCTGAATTCGGAGGAACTCCCGGAAACGACGTGATGGGGAGACGCGATGACCACCACTGAAACGCTTGTCGCCATTATCGTCCCCATCGTGGTTCTTCTGCTGCTGATCGCGGCGGGAATATGGCTCTTCACGCGCCGTCGCCGCCATCTGCAGCAGCGTTTCGGGCCCGAGTACGAGCGGGCCGTGAAATCCGGGGAAGGCAAGCGCTCGGCCGAGCGTGAGTTGCACTCCCGGGAGAAGCGGCACCGGGATCTCGACATCAGGGAGCTGCCCGAGGAGGACCGCGAGCGGTACGCCGCGGAGTGGCGGACGACTCAGGAACGCTTCGTGGACCAGCCGGGGCAGAGCGTCGACGACGCGGACCGTCTGGTCACCCGGGTCATGAAGGACCGCGGATATCCCACGGAGGATTTCGACCAGCAGCTCAAGGACCTTTCCGTCGAACACGCACGCACGCTGGAGCATTACCGCGACGCCCACGACATCAGTGTCCGCAGCGAACACGGCGAGGCGACCACCGAGGAGTTGCGTGGCGCGATGGTGCATTACCGCTCCCTTTTCAAGGAGCTGCTCGGCGCCTGAGAAAAGACAGGCGGGAAAAGGACATGGGGACGATCGGTCATGGCAGAGAACGACACCAACCGCACCGCACCGAACACCGACCCGAGGGAGAAGGGCGACCTGACGACCGAGGACCTGGCCCGCCCGGAGCACCGCCCGGAGCAGCGCTCGGACCACCGCCCGGACCGTCCGGACCAGCATCCGGACCGCCGCCCGGACGAGGGCGTCGAGCCGGAGCGGTCCCGCGCCGCCTACCCCGGCGAGGCCGTGTCCGTGCCGAAGAAGGGCACGGAGGAACCCGACGCCGACGAGGCCGAGGAGACCGAGGTGACCGAGACCGTCGAGACGAGCGGGGAACCGCTCATCGCCGGTGAGGAGGCCGAGTCGTTCCGCACGCGCTGGGAATCGGTCCAGGGCACCTTCGTCGACGACCCGAAGGACGCCGTCCGTGAGGCGGACGCCCTGGTCGCCGAGGTGATCCAGTCCCTCGCCGCGACGTTCGCCGACCACAAGAAGGAGCTCGAGGCCCAGTGGAGCCGCGGTGAGCCCGTCGAGACCGAGGGGCTGCGCATGGCGCTCCAGCAGTACCGGACCTTCTTCAACCAACTGCTCCACGCCTGACGTCCGTGGGGCGTGCCTGTAATACGTACCTCACCCTGGTAGGACCCCGGGCAGGACCAGCGCGGCGAGAAGCGTCGTGCCCAGCGCCAGCCAGGCCACGTAGTCGCCGATGTGCCCGGAGTGGACACGGCGCAGCGGCTTCGTCCAGGCGCCCGGCCGCGCCGGCACGGGCCGCAGGACGGACCAGGCCGCCAGGGCGGCGGCGAGCGCGGTCGACAGCAGGCCGAGCAGCACGCCGTGCACGGACCAGTGGGGCGGCGCGGTGGACGGGGTGTCCAGCGCCTCGTCCACCGCGTGCCCGACGGCCACCGCCACACCCGGCACCACACCGACGGCGAGCGAAGCGGCGAGCAGGGCCGCGGGCACGGCCAGCATGGAGTCGGGGACGCGTCCCAGCAGGCCCTGCGTCTCAGGCTCCTCCTCCTCGCCCTTCGTCTCGTACGACGGCTCCTCGGTGGGCCGTGCCCCGAGACCGCCGAACACCCGCGCCGCCACCCGTAGTACGGCCCCGCCGGTCACCGCCGACACGGCGACGAACAGGACGGTGAGCGCCGTACCGCCGGCCTCCTCGGTGACCGCCTTGCCGAGCCCCGAGCCGAACGGGGGCAGCCCGGTGAGGGCCAGGCCGCCGGTCACGAAGAGCGCGGCGACGAGCGGGAGTCGGCGGGCGCGGCCGTGCAGTTCGTGCTCGTCGATGCTGCCGTAGCGGTCGAGCAGGATGCCCCCGCAGGCGAACAGCGCCGCCTTCACGCCCGCGTGCCCGAGGACGTACAGGGCCGCGCCCGTCGTCGATTCCGGGGTCAGCAGGCCGACGCCGGTCAGGAACAGCCCGGTGTGCGCGACCGTCGAGTAGGCGAGCAGCCGTTTCACATGGCGCTGGAGCCAGCACATGACGGCGCCGGCGAGCGCGGTGAGCACGCCCAGGGCCACCAGGGCGCGGCGGGCGTCGGGGGCCGGGATACCGCCGGAGCCGGAGAAGACGAACCAGTAGACGCGGCCGACGCCGTACACGCCCAGTTCCACCATCACGCCCGACAGCAGCATGCACACCGGCGTGGGCGCGACCGCGTGCGCGTCGGGCAGCCAGAAGTGGAAGGGCACGGCGGCCGCCTTGACCAGGAGCCCGGTGAGGACCAGCACGAAGGCGGCGAGGACCAGCGCGTCGGGGCCGCCCTGCTCGTCGAGACGCCGCCCGATGGCCCGCATACCCAGCTCGCCGGTGCGGGCGTACAGCAGGGTGATGCCGGTCAGGAGGAAGTAGGCGCCGAGGGAGTTGACGACGCCGAAGGTGAGCGCGCCCTGGACGGCCTTGGGGTCCTCGACGCGGTAGCCGGTGAGGGCGTAGGCGACGACGCTCATCAGCTCGAAGAAGACGAAGGCGTTGAAGAGGTCGCCGGTGAGGACGAAGCCGGTCATGCCCGCCTGGAACAGCAGCACCAGGGCCGGGAACGCGCCCGCCTGCCGCTCGGGCGGCTCCGCGAAGTACCGCCAGGAGTACACGAGTACGGCCACGACGAGCAGCGACACCAGCGCCGCGAGCCCGAGCGCGAGGGGGCCCGCGCGCAGGACGATGCCGACGCTCGGGCCGCCGTCCACCGGCGTCCAGCCGCCGACCCACTCGACGTCGGGCACCGGACGGCTCAGCAGCAGCCACACGACGAGCCCCGTCGTGGCCGCGGCGACCGCACCGCCCACGGCCTCGGCGACCGGCCGGGGCACCCGGCGACCGACGGCGACGAGCAGGGCCGCCCCCATCAGCGGGACGGCCACGACCAGCGGCAGCAGACGGTTCATCCCGTTCATCCCCGCAGCCCGGAGAGTTCGTCCGGGACCACGGTGCCGTGCCGTTTGGACACCTGGATCACCAGCGCCAGCAGCAGCGCGGTGACCGTGGCGCCGACCACGACATCGGTGAGGCAGAGCGCCTGCACGACCGGATCGACCAACGGGCGCGAGCCGGGCCGCAGATCGGAGTGCACCGGCGCCGTGCCGCCCCGGCGGTAGCCGACGGCGAGCAGCAGTACGTAGGTGGAGGCCTGGCAGACCGCCAGGCAGCCGACGGCGTGGATCAGGTTGCGGCTGGTGGCGAGGCCGAGGCAACCGACGAGCAGGAGCCAGGCGGCCACCAGGTAGGGCAGGACGGACATCGGGTGTCGTTCACCTCCGTGCGGACGCGTGCGGCGCGTACGTCCGTGTCGCTCGTGCCTTCTTGTCGCTC
The DNA here is from genome assembly GCF_030817495.1 of Streptomyces sp. V3I7. Classification (NCBI taxonomy): domain Bacteria; kingdom Bacillati; phylum Actinomycetota; class Actinomycetes; order Kitasatosporales; family Streptomycetaceae; genus Streptomyces; species Streptomyces sp. V3I7. The sequence goes on from NZ_JAUSZK010000001.1 coordinate 5,430,594, forward strand.
ATACCTTCGTGTTCCCGGAGCCGTTCCCGGAGTTGTTGGTGGAGCCGCCGTCGATGCCGTCCTTCCCGGACTCCATCTCGACGGCCTGGTCGAGGAAGCGGGCGAGCAGCACGATCACCGCACCGGCCACCTCCATGCCGATCGCCGCGTTCAGCAGCGGCACCGTGCCGCCCGAGGCCAGCGTGTTGAAGGTGCCGTACGGAAGGAATTCGGCGAGGAACGCGGCGCCGGCGAGCAGTCCCGCGACCCCGATCACCAGGTACGCGGCCTCACCCACGGCGTCCACGACCTCGTAGATCCCCACCGGGCGGATGCGTTCCAGTGCGCGGTAGTCGACGGCGATGTACAGCAGGTGCAGGGCCGTCGCCGCGACGACGCCGCCCTGGAAGCCGCCGCCCGGGCTGAGCTGGCCGTGCGCGATCACGTAGAGGCCGATCACGAGCGTCACGGGCAGCGCGAGGAGCGCGTAGCGGCACACCGACCGGCTGACCCGCACCGCAGCGGGCTCGACCTCCCGTTCGTCGCGGGTCTGGCGCAGCAGTACGACGGTGCCGAGCACCGCCCCGAACAGGATGCTCTCCTCGCCGAGCGTGTCGAAGGCGCGCTGGTCGAAGTTGACCGAGGCGACGACGTTCGCGGTATGCCGGGCGAGCGAGGCGTGCACGGCGCGGTCGCCGTACGGGTGCACGAGGCCGCCGAAGCCGGGCAGCCGGGCGGCCGCGGCGGCCAGCAGGGCGGCGAGGCCGAGCAGGCCCACGGCCAGGACGCACGCACGCAGCCGGTGGCTCACCCGTCCCGCCTCCCGTCCTTCTCGCGGTCTTCGGCGCGGTCCTCGTCGCGGCCGCGTCTGCGCACCTTGCGTGCCGTGAGCAGGATCAGCAGCGGGGTCAGCGCGGAGCCGACGGCCAGCTGCGACAGGGCCACGTCGGGGGCCTGGAGCACGGTGAACAGCACGGCGAGGGTGAGTCCGAGCAGGGACAGCATCAGCGCCTGGCGCACGGGGTCGTCCGTCGCGACGGCGGCCGTGGCCGCGGCGGCGACGAGCAGCAGGCTCACCGCGACGAGGACGTCATCCATGCTCGGGCTCCTCCGGCTCCTTCTGTTTCTCCGGCTCCTTCGGCTGCCGGCCGCCGAGCGCGCGCGAGGCGACCACATTGCCCGTGATCAACAGCGCCCCGACGACCAGGAGTTTGGCCATCGCCCGGCCCGGCCCGGTCACCACGCACAGGGGGATGACGACCAGCACGGTGAGGGCGACGGCCGCGAGGACGCCACCGCGTGTGCGGGGCGGGTCGCGTTCCAGGTCGGCGGCCAGCAGGCGTGCGTACACGAGCGTCCCGGCGGGGCCGAGCACGGCGAGGACCAGCGCCAGGTCGACGTACGACGTGCGGCCGTACCCCTGGGCCAGCAGCAGGAAGACCAGGCACACGACGAGGGTGGCCGTGTTCTGGGCGACGACCCGGCGGCGCAGCGGACCGGTCGCGACGCCGCGGACCGCGGGCCCGAGGCCCACCACCAGCAGGAAGAGCGCCGCCACCGACCACGGCCAGGAGGTCACCGGTCGACCACCGCCCGCCGGGCGGCCCCGGCCGCGAGCGCCCCGAGGGCGGCCACCGAGCCGCCGACCAGCAGTTCCAGCCCGTCGACGCGGCTGATCAGCACCAGCCACAGCGCCCAGAGCGCGGCCCACCAGGCGAGGAACTCGGCGACCGCGCCGGCCTTCGCCCTCACCCCGGCCTCCTCCACCGCACGACGGTCCGACCCGACGGTCCAATACGTCCGACATGAAACCACCCGGCGCCGCCGCCCCACCAGCGCCACGCGAGGCCCGCGGGCCGGGGCACGAGGGCATCCACCGCACCCCAAATCTTCAACAAACTGTTGACGCTGTGGCGCGGAGGGCGTTAGCTGGCGGCAGCCCGTCGGCACGACGGCGGGTCCGCCCACGCAGCAGCCGAGACCACCGCACAGCACAGGCAACGCCGTTCACGACACGGCCGTTCGCGGCCACGGAGGCGTCCGTGACGTCGACTTCACCGCCGCCGGGCCTGGCCCGGTTCAACGCCCTCGAGGAGCCCGCGGCCCTGGCCGTGCTCCTCCAGACGTGCGCCTCGGCCGCCTGGGCCCGGCGCCTGCTCGCCGCCCGCCCCTACGCCACCACCGGCGCCCTCTGCGCCGCCGGTGACGCCGCCATGGCCGAGCTGACCGCCGAGGACCTGGCCGAGGCGATGGCCGGGCACCCGCCGATCGGCCGCCCCACGCCGGGCGATCCGGCGTCGGCGCGCGAGCAGCGGGGCATGGCCGGTGCGTCCGAGGAGCTCAAGGCGGAGATGCTGGAACTGAACCTGGCCTACCAGGAGAAGTTCGGCCACGTCTTCCTGATCTGCGCCACCGGCCGCACCGCCGAGCAGATGCGCGACGCGGCCCGGGAGCGGCTCGGCAACGCGCCGGAGCGGGAACGCGAGGTCGTGCGCACCGAGCTGGGCAGGATCAACCGCATCCGCCTCGCCCGACTCGCCGAAGAGGACGCCCCCGCCATGACCGACCCGACCGGTACCACCGCCTCGGTCTCCACCCACATCCTGGACACCTCGGTCGGCCGTCCCGCCGAGGGCGTCGGCGTACGGCTGTCCGCACGGAGCGGCCGGAGCGCGGACTGGCGGCCGGCCGGCGGCTCCGCGACCGACGCCGACGGACGGTGCAAGGACCTTCCGGCTCTGCCCGCCGGGACCACGCACGCCCGGCTCGACTTCGCCGTCGAGCCGTACCTGGAGCAGCGGGAACCCGGTCCGGACAGCACCGCGGGGGCGTTCTTCCCCGAGGTGGCGGTCACCTTCGCCGTCGAGGCCGGGGAGCACTACCACGTACCGCTGCTGCTGAACCCGTTCGGCTACTCCGTATACCGAGGGAGCTAGCGCATATGCCCACCCTGGGACAGAACCAGTACGGCAAGGCCGAGTGCCGCGTCGTCAGGATCACGCGGAACGGCGCCACCCACCGCATCAAGGATCTCAACGTCTCCGTGTCGCTGAGCGGCGCCATGGACGAGGTCCACTACTCCGGCGCCAACGCCACCGTCCTGCCGACCGACACCACCAAGAACACGGTGTACGCGTTCGCCAAGGAGCACGGCATCGACTCCGCCGAGCAGTTCGGCATCCACCTCGCCCGCCACTTCGTCGCCTCGCAGGAGCCGATACACCGGGCGCGGGTCCGCATCGAGGAGTACGCCTGGGAGCGGATCGCGACCTGCGAGGGCGAGCCGGCCCCGCACTCCTTCGTCCGCAAGGGCCAGGAGACCCGGCTCGCGCAGGTCACCTACGACGGCTCCGCCTGGGAGGTCGTGTCGGGGCTGGCCGACCTGGTGGTCCTGAACTCGACCGACTCCGAGTTCCGGGGCTACGTCAAGGACAAGTACACGACGCTCCCGGAGGCGTACGACCGCGTCCTCGCCACCGAGGTCACCGCCCGCTGGCGGCTGAACTGGACCGACGACGCGCAGCCGGCGCCCGACTGGGACGCCTCCTACGCGCGGGCCCGCGCGGACCTGCTCCAGGCCTTCGCCGAGACGTACTCCCTCTCCCTCCAGCAGACGCTGTACCGGATGGGCTCCCGGATCATCGAGCGGCAGGACGACATCGACGAGGTCCGCCTCTCCCTGCCGAACAAGCACCACTTCCTCGTCGACCTCGAACCCTTCGGGCTGAAGAACGACAACGAGGTGTACGTCGCCGCCGACCGGCCCTACGGCCTGATCGAGGCCACCGTCCTGCGCGACGGCTGCGAGGCGCGCATCCCGGTGGACCTCACCAACCTCTGACCACCCCAGGGACGACCAAGGACGGACCATGGCAGCCACGGCCACGGCAGCAGCCCAGCGCATCGTCATCGAGCACTGCGCGATCGCGACGGTCGACGCGGACGACACGGAGTACGCGAGCGGGTACGTCGTCATCGCGGGCAACCGCATCGAGGCGCTCGGCGAGGGCAGGGCCCCCGAGGGCCTGGAGAACGTCGTACGCCGCATCGACGCGACCGGGCACCTGGTGACTCCCGGCCTGATCAACACCCACCACCACTTCTACCAGTGGCTCACCCGGGGCCTGGCCACCGACCACAACCTGTTCGACTGGCTGGTCGCGCTCTACCCGACGTGGGCGCGCATCGACGAGCCGATGGTGCACACGGCCGCGCGGGGCTCCCTGGCGATGATGGCCCGCGGCGGCGTCACCACCGCCATGGACCACCACTACGTCTACCCGCGGGGCACCGGCGACCTCTCCGGCGCCGTCATCCGCGCCGCCCGCGAGCTGGGCGTCCGCTTCACCCTCGCCCGCGGCTCGATGGACCGCGGCGAGAAGGACGGCGGCCTCCCGCCGGACTTCGCCGTCGAGTCCCTGGAGGACGCGCTCGCCGCGACCGAGGAGACCGTACGGCGGCACCACGACCCCTCGTTCGACGCGATGACCCAGGTCGCCGTCGCCCCCTGCTCGCCGTTCTCGGTCTCGACCGAACTGATGCGGCAGAGCGCTGAGTTGGCGCGCCGACTCGGCGTACGGCTGCACACGCACGGCTCGGAGACGGTCGAGGAGGAAGAGTTCTGCCACGAGCTGTTCGGCATGGGCCCGACCGACTACTTCGCCTCGACGGGCTGGCTCGGCGAGGACGTGTGGATGGCGCACTGCGTCCACATGAACGACTCCGACATCGCCGCCTTCGCCCGGACCGGGACCGGCGTCGCCCACTGCCCCTCCTCCAACGCCCGCCTGGCCGCCGGGATCGCCCGCGTCCCCGACATGCTGGCGGCGGGCGTCCCGGTGGGCCTCGGCGTGGACGGAACGGCGTCCAACGAGTCCGGCGAACTCCACACCGAACTGCGCAACGCCCTGCTCATCAACCGCCTGGGCACCCACCGCGAGGCCGCCCTGAACGCCCGCCAGGCGCTGCGCCTGGGGACGTACGGCGGCGCCCAAGTCCTGGGCCGGGCCGGGGAGACCGGCTCGCTGGAGCCGGGCAAGCTCGCCGACCTCGTTCTGTGGAACCTCGACACGCTCGCCCACGCCTCGATCGCCGACCCGGTGGCCGCCCTCGTCCTCGGCGCGGCGGCACCGGTCACGGCCTCCTTCGTCAACGGCCGCCAGATCGTGGAGAACGGGCGTCTGCTGCACGCCGACGAGGATGAGATCGCCCGCGCCACGCGGGAGGAGGCGCGGCGGCTGGCGCGGGTCGCCGCGGGTGAGGGGTGAGGGGTGAGCGGGGCGGCGGCAGGCGGGCGGGGCTAGGAGCCGGAACCGGGCTCGGGCTTCTCCGGTTCGGGCTCGGGGTGGGGCTCGGGGTCCTCCGGGTTGCCCTGGTGAGCCTTGTGAGGGCCGCTGTCCGGGGCCGGTCCGATACGGATCCGGAACTTGCCGGCGAACCTGCGGTGTCCCGCGATGACCGCGTGCTCGATGGCCTCCGCGCCCTTGTCCTCGCGCACGATCAGCGGGTCCCGCCGCAGGTCGCGCATCAGGGCCCAGCACAGGCCCACCATCACCAGGGTGAACGGGGCGGCGACGAGGATCGTCAGATTCTGCAGGCCGGTGAGCGCGTCACCCGCACCGCCGCCGATCAGCAGCATGATGGCCGCCACCGCGCCGGTGAGCACGCCCCAGAAGATGACGGCGGGCTTGGTCGGCTCGATCGAGCCACGCTGCGAGAGGGTGCCCATCACGATCGAAGCGGCGTCGGCGCCGGAGACGAAGAAGATCGCGACGAGGATCATCACCAGCAGGCTCGTCGCGGTGGCGACCGGGTACTGCTGGAGCACGCCGAACAGCTGCCCCTCCTGGGTGGTCACGCCCGCCAGCCGCCCCTCCTCGTCCAGGCGCATCGCCGTACCGCCGAAGATGGCGAACCAGACCAGGCTGACCGCGCTCGGCACCAGGATCACGCCGCCCACGAACTGCCGGATGGTGCGGCCGCGGCTGATCCGGGCGATGAACATGCCGACGAACGGCGTCCACGAGATCCACCACGCCCAGTAGAAGACCGTCCAGTTGGACAGCCAGTCGGCGACGCCCTTGCCGCTCGACGCCTCAGTACGCCCGGCCAGCTGCGGCAGGTCGTTGAGGAACGCGGCGACCGAGGTCGGGATCAGGTCGAGGATGAGGATCGTCGGGCCCGCCACGAACACGAAGACGGCGAGAATCAGCGCCAGCACCATGTTGATGTTGGACAGCCACTGGATGCCCTTCTCCACGCCGGACACGGCGGACAGCACGAACGCCGCGGTCAGCACGGCGATGACGACGACGAGCAGGCCCGTACCGACGGTGCCCAGCCAGCCCAGCACCCGGATGCCGCTGCTGATCTGCAGCGTGCCGAGGCCGAGGGACGCGGCGGAGCCGAACAGCGTGGCGAAGATGGCCAGGATGTCGATGACCCGGCCGCCCCATCCCTCGGTGCGCCGCCTGCCCAGCAGCGGCTCGAACACCGAACTGATCAGCTGGCGTCTGCCGCGCCGGAAGGTGCTGTACGCGATGGCGAGGCCCACGACGGCGTAGATGGCCCAGGGGTGCAGCGTCCAGTGGAAGAGGGTGGTGGCCATGGCGGTCTCCATGGCCTGGGCCGCGTCGGCCGGGTCGGTGCCGGGCGGGGGATTCCTGAAGTGGGCCAGCGGCTCGCTGACCCCGAAGAACATCAGCCCGATGCCCATGCCGGCGCTGAACATCATGGCGATCCAGGACACGGTCCGGAACTCCGGCGCCTCGCCCTCGGCCCCGAGCGTGATCTTGCCGTAGCGGCTGATCGCGAGCCACAGGGCGAAGACCACGAAGGCGGACGCGGCCAGGACGAAGGCCCAGCCGGCGTTGTGCATCAGCCCGCGCAGGAGCGCGTTGGACACGTCCTTCAGAGACTGGGTGGCCAGTGCGCCCCAGATGATGAAGGCGAGCGTCGCCGCGGCCGTGACGCCGAAGACGACGACGTCGGTCTCCGGGCGCCGCGTCTCGTGCGGGCTGCCCGGCAGGTGCCTGACCACGACGTCGTCGGCGCCACCGCCCTCGTCCTTCCCTTTGTCCGGCACGTGTCGCCCCTTTCGCGCAGGGAAGCCTGATCTATCCGATCTTGCTACGCCTTACCGGGGCTCTTGCAGAAGGCCCCGGCGTTCACGCCGGGATGAATGCATCTCAAGGCTGCTCTGACGTGCACCTTAGAGCCGGCGTTTTTGCTGCTCAATGTACTGGCGGACGATCGTCAACGGTGCTCCGCCGCATGATGCGGTGAAGTACGAGGGCGACCACAGGTGTCCGTGCGTGATGGCGCGGTTGACCTGGCCGGTGAACTCCTGCCGTATCCGGCGGGCGGAGACGCCTTTGAGGCTGTTGACCAGCTTGGAGACGGCGACCTTGGGCGGGTAGTGGACCAGGAGGTGTACGTGGTCGCGTTCGCCGTTGAACTCCTTCAGCTCCGCCTCGAAGTCCTCGCAGACCTTGCGCATGATCTCTTCGCAGCGTGTCAGCATCTCGTCGTTGAACACCCCGCGCCGGTACTTCGTCACGAAGACCAAGTGCACATGCATCGCCGAAACGACGTGTCTGCCCCGCCTGTAGTCGTTCTGCCCCTCCATGAGACCAATCGTATTAGGATCTTGGCTGTGCAGCTCCGCTACAACTACCGGGCCTATCCGGACGGCACCCAGCGCCGTGCGCTGGCGCAGGCGTTCGGGTGCGCCCGCGTGGTGTGGAACGACTGCCTGCGCGACCGCAAGGAGGCGCACGCGGCGGGGCTGCCGTACGTGAAGTCGGCCGAACTGTCCCGGCTTCGCATCACCCAGGCCAAGCGCACGGAGGAACGGGCCTGGCTCGCGGATGTGTCGGCGGTCGTCCTGCAGCAGTCTCTGCGGGACCTGGACACCGCCTACAAGAACTTCTTCGACTCGGTCAAGGGCAAGCGGCAGGGCCGCAAGGTCGGCCCTCCCCGCTACAAGTCGAAGAAGGACACCCGGCAGTCGCTCCGCCTCAACACCAACGCCTTCTCCCTGAAGGACGACGGCACGGTGTACGTGGCCAAGGTCGGTGATCTCAAGGTCAAGTGGTCCCGCCGGCTTCCGGCCGCGCCCACGTCTCTGACCGTCACCAAGGACAGCTCGGGCCGGTACTTCCTCAGCTTCGTCGTGGACACCGAGCTGGACATCCTGCCTGAGCTGGAGACCGACGCCGGTATCGACCTCGGTCTGTCCGCCTTCGCCGTCCTGTCCGACGGCAGGAAGATCGACAGCCCGCGCTTCCTGCGCCGGGCGGAGAAGAAACTCAAGCGCCTTCAGCGGGAGCTGTCCCGCAAGGCCAAGGGATCGAAGAACCGGGCCAAGGCCCGCATCAAGGTCGCACGCCAGCACGCCAGGGTGGCCAGCCGGCGCCGGGACTGGCACCACAAGGCATCCACACAGATCATTCGCGACAACCAAGCGGTGTACGTGGAGGACCTCGCGGTGTCCGGCCTGGCCCGTACTCGGCTCGCCAAGTCCGTGCACGACGCGGGATGGTCCGCGTTCGTCGGCATGCTGGAGTACAAGGCGACTCTGCACGGCCGCACCTTCGCCAAGGTGGGCCGGGCCTTCCCGTCCTCTCAGGTCTGCTCGGCCTGCGGATTCCGCGACGGACCCAAGCCCCTGTACGTCCGGAAGTGGACGTGCAGGGCATGTGGCACCGTGCACGACCGCGACCACAACGCAGCCCGCAATGTCCTCTTCGAGGGACGTCGTATCGTCGCCGCCGGACGGGCGGAGACGCTAAACGCCTGTGGAGCGCCGGTAAGACGGGCACCCGTGCCCGCACAGCGCGGTGAAGCAGGAAGCCCCCGGAAGGGTCAGACGACCCAGGCCGGAATCCCCGGCCGTTAGGCCAGGGAGCACGTCAACACGCGCCCGTTCCGTACCCTCGCCGCCTCGCGCGGCAGGGGCTCGCCGGGAGGGACGTTCGACCGGTCCCGGCGATGTCGGCACTGAGCGCGGCGGCCACCAGAGAGACCACCAGGATCAGCGACCACGTGAGGACATGAACCGAACGCGGGTAGCTCGCAAGCGAGTAGCCGTCCCCGGTCAGAAGGCCGACGGCCAGCGCCGCGAGGGGCACCCCCGTGACGGCCCCCGCGAGAAGCCCCCGAAGCACCGGCCGCGCGATCACCCGACAGGGCGCGACGGCCAGCACGACCCCGATGAGGACCCCCAGCACGACACCCCCGGCCATGCTCCCGGCAACGCCCCACGTCCCCAAGGAGATCAGCGCCCACACGGTTCCCCACCGCCCACCGCGCATGAAGACGAGCGCCCCCACGAGGCACAAACCCCCACCGACCCCCGCCGGCCACACCCCGATCCGCACCCCCACACCGACGCCCCGACGAACGACCGCCCGCACTGTCATACGCGCCCTCTCCTGCGAGTAGATGTCGGGACCTTACTGCGCAGCGCCACCGCGGCGAGCGCCCCTGCTCCCACCGCGAGCCCAGTGCCCACCAGGAATGCCAGCCGGTACCCCGCCGCCGTGGCAGTGACCAGTCCCGCGCCCTGGCGGAGCAGGCCATGGGTGCGGGTCGCCGCGAGCGTCGACAGCACCGCCAGCCCCAGGGAACCGCCCACCACCTGAGTGGTGTTGAACAGGCCGGAGGCCAGTCCCGCGTCCTCGTCCCGCGCCCCCGACATGGCGAGCCCGGTCAGCGCGGGCATCGCTGCCGCGAAACCGGCGGAGAGCAGGAGAAGCGGCGGAAGGACGTCCTCGACGTACGAACCGTCTGCGGGGGCCCGGCTCAGCAGGGCCATGCCCGCGATGATCAGTGCCAGCCCGGCCAGCAGCACCCGATAGGCGCCGAACCAGCCGATGGTTCGCGCCGAAAGCCCCAGCATCAGCAGTCCGATCGTGACCGGCGCCGGCAGGAACGCCATACCGGTTGCCAACTCGCCGAAACCCAGTACTCGTTGTACGTACAGCGCGCCGATGAACTGGAAGCCGTACATCGTCCCGATCATCAGGATCTGGACCGCGTTGGCGCTGGTCAGCAGCCGGGAGCGGAACAGTCGCAGGCGCAACAGCGGGCGTGCCGCGCATGCCTGGCGGATGGTGAACGCTGCGAACAGGGCGAGAGCGAGGCCCGCGAGGAGCAGGGTGGCGGTCAGGTCGCGGCTGCCGGAACCGACGATGACGTACACGGTCAGCATCAGGGCGCCCGTGATGAGTGCCGCCCCCGGGAAGTCGGCCCCTTTGCCGAGCCCGGCGCCGCTCTCCGGCGCGAGTACACGCATCGCGGCCAGCCAGGCAGCGATGCCGATCGGCAGGTTGATCAGGAAGATCCAGTGCCAGCTCAGGGTCTGGGTCAGCGCGCCGCCGAGGAAGGTGCCGAGCGCTCCCCCAGCCGCGCCCACCGCGCTGAACACCGCGATGGCGCGCGCCTGCTCATGCGGCTCAGGGAAGAGGGAGACCAGCATGCCGAGCACCACGGCCGACGCCGTCGCCCCTCCCGCACCCTGCACGGCCCGTGCGGCGATCAGGACGGTCTGGCTGGTGGCGAGCCCTGCCAGCACCGAGGCGGCGGTGAACACGGCGAGTCCGGCGGTGAACATCCGCTTGCGGCCCACCAGGTCCCCGAGCCGCCCGGCCAGAAGGAGCAGCCCGCCGAACGGGACCAGATAGGCGTTGACCACCCAGGCGAGGCCCGGCCCGCTGAATCCCAGGTCGGTCTGGATGGCGGGCATTGCCACGGTGACGATGTTGCCGTCCAGGATGGTCATCAGTGTCCCCGCACACAGGACGACGAGGGACGCCCAGCGGGAGTACGTTCGAGACGGCGTCACGCGTGCCGGTGACTCGGCTGTGATCGACATGACCTCTTGGCCTCCGCATGCAAGCACGATAAGGAACCGAGCGTGCCCTTGGTGCACGTCTTGTAACGGGGCTCATCATGGGTGACCATGGGCAGGACGGTAAGGAGGCAGTTCGATGTCCCAGAGGAACACGGGTGTTTCCACCCAGGTCGTGAACGCCCACGCGTGCCCGGTCCGCGAAGTTCTTGACAGGGTCGCCGGAAAATGGAGCGTCCAGATTCTCGTCGCGGCCGCCCACGGCCCGATCCGGTTCACCGAGTTGGAGCGCAGCATCGAGGGCATCAGCCGTCGCATGCTGACGCTCACCCTGCGCAACCTCGAACGCGACGGACTCGTGACGCGCACGGTGTACCCGACGGTGCCGCCAAAGGTCGAGTACGAACTGACGTCGGTGGCATATGAGTTGCACGAAACCCTGCAACGCCTGACGGACTGGGCGGAGCGCAACCGTCTGCACATCGCCGAGGCACGCGCCGCCTACGACGCCGAGCACCGACCGGAGTTGCTCGGCGCGCAGGCGGCGCGGTGACGGCTAGTGCCCTGACCGCATAGACACCTCACGTTGCTACGCCGTCAAGCGGGGCGAACGTCGCGTTCGATTGTCGGGCTTGGCAGGTTGTCCTGGTTGTGCCGGAAGGTCCCAGCAACAAGACGCTTCCCGGCTGCCTCAAGGCCTGCGAAGATCATGAGTGTGACTGCAGCAGACCCTCATCCCCTCTCCGCGCTGGAAGAACCCGCCCTGGCTGTGCGGGAAGAGCGGGATGGTCTGCTGGCCGTGGCGGGCAGGCGCGGATATGACGTCCCGGTCCCGGTAGCGGTCTATGACACGTCCGATCTGAGCTGCCGCGTCCTCGTTCACTCGCGCTTCCCTGTGCATGCGATGGCCTTCCATCCCGCGCTCCCACTTCTGGCAGTCGGCACCGGCCGATACGACGGCGGCTACTTCTTCGAGGGGGAACTGCTGCTCCTGCATCTCAAGACCAGCGAAACCCGATCGCTCATCGAGCACGAGATCGGCCGGCAGGTCCTGGAGCTGGAGTGGGTTGACGAACAAGCCCTACGGATCCTGATGGCCCCGCCCGACGACTGGCAGGACAAACAGGCCCGTGTAGAGGGGCACGTCGCGGTAGTCCACCGAGACGACTGGGCTGCCGTTTCAGCCCGGTCACTCACCGGCCGCGATCTGGCTGGCCCGAGGATGCCGGCACCACGTCCCGACGGCCGCGAGGTAGCCCGCCAGATGCTCGCTGAAGTCAGCGCGGCCTGGCGAGTTCAGTGCGCCGATCACTCAGCGGAACTGTGATGGCATCAGGCCGCTTCGGCGAGCTCGATGGGGAACGCCGTTTGCTCGTCGAACAACTTGCGGCGCTGGAGGCAGTGGCAGAGCTGGCCGATCATGCGGTTGAACAGGTTGCGCTGAGCGGCGGCGTGCCAGTCGCCGATCTCGCGGCGGCGCCGGTAGTGGGCGTCGGCTCCGGGTGAGTGGCGAAGGGCGGCGAAGGCCCAGAGGTAGCCGGCATGGTTGAGCCGGTCGTTCTTCACCCATCGGCGGGTGATCGACGACTTCTTCCCCGAGGCCCTGGTGATTGGCGAGGAGCCGGCGTACGCCTTCAGGCCACGGGCGTCGGCGAAGCGGGTGCGGTCGTCCCCCATCCCAGCCAGGATCCGGGCGGCGAGCTGGATGCCGAGGCCGGGGAAGCTCAGCAAGATCTCGGCGTCCGGGTGCTGAGGGAACGTCTCCTCCACTGCCTCAGCGAGCTGGTCGGCGGCGGTGCAGGCGGCTTCCAGATGGATGAGGAGGGCGAGCATCTGCTTGCCGAGCGCGTCCTCGATCAGCGGCAGTTGGTGGGCCCACTCAGCGCGGAAGACGTCGCGGAGGCGGTCGGCCTCCGCCTCGATGCCGCGTTTGCGGCCGGCCCGCTTGAGTGCGGCCTGGAGTTGTGTCCGGGTCAGCCGTGCGGCTCGTGAAGGGGTCGGGGCGGCCTTGAGGAGTTCACGGGCCTCTGGGCGGTATAGGCCGTTGGCCCATACGGCGAAGGCGTCCAGGGCGGCCGGGTAGTACTCGCGCAGCAGTGAGCGGAGCTGGTTGGCGATCTGCTGCCGGTTCCACAGAGCGTCCTGCTGGGCGCGGGCCAGGACGCCGATGGCACGACCGAGGTCGCTGTCGTCGGGCAGGGGCCGGTGGGCGTGCATGTCGGTGCGCAGGATGTTCGCCAGGACGAGGGCGTCGCCGGGGTCGGACTTCTTGCGCGAGACGGAGTGGCGGTCACGGTCGCGGGCGGCCGCCATCGGGTTGATCGCGAACACCTTCCGCGTCCCGGTCCGCAGCACGGCAACGAGTGGGCCCCGGGATGTCTCGATCGCCACCGGGATCGGGTTCTCCTCGGTGTCGCCGTACTCGGCAAGCAGCTCCAGCAGGACTTTGTAGCCGGCCGCGTCGTCGGTGATGTGCCGCTTGGCCACTAACGTGCCGGTGTCGTCGACCAGGGCGACGTCGTGGGTACGTTCTGCCCAGTCGATTCCGCAGTAGATCAAGGTGTTCCCTCCCCTATGTGCCGGGTGTTTGCGCTGGTCACGAGCGCATGCGGGCCACGCGAGCGACCTAATCCCAGGCCTCGACCGCAGCAGGGTCGGGCCGACACCTCACTAGCCGTTCGTGGCACCAGCGCACCCCACGGGCCCCGGTCTGCGCGGGAGCTCGAATGGCTCGGGCGTATCAAGGGGTCACCGCGTGGCGGGCTCGCACCACCAACACCAACGAGTGATCAAGTGGCTGGTGTTGACGTTCGGCGGCGCCGGGCGGCATCAGGTCTCAGCCTGGGTCTCGCGGACCGTGCAGGCTTCAGATGTCCGTCCGGCCCCGGCGGGCGCCCACACCCCTGCTGCGTGGTGGCGGCCACGAAGACGTCGAACAGCGCTCGCTCTGGGTCGAGGCATCATGGCCGGGGACCTCAGTAGGCGTCCGCCCCGCGTCCACGCAACCGCCACCACACCGAGCACTGGGGCCGCGCGCCGCTCTATGCGGAGGTCTCAGCAGACCCGGTTCGCCGGAGGCGTCGCAGCCCAGTACTCGAACATCCCGAGAAGCTTCTGCTCCATCGGGACGCCCTTAGATACGGATTAGGTTCGCCGTGTTGGTGGTCGTGGCGGTTGGATGTGGGGTGACGTCCGATCCGACCGCTGGAGGCGCGGTGGCCGAGCCTGTCCGAGTGCGCAGACTGACCGACCAGGAGGGGCAGCGGCTGCAGCAGATGGTGCGCCGGGGCACCACCAGTTCGGTGCGCTATCGGCGCGCGATGATGCTGCTCGCCTCGGCCGGCGGGAACCGCGTGCCGGTGATCGCACAGCTGGTGCAGGCGGACGAGGACACCGTCCGGGATGTCATCCACCGGTTCAACGAGATCGGCCTGGCCTGCCTGGACCCCAGGTGGGCGGGAGGCCGTCCCCGCCAACTCAGCACTGACGAAGAGGACTTCGTCGTCCAGACAGGGTCACCCGTCGGGGCATGCGCTCAGGCCGATGCCTCACGGCAGGTGCGGCGTACACACAACCCGGTGAACCTTCCCGGTCAAAGCACTAGAGGCCGAACAGGCTGAGGTCCGCGGCCAGTTCCTTGAACGTCTCGCGTGGTTCCGCGACCAGTTTGCGCTGGGCGAGGTCCAGGAGGCCGGCGGTCGCGGTGACCTCGGCGGCCACGGTGCCGTCCGTCTTGCGGATGACCTGACGGATGCGGAACGTCTTGCCGCCGCCCCACTCGAACTCGCAGGTCACGTCGACCTCGTCGCCCGCGACCAGTTCACGCCGGTAACGGATCGTGGTCTCCAGCGCTACGGGGCCCACGCCCTTGCCGATGAGCTGGGCCTGGGTGACGCCGGCTGCCTGCAGCAGGCACCAGCGGGCGTGCTCGGCGTAGTTGATGTACACGCTCTGGTTGAGGTGGCCCTGCACATCGGTCTCATAGCCGCGGACGGTGACCCGGACGGAAAACGGCTCGCTCACTGCTTCCCCTTCGTACGTTCGTACGTTCGTTGTCCAGCCCACCGATCTTGGCATGTCCCTTTACGTCCGGCGGGGGGAAGCGAGCAGATAGCGCGTTCTCGTGCGGGGCTCGGTGTACTCGCCAGGCTGCCAGCCCGCGGTGTGCAGAGTGGCGGCGCAGGCTTTCAGGGTCTCGGCGTCGGGGGCGTACACCGCGACCGCTTCCGGTTGCGGGGTGGCCCGTACGCGGTAGCCGTCGGAGTCCGCGCCCGCCGGGCGATGGCCGGCCGCCTCCAACGCGAGCGCGGCGGCCTGGATCAGGTGCGTGCGCTCCCAGGCGCAGGGGCGGTCCGTGGCGCCGTTCGGGTTGGTCATCCGGCGCAGCTCCAGCAGGCCCTGCCATGCACTGTGCACCTCGCGGGCGCGGGACGGGGTGCCGGTCGGCTCGTTCTCGTCGCCCACGCGGGCCGTGAAGATCCCGGTCGCGGAGGGCCCGGGGGTGGCCGGGCCAGGGGTGGCTTCTGTCGGCTCCGGGGGCTGGTCCCGTGCGCGCTGGCCCGCCGGGGTCAGGAAGTGGTCGTGCGGCGGGCGCGGGTGACGGAAGGCGAGGCCGTGTCTCACCAGCGCCGCGAGCTGCGCCTCCGTACCGCTGCGCAGTCGTCCGGACACCGGGTCCGCGGCGTCGATGATGCGCCGCTGTGCGGCGGTCGGCGGTCGTGTCACAGCGCACTCCTCCCCAGTGAGCGGTCATGAGCGATCCGTCATGAGTGATCAGTCATCCGCAGCGTACGACCGGGCTCTGACAGTCGGCCCGGGCCGCCGCCCGGGCGCCCGCGCCGCAGGGTGCCACGTCGTGCCTGGGTAGGGTGTCCGGGACACGCATCGTGAACCGGAAACAAGGAGCAGACGTGAGCGAGCCGGCGTCCATCGCCCTGCAGCGGGAGATCGCCCGGGATCTCCAGGTCGCCGAGACCTTCGAGGCCGAGCGGGAGATCGAGCGGCGGGTGGCCTTCCTCGCCGCACTGCTGACCTCCACCGCTCTTCGGTCCCTCGTGCTGGGCATCAGCGGCGGCGTCGACTCCACCACCACCGGCCGGCTCTGCCAGCTCGCCGTCGAGCGGGCGCGCGCCGCCGGGCACGAGGCGCGGTTCTACGCGATGCGGCTGCCCTACGGCGTCCAGGCCGACGAGCGGGACGCCCAGCTCGCGCTCTCCTTCATCCGGCCCGACGAGACGCTGACCGTGGACGTCAAGCCCGCGAGCGACGCAGCCCTCGAGACCGTACTGGCCGGCGGCGTGAGCTTCCGCGACGCCCACCACCAGGACTTCGTGCACGGCAACATCAAGGCCCGGCAGCGCATGATCGCGCAGTACGCGGTGGCCGGCGCCCACGACGGCCTCGTCGTCGGCACCGACCACGCCGCCGAGGCGGTCTCCGGCTTCTTCACCAAGTTCGGCGACGGCGCCGCCGACGTCGTCCCGCTGACCGGCCTGACCAAGCGCCGGGTGCGTGCCGTCGCGGATGCGCTGGGCGCCCCGGCCGAGCTGGTGTGGAAGACGCCGACGGCCGACCTGGAGACCCTCGCCCCGGGCAAGGCCGACGAGGACGCGCTCGGTGTCACGTACGACGACATCGACGACTTCCTGGAGGGCAAGCCGGTCGACGAGCGCGCCTTCGAGACGATCGTCCGCCGCTACCGCCTCACGGAGCACAAGCGTCAGTTGCCGATCGCTCCCTAGCCGACCCGACCTGGGTCAGCCGAGGTGCCGGGCGAAGAACCGCAGCGTGCTGTCCATCTCGTGCGCCGGGAGCTCCCCGTGCCTGCCGGGATGGGCGTGCAGTGCCTTCTCGGTCGAGGCCAGCGCGTCGAACAGTGCCAGGCACTCGGCGCGCGGCACCCGCTCGTCGTCCCACTGCACCAGGAACTCCACCGGGACGGTGATCCCCGCGGCCGCCTCCGCCGAGGCCGACGCGCCGCCCAGCCCTAGCACCGCCGCGCGGACCCGGGGCTCGGCGGCGACGAACGGCACGCCGAGCCCGCAGCCGAGCGAGACGCCCCAGTAGCCCACCGGTCCCGTGCCGACGTGGTCGAGCCGCTGGACCGCGCCCAGGACCGCCCGCCATTCCGGGACGGTCTGCCGTGCCACGAGCGCCTGGAAGTCGGCGATGAGCGGGGCCAGTTCGTCTCCCGCCTCCACGCGCGCCTGGTTCTCGGTCGCGAGGCGGTCGTACTCTTCGACCCGCGGCCGGTCGCCATGGGCGGGCACGTCGACCGCCACCACCGCGTAGCCGGACTCCGTCACGAAGCGGTGCGCACGGGCCACGATCTCGGGCGCCTTCTTGTGCCGGCCGCCCCCGTGCCCCAGCAGGATCAGCGGACGCGGACCGGTGCCACCCTCGGGCGTCCACAACACGCCGGGTATCGCGTCGAGTTCATCGGTCGCGTCGAGGGTGAAGAGCTGTTCGTTGACGCCGTCGGACGACGTCTGGGAGGTGAAGCGCATAGCGTTCCAGGCCTTTCGGGATGCCTTCTGCGGGCACTCCCCGGGCCATGCGAAGGAGGGAGTCCCGATCTGTCATCGCGTTGATCGGTCTCACCTCCTCGGCTCGCTGCGGCGCACGGCGACGCGCAACGTATCACGGTGCGCTTCACCCCCTGACGGTGCCCTTCACCCCTGACAACGCCTCAGCGGATCACTGCCGGTATCCGCTCAGGAAGCGACCGATCCGGCCGATCGCCGCCTCCAGGTCGTCCGCGTACGGCAGCGTGAGGATGCGGAAGTGGTCCGGCGTCGGCCAGTTGAAGCCCGTGCCCTGGACCACCTGGATCTTCTCCCGCAGCAGCAGGTCGAGGACGAACTTCTCGTCGTCGTGGATCGGGTGCACCTTGGGGTCGATGCGCGGGAAGGCGTACAGCGCGCCCTTCGGCTTCACGCACGACACCCCGGGGATCTCGTTGAGCTTCTCCCAGGCCACGTCCCGCTGTTCGCGCAACCGGCCGCCGGGCGCGGTGAGTTCGTGGATGGACTGACGGCCGCCGAGCGCGGCCTGGATGGCGTACTGCGCGGGCGCGTTGGGGCACAGGCGCATGGAGGCCAGCATGGTGAGGCCCTCCAGGTAGTTGCGCGCGTGCTGCTTCGGGCCCGTGACGACCAGCCAGCCGGAGCGGAAACCCGCCACGCGGTACGTCTTCGACAGCCCGCAGAAGGTGAGGACGACCAGGTCGGGGGCGAGTGCGGCGGCCGAGTGGTGCACCGCGTCGTCGTACAGGATCTGGTCGTAGATCTCGTCGGCGAAGACCATCAGGCCGTGGCGGCGGGCCAGATCGAGGATGCCCTCCACCACCTCCTTCGGATAGACCGCGCCCGTGGGGTTGTTGGGGTTGATGATGACCACGGCCTTGGTACGGTCCGTGATCTTCGACGCCATGTCCGCCAAGTCCGGGTACCAGTCGGACTGTTCGTCGCAGAGGTAGTGGACCGCCGTGCCACCTGCGAGAGTCGTGACGGCGGTCCAGAGCGGGAAGTCCGGTGCCGGGATGAGGATTTCGTCGCCGTCCTCCACCAGCGCCTGTACGGCCATCGACACCAGCTCGGACACGCCGTTGCCGAGGAACACGTCGTCGACGCCGACCTCCAGGCCCCGCTCCTGGTAGCGCTGGGCCACGGCGCGGCGGGCGGAGAGGATGCCGCGCGAGTCGGTGTAGCCGTGCGCCCGAGGAAGCATGCGGATCATGTCCTGGAGGACCTCCTCCGGCGCCTCGAATCCGAACGCGGCCGGGTTGCCCGTGTTCAGGCGCAGCACGCTGTGCCCCGCCGCCTCCAGCGCATCGGCGTGCTCGATCACCGGGCCGCGGATCTCGTAACAGACCTCGCTGAGCTTGTTCGACTGCCGGAACTCCATGCGCCCCTCCAGGATCGAGTGTTACTTGGTTTTACCAAGTAGGAGCTTGGAAAGTCCAACAACATGTCTAGACTGCGTCGCATGTCGCCTCGCCGAAGCTACGACCAGTACTGCTCCGCCGCCCGCGCTCTCGACCTGGTCGGCGACCGCTGGACCCTGCTGATCGTCCGTGAACTGCTCGCCGGCCCCCGCCGCTACACCGACCTGCACGCGGATCTGCCCGGCGTGAGCACCGACGTCCTCGCCTCCCGGCTCAAGGACATGGAACGGGACGGCCTGACGACCCGTCGGCGACTGCCTCCGCCGGGCGCGGCCTACGTCTACGAACTCACCCCGCGAGGAAGAGGGTTGCTGCCCGTGCTCCAGACGCTGGGGGAGTGGGGGCAGGCCGCCCTCGGCGACCGGCGGCCCACCGACGCCGTACGCGCACACTGGTTCGCGCTGCCGCTGCTGCGGGAGCTGGATGGGGCGGGTGTCGTCGAAGTCCGGCTGGACGAGGGCCAGTTCCATCTGCACGTCGGCGCCGAGGACGGCCCGGTGTACGGCGACGGGCCCGCCCCCGTCGAACCCGATGCCCGGCTCGTCCTGGACGCCGACACGTGCGCGGCCGTCGGCCGGGGTGAGGTGCGACTGCGGGACGCGGTACGGGCCGGGCGGGTCACGGTCACCGGCGACGGCCCGCTGGCCAAGGCGCTCCGGGAGGTGTGAGGGAACGAGTGAGGCCCGCCAACAGAGCGGTGGCGGGCCTCAGTTTGCTCATGCGTTCTGCCGGGTCGGTCAGACGTTCGGCGGTGTGTACGACGGGCGGCTCGAGCCGCGCGTCAGCGTGTAGCCGCCGATGCCGGCCAGCGCGGCCAGGGCGGCGCCGATCGCCGTCCACACCCAGCGGTCGGTCCACCAGCCCGAGGACCAGCCGTCGTCGGGCTCGATCGCGGACAGGACGGCCGGCTTTCCGATGTCACCGCGAGACGAGCCCGAAGTGTCCTCGTGCGACGGGGACTTGGCCGCGATGCCGGGGACGAGGGGCTTGGCCAGGGAGCCGTCCACCGCGGCCGCGCCGCCCATGTCGACGGAGTCGGCCCTGACCTCGGCGTGCACCGGCAGGCCCAGGTCGGCGGTGGCCAGGTTCAGGGCCGTCAGGCGGACGTAGTACGTGCCGGGCAGCGGGTCGTCGGCCCACGGCTCGGACCATGCGCGCACCGTGCGCAGGACGCAGGTCAGCTCGACGGACGGACTGCCCTGGGGGGAGGTGCGGGTCTGGGCGCCGTACTGGCAGGCCTGGCGGCGGCGCAGACCGTCGTACACGTCGAGCTGCCAGGTCTCGTCCGTGTGCGAGGCGGGCAGCTTCACCGTCGCGTGGACGGTCGGGCGCTGGCCGGTGTCGGCCGGGAACGACCAGTACAGGTAGTCGCCGGAGGAGGCGTCCGCCGTGGCGGTCTGGCCCTGGTCGATCTCGGTGGCCGTACGGAAGGACGTGCCCGCCCGCGTGGGGGCTTGTGTGCCCTCCGAAGCGCTGGGCGAGGGGGAGGAGCCGGCCGCCGCGGGGGCCGCGGCCAGGCCGAGCGTCAGCAGAGCGACGCTCAACGTGCGGGTGAATCGCATCAGTTGGTCCTCCAGACCGCGACACGCCAGCGCGACAGCCAGCCCCACAGCAGACCCACGACGAAGCCGGTCAGCACCAGCAGGCCGAGCAGCCACCAGCCGCGGCCGAGGCCGAAGGAGGCGACGTCGCTCGCGTTGCTCGGGCCGTCCACGACGTCCACGGTCAGTTCCAGCGGCATGCCCGGCGTCGTCTTCACCCCGGAGGCCGCAGAGAGGGAGTTGGTGACCTGGAGGCAGACCGTCTCCGCCGGGGGCGTGCCCGTCCCGGAGTCCATGTCGTCGTCGCTCTCCGGCTTCGGGTAGCGCAGGCCGGTCGAGATGACGTCGGTGCGGCCGTTGCCCGCCGACTCGCCGCGCACGATCTCACGGCCGTGCGTCGTGACCGCCCGCAGCAGCACCCCGTAGTCGGGGTTCACGGCGCGGTCCGCCGCGACGCTCACCGAAGCGCGCAGCTCCTGGCCGGGGTTGACGTCCACCCGGTACCAGCGCTGCTGACCGAACTCCTCGCGGTCCGTGAACAGACCGGACTTGAGGGCGGGGGCGTCGGTGCACTGGTCCGCGCCCTTCGTCGCCACCGGCGTCACCACGGGATCCGCCGCCCGGTCCACCAACTGGTTGACCCGATCGGTGAGTTCGGCGGCGTGCTCGACGGAGGTGTACGTGCCGCCGGTCGCCTCGGCGATGCAACTGAGTTGCCGGCGCAGCTTCGTGTTCGGCACCAGGCCGAGCGTGTCGATGGTGAGCCCGATCCCCTTCGAGGCGATGGCGCGCGCCACCTCGCACGGGTCCAGCGGCTGGCAGGTGTCCTCGCCGTCGCTGATCAGCACGATGCGCTTGGAGCCCGTGCCGCCCTTGAGGTCGTCGGCGGCCTTGAGCAGCGCGGGCCCGATCGGGGTCCAGCCGGTCGGCGCGAGCGTCGCCACCGCCGTCTTGGCGTCGGTGCGGTTCAGCGGGCCGACCGGGTAGAGCGCGGCGGTGTCCTTGCAGCCCGTCCTGCGGTCGTCGCCGGGGTAGTTGGCGCCCAGGGTGCGGATGCCCAGCTGGACTTCCTCGGGCGTGGCGTCCAGCACCTCGTTGAAGGCCTGCTTCGCCGCTGACATCCGGGACTGGCCGTCGATGTCCCGCGCGCGCATCGAACCGCTGACGTCGAGGACGAGGTCCACCTTGGGCGCGCGGGCCGACATCTCGTCGGCGTCCGCTCCCGAGGGAAACGCGATCCCTGCGGTCAAGGCGGCGAGCAGGGCGCATATCCCCGCTGCCACCCGTTGTCTTCTGATCATCGGCGGATCTTAGTGATCAGAGGTGTCGGGCTCCAAAACGAGCGGGTCGGCAAGGGGGTTGGGGAGGGTGGCCCACAGGTCGCCGGGGGTCTCGGGCGACAGCCGCATCAGCGTCAGCGCCTTCGTCGGCAGCGGCTCGGTGCGCAGGGCCGTCAGGTCGGCGGTGGCCGGCAGGTCGCGTACGGCCGTCTCCAGCGCCGCGCCGAGCGCCGGTCCGGAACCCGCCGTCGCGGCCAGGGCGCCCGCCACCAGGGAGCCGAACAATTTGCGGCGCAGGGTGGTTACGTCGTCCGTGATCAGCCGGCCGGTCAGGTTCGGCGGGGTGAGACCGTGACGGGCCAGCCGGGCCGGGCTGATGCGGATGTCGGCGAGGTCGCGGTAGACCAGACGCAGCGGCGCGCCCGACGCGGACAGCACCACGAGGAGATTCTGGCCGTGCGCCTCCAGCGCCACGCCCAGGTCCAGCAGCCGCATCCCCACCGTGAGCGCAAGCCGCGCGAAGTCGGCCAGCCAGGCAGGGGAGTTGGGCAGGCCGGTGGTCGCGAGGGCGGCCACGGGAAGCACCCGCTCGCCCGGCGGCGCGTACACCTCGGGCGACTCGCGCAGCATCGCGGCCAGGTCCGGGGAGCCCGCCGCGACCGCGCCCAGGGTGCGGGTCACGTGCAGGAGCCCGTCCGTGCGGGCCGCCAGCTCCTCCGCGAAGGCCGACAGGGTCGCGGCAGCGCCGATCGAGTACGTCGAGATGTCACGGACGGAGGACGTCAGCCGGGCGCTGAGCGCGGTCTTGACGTGGGCGCCCTGCGAGCCGTCCGGGCCGGTGGGGAGCGCGAGGGTGCGCAGGGACATCAGCGGGTGCGCGGGCAGAGCACGCCGGTCAGTGGTCGGCCCGAGCTTGAGCACGTGCTCCGCCTGCCACGGGTGCACCGGGACCAACAGCCGTTCCCCGTCCCGCAGTTCCTCCGGCCACGCCCCCGTCACCAGGCACTCCTCCGCGCGGACCGGGGCCGTACCCAGCTCCACCACCGGCCGGTGCTCGGGGCCGTACGCGAGCTGCTCCGCCACCGAGAAGCCGGGCCGGGAGCGGCAGTTGGGGTGGTACGGATGCCCGTCGACCACCCGCTGCTCCCACTCCCAGTCCCGCTCCGGCCACGCCTCCGCCTGCTCCGGCCGCCCGGCCCGCGACAGCGCCAGCGACGCGACGCTGTGACCGAGCTCGGCCGCGAAGCCCGCCGCGTGCGGCACCGCCAGGTCCGTCATCAGGCGCACCGGATCGTCGTACGCCATCCCGTCCAGCCGTACGACGGTCACGTACTCGCCGGTCGCGTACGGATCCGCGCGCGGCCCGTGCAGCGACCGGCCGTCGGTCAGGCGCAGGGCCAGGCCGTCCGCCGCGGGTACCCGGCGGCCGATCCAGGGCAGCGGCTCGTGCGCCAGCGCCCGCCACAGGCGGGTCAGCACGGCCGCCCGCGCCCCGGGCAGCTCGGCCGCGTATCTCGGGACGAGGCCGGACCGGACCTCCGCCAGCTCGGCGGCGACCTGGGCCTCGGCGGTCGGGGGGCGGTGCGCACGATGCACGGGCAAACTCCTCGGTAGGGGATCGGGTACGGGGATGGGCACGACGGCCACGGCCGCCTCGTCCGCCACATCTATCAGGTGCGAAAGACATACTGATCACGATCGGACCGTGTGGACACAAGGGAACGAATGGATCGCGTGGACCTCATCCTCCCCGGCGACGACGTCGCGGCGCGCGCGGACGCGTACGCCGTCGCGCCGCTGCTCAACTGCCTGATCCGGGAGGTGGCCGAACCGCTCCCCGCCGACGGGGAGGGCGACCGGCGCGTGTACCGGCTGCCCGGCGGCGGCCGGCTGCTGCGCGTACGCGACGGCCGGCGCCCCGCCGCCCCCGAGGTGTGCGTGGACGGCGCCTGGCACCGCGTCGGCCACACCGAACTGGTGAAACTGGTCGCCGACGAGTTGCGCAGACACACCGGGCTGTCCAACGGCGATCTGCCCACCGAGATGACCGACAGCCGGGACGCGGTCGCCGCGCTGCTCACCGCCCGCGCGCGGGCGACGGCGCCCGGTGACCCCTACCTGCGCTCGGAGCAGTCCCTCCTCACCGGCCACCCGTACCACCCCGCCCCCAAGGCGCGCGGCGGCGGACCGGCCGCCGGCTGGCTGCCGTACGCCCCCGAGGCGCACGCCCGCTTCCCGCTGGTGCTGCTCGGCGTGCGCGCGGACGAGGCCGTCGAGGAGGGCGACACCTCCGCACTGGACGCGCTCGGCGCGGCCCCGCCCGGCTACCGGCTGCTGCCCGCCCACCCCTGGCAGCTCGACCTCGCCGCCCGCGACCTCGCCCCAGCCTTCGCCGACGGCCGCCTGGTCCGGCTGGGCACGACCACCTGCGACGTCTGGCCGACGGCGGCGGTCCGCACCGTGTACGAGCCCCGGCGCGACCTGTTCCTGAAGTTCAGCCTCGATGTGCGGATCACCAACGACATCCGCCGGCTGTGGCACCACGACCTGCGCAGACTGCCCCGTACCGACGCGGCCGCGACCCGCGCCTTCGCCGCGTCCAAGGGACCCGCCGCCTGGCTCGGCGACCGCGGCTACCGCACCGCCTCCTTCGCCTTCGAGGAGCTGGCCGTCCTCGTCCGCGACGGACTGCGCGGCCATCTGCTGCCCGGCGCCACCCCGCTGCTCGCGGCCGGGCTGGCAGAGGGCTTCGACGGCAGCCCGCTCGCCGCCGCCCGCGACCCGGAGACCTGGTGGGAGGCGTATCTGCGCCAGGTCGTCCCGCCGGTGCTCGGCGCGTTCGCGGACCACGACGTCGTCCTGGAGGCACACCTGCAGAACACCCTGGTCGCCGTCGACGCGGACGGCACCCCCGTACAGGCCCTGTTCCGCGACGCGGAGGGCGTCAAACTGCTGCCCGACGTCTCCCGCGCCGCAGGCTGGGAACGGCTGGTGTACTGCCTGGTCGTCAACCACCTCACCGAGATCGCCGCCGCCCTCGCCGAGCACCACCCCGGCCTCGACCCCTGGCCCGCCGCCCGCCGCGAGCTCGCCCGCCACGACCTCCCCGAGATCGCCGAGCTGCTCACGGCACCGACCCTCCCCGGCAAAACGAATCTGCTGCTGCGCTGGACCGGCGCCGACGGGGCCGCCGCCCGCTATCTGCCGCTGCCGAACCCGCTGGCCAGCGCCTGACCGGAGGACTGGCATACGCTGGCCGGGTGCTGCGCGATGTGACCGCTGTCCGATACGTGACCCCGCTGCGGACCGGCGGGTCCGTCCCCGGCGTCGTCGAGGCCGACGACCTGGGGACGTACGTCGTGAAGTTCAGCGGCTCCGCGCAGGGCCGCAAGGCGCTGGTCGCCGAGGTGATCGTGGGCGAGCTCGCGCGGGCGCTCGGCCTGCGCTTCCCCGAACTCGTCCTGGTGCACTTCGACCCGGCCATCGCCCGGGACGAGCCGCACCAGGAGGTACGGGAACTCCTCGACGCCAGCCACGGCGTCAACCTCGGCATGGACTTCCTGCCGGGCGCGAAGGACCTCACCCCCGAGCTCGCCAGGATGTTCCCGGTGGATCCGCTGGAGGCGGGCCGGATCGTCTGGCTGGACGCCCTCACCGTGAACGTCGACCGCACGGTGCACAGTTCCAACCTCATGGTCTGGCCCACGTTCGGCATCGCGCCGCCGCGCCTGTGGCTCATCGACCACGGTGCCGCCCTCGTCTTCCACCACCGCTGGGGCGGCGCGGATCCGGCCAAGGCGTACGACTTCCGCCACCACGCCCTCGGCCCCTACGCGCCCGACGTGCGCGCCGCCGACGCCGAGCTGGCGCCCCGCGTCACCGAGGATCTGCTGCGCGGCATCATGGCGGAGGTCCCGGACGCCTGGCTCACCGACGAACCGGGCTTCAGCACGCCGGATGAGGTCCGGGACGCGTACGTCGACTACCTCGTCGCGCGCGTGAAGGCGTCCGCGCAGTGGCTGCCCACCGACTTTCCGACCCGCGAGGAACTCGCCGCCGAGGAGTCCGCCCGCGCCCGCCGCACCGAACAGGGCCGCCCCGACTGGCTCAAGCGCGTTCCCGACCTGCACGGGAAGCCTGCGGCGGAGCAGGACTGGTCGGTGCACCTGGGGTGAGGCGGGCGGTCTCCTCGGCCTCTGTGAGCTAACCCTTGAGCTGCCGGTACGCCGGAAGGGTCAGGAAGTCCACGTAGTCCTCGTCCAACGCCACCCGCAGCAGCAGGTCGTGCGCCTCCTGCCAGTGGCCGGCCGCGAAGGCCTCCTCCCCGATCTCCTCGCGGATGGCGGCCAGTTCCTCCGCCGCCACCCTGCGGGCCAGTTCGGGCGTGACCTTCTGGCCGTCCTCGAACTCGACGCCCGCGTTGATCCACTGCCAGATCTGCGACCGGGAGATCTCGGCGGTGGCCGCGTCCTCCATCAGGTTGAAGATGGCGACCGCGCCGAGCCCGCGCAGCCACGCCTCGATGTAACGGATGCCGACCTGAACGGCGTTGACCAGACCGGCGTACGTTGGCCGGGCGTCCAGTGAGTCGACCGCGATCAGGTCGGCCGCCTCGACGTGGACGTCCTCGCGCAGCCGGTCCTTCTGGTGCGGCCTGTTGCCGAGGACCCGGTCGAAGGACTCCATGGCGAGCGGGACCAGGTCGGGGTGGGCGACCCAGGAGCCGTCGAAACCGTCGTCCGCCTCACGGTCCTTGTCCGCCTTGACCTTCTCGAAGGCGACCTTGTTGACCTCCTCGTCGCGGCGCGACGGGATGAACGCCGCCATGCCGCCGATCGCGTGCGCCCCGCGCTTGTGGCAGGTGCGGACGAGGAGTTCGGTGTACGCCCGCATGAACGGGGCCGTCATCGTCACCGCGTTGCGGTCCGGGAGCACGAACTTCGCCCCGCCGTCACGGAAGTTCTTGACGATGGAGAACAGGTAGTCCCAGCGGCCGGCGTTCAACCCCGAGGCGTGGTCGCGGAGTTCGTAGAGGATCTCGTCCATCTCGTAGGCCGCGGTGATCGTCTCGATCAGGACGGTGGCGCGGATGGCGCCCTGCGGGATGCCGACGTAGTCCTGCGCGAAGACGAACACGTCGTTCCAGAGGCGGGCCTCCAGATGCGACTCCGTCTTGGGGAGGTAGAAGTACGGCCCCTTGCCGAGGTCGAGCAGCCGTTGGGCGTTGTGGAAGAAGTAGAGGCCGAAGTCGACCAGGGCGCCCGGGACCGGCCGGCCGTCGGCGTCCAGGAGGTGCCGATCGTCCAGGTGCCAGCCGCGCGGGCGCATGACGACCGTGGCGAGCTCCTCGTCGGCCTTGAGGGCGTACGACTTGCCGGAGGCCGCGTCGGTGAAGTCGATACGGCGGTGGTAGGCGTCGCTCATGTTGAGCTGGCCCTGGACGACGTTCTCCCAGGTGGGCGCGGAGGCGTCCTCGAAGTCGGCCAGCCAGACCCGGGCCCCCGAGTTGAGGGCGTTGATGGTCATCTTGCGGTCGGTGGGGCCGGTGATCTCCACCCGGCGGTCGTTCAGGGCGGCGGGGGCCGGAGCCACCCGCCAGGAGTCGTCAGCGCGGATCGCGGCGGTCTCCGGGAGGAAGTCGAGCGTGGAGGTGCGGGCGATCTCGGCACGGCGGTCCGCGCGGCGGGCGAGGAGTTCGTCGCGGCGCGGCGTGAACCGCCGGTGCAGTTCGGCCACGAAGGCGAGCGCCGCGTCGGAGAGGACCTCCTCCTGTCGCGGCAGCGGCTCGGCGTCGACGAGGGCCAGCGGAGACGGCGCTGGTGCGGACATGAGCTGTCACTTCCTTCAGCGGTGGCGGCACCGGGTGCGGTGGATAGTAGTTTCCTCATCGTGGAACCTCAATGGACGGCCGACGCATGGCCCCCTCACTCCAGGTGGATCAGATCTGCCTCCGTGTCGATGTCGTAGGGCCGCGCCACGTCGCCGCACTCGACGAGCGTCAACGCCCGCGCGTGCGCCCGCAGATAGTCGCGGGCGCCGCGGTCGCCGGTCGCGCTCGCGGCGACGCCCGCCCAGTGCGCGGCGCCGACGAGCACGGGATGCCCTCGTACGCCGTCGTACGCCGCCGAGGCGAGGGACGTCTCGTCCCGGTAGGCGGCGAGGACGCGGGCCGCGGCTTCCGCCCCGATACCGGGCTGGTCGACCAGCGAGACCAACGCCGCCGGAGCGCCCGTACGGGCGAGGGAGGCGAGGCCCGCGCGCAGCGAGGAGCCCATGCCCTCGGCCCAGCCGGGGTTGTCCACGAGCACGCAGCCTGTCAGGTCGGCCCGCTCCCGCACGGCGTCCGCCCCGGCCCCGAGGACCACGTGGACGCGGTCGCAGCCGGCGGCGCGCAGCACCCCGACCGCGTACTCCACCAGGGGGCGCCCGCGGTGTTCGAGCAGCGCCTTGGGGCGTCCGCCCAGCCGCCGGCCGCCGCCCGCGGCGAGCAGCAGCCCGGCGGGCCGGCCGCGGTCGTCCGTCATGGGTTCCTGCGTCATGGGTTACTGCATACCCGGCGTGGCGCGCGGCTGCTGGGCGGCCAGGGCTGATTTTCGGCCCGCGCGGTGGCGTACCCCGTGCCGGTTGGCGTTTACTGGCCCGCGTCCCCGGGCGCCCGACCAGCGCCGTGGGGGCCGGCCGGGCGCGCGAGGGGTGCGCCGGCCTGTGGTGAACGTGCGAGGGGGAGGGCTGTTGCAGAGTTTGGGGCAGAGGGCAGTGATCGGTGGCGACGAGGACCCGAGAGTGGCGGAACTGCGAACCGCCGTGTCCCGGTTGCGCCGTGAACTCGCCGCCCATCCGGCCGAGTTCCCGGACCGCGGGATCGCCGAGGACGAACTGGCGGTCCTGGCCGCCATGACGTCCGGCGGCCCACCCGAGATTCCGCGGTTGCGCAGCTCGCTGCTGCTGATCGCGGGCGCGATCGGGTCGGTCAGCGCGCTGACGCGGGGACTGACGGACGTACGGAACGCGGTGGACCTGTTCGGTGGCCCACCGGCCGGCTGAGCCCGGTGTGACGGCGACGACGGCGGCGAGTCCGGTGCGAATCAGCTAATCAGGTACCTGTCCCGGTCAGCGTCCGGGACAGGTCCGCCGCCACCTGCCGCAGCACCGGCACCATCCGCTGCGTCGCCACCTCGGTGAGGCGGCCGGCCGGGCCGGAGACGGAGAGGGCGGCCGCGGTGGGGGAGCCGGGCACCGACACCGCGAGGCAGCGCACGCCGAGTTCCTGCTCGTTGTCGTCGACGGCGTACCCCCGCCGGCGCACCTCCTCCAGCGCCGCCAGGAAGCCCTCCGGTGTGGTGATCGTCCGCTCCGTCGCGGCCGGCATGCCGGTGCGGGAGAGCAGCGTGCGCACCTCGTCGTCGGGGAGATGGGCGAGGAGCGCCTTGCCGACGCCCGTGGAGTGCGGCAGGACGCGGCGGCCGACCTCGGTGAACATCCGCATCGAGTGCTTGGACGGCACCTGCGCCACGTACACGACCTCGTCGCCGTCCAGCAGCGCCATGTTGGCCGTCTCACCGGTCTCCTCGACGAGCCGGGCCAGGCAGGGGCGCGCCCAGGCGCCGACCAGCCGGGAGGCGGACTCGCCGAGCCGGATCAGCCGGGGGCCGAGGGCGTAACGGCGGTTGGGCTGCTGGCGGACGTAACCGCTGGCCACCAGCGTGCGCATCAGCCGGTGGATGGTCGGCAGCGGCAGCCCGCTGCTCGCCGACAGCTCGCTCAGGCCGACCTCGCCGCCCGCGTCCGCCATCCGCTCCAGCAGGTCGAAGGCGCGCTCCAGGGACTGGACCCCGCCGCCGGCGGACTTGGCGGAGCCGGCTGGGCCGGTGCTGGAGGTGGACACGAGGCGTTCCTTCCGGGACGGACGGGACGTACAAGGGCAGGCTGAAACCCTAATTCCGCCTTGCGGAAGCGTCCAGGGCGGGCCCGCCCAGGGCCGTCGGCGGGTACGGCCTTGACGGTCTGCGGGGCGCAGACAAGACTCCTTCAACAGAACGTTGAACAGCCTCGGAAGGAAGCAGTCCGCCCCTTAAGAAGGATGCAGTCCGTGCCCGAAGGAGGGTCCCGGTGCCCGACGCCGAACTGGTGCTGCGCTCGCGGCGCGTCGTCACCCCGGAGGGGGTGCGCCCCGCCGCGGTCGCCGTCGCCGGCGGGCGGATCACCGCCGTCCTGCCGTACGACGCCGACGTACCGCCCGGGGCCCGGCTGGAGGAGCTCGGCGACGACGCACTGCTGCCCGGCCTGGTCGACACCCACGTGCACGTCAACGACCCCGGCCGCACCGAGTGGGAGGGCTTCTGGACCGCCACGCGCGCGGCGGCCGCCGGGGGCGTCACCACGCTCGTCGACATGCCGCTCAACTCCCTCCCGCCGACCACGACGGTCGACCATCTGCGGACGAAGCAGAAGACTGCCGCCGACAAGGCGCACGTCGACGTCGGCTTCTGGGGCGGCGCGCTGCCCGGCAACGTCGGCGACCTGCGCCCGCTGCACGACGCCGGAGTCTTCGGCTTCAAGGCGTTCCTGTCCCCGTCCGGCGTGGACGAGTTCCCGCACCTCGACGCCTCCCAACTCGGCGTCTCCCTCGCCGAGATCGCCGGTTTCGACGGGCTGCTGATCGCGCACGCCGAGGATCCGCACCACCTCGCCACCGCCCCGAGCCGGGGCGGCCCCCGCTACGCCGACTTCCTCGCCTCCCGCCCGCGCGGCGCCGAGAACAGCGCCGTCGCCGAGCTGATCGCGCAGGCAGGGCGCCTCGACGCGCGCGTGCACGTCCTGCACCTGTCGTCGAGCGACGCGCTGCCGCTGATCGCCGCCGCGAAGGCCGACGGCGTCCGCGTCACCGTCGAGACCTGCCCGCACTACCTCACCCTCACCGCCGAGGAAGTCCCCGATGGCGCGAGCGAGTTCAAGTGCTGCCCGCCCATCCGCGAGGCCGCCAACCAGGACCTGCTGTGGCAGGCGCTGGCCGACGGCACGATCGACTGCGTCGTCACCGACCACTCGCCCTGCACCGCCGACCTGAAGACGGCCGACTTCGCCACCGCCTGGGGCGGCATCGCGGGCCTGCAACTGAGCCTGCCGGCCGTGTGGACCGGCGCCCGCGCGCGCGGGTACGGCCTTCAGGACGTCGTCCGCTGGATGTGCGCGCGCACGGCCGGCCTGGTCGGGCTGGAACACAAGGGCGCCATCGAGGCGGGCCGGGACGCCGACTTCGCGGTCCTCGCGCCCGAGGCGGCCTTCACCGTGGACCCCGCGCACCTCCAGCACCGCAACCGCGTCACGGCGTACGCCGGAAAGACCCTGTACGGCGTCGTGCGCTCCACCTGGCTGCGGGGCCAACGCGTCATGGCGGACGGCGAGTTCAGCGCGCCGCGCGGCCAACTGCTCACGCGCACCCCCGACAGCGGCCGACCCCGGAAGGAACCCTGATCACCGTGACGGAGCAGTTCCCCTCGGCCCGTTTCACCGGCGACGCTCAGCCCTACGCGGGCGGCGACCCGTACGCGGACTACCGCACCGCCGCTTACCCCTTCACCCACCACGCCGACCTCGCCGACCGGCGGCTCGGTGCCGCCGTGATCGCCGCGGGCGACGAGTTCTTCGCCCCGCGCGAGAACCTGCTGGTGCCCGGCCGGGCCGAGTTCGACCCCGCGCACTTCGGCCACAAGGGCAAGGTCATGGACGGCTGGGAGACCCGGCGCCGGCGCGGCGCGGACGCCGAACACCCCTGGCCCGCCCCCGAGGACCACGACTGGGCGCTGATCCGCCTCGGCGCGCCCGGGATCGTCCGGGGCGTCGTCGTCGACACCGCCCACTTCCGCGGCAACTACCCGCAGGCGGTCTCGATCGAGGGCGCCTGCGTGCCCGGCACCCCGTCCCCCGGGGAACTGTTCGGCGACGACGTGAAGTGGACCACCCTCCTGCCGCGCACCCCGGTCGGCGGCCACGCGGCGAACGGCTTCACCGTCACCGCCGAACAGCGCTTCACCCACCTGCGCCTCAACCAGCACCCCGACGGCGGCATCGCGCGCCTGCGCGCGCACGGCGAGGTGGTCCCCGACCCCGCGTGGCTCGCGGTCCTCGGCTCCTTCGACGTCGTCGCCCTGGAGAACGGCGGCCTGGTCGAGGAGGCCTCGAACCTCTTCTACTCACCCGCCACCCACACCATCCTGCCGGGCCGCTCCCGCACGATGGACGAGGGCTGGGAGACGCGCCGCCGCCGCGACCGGGGCCACGACTGGATCCGCTACCGGCTCACCGGCCGGTCCGAGATCCGTGCGATCGGCATCGACACCGCCTGCCTGAAGGGCAACAGCGCCGGCTGGGCGTCGGTCTCCGTGCGGGACGGGGCGGGGGAGTGGCGCGAGATCCTTCCGCGCACCCGGCTCCAGCCCGACACCGACCACCGCTTCGTGCTCCCGGAACCGGCCGTCGGCACCCACGCGCGCATCGACATCCACCCGGACGGGGGCATCTCCCGGCTGCGCCTGTTCGGCTCCCTGACGGAGGACGGCGCGGCCCGCCTGGCCGCCCGCCACCAGGAGCTCGGCGGCTGACGCCCGCACGGACCACCGATGAGTTGCGGGCGCCGGAGCGGTCTGAGGTGATGACACCAGATCGCACCCGCAGGAAGCAGGCACCCGCCATGGGCAAGCTCGTCTCGACCATCTTCGTCACCCTCGACGGCGTCTACCAGGCCCCGGGCGGCCCCCAGGAGGACACCCGCGGCGGCTTCACCCACGGCGGCTGGAGCTTCCCGTACAGCGACGAGGACTTCGGGGGGTTCGTCACCGAGGTCTTCGGCCGCTCGGGCGCCTACCTGCTCGGCCGCCGTACGTACGACATCTTCGCGGGCTACTGGCCCAAGGTGACCGACCCCGACAACCCGGTCGCCGCCCAGCTCAACGCGCTCCCGAAGTACGTCGTCTCCTCGACCCTCACCGAGCCCGGCTGGTCCGGCACCACCGTCGTCCGCGGGGACCTCGCCAAGGAGGTCACCGCGCTCAAGGAGCGGACCGACGGCGAGCTCCAGATCCACGGCAGCGGCGCCCTGGTCCGCTCGCTGCTGAACCTCGGCCTCATCGACACCCTCCACCTGCTGACCTTCCCGGTCGTCCTGGGCAGCGGCCTGCGCCTGTTCGAGGAGGGCGCCGTCCCCACCGCCTTCCGCCACACCGGCGGCAGCGTCACCGGCAAGGGCGTGTCCATCCAGACGTACGACGTCCTGGGCCGCCCCGAGTACGGCTCCTTCGAACTCCCCGAGGAGGCCTAGCCGTTCACGGTCTTCCCGCTCAGGCCGCCTCCCGTGCCCCAGGGGCCGGGAGGCGGCCTCGCGTCCGCCCGCGCGTTCCAGCCATGCGCGGTACGCCGGTGCCTGGAAGGCCGTCTCGAACGCGGCGCGCTGACCTCCTCCCCGTCCGCCGGTTCGGTGCGAGAGGGCCGGACACCCGGCCCCCTCCCGTCTCACGTCAGCGATCCGAAAGAAGCCGTCGTGGCCCCCGGGATCTCCGCCAGGCGTACCGGGCGGCGTTCGCGGCGCGAGATTTCGCAGGCTTCGGCGGCGCGGAGGGCCTGGAGGGCTTCGCGGCCGTCGCAGGGGTTGGGGCGTTCGGCGTGCAGGAGCTCGACGAAGGCGCGGAGTTCGGCCTCGTAGGCGGGGGCGAAGCGTTCCAGGAAGCCGGTCCACGGCTGGTCCGCGGCCGGCGGGCCGCTGGGCTCGGTGGAGGCGAGCGGGGTGCGGTCGTCCAGGCCCACCACGACCGTGTCCCGTTCGCCGGCCAGCTCCATGCGCACGTCGTAGCCCGCGCCGTTCGTCCGGGTCGCGCTCACCGTCGCCAGCGTGCCGTCGTCCAGGGTGAGGACGGCCGCGGCCGTGTCGATGTCACCGGCCTCGCGGAACATCGTGTGACCGGCGTCGGACCCGACGGCGTACACGTCGACGATCTCTCGGCCCGTCACCCAGCGCAGCACGTCGAAGTCGTGGATCAGCGTGTCCCGGAACAGCCCGCCGGACAGCGGCAGCCAGTCCGCCGGGGGAGGGGACTGGTCGCAGGTCAGCGCCCGTACCGTGTGCAGCCGGCCGAGCCGCCCGGAGCGTACGGCCTCGCGGGCGCCCAGGTAGCCCGCGTCGAAGCGCCGCTGGAACCCCATCTGGAGAATGGTGCCGGCCGCTTCGACCTCGGCGAGCGCCTGGAGCGTGCCCGGAAGGTCCAGGGCGATGGGCTTCTCGCAGAACACCGGGAGCCCGGAGCGCGCCGCCCGGGCGATCAGTTCCGCGTGCGCCGACGTCGACGTGGTGATGACCACGGCGTCCACGCCCCACTTGAAGATCTCGTCCACTCCCGGTGCCGCCGTCTCTCCCAGACGGTTGGCGAGGGCCTGGGCCCGCGCCGGATCCGCGTCCGTGAGGATCAGGGATCCGACCTCGCGATGGCGGCTGAGCGTGTTGGCGTGCACGGCGCCGAGACGGCCCGTTCCGATGACCCCGATGCGCATGGGAACAAAGTGGTGGGCCACCCCCCGTGCTGTCAATCAGCATGTCCGGACAACCGGACTACACGACTTCCCGTCGTCCGGGCACGGAGCTACCCTCGGCCTCGTGCCCAAACCAGACGTGAACCCGACCCACTCGCTCGATCTGAGCGTGGACCGGAGTTCACCCGTGCCGCTGTACTTCCAGCTCTCCCAGCAGCTGGAGTCGGCGGTCGAACACGGCGACCTGGCCCCCGGCAGCCTGCTGGGCAACGAGATCGAACTCGCCGCGCGGCTGGGGCTGTCCCGGCCCACCGTCCGGCAGGCCATCCAGACCCTCGTCGACAAGGGGCTCCTCGTCCGCCGCCGCGGCGTCGGCACCCAGGTCGTGCACAGCCACGTCAAGCGCCCCCTGGAGCTCAGCAGCCTCTACGACGACCTGGAGGCGGCGGGCCAGCGCCCCGCGACCACGGTCCTCGTCAACACCGTCGTCCCGGCCTCCGCCGAGGTCGCCACCGCGCTCGCGGTCGCCGAGGGCAGCGAGGTCCACCGCGTCGAGCGGCTGCGGCTGGCGCACGGCGAGCCGATGGCGTACCTCATCAACCACCTGCCGCCCGGGCTGGTCGAACTGGACACCGCGCAGCTGGAGGCGACCGGCCTGTACCGGCTGATGCGCGCCGCCGGGATCACCCTGCACAGCGCCCGCCAGTCCATCGGCGCCCGCGGCGCCACGGCCAGGGAGGCGGAGCGGCTCGCCGAGGCCGAGGGCGCCCCGCTGCTCACCATGCGGCGCACCACCTTCGACGACACCGGACGCGCCGTCGAGCTGGGCGAGCACGTCTACCGCCCGGCGCGCTACTCCTTCGACTTCCAGCTCCTCGTACGGCCCTGAGCGTCCGGTCAGCCCGCTGAGCGCGGCCTCTGTGCGCCCGGTCGACCGTACGTTTCGTTCGTCAGGATGTCCGGACAATATGACCGACGAACCCGCCCCGGGTGCGGCATATGCCACCCCTGTGTCCGACAATGGGATGTTCGGGACTGCTGAGTCGATCACCAGACCCCTGCGTACGTCAGAGCACAGCAAGAAGGGCACGGCCTCGTGACACGGTTTCGAACCTGGGTTGGCATCGCGGTGACGGGGGCGCTGAGCCTGGCCTGTCTGTCGCTCTCCGGGTGCAGCAGCACGGGCGGCAAGCGGGCCGAGGACGCCCGCAAGGCCGCAGTCGCCCAGGGGAAGGCGGCCGTGACCACGCCGCGCTGGACGTTCGCGATGATCACGCACTCCGGGGACGGCGACACCTTCTGGGACATCGTGCAGAGCGGAGCCGAGGACGCCGCCCGCAAGGACAACATCAACTTCCTCTACTCGCACGACGACGAGGCCCAGCAGCAGGCGCAGCTCGTGGACGCCGCCGTCGACAAGAAGGTCGACGGCATCATCGTCTCCCTCGCCAAGCCCGACGCCATGAAGGCGGCCGTCGCCCGCGCCGAGAAGGCCGGCATCCCGGTGATCACGGTGAACTCCGGCTCCGCCGAGTCCAAGGCCTTCGGCGCGCTCACGCACGTCGGCCAGGACGAGACCATCGCCGGCGAGGCCGTCGGCGAGGAGCTGAACAAGCGCGGCAGGAAGAAGGCGATCTGCGTCCTGCACGAGCAGGGCAACGTCGGTCACGAGCAGCGCTGCGCGGGCGTGAGGAAGACCTTCGACGGCATGGTGGAGAACCTCTACGTCAACGGCACCAGCATGCCCGACGTGCAGTCCGCCGTCGGCGCCAAGCTCCAGACCGACAAGTCCGTCGACGCCGTCGTCACGCTCGGCGCGCCCTACGCCGACACCGCGGTGAAGGCGAAGAACGACGCGGGCAGCAAGGCCGAGGTCGACACCTTCGACCTCAACGCCAAGGTCGTCTCCGAGCTGAAGGACGGCACCCTCGGCTTCGCCGTCGACCAGCAGCCGTACCTCCAGGGCTACCAGGCGGTCGACCTGCTGTGGCTGTACAAGTACAACCACGATGTCCTCGGCGGCGGCCGGCCGGTGCTCACCGGCCCGCAGATCATCACCAAGGACCAGGCGCCCGCGCTGGAGTCGTTGACGCAGCGGGGCACCCGATGAGCGCCGCCCCCGCCCCCGCCTCCACCGACACCGCGTCCCCGGCCGCCACCGACGAGCGGCTGACGAAGGCGTCCTGGCTGCGCAAGCTGCTGGGCCGTCCCGAGCTGGGCTCGATCGTCGGCGCCATCGCGGTCTTCGCCTTCTTCGCCTTCGCCGCCGGCAGCTTCCTGCACCCGGCGAGCCTGAGCACCGTCCTGTACGCGTCCTCGACGATCGGCATCATGGCGGTCCCGGTCGCGCTGCTGATGATCGGCGGCGAGGTCGACCTGTCCTCGGGTGTGCTGGTGACGTCGTCGGCGCTGATCTCGTCGATGTTCAGCTACCAGATGACGGCGAACGTCTGGGTGGGCGTAGGCGTCTCGCTCCTGACCACCCTCGCGATCGGCGCCTTCAACGGCTTCGTGGTCACCCGCACCAAGCTGCCCAGCTTCATCATCACGCTGGGCACCTTCCTGATCCTGACCGGCCTGAACCTCGGCCTGACCAAGCTGATCGACGGCACCGTCTCCACCAAGTCGATCGCCGACATGGAGGGCTTCCCGACGGCCCATGACGTCTTCGCCTCGACCCTCACCGTCGGCGGCGTCGACTTCAAGATCACCATCCTGTGGTGGCTCGCCCTGGTCGCCCTCGGCTCCTGGATCCTGCTGCGCACGCGCGCGGGCAACTGGATCTTCGCCGTCGGCGGCAACGAGGACGCGGCCCGCGCGGTCGGCGTCCCGGTCGCGAGGACCAAGATCGGCCTGTACATGGGCGTGGCGCTCGGCGCCTGGATCTCCGGCCAGCACCTGCTCTTCTCGTACGACGTCGTCCAGTCCGGCGAGGGCGTCGGCAACGAGCTGATCTACATCATCGCGGCCGTCATCGGCGGCTGCCTGATGACCGGCGGGTACGGCAGCGCGGTCGGCTCGGCGATCGGCGCGCTGATCTTCGGCATGACCAGCAAGGGCATCGTCTTCGCCGAGTGGAACCCCGACTGGTTCAAGTTCTTCCTCGGAGCGATGCTGCTCCTCGCGACCCTGCTCAACGCCTGGGTCCGTAAACGCGCGGAGGCGACGAAGTGACGGACGAGACCATGCGGCGTACGGCGCTCGTCGAGCTGTCCGACGTCAGCAAGCACTACGGCAATGTGCGCGCCCTCGAAGGTGTCTCCCTGGAGGTCAACGCGGGCGAGATCACCTGCGTCCTGGGCGACAACGGCGCGGGCAAGTCGACCCTGATCAAGATGATCGCCGGACTGCACCAGCACGACGGCGGCACCCTGCGCATCGAGGGCGAGGAGACCCGGCTCGGCTCCCCGCGCGAGGCCCTGGACCGCGGCATCGCCACGGTCTACCAGGACCTCGCGGTCGTGCCGCTCATGCCGGTGTGGCGCAACTTCTTCCTCGGCTCCGAGCCCCGCAAGGGTTTCGGCCCCTTCAAGCGCATGGACGTCGACTTCATGCGCCGCACCGCCCGCGCCGAACTGCTGCGCATGGGCATCGACCTGCGCGACGTGGACCAGCCCATCGGCACCCTGTCCGGCGGCGAGCGCCAGTGCGTGGCCATCGCGCGCGCGGTGTACTTCGGCGCGAAGGTCCTGGTGCTGGACGAGCCGACGGCGGCCCTCGGCGTGAAGCAGTCCGGTGTGGTCCTGAAATATGTGGCGGCGGCACGTGACCAGGGTCTGGGTGTTGTTCTCATCACCCACAACCCGCACCACGCGTACCTGGTCGGCGATCGTTTCGTGCTGCTGAAGCGCGGTGCCATGGTGGGCAGCCACACCCGTGACGCGATCACGCTGGAGGAGCTGACACGCCAGATGGCAGGCGGGAACGACCTCGACGATCTCCGCCACGAACTCCAGCGCGGCTGACCTCTCGACGAGCCCCGCGACCGGCCACCGGGTGCCCCGCGCCCGGTGGCCGACGCACGCTCCCCGTCGCTCACGCGTACCCCGCCCACGCGCGCGGTGAGGCAGAATCGGGCCTGATGAGCACCTACGGCAACTTCAGCGCCCCCATCGGCTCCCGGCGCGCCACCGCCCTGCGGACCGTGGGCACCCGGGAACGCCGCTCCCACCTGACGGCGCCCCGCGTACCCACGGTGGGCATCGACATCGGCGGCACCAAGGTCATGGCCGGTGTCGTCGACGCCGACGGCAACATCCTGGAGAAGGTCCGCGCGGAGACCCCGGACAAGTCGAAGAGCCCCCAGGTCGTCGAGGACACCATCGTCGAGCTGGTCCTGGACCTGTCCGACCGGCACGACGTGCACGCGGTCGGCATCGGCGCGGCCGGCTGGGTCGACGCCGACCGCAACCGCGTGCTGTTCGCGCCCCACCTGTCGTGGCGCAACGAGCCGCTGCGCGACCGCATCTCCGCCCGCCTGTCGGTGCCGGTGCTCGTCGACAACGACGCCAACACCGCAGCCTGGGCCGAGTGGCGCTTCGGCGCCGGCCGCGGCGAGGATCACCTCGTCATGATCACGCTCGGCACCGGCATCGGCGGCGCGATCCTGGAGGACGGCCAGGTCAAGCGCGGCAAGTTCGGCGTCGCGGGCGAGTTCGGCCATATGCAGGTCGTGCCCGGCGGCCACCGCTGCCCGTGCGGCAACCGCGGCTGCTGGGAGCAGTACAGCTCCGGCAACGCGCTCGTCCGCGAGGCCAAGGAGCTGGCCGCCGCCGACTCCCCGGTGGCGTACGGGATCATCGAGCACGTCAAGGGCAACATCGGCGACATCAGCGGCCCGATGATCACCGAGCTGGCCCGCGAGGGCGACGCGATGTGCATCGAGCTGCTCCAGGACATCGGCCAGTGGCTCGGCGTCGGCATCGCCAACCTGGCGGCCGCGCTCGACCCCTCCTGCTTCGTGATCGGCGGCGGCGTCTCGGCCGCCGACGACCTGCTCATCGGCCCCGCGCGCGACGCCTTCAAGCGCCACCTCACCGGCCGCGGCTACCGCCCCGAGGCCCGCATCACCCGCGCCCAGCTCGGCCCCGAGGCCGGTATGGTCGGCGCCGCCGACCTCGCCCGCCTGGTCGCCCGCCGCTTCCGGCGCGCCAAGCGGCGCCGGGTCGAGCGGTACGAACGCTACGAGCGGTACGCCGAGTCCCGCCGCACCCAGGACACCGCATGACCACCACCCTGCCCCGCCAGGCCACCGCCCCGGACGAACCGACCCGGCCCCCGGAGAGCCGCGGCCACATGATCCGCCGCAGGGCCCTCACCCTGCTGACCATCGTGCTGCTCATCGGCGTCCCGGCCGGCTACCTGGTGATCTCCGCCAACCAGAGCCGCGCCAGCGGCAGGGACAAGGAGGCGAAGTACTCGGCGACCGGCCTCACCGCGGGCTGGCCGTCCAGGGTCCAGCGCCGCCTGTACCAGGTGAACGTGCCCATCCCGGCCGATCCCATCGCCTACTACGAGACGAACAACTGGAAGACCAGCCGTCTCTACGTCCAGTTCCGCACCAACCCCGCCGGACTGGACACGTTCCTCGAGGCGACGGGCGTCGACCGGGACGACCTGAAGAAGGGCGAGCTGAGCATCGGCGCCCGCGACCGCGAGGTCACCGGCTGGGACTTCCGCGGCCTCGGCCCCTGGTACGGCTTCGTGCGCAAGCGGAAGAACCCGGCGCCCACCCTGGACGTGGTCGTGAACCTGTCCGACCCGAAGTCCCCGACCGTGTACGTCGTCTCCCGCACGATCCCCTGACGGGTCGGCCGGACCGGTCCGACCGGCTCAGGGCGGCCGCCGGGGCCGATTGTCAGACCCCGCCCGTACAGTCGAAGACGTCTGATCCGACACACGGGCGGGAGGTGGCAGAACGTATGAGCGGTACGGCCGTGGTGGCCGCGCGCACGGGGGGAGCCCGGGCGAACCGGGAAGCGCGGGAACGGGCCCCGCTGCACCTGCCCGCCGTCTATCTGCCCGCACCCCTCCCGCGCGACGGCCGGATCGCCTTCTGGGACCCCGACGGCGACGCGCTGCCCACCGGCGCGGGCGACGAGCTGACCGTCGTACGACCGCACGGCGCGGGCGTACGACGACGGACCGTCCCCGCACTGACCCTGCCGCTCGACGAGGCCCTGCCGCTGCTCGTGCGCGCCCGGCACGACCCGGCCGCCCACCCGGCCACCGCCTGCTGGGGCGCCGCCGCCCTGCACGCACTGCGGCTCGCCGCCCGCGGCCGGCTGCTGCCCGGCCTCACCCCGAGCGGACACGACGCCTGGCGCGCCGGACCCCTGGAACCCGACGACATCGCCCACCTGCGCGCGGTGGCCGCCGCCCTGCCCGCCGAGGGCCACGCCGTGCCGCTGGAGGGCCCCGGCCCACTGCGGCTGCCCGAACCGGAAGCACTGGTGCGCTCCTTCCTGGACGCGGTCGCCGACACCCTGCCGCGCACCCCGGCCGCGCCGTACGCCTCCGGCCGCCCCTTCGCCGCGCGCGGGGCCCAGGCACTGCCCGACGCCCACGACTGGGCGGCGGAGGTCGCCGCGGGGATGGACGCGGGCGTGCGTATCTCGCTGCGCCTGGACCTCTCCGCGTACGAGCTCTTCGACGGCGGCGACGGCGCCCCGCGCGCGGGCGCCGCGATCGTCCAGGTGCACAGCCTCGCCGACCCCACTCTGGTGTGCGACGCGGCCGCCCTGTGGGCGGGGGAGACCGGCTCGGCGTTCGGGCCCCGCGCGCGCGTGGACGCCGCCCTCGCCGTACGCCGCGCCGCCCGCGTGTGGGCGCCGCTGGAGCGGCTGGCCGACCAGGACGTGCCCGACGTGCTGGCCCTGTCCGAGGAGGAAGTCGGCGACCTGCTCGGCGTGGCGGCCACCCGGCTCGCCGCGGCCGGGGTCGCCGTGCACTGGCCCCGGGACCTGGCGCAGGACCTCACCGCGACGGCCGTGGTCCGGACCGCGCCGGGCTCGGCGACCGACGGCACCGGCTTCTTCGAGAGCGAGGAACTGCTCCAGTTCCGCTGGCAGTTGGCGCTCGGCGGCGACCCGCTCAGCGACACCGAGATGGACGAGCTGGCCGAGGCCCACCGTCCCGTCGTCCGGCTGCGCGACCAGTGGGTCCTCGTCGACCCCGCGCTGGTCCGCAAGGCCCGCAAGCGCGAACTCGGTCTGCTCGACCCGGTCGACGCGCTGTCCGCCGCGCTCACCGGCACCGCCGAGGTGGACGGCGAGACCGTCGAGGCGGTGCCGACCGGTGCACTGGCCACCCTGCGCGACCGCCTCACCGCCGGCCTCAGGCCCGCCGATCCCCCGCCCGGCCTCAATGCCACCCTCCGCGACTACCAACTGCGCGGACTGGCCTGGCTCGACCTCATGACCTCCCTCGGCCTGGGCGGCTGCCTCGCCGACGACATGGGCCTCGGCAAGACGATCACCGTCATCGCCCTGCACCTGAAGCGGGCGCGCACCGAGCCGACCCTGGTGGTCTGCCCCGCCTCCCTGCTCGGCAACTGGCAGCGGGAGATCACCCGGTTCGCCCCCGGCGTGCCCGTGCGCCGCTTCCACGGCCCGGACCGCACCCTGGACGGCCTGGAGGGCGGCTTCGTCCTCACCACGTACGGCACCATGCGCTCGACGGCGGCGCACCTCGCCGAGCAGCCCTGGGGCATGGTCGTCGCCGACGAGGCGCAGCACGTCAAGAACCCGTACTCGGCGACCGCCAAGGCGCTGCGCACGATCCCGTCCCCCGCGCGCGTGGCCCTCACCGGCACCCCGGTCGAGAACAACCTCTCCGAACTGTGGGCCCTGCTCGACTGGACCACCCCCGGACTCCTCGGCCCCCTGAAGTCCTTCCGCGCCCGGCACGCGCGCGCGGTGGAGAACGGAGAGGACGAGGAGGCGGTGGCCCGACTGGCCGCCCTGGTACGCCCGTTCCTCCTGCGCCGCCGGAAGTCAGACCCCGGCATCGTCCCCGAGCTGCCCCCGAAGACCGAGACGGACCACCCGGTCCCGCTCACCCGCGAACAGGCCGCCCTGTACGAGGCGGTGGTCCGCGAGTCGATGCAGACCATCGAGACAGCGGAGGGCATCGCCCGCCGCGGCCTGGTGCTCAAGCTGCTCGGCGCGCTCAAGCAGATCTGCGACCACCCCGCGCTGTACCTGAAGGAGGACGGCCCCACCCGCCACCTCTCCGCCCGCTCCGGAAAACTCGCCCTCCTCGACGAGCTGCTGGACACCGTCCTGTCCGAGGACGGCTCCGCCCTCGTCTTCACGCAGTACGTCGGCATGGCCCGCCTCATCACCGCCCACCTGGCCACCCGCGCGGTCCCCGTGGAACTGCTGCACGGCGGCACGCCGGTCCCGGAGCGCGAGCAGATGGTGGACCGCTTCCAGGACGGGCAGACCCCGGTCCTGGTCCTGTCCCTGAAGGCCGCCGGCACGGGCCTGAACCTCACGCGAGCGAGCCACGTCGTCCACTTCGACCGCTGGTGGAACCCGGCCGTCGAGGAACAGGCCACCGACCGCGCCTACCGGATCGGCCAGACCCAGCCCGTCCAGGTCCACCGCCTGGTCACCGAGGGCACCGTAGAGGACCGCATCGCCGAGATGCTGGCCGCCAAGCGCGCCCTGGCCGACGCCATCCTCGGCTCCGGCGAGTCGGCCCTCACCGAACTGACGGACCGCGAGCTGTCCG
This sequence comes from Streptomyces sp. V3I7, assembly GCF_030817495.1. Taxonomy (NCBI): domain Bacteria; kingdom Bacillati; phylum Actinomycetota; class Actinomycetes; order Kitasatosporales; family Streptomycetaceae; genus Streptomyces; species Streptomyces sp. V3I7. Next base: position 5,473,446 of record NZ_JAUSZK010000001.1, read on the forward strand.
ACCTGGTCTCGCTGCGGAGGACACCATGACCGCCGCGGAAAACCGCCCGGGAGCCGCCGCCCGAGCAGCCCTGCGCGCAGCTCGACAGCGGGCGGAGGGAACCGGGGAGCAGACCGAGGGCACGACTCAGAGCGCGGGGGATGCGCCGGAGGCACCGTCCGAGGACACGGAGAAGGGCGCTCCCGCAGCGCCCCAGGTACCGTCGACCGAGGAGTCGCGGCCCGGCGACGTGGCGCGGGCGGCGTTGCGGCTGGCCGTGGCCGAGGGAGGTCGTGCCGAGGCGGACTCGGTTGACCTGTGCGGCGGTTCGGCGGGTGATGCGGACGGCGAGGTGGTCGTACCTGCGCGGCCGGCTGTGAGCGAGACCGGTGAGCAGGCGCCCCGGGGCGTGGCCCATGGCCGGCCGGAGACGCCTGCGGCTGACGAGCCGAGGCCTGGGCACGTGGCTCGGGCGGCGCTTCGGCCGGCCGTGGCCGAGGGAGGCGCTGCCGGGGCCGAGACGCTTGCTGCCGGTGAGCCCAGGCCTGGCGACGTTGCCCGCGCGGCGTTGCGGCAGGCCGTGTCCGGGCGGCGGCGTGGTGGGGACGACGCCGAGGACGCCGAGTCGGTCGTGACGGGGGAGGAAGCAGCCGCTTCCGATGAACGAGCCGTACCGCCGCCGCACACCGCCCCTGCCGCCGACTCCGGTACCCGCCCAGGTGACGCCGCCCGCGAGGCGCTGCGAGCCGCGCGCAAGGAGGCGTCGAGGGTTGCGGCGGAGGCTCCTCGGCTACGACGGTCTGCCGGGCCCCGGCAGCAGCAGACCGCGCCGCCGAGCGGCGCCGGTACGACGGCCAGTGGCGTCGACAAGGGCCAAGTCGCTCGTGACATACGGACGTTCCTCGCCACCGCCTTCCGGATGCCGCCGATGACGGACGCCCCGGAGGGGGAGCAGCCGGAGGCCGACGCTCCGGCGACGCCCCCCACACCCGCCGCCGCAACCGTCCCCGCCCCCACCATGGCCGCCCCCACCATGGCCACTCCTCACCGCGACGGCGAACTCCGCCGTACCTTCCCGGCCTTCCCGCCCCGCGGCTCTGCGGGCGAGGGCTTCGCCGAGAGCTGGTGGGGGAACGCCTGGGTGGCCGCGCTGGAGGAGGGTGCGCTGGACGTCAAGCGGCTGGCGCGCGGGCGCGGGTACGCGGAGCGGGGGCACGTGGACGCGATCACCGTGACGCCGGGGCTCGTCCTGGCGTACGTCCAGGGCAGCCGTCCGCGCCCGTACCGCGTGCAGGTGCGGCTGCGTACGTTCGGCGAGGCGGACTGGGAGCGCTTCCTGGGCGCGGCCGCCGGACGGCCCGGCGACATCGCCGCGCTGCTCGACAAGGAGCTGCCGCAGTCCCTGGCCGACTGCGGCGCACCCCTGCTGCCCGGCCCCGGCGAGCTGGAACCCCGGTGCAGTTGCCCCGACTCCGGGCACCCCTGCAAGCACGCCGCCGCCCTCTGCTACCAGACGGCACGGCTGCTCGACGCCGACCCCTTCGTGCTGTTCCTGCTGCGCGGCCGGGGCGAACGCGACCTGCTCGACGCGCTGTCCCGCCGCAACGCCGCCGCGGCCGCCCGCGCCGCGCGGGAGAGCCGGTCGGCCGCCCTGCCCGGCGTACGGGCGTCCGAGGCGCTCGCCGCGCGTGAACGACCGCCGCTGCTGCCCGGGCCGTTGCCAGTTCCCGCGCATCCGGAGCAGCCCCCGGTCTATCCGGCCGTGCCCGGCGGCCCGGACGCCTTCGCCCTGGACCAGCTGGCGACGGACGCGGCCGCCCGCGCCCACGCCCTGCTGGGCACCGGACGCGACCCGGTCGGCGGACTCACCCTGTGGCAGGACGCGGTACGCCTCGCCGCCGCCCGCCCCGGCTCCGGCCTGACCGCCGCCACCCGCGCGCTGTACTCCTCGCTGGCCACCGCCACCGACCGCACCCCGGCCGAGCTGGCGCGCGCGGTCGCCGCCTGGCGGCAGGGCGGCGCCGAGGGGCTCGCCGTCCTGGAGGAACCCTGGGACCCGCCCGCCGGCCGCTTCGACCGCGCCCGCCCGCTCCTCCTCGCCGCCGACCTGCCCGCGTTCCGCCCCTGGCACAACCACCTCACCCACCCCCGCGGCCATCTCCAACTCCGCTTCGGCCGCGACGGGTTGTGGTACGCGTACGAATCGGAGCCGGGCCACGACGACTGGTGGCCCCGCGGCACACCGGACTGGGACCCGGTGGGCGCGCTGACGGGTCTGGGCATAGCGGACGACACATGAGCCGACGCGCGAACCGGTGACAGGAACGTCGACGACGTAGCCGTTCTCATCGAGGTCTCTTCACCGCACCGGAAGAGCCGACCGACCGCACAGTGACAGGTTCTGGTCAAAGACTTCTCCAAGCGCCGGACGCCCACTTCCTCTCATGGTCGGGTCACTTCCGACGGCTTGTCGATGCCCGTTTGGGAGGACCTGGTGCCCGCACCAACCCGTAGAAGACGATGGCTCACGATCTGTGCCATCACCACATCCGCCGGACTCCTCGCGATACCCGCGAGCGCCGCGCCCGGCGGAGACAGCAGCCCCTTCGGGGTTCGCGCACTCAAGCGACTCGCCGCTGAGCGCGAGCAGTCGGTGGGTGCGGTGAGCCCCAACCTGAAAGCGGAGGAAGGCGACGACGGCAACGAGGCCGACGAGATCGCGGAGGGCGCGGACCAGTACGCCGAGGCCCGCACCTCGCCCGGTGTCGTCGCCCCCGGCGCGTACGGCGCCGCCTGGACCAACCTGACCAACCTGCCTAGCACAGGGGGCAGTTGGAGCAACGTCACCGACCTTCCGTACAACTCCGACGACTCCCGTTACCGCGACATCGACTCCAACTCCAGCGGCGGCTCGGGCAACGTGACCGGCCGCATGGCCGCGATGGCAGCCGATGGCGACGGGTACGTGTACGCGGGCAGCGCCGGCGGCGGCGTATGGCGGTCCGGGCGAGGCGGCGGGCACTGGCAGCCCATCAGCGACAAGCTGCCCTCGCAGTCCACCGGCGCGCTCGCGCTCGACGGCGCCGGGCGGCTGTGGCTGGGCACCGGCGAGGCGACCACCAACGCCGACGCCTACCTCGGCAGCGGCGTCTACGTCCTGTCCGACCCGCATGACGGCACGTTCTCCACTCGCAGCCGGGTCGGCGGCGACGAGCTGGAGTCCACCACCATTCACGAGCTGCGTTTCGGCGGCGACACGGTGTGGGCCGCGACCAGCAAGGGCGTGTGGAGCCACTCCACCAAGACCCTGAAGGGCGCCTGGAAGCTGGAGTACGCGCCCAACCCCGCATATCTGCCGGGCGGTTCGAAGGCCGGCGCGCCCAACGCGGCGTACAAGAACATCGCCAATGACATCGCGATCGACCCCAAGGATCCCAACAAGGTCGTTCTCGCCGTCGGTTGGCGCAGCGGTGACGACTACAACGGCTTCTTCACCAAAGTGAACGGCACCTGGACGCGGATCACCAGCGGCCTGGGCGACCTGCCGGCCGACGCGGACAACGTCGGCAACGTCACCTTCGCCCGCTCCTCCGACGGCTCCCGTTACTACGCCATCGACCAGTCGCCCGACCAGTTGAACACCAACCCGGACAGCGGTCTGGAGGGCATCTACGTCTCCAAGTCCGGCTCTCCCGTCGGCCCTTGGACGAAGATCGCCGACTACAAGGGGCTGGCCGCCGACAACTCGGCGCTGACCTTCCCTGGTTACATGCCCGGCGTACAGGCTTGGTACAACCAGTTCCTGACCGTCGACCCGGCGAACGCGGAGCACGTCTACGCGGGCCTCGAGGAGGTCTACGAGACCAAGGACGGCGGCAGCAACTGGTCGACCGTCGGCCCGTACTGGAACTTCGGCTTCGCCTGCTGGAGCATCGACCCGGCCAAGCAGAGCGGCGACTGCGAACAGACCACCCACTCCGACCAGCACGGCGTGGCGATCGGCCGTTACCGCGGCAAGAACTTCGTGTACGTCGGCAACGACGGCGGCGTCTACAGGCGTCCGGTCAACGGCTCCCAGGATTCCTCCGGCCACGCCACCATACGACTGGACCTCCCTCAACGACGGCACCATCGACACCCTCCAGTACTACTCGGTGGGCGTCGGCAAGGACCTCGACCACGGCGGGGTCTCCGTCACCGGCGGCCTCCAGGACAACGGCCAGTCCATACTGCGCGGCAACGACAAGGTGATGGGCTCCAACTTCGGCGGCGACGGCGGTGACACCCTCACCGACCCGGCCAACGGCTGCGACATCGCCGAGGAGTACGTCTACCTCGCCATCCAGGTGACTCAGAACTGCGCGGTGAACGATGGCAGTTGGATCACCGACGCGAGCAAGGCCACCTCGTACAACGTCGCCCCGGCCGACAACGCCACCGGCGAGGCCCGCTTCATCGCCCCGCTCGCGGCCGACGCGAAGGACAGCAGCACCTGGGTCGCGGGCGGCCGCCACGTGTGGGTGCAGACCCACGGTTACGCCATCCGCAGCGGCGACGAGTGGAAGAGTGTCCACGACCTCGGCGCCGGCCGCACCGCGACCGCCGTCGCGGCCGTGGGAGGGAAGGTGTACGCGGCCTGGTGCGGCCCCTGCAACAACCAGGGCTTCGCCCGCGGCATCTCGGTGGGCAACGCCGACGGCACCGGCTGGCACGACATCAACCTGCCCGCGACAGGGGCGGACGGGGCCGTGCCCAACCGCTACCTCAGCGGCTTCGCCACCGACCCGAAGAACGCCGACCACGTCTTCCTGGCGGTCAACGGCTTCTCGCGGCACTGGACCGAAGGCCCCGGCGCCGGCGTCGGCCACGTCTTCGAGTCCACCGATGGCGGCACCACCTGGAACGACATCTCGGCGAACCTCCCCGACGTGCCGGCCAACTCGGCGGTCGTCACGCCGAACGGCGGCCTCGCCGTCGCCACCGACCTCGGCGTCGTCTACCGCGCACCGGGCCACGTCAAGTGGCAGCGCGTCGGGTCGCTCCCGGCCGTCGCCGTGCTCCAGCTGAAGCTGAGCCCCGACGGAAGCACGCTGTACGCGGCCACCCACGGCCGCGGCATCTACACCATCGGGGTGCGCGACTGCGACTGACCCCGGCAGCGGGACAGAGCGGTGATCTCGGCTTTCGGGGTCACCGCTTCGTCGTGTACGGCACCACGCCCACGTCGAGGGTGAAGGCGGCCTTCGCCGCGCCCGCCACGTCCGGCGCCTTGGCGAGCGCGGTGACCTTGGCCGTGCCGCCTCGGGTGCCGGCGCAGCGCAGCGAGGCACGAGCGGTCCCGTCCTGCTCCACCTGCCAACCGGAGACCACGACCAACCCCGGCGCGGAGCTCTGGACGGCCGTCCACCGCTTGTCGTCCGTACGAGCCTCCAGGACGAGGGAGATCACCGTCCCCGGCCGGACGCACACCCGCTGCTCGACCGCGCCCCTGGCGGCGACGGTGATGTCGGTGTGACCGGCGGCGCAGCCTGCGGAGGCGGAGGCGGAGGCCGTCCCCGTGCTGCCGCCGCTGCCTCCGCAGGCGGTCAGAAGGCAGGAGACGGAGACCAGGACGGTGCCGAGCCAAGCCCAGGATCCTCGACTGCGACCGCAGACCTCCCTCACCATGACCACCCCCTCATGCGACTGGACGGCACTGCGACGTACCCGACCGTAGCCCGGTTCCCGCCGGGACGGAGGGCGTCGGAGTTCCGCATGCTCGTTCAGAGATCCGGATGCTTCGTCGCCACGTGGTAGTACCCCGAGTGGAACACCAGAGGGGCCCCGCCGTCGGCCTCGTACTCCTCGACCTCACCGAGGAAGATGATGTGGTCGCCGGCGTCGAGGCGCTGGACGGTGCGGCACTGGAAGCGGGCGACCGCACCGTCCAGGAGAGGGGTGCCGGCGATACCGGGAGTGATGGGCGTACCGCGGAACTTGTCGTCGGCCGGGGTGGCGAACTGGCGGGAGAGGTGGTGCTGGTCGGCGGCCAGTACGTGGACGGCGAAGTGCGAGGCGTCGGTGAAGTCCGGGAGGCTCGGGCTGTTCTTGCCGGGGCACCACAGGACGAGGGGCGGATCCAAGGAGACGGAGGTGAAGGAGTTGGCGGTCATACCGACGTTGCGGCCGTCGGGGGCGCGGGCCGTCACCACGGTCACGCCGGTGGCGTACTGGCCCAGCGCTCGGCGCAGTTCGCGGCCGTCGAAGCGGACGGCGTGCTGGGCGCGCTTCTCGGCGAGGAAGCGGTGTGCCTCGGCCTCCTCGAACCACCAGCGGTAGAGGGTGCGGGGGTCGTCGAATCCGGCGGCGAGGGCGCCGGCGACCGAGGGGATCTCGGCCGCCGCCGTCAGGATGTCGCGGTGGTGGGGACTCAGGTCGGTGAGGAGGGAGTTGGTCCAGCCGACGGCCCATTGAGCCCAGCCGCGCCAGAAGCTGTCGAAGGTGCGCTGCATCCACTGCGGTGTGAACTCGGCGGTGCCGTGCCGGAGGATGCTTTCGAGGTAGTGGGTCGCGGCCTGGGCCGCGTTGTTCGAACCCTGGCCGGTGATGGGGTCGTTGAGGACGACGGCGTCGGCCATGCCCAGGACGTGCCGGCCGGAGGCCAGGCGCGCGACGGGGTGCCGGACGGTCGGCGTGAGCCTGCCGCGCAGAACGCCACCCTGGTCGGTGAGTTGGGCGTGCCGGCAGCGGTCGTACTCGTCGGGGAAGAACCGGTGGAGGATTTCCAGTGAGCGGGTGAGGTGGCCTTCCGGCGTACGGATGTCGTCCCAGCAGTCCATCGGACCGCCGGGAACGCCCTCGAAGACCATGATGTCGCAGGGCCCGGTTGTGGTGAGGGCGGGGAAGGTGAAGTACTCGCCGACGCCGGGGACCATGCGGTAGTGGACGGCGGCCTCCCCCTCCCGCGGTGCCGTACCCGTGACGTACGTCAGAGCCAGCGCACGGCGCGGCCGGTCGTACGGGGAGAGCTCGGAGTCGCGCGGGAAGAGCCGGCTCAGCTCGCCCTTGCCCGTGGAGACCACGACGAGATCGTGCGTACGGGCGTACCACTCGAGGTCCTCGACGCCCGCCTCGTGCAGCACGATCTCGCCGTGGCCACCGGCCGCGAACTGCTCTATCCAGGCAGCACACTTGACCCGCTGGTCGACGGAGTGGGCGGGCCCTTCCAGCGGCGCGCGCCAGGAGACGTCCGGAGTGCCGTGCGGACCGATGAGAGAGAACGCGATGCCGGAGATTTCCGGGGCCCGCTCCTCCCAGTGGTGCAGCCCGAGTTCGCGCTCGCTCTGCAGCGCGGTGTCGAACATGCACTGGCTGGACATGACCGGGCCGCGACGTATCTCGTCGGGGCCGCGGTCGGTGACCAGGGTGACGTCATAGCCGTGCGCCTGGAGTCCCAGGGCGAGTTGAGCACCCGCCTGCCCGGCGCCGATCACCGCGATCCTTCTCATGTCCTGCTGTCCCGCTCTCGTTACGTACCTGTCGCTGCCGTGCCGTCAGGGCCCGTCGGTGGCTACTCCCGGCTGCCGCTCAGGCGCTGACCTCGGTCAGGTAGTTCTTCGCGGCGACCGGGTCCATGAACCAGTGGAAGAAGTCGCGCGGGTCGTCGAAGCCGTTGACGAAGCGGGCGGCGATACGGGAGTTGACGCTCGCCGCGCCGAAGAGCTCCAGGACGTGCTGCGGCGGGGCGCCGAGCATCGCGTTGGTCCAGGTCGTGGCGGACTGCGCGTTGTCCCAGAAGCGGCCGAAGGCCAGCTCCATGAACGCGGCGTCGTACGGGCGCTCGCCGTGGTCCAGGATGGTGGCGAGGTAGGAGGCCGCGCACTTCGAGGCGTTGTTCGAACCCTGGCCGGTGATCGGGTCGTTGAGGACGACGACATCGGCGAGGCCGAGCACCTGTGCGCCGGAGGGCAGCGTGGCGACGGGCTTGCGGACGGTCGGCGCGAAGCGGCCCGCGAGGGTGCCGCCTGCGTCGGTGAGCGCGATGTCGGTGCAGCGCTCGGCCTCCCACGGGACGTACGTCCGCAGCAGCTCCTGGAACTTCGCCAGCAGCTGGTCGGGGGTGAGCCCGTCGAAGCAGTCGAGCGGGCCACCCGGGATGCCCTCGAAGAACATGATGTCGCAGGGGCCGCTGGTGGTGAGGCTGGGCATGGTGAAGTACTCGCCCACACCGGGGATGACGTTGAAGCTGACGCCGGGGCGGTCGGGCAGCGGCGCCATGCCGGTGACGTACGCCAGGGCCAGCGCGCGCTGCGGAGCGTCGTACGGCGAACGCTCGGCGTCCCGCTGGAACAGCCCGGCGATCTCGCCCTTGCCGGCCGCGACGATCACCAGGTCGGACTCGGCGGCATAGCGCTCCAGGTCCTCGATGCCGGCCTCGTGGATGAGCAGACGGCCGCCGCGGCGCGCGAACTCACCCATCCAGAGCGGCATTTTGACACGCTGGTCGATGGAGCGGGCGGTGGCCTCGAGGCGGGCGCCGAAGGAGAGCGCCCGGCCGCCCTGTCCGTCGGCGATGTTCACACCGAGCCCGGCGATCGCCGGACAGGCGTCGCCCCAGAAGTCGAGGCCGAGGTTGCGTTCGTGGGCCAGCGCGGTGCCGAACATGGCCTGGCTGGACATGACCCGGCCCTCGCGGATCTGGTCTCCGGTGCGGTTGGACACGATGGTGACGTCGTAACCGCGGTCGACCAGACCGATACCGAGCTGGAGGCCGGCCTGACCGGCTCCGACGATGGTGATCTTGCGCATGAGGGGGGACCTCCGGGGGTAGGGGTTATGCGGCTTTGAGCGGTGCGGTGTCGTGCAGTGCCGTCGGGTCACCCGTAGGACCGGGGGATGGGTCCCGGGTCACCCGGCCGGCAAATGGGGGCGGGCCCGGCCGACTCGGTGGGACGGGGCGGCAGGGGCAAGGGCGCGGCGACGTGCGGGGGTACGGCCTTGGCGGCCTTTTCCGCGCCGGTCGCGGAGCACGCGCAACGTGCCTGCGACGGGCTGTCCGCTGGGCGTGGCTCCGCTCCCGTGACGAGCGCGGTCCGGCCCGGCACTCCCTGCATCGTTGATCCCCTGGTTCCTTCTCCGAGGCGGTCGGGCATCAACCTTGGTATGGAAAGATCATCTTTGCTATCCGGATCACGCGGGTTGCTGTCCTGATCGCGCATCTCGGCGGTGGAGGTTCACATGTCCGCTGAAGAGCTCCCCCTCGCAAACCACGAGCGGTTCCACACAGCGGACATCTGGGAGGCGCGGGCCGAGGTCGGCCGCGCCTTCTGTCCGCATGAGCTGCGCATCACGCAGCGCTCGGCGACGCTCGACGCCCGACTGCACGGCGCACCCTTCGACCAGACGGGCCTGTACTACCTCGATTACGGAACGGAAGTCCGGATCACGCCGGGCGACCTGGAGAGCTTCTTCCTGGTCCAGATCCCGCTCGCCGGTTACGCCGAAATCACCTGCGGCCGCGAGGAGATCATCTCCTCCCCCGAACTCGCTTCCGTCCCCTCTCCGACCGGAAAGCTGGACATGCGCTGGAGCGGGGGCAATCCGCAGCTGATCGTGTGGTTCGACCGGTCGTCCCTGGAATCGCACCTGGGAAGTCTGCTCGGCCGCACCGTGCGCCGCCCGATCTTCTTCTCGCTCGGCATGGATCTCACCACACCGGGCGCGCTCTCCTGGCTCAACATCGTCGATCTCATGCGCCGGGAGGCGGAGGGGTCCGGCGGCATGACAAGCCAGCCCATCGTGACGAAACAGCTTGAATCACTCCTCATGACGCAGCTGTTGATGGCCCAGCCCCACAACTACACGCCGGCGCTGCTCGGCGAGCAGCCGCGCGTCGCACCGCCCACGGTCCGCCGCGCCATGGAGATCATCGAGGGGCACGCCGCCGAGCCGCTCACGGTCGCCGAGATCGCGGAATGCGTCGGCGTCGGCGTACGGGCCCTCCAGGAAGGCTTCCGCCGGCACCTCGACACGACACCGCTCGCGTACCTGCGCGAGGTCCGCCTGGACCGCGTACGCAAGGAACTCCTGGCCTCCGACCCGGGTGCCACCACTGTCACCGCCGTCGCCTCCCGCTGGGGCTTCTTCCACCCAGGCCGCTTCTCCCTCGCGTACCGCCACCAGTTCGGGGAGTCGCCTTCGCAGACGTTGCGGTCATGAGGAGACACTCGGTCGTGGCTGGGGTCGGACCGTCACCCGCTCACTCGGCCCCATCGACGGAGCGGATGACCACGTCCACGTCGTCCGTCCCGGGCGCGAGGAACCGGAGCAGGTGGATGCCCTCCTCCGTCAGTTCGCCGCGCACCGCTGCGGACAGCGCGCTGAACGGCGTGATCACGAGCTCGGTGCGCCTGCGTCGGCGTTCGACGCGCCAGCGGCCGCGTACGAATCCGTCCACGAGGATCGTCCCGGGTACAAGGCCGTTCTTCGTGGTGATCCGCTTGTGGTCGTCGCTGCTGATGATGCGGGAGCGGTCGGCATGGGACAGTACGGCGTTGTCGAACTCGGCGAGCAGACGTACGGGACTGCCGGCGTCCGGGCCGGGACGGGGCGCGTCGGGCAGGTCGAACAGTTCGTTGCCCGCCTCGTCGGTGAACCTGACCAGTTCCCCCGCCTGGGCCTGGACGACCTCGCGCAGGTGGGTCAGCCCGCACCAGGCCTGGACATCGGCGACCGTGGCCGGCCCGAAGGCCGCGAGGTAGCGGCGCACGAGCGAGGTGAGCGACGGCCCGGAATGCAAGGGGGCGCCTATCCACGTCTCGGCCGTGGCGTACGTCGGCTGACCCGAGCGACCCCACAGCCCCCGTGGCGGAATCTGGACCATGGGGACCACAGCGCGCGCGGCCCGGGACAGCAGCGCGCTGTCCGCGTCGGGCCACCTCTCACTGAGGAGCACGCCCAGCTGACCGGCGCTGCGCGGCTCCTCGTCGAGCAGCGCGTGGCAGTAGTCGGCCAGTTCACCGGGCTCGACGCCCTTGAGGCGACGCCAGCCCTGGGACCCCACGCCGCGGTCGAGACAGGGCTGGAGAGTCGGCCGTAGACGGAGGCAGTCGGCGGCGCTGACCATGTGGACGGTGCTGCGCATCAGGATGGTCCGTACGACGGCCCTGTCGAGCAGGAGCTGTGACAGGTCGTCCGGGACGAAGTCCTGGGTGCGTGACCACAGCCCCACGTACGGCGGATGGGGGGCCTGCGCCTGGAGGCCGACCAGGTGCTCGATCACGTCCAACGGCTTGCGCGGCACCCGCTCCAGGAGCAGTTGCCGGGCCAGGAACGACCGGTTCAGCGCTCGCCTGGTCAGGACCTCGGGACGTCGTGTGTGAGTGATGGCCATCGTGGACTGCCAGCCTTTCGGGATCCTGTGCGTAAGCCCGGTTCCTGCCCGGCCGGCCGAGACCGGCGTTGTCGGCAGTGCCGGCAGTATCGCGCTCCGAGAGGCAAGAGCCACCGGGTTCCCCCGGTCATGTCAGATTTCGTGATACGTGAGAAGGTCTGAGGCGTGAGTGAGACACCGCCGAACACCCTGCAATACCGCTTTGACGGGCCAAAAGACGCCCCTGTTCTGATCTTGGGACCTTCGCTGGGTACCACATGGCACATGTGGGACCGTCAGGTGCCCGAACTGGTCAAGCAGTGGCGCGTCCTGCGGTTCGACCTGCCGGGCCATGGCGGCGCCCCGGCCCATCCGGCCGGTTCGGTCGCCGAGTTGGCCACCCGGCTGATCGCCACCCTCGACGGACTCGGCGTGCAGCGCTTCGGCTACGCGGGCTGCGCGCTCGGCGGCGCGGTCGGCATGGAGCTCGCCCTGCGCCGCCCGGAGCGGGTCGCCTCGCTCGCGCTGGTCGCCGCTTCCCCCCGCTTCGGCACGCCGGACGAGTTCCGCCAGCGCGGCGTGATCGTGCGGACCAACGGGCTCGACCCGATCGCCCGGACCTCGCCCGAGCGCTGGTTCACCAGCGGCTTCTCGGCCGCGCAGCCCGCGATCACCGAGTGGGCCGTGCAGATGGTGCGCACCACCGACCCGGGTTGCTACATCGCCTCCTGCGAGGCACTGGCCGGCTTCGACGTACGGGCCGAGCTCGGCCGTATCGGCGTACCGACCCTGGTGCTCGTCGGCTCGGAGGACAAGGTGACCGGACCGGCGGAGGCCCGCACCCTGGTCGCCGGGATACCGGACGCCCGGCTCGCGGTCGTCCCCGGCGCCTCACACCTCGTTCCGGTCGAGCAGCCCGCCGCCGTCACCGACCTGCTGGTCCGTCACTTCTCCACCGCCTGGCAGCCCGCCTACGACCCGGCCACCGGCCAGATGGCCATCCAGGGGCCCCCGGTGAAGCCGGTGCTGGGCGCCGCGTCGCCGGCCGCTGCGCCACCGGCCGCCCCGCCCGTGCCGCCGCACGTCCCCTCGCAGTCCGCGCCCATCGCCGAGATCGCCCCGGCTCAGCCCGACCGGCGCACCGACACGTACGACGCGGGGCTCAAGATCCGCCGCGAGGTGCTCGGCGACGCGCACGTCGACCGGGCGCTCGCGCAGGCCGACGACTTCTCCGAGGACTTCCAGGAGCTCGTCACCCGCTATGCCTGGGGCGAGATCTGGGGCCGGTCGGGCCTCGACCGCCGTTCCCGCAGCTGCGTCACGCTCGCCATCATGGTCGCGGGCGGCCACCTGGACGAGCTGTCCTTCCATATTCGGGCGGCGCTGCGCAACGGCCTGGCCCCGGAGGAGATCAAGGAAGTGCTGCTCCAGACCGCCGTCTACTGCGGTGTTCCGGCGGCGAACAGCGCGTTCAAGGTCGCCCAGCAGGTCATCCGCGAGGAGACCACGCCGGAGGAGTGAGCGGGGGCGCCGGGACGCGGGCGGCGGAGGGCAGGAGACGCGGGCGCCGGAGGGCAGGATGGGCGCCATGAAGCTCACGAAGAAGTCCCACGCCTGCGTCCGCCTCGAGAAGGACGGGCGCGTGCTCGTCCTCGACCCGGGCGGCTTCTGCGAGGAGGACGCGGCCGTCGGCGCGGACGCGATCCTGATCACGCACGAGCACGCGGACCATTTCGACGAGGGGCGGCTGCGCGCCGCCATGGACGCCAACCCGGCCGCGGAGATCTGGACGCTGCGCGCGGTCGCGGAGCGGATCGCGGTCGCCTTCCCGGGCCGCGTCCACACCGTCGGCCACGGCGACACCTTCACCGCCGCCGGCTTCGACGTCCAGGTCCACGGCGAGCTGCACGCCGTGATCCACCCGGACATCCCGCGCATCACCAACGTCGGCTACCTGATCGACGGCGGGCGCGTCTTCCACCCCGGCGACGCCCTCACCGTCCCCGACCACCCGGTCGAGACGCTGATGCTCCCGGTGATGGCGCCCTGGAGCAAGATCTCCGAGGTGATCGACTACGTCCGCGAGGTCCGCCCGCAGCGTGCCTACGACATCCACGACGCCCTCCTCGCCGACCTCGCCCGCCCGATCTACGACCACCAGATCGGCGCCCTGGGCGGCGCGGAGCACCTGCGGCTGACGCCGGGTTCGTCCGCCGACGTGTGAGCGCGAACGGGGGCGGGACCGGGGCCGGGACAGGGCGGGAGGGCGTTGTCAGTGCCGCCCGGTAGGTTGTGAGTCATGCGCATCGCGACCTGGAACGTGAACTCGATCACCGCCCGCCTTCCGAGGCTGCTGGCCTGGCTGGAGAGCGCGGGCCCCGACGTCCTGTGCCTCCAGGAGGCCAAGGTCGCCGAGGCCCAGTTCCCGGTCGACCAGCTGCGCGAGCTGGGTTACGAGGCGGCGGTGCACGCGACCGGCCGGTGGAACGGCGTGGCGGTGCTCTCCCGCGTCGGCGTGGAGGACGTCGTCAAGGGCCTGCCCGGCGACCCCGGTTACGACGGCGTCCAGGAGCCTCGCGCGATCTCCGCGACCTGCGGCCCGGTCCGCGTCTGGTCGGTGTACGTGCCCAACGGCCGCGAGGTCGGCCACCCGCACTACGCGTACAAGCTCCAGTGGTTCGAGGCCCTGAAGGCGGCCGTCGCGGGCGACGCGGCGGGCGACCGCCCCTTCGCCGTCCTCGGCGACTACAACGTGGCGCCGAGCGACGACGACGTCTACGACGTGGCCGCCTTCGAGGGCGCCACTCATGTCACCCCCGCCGAGCGCGCCGCGCTGGCCTCCCTGCGCGAGGCGGGCCTGTCCGACGTCGTCCCGCGCCCGCTCAAGTACGACCAGCCGTTTACGTACTGGGACTACCGCCAGCTCTGCTTCCCCAAGAACCGCGGCATGCGCATCGACCTGGTGTACGGCAACGGACCGTTCGCCAAGGCCGTCCAGGACGCCTACGTCGACCGCGAGGAGCGCAAGGGCAAGGGCGCCTCGGACCACGCCCCGGTCGTGGTCGACCTGGAGGTCTGAGAAGCCGCGCCCGCGCGCGACACCCGTGTCCGCCCTGTGGTGCCGACGGCCGTTCCGGTGACACGCTGGGCGTATGAACATCCCCTTCCTGGGCAATCGGCGCAAGAAGAGGGGTGAGGCGGCGCTGTCCGCCGACCCCGAGGGTGTCGCCGCTCTGCTGTCCGAGTGCGAGCTGCTCCGCTCCCAGGCGGAGATGGCCGGAGTCCCGCTCGACGACTCCGCGGCCTCGCTGGAGGCCCTCGACCAGCTGCTGCCGCGCTGGCGCGACGACGAGGAGTCGCTGCAGTGGCTCGGCAACGACGCCGGACTGTATCTGGGCACGGTCATCGTGCGCACCGTCCCCGGCGCCGTCTGGGAGGTCTGGCCCGGCGGCCGGCCCGTCGTACGGCTCGCCTCCGGGCGCGAGGTGGACGTCGTCGCGTTCGGCCAGGAATGGGCCGCCAGCGGCGCGCCAGAGCTCTCGCAGCTGTACGCGGAGGTCGCCGAGACCTGAGGACTCGTTCGGTGAAACGTCTCTCCGCTCGGAAAAAAAGCCTCCCCGCGGCTTAAATACGGCTAATGCCCGGAAAGTGCGTGTCGGGTATTAACTCCACTCTTGTCTGGATAGTTTGCGGCAGTTGCGGCAACCACGACACAGCTGAGAGTGAGTAGGGCTGCGAATGGCCGTCGATCCTCTGATCGAACTGCGGGACGTCAACAAGTACTACGGGGACCTGCATGTCCTTCAGGACATCGATCTCACCGTGGGCAAGGGGGAGGTGGTCGTGGTCGTCGGACCGTCGGGGTCCGGCAAGTCGACGCTGTGCAGGGCGATCAACCGGCTGGAGACCATCGAGTCCGGCACGATCAGGCTCGAGGGGCAGCCGTTGCCCGAGGAGGGCAAGTCCCTCGCGAGGCTCCGCGCCGAGGTCGGCATGGTCTTCCAGTCCTTCAACCTCTTCGCCCACAAGACCGTCCTGGAGAACGTGTCCCTGGCCCAGGTCAAGGTGCGCGGGCGCACGAAGGCTGAGGCCGACCGGCGCTCGCGTGAACTCCTCGAGCGCGTCGGCCTGCTGACGCAAGCCGACAAGTACCCGGCGCAGCTCTCCGGCGGCCAGCAGCAGCGCGTGGCCATCGCCCGCGCCCTCGCCATGGAGCCCAAGGCCCTGCTGTTCGACGAGCCGACCTCGGCCCTCGACCCGGAGATGATCAACGAGGTCCTGGAGGTGATGCGCCAGCTCGCCCGCGAGGGCATGACCATGGTCGTCGTCACCCACGAGATGGGCTTCGCGCGCGCCTCCGCCAACCGTGTCGTCTTCATGGACGCGGGCCGCATCGTCGAGGACCGCACCCCGGAGGAGTTCTTCACCAACCCGCGCAGCGAGCGCGCCAGGGACTTCCTCTCTAAGATCCTCAAGCACTGAGCGGGGGAGCGCGACCCATGTTCCGTACCACACGTGTGCCCCTCGTCCGGGCCGTTCTGGCCGCCCTGCTGGCGCTGCTGGCCGTCGCCTGCGGCAAGGAGGGCAGTCCGCCCGTCAAGGGCCCCGCGGAGAACAAGCTTCCGCACTACCAGGTGGACCGGGGCTTCCAGCTGCCCGAGTCCAGGATCTGGACGCGGGCCAAGAAGCGCGGCTACCTGCGCGTCGGGGTCAAGGAGGACCAGCCGTACCTCGGCGAGCGGGACCCGGCGACCGGCACCTACTCCGGCTTCGACATCGAGATCGCCAGGATGATGGCCGCCTCGCTCGGGTTCGAGCCGAAGACCATCCGCTTCAGGACCATCGCCTCCGCCAACCGCGAAACCGCCCTGCAGAACGGCCAGATCGACTTCTACGTCGGCACCTACACCATCAACGACAAGCGCAAGAGGCTCGTCGGCTTCGCCGGCCCGTACTACCTGGCCGGCCAGTCGCTGCTCGTGCGCAAGGACGAGGACGACATCCACGGGCCCGAGGACCTCGCCGGCAAACGCGTCTGCTCGGCGGCCGGTTCGACACCGTACCAGCGCATCAAGGCCGACTTCCCCAAGGCGGTCCTGGTCGCCTACGACACCTACTCGGTGTGCGTCGACAACCTGCTCACCTACCAGGTGGACGCCGTCACCACCGACGACGCGATCCTCATCGGCTACGCGGCCAAGGTCCCCGAAGAGCTGAAGGTGGTCGGCAAGCCCTTCTCCGAGGAGCCGTACGGCATCGGCGTCCCGCGGGGCGACAACGCCCTGCGCCTGGCGCTCGACGACGCGCTGGAGGCAGGCGAGAAGAACGGCGACTGGAAGCGGGCCTACGACGCGACGCTCGGCCTGTCCGGTGTGCCCGCGCCGAAACCGCCCGCCATCGACCGCTACCCGGCGAGCTGAGCGAGGACGGCATGAACGTACTGATCGACAACTTCCCCCTCTACCTCCGGGGTTTCCTCGGCACGCTCGAACTCACCGTCTACGCCTCACTGCTGGCGCTCGTCCTCGGCTTCGTCATGGCGTCCTTCCGGGTCGCGCCCGTCGCCTCCCTGCGCGCGTTCGGCACGGTCTGGGTCGCCGTCCTGCGCAACACCCCGCTCACGCTGCTGTTCTTCGCCGTGCTGCTGGGCCTGCCACGGTTCGGCATCGTGCTGCCCTTCGAGGTGTTCGCGGTGCTCGCCCTCGGCTGCTACACCTCGGCGTTCATCTGCGAGGTGCTCCGCTCCGGCATCAACACCGTGCCCAAGGGCCAGGGCGAGGCGGCCCGGAGCCTCGGCATGAACTTCTCCCAGGTGCTCGCCCTGGTCGTGCTGCCGCAGGCCTTCCGCTCCGTCATCCCGCCGGTCGGCTCGACCCTCATCGCGCTCGCCAAGAACTCGGCCATCGCGGGCGCGTTCAGCGTCACCGAACTGCTCGGCACGTACAAGGTGCTCAGTGAGCTCGGCTACAACATCATCTGGACGTTCGTCTGGATCGCCGTCGGCTACCTCGTCATCACCCTCGCCATCAGTGCCCTGTTCAACCTGCTGGAGAGGAAGTGGGGGATCGCCCGATGACCGACGTCACCGCGCTCTACGACATCCCGGGGCCGAAAACCCGGCACCGGCACGCCCTGTACGGGGTCCTGGCCACGGCCGCCATCCTGGGCATCCTCGCCTGGATCCTCTATCTCCTCTTCGCCACCGACCAGTTCACCGCCACCAAGTGGACGCCCTTCACGTACGAGGGCATCCAGGAACTGCTGCTGCGAGGCCTCGGCAACACCCTCAAGGCCTTCGGGATCGCGGCCGTCCTCTCCCTCGCCCTCGGCGGCGCGCTGGCCGTCGGCCGGCTCTCGGAGCACCGGGTGGTGCGCTGGCTGGCCACGCTCCTCGTCGAGTTCTTCCGCGCGATGCCCGTCCTGGTGATGATCTTCTTCATCTTCGTGGCGCTCAAGGTGCAGCCGCTGCCCGCGCTGGTGGCCGGACTCACCCTCTACAACGGCTCCGTGCTCGCCGAGGTGTTCCGCTCCGGCATCAACGCCGTCTCCCGCGGCCAGAAGGAGGCCGCCTACGCGCTCGGGATGCGCAAGACGCAGGTCATGACGCATGTCCTCGTCCCGCAGGCCCTCCGGGCCATGCTGCCCGCCATCATCAGCCAGTTGGTGGTCGCGCTGAAGGACACCTCGCTCGGCTACCTCATCACCTACGAGGAGTTTCTCCACGCCGGGAAACTCATCGCCTCCAACCTCGACTACGATTTGCCCTTCATCCCCGTAGTCATGGTGATCTCACCGATCTACATCGGGATGTGCATGCTGCTCTCCTGGTTCGCCGGCTGGGTGTCCCGGTGGGAGCAGCGCAGTCCCAAGACGAAGGCCGCGGAAGTCGCCCCGGCCGAACCAGGAGGGACACTGCTGCCGGGTGGGGTACCCCCCACGGGCCCCAACGCGTAGGGGCCCCGGCAGCTCACAGGGCCAGGCCCGGCCGGCGGCAGCCGGAGATCACTGCTCGCGCAGGGGAACGGACACGTACGACGGGTCGTTCGCCGGCGAGGAGAAGGTCAGCTGCGCGCCGGGCGGGTTGTGCTCGACGTAGAGCGGGTCCACCGTGTCGACGACCAGGGCGAGCCGGTGGCCGGCCGGCACGTCGTAGGCCGTGGAGAACAGCTCCAGGTCGACGGCGAACGGCTGACCGGGCGTCCGGCCGTGCCAGGTGTACGGCGCGTGCGTGACCAGCTTGCCGAGGCCGAGCGGGCCCACGTCGTACAGGTACGCGACGAGGGTACCGCTCTCCTTGGCCGGGGTGAGCGTCGTGTGCAGCCGCGCGGTGCCGCGCACCTGCTGGACGGCGTCGTACTTCTCCGACTGCCACACCGCGGCCCACCACCGCGGCAGCAGCGGGATGGAGGCCATCGGCGGCAGCTTGGCCACCTGGTCGAGGAGGCCGGACAGCAGGACGACGCCGCCGTCCGCGCCCGAGTCGACGTTCGCGTGGATGGTGGCGGAGCCCGCGAGGGAGATCTTCCGCCGGGTCGCCGCGGCCGACTTCCAGTCCGGATAGCCCTCGTAGCCGCCCGACGTACGGGCCTTGAGCTGCACCGGCTGCTCGCGGTCGATGCCGTTGTCGGCGCCCTTGAGGTAGTGGTCGAACCAGCGGCCCGTGTCCGTCCACACGTCGTTGGGCACGCCGAACAGGCCCGGGATCTCGGCGGTCGCGTGGTCGCCGGGGCGCAGCTCCAGTCGCTTGGGGCCGGTCAGCTTCTCGTAGAAGTCGGCGTACTGGTTGACCGGGAAGACGCTGTCGCCCCAGGCGTTGGCGAGCAGCACCGCGGCGCCGTTCCGGTTGAGCCGGTCGACCGAGGCCGC
Source organism: Streptomyces sp. V3I7 (assembly GCF_030817495.1). NCBI lineage: Bacteria > Bacillati > Actinomycetota > Actinomycetes > Kitasatosporales > Streptomycetaceae > Streptomyces > Streptomyces sp. V3I7. Next base: position 5,492,641 of record NZ_JAUSZK010000001.1, read on the forward strand.
GACGGAGCGCTTGCGCCCCCAGTCCAGGAGCTCCTGCTCCTTGGACAGGTCGGAGGCGTAGAAGTCGTGGAAGACGCGCCGGACTTCGGCGCTCTCGCGGCCGGTGACCCGTCCGGCGCCGTCGAGCAGGGCCGCCGCCTGGACGTGCTGCGTACGGCCCGAGTAGATGGAGCCGGTCAGATCCGCCCAGCCGCTGAGCGAGGCGACCGCCTTGATCCGCCGGTCGTGCGCGGCCGCGAGAAGGCTGATCCCGGCGCCGTAGGAGACACCCCCGATGCCGATGCGCTGAGGATCGGCGGGGGTGTGAGCGAGCGCCCAGTTGATCACCTTGGAGGCGTCGGCCACGTCCGGCGGGCCCGCCACCTCGATCTCGCCGCCGGACTGCCAGAACCCCCGGACGTTGTACGTCAGCACGACGTAACCGGACCGGGCGAGCCGCTTGGCCTGGACGAGGTACTCGGCCTGCGGCAGCCCCCAGCTCGTGGGCAGCACGATCAGGGGGTACGCGCCGGAGGCGCTCGCACCCGCGGGAGTGACGACGTTGGCCTTGAGGACCGTGCCGCCGTCACCGGTGATGTCGACGAAGCGTACGGACGGGGAGCCGCTGTCGGCCCGGGCGGCCGGGGCCGCGCCGAGGGCCGCTGCGGCGAGCAGGACCGCCGACACCGCTCCGACGGCGGACGTGCGCAAGGTGCCGCGACCGTGTCCCACGGGCCCACTCCTCCATCGTCCCGGGCCCACTCCTCATGCGTCCCGGCGCGAGGCGAACGACGGTAGCCGGTGCTCCATATCTCAAGTAACCCGTCGGTAAGTTACGTACGGGTAAAGATTGTTGAGGCGTACGGAACCTACGGTCGGTGTGAGGTGGGGGGCTTGTCCTCGGCGGGCAGGGGTGCCTGGGCGGCCCGCGTCACATCCGCCACGAGTTCGACGACATCCGGCCCGTACGCCTGCGAGTTGACCACCTTCAGCAGCAGGACGAAGGAGCCGCCCCCGTGCTTGCGGGCCAACCGCTCGTGGTTGCGGGCGAGATAGCGGGTCGCGGCCTGGTTGGTGATCGCGCGCTGCCCGCAGAACAGGAACACCGGACGGCTCTGCCCGCCGGCCGTGAGCCGGGCCAGCAGGACGTACTCCGTGACACCCGGGTCCATGCGGTAGTGCTCGGCGCCGATCCGGAAGGCGGCCCGGTCCGGCCCCGGTTCGGAGTCGGCGTTCACGTGTACTCCGGGGAGCATCGCGGTCATGTGGGCCTTCATCCGCCGGTTGGAGGCGGGCCCGCCGACGCAGAACTCGGTGCGCTCGCCGAAGCCCTGCTGGGCCATGTCCTGTGTGACCATCCGCAGATGCGCACCGCACTCCTTGATGAGCGCGGACAGTTCCAGCAGCGCGAACACGTCGAAGCGGTGCACCGCCGGCTCCGAGGTGGCCGGGTCGCGGTTGACGACGAGCAGCGACTCCGAGTTCTCCGGCAGTCCGAAGAATGCCTGCTTGCGGCGGAGCCTGCGCCGCCACAGGTAGGTGCGGGCGAGCCAGCCCAGCGAGGCACTGATGCCGGCCGCTATGACGCCCAGGACGATGTTGCGCACGTCGTCATTCATGTGCGCGCATGCTAGTGGGCCAACGGCGAGCGTACGCACCGGTGTTCGACTTACGGTGGAGGGAGGACCGGGCCGGACGCGGTCTGTCGTGGCCCCGGCAATGTGGTTACGCTGCGCGGACGGTCCTGCACTGGAGGTGCGCATGAGACGCCCCGCGTCGCGGAATCTGGCGGTCCTGGCGGTCACGGCCGCGCTGGTGTCGGTGGGGGCGGCGGCCCCGCCCGAGGCCGCACCGGCGGAGAACGCGCCGGCGAAGGTCCCGGTCGCCGTCGGATACGGCGGCGCCGTCGCCAGCGTCGACGTGGACGCCTCCGCCGCCGGCATCGAGGTGCTGCGCGAGGGCGGCAACGCGGTGGACGCCGCCGTCGCCACGGCCGCCGCGCTCGGCGTCACGGAGCCGTACTCCTCCGGCATCGGAGGGGGCGGCTACTTCGTCTACTACGACGCCCGCACCCGCAGCGTGCACACCATCGACGGGCGCGAGACGGCCCCGCTCACCGCCGACTCCGGTCTGTTCCTGGAGAACGGCAAGCCGATCCGCTTCGCCGACGCCGTCACCAGCGGACTGGGCGTGGGCACGCCGGGCACGCCCGCCACCTGGCAGACGGCACTGGACCAGTGGGGGAGCGCCGGGCTGGGCACGGTCCTCGCGCCCGCCGAGCGGCTCGCCCGCGACGGCTTCACCGTCGACGACACCTTCCGCGCGCAGACCGCCTCGAACGAGGCCCGCTTCCGCAACTTCCCCGACACCGCGAAGCTGTTCCTGCCGAACGGGCAGCTCCCCGTCGTCGGCTCCACCTTCAAGAACCCCGACCTGGCCCGCACGTACGCCGAGTTGGGCAGGAAGGGTGTCGGTCTCGTCTACCGGGGCGACCTCGGCAAGGAGGTCGTCGCCACGGTCAACAAGCCGCCGGTCGACCCGTTCTCGGGCTGGAACGCCCGCCCCGGCAAGCTGTCCGAGCGGGACCTCGCGGCCTACCGCGCCCGGCTCCAGGCGCCCACGAAGACGTCGTACCGCGGCCTGAACGTCTACTCGATCGCGCCCTCCTCCTCGGGCGGCACGACGGTCGGCGAGGCGCTCAACATCCTTGGACACACCGACCTTTCGAAGGCGAGCCAGGCGCAGTACCTGCACCACTTCATCGAGGCGAGCCGCATCGCGTTCGCCGACCGCGGGCGCTGGGTCGGCGACCCCGCCTTCGAGGACGTACCGACGCGGCAGCTGCTGTCCCAGAAGTACGCCGACTCGCGCGCCTGCCTCGTCAAGGACGACGCGGTGCTCACCAGCCCGCTGGCGCCGGGCGACCCGCGCCGTCCGGCGGCCTGCTCCACCGGGGGCACGGCGGCGCCGACGACGTACGAGGGCGAGAACACCACGCACCTCACGGTCGCCGACAAGTGGGGCAACGTCGTCTCCTACACGCTCACCATCGAGCAGACCGGAGGCAGCGGAATCACGGTCCCCGGCCGCGGCTTCCTGCTCAACAACGAGCTGACGGACTTCTCCTTCGCCCCGGCCAACCCGGCCGTCCACGACCCGAACCTGCCCGGCCCCGGCAAGCGGCCGCGCTCGTCGATCTCACCCACGATCGTGCTCGACCGGCACAACCGGCCCGTCGTGGCCGTCGGTTCGCCCGGCGGCGCGACCATCATCACCACCGTGCTGCAGACCCTCACCGGGTTCCTCGACCGGCACCTGCCCCTGGTCGACGCGATCGCGGCGCCCCGCGCCAGCCAGCGCAACGCCGCCCGGACCGAACTCGAACCCGGGCTGTACGACAGCGACACGAGAGCCGCGCTGGAGTCCCTCGGGCACTCCTTCTCGCTCAACCCCGAGATCGGCGCGGCGACCGGCGTGCAGCGGCTGCCGGACGGCAGATGGCTGGCGGCCGCCGAGAAGGTACGACGGGGCGGCGGCTCGGCGCAGGTCGTGCACCCGGCGCCGTAACGGACCACCGGCGCCCGTCGATTCGTCGGTTCGTCGGTTCAGGAGGCGGGTGGCGCGCTCGCCCGGCCCGATGCGGCCTGGGCGCGCTGCCCGTCCGCCTCGTCCGGCGTCCGGAACACGAGGTGCCCATCCGCCTCGTCCACCGTCACCGTGCCGCCCTCCGCGACCCGGCCGTCGATCAGCAGCCGCGACAGCCGGTTGTCGACCTCGCGCTGGATCGTGCGGCGCAGCGGCCGGGCACCGTACTCGGGCTGGTGCCCGCGCTCGGCGAGCCAGCCGACGGCCGCGTCCGTGAAGTCGACCGTGACACCCTGGGCGCGCATGAGCTGGCGGGTCGCGTTCAGCAGCAGGTCGGTGATCCGCCGCAGCTGCTCGGGAGTGAGCCGGCGGAAGACGACCGTCTCGTCGATGCGGTTGAGGAACTCGGGCCGGAAGTGCTCGCGCAGCGGCCGCAGGATGCGCTCACGCCGCGCCTCCTCGTCCGCCTCCGCGCCACCGGGCCCGAACCCGATCCCGGAACCGCTGCGGGCGATGGCCTCGGAGCCGAGGTTGCTGGTCATCACGATGACCGTGTTGCTGAAGTCCACCGTGCGGCCCTGCGAGTCGGTCAGCCGACCGTCGTCGAGGACCTGGAGCAGGATGTTGAAGACGTCCGGGTGCGCCTTCTCCACCTCGTCGAGGAGCAGCAGCGAGTAGGGGTTGCGCCGCACCACCTCGGTGAGCTGGCCGGCCTCCTCGTGGCCGACGTATCCGGGCGGGGCGCCGACCAGCCGGGAGACGGTGTGCCGCTCCTGGTACTCGCTCATGTCGAGGCGGACCATCCGGTCCTCGCTGCCGAACAGCGCCTCGGCGAGCGCGCGGGCCAGCTCGGTCTTCCCGACGCCGGTCGGGCCGAGGAACATGAAGCTGCCGATCGGCCGGTCGGGACTGGAGAGCCCGGCCCGCGAACGCAGCACCGCCTCCGCGACCACCTCGACCGCCTCCTCCTGGCCGACGACCCGCTGGTGCAGGTGGTCCTCCAGGCCCAGCAGCCGCTCCTTCTCCTCCTGGGTGAGGCTGCTGACGGGGATGCCGGTCAGCCGGGACACCACCTCGGCGATGGCCTCGGCCGTCACCTCAAGGTTCTGCCCCTCGTCGGCCGCCTCGGTGCCGCTCGTCTCCTCCTCGATGCGCCGCTTCAGCTCGGTGACGCGGTCGCGCAGCTGCGTGGCCTGCTCGTACTGCTCGTCCGCGACCGCCTGGTCCTTGTCCCGGGTCAGCTGCTCCAGCTCGCGCTCCATGGCGCGGACGTCCGTGCCCTTCGTCCGGGCGCCCAGCCGCACCCGCGCGCCCGCCTGGTCGATCAGGTCGATCGCCTTGTCCGGCAGCCGGCGGTCGGGCAGATAGCGGTCCGACAGCTCGACGGCGGCGACCAGGGCCTCGTCGGTGTAGCGGACCTGGTGGTGGGCCTCGTAGCGGTCGCGCAGCCCGCGCAGGATTCCGATCGCGTCCTCGGCCGTCGGCTCGGGCACCGTGATCGGCTGGAAGCGGCGGGCCAGCGCCGCGTCCTTCTCGATCCGGCGGTACTCCTCCAGCGTCGTCGCGCCCACGATGTGCAGCTCGCCGCGGGCCAGGGCGGGCTTGAGGATGTTGCCCGCGTCCATCGAGCCGCCCTCGCCGCCGCCTCCCGCGCCGACGACCGTGTGCAGCTCGTCGATGAAGACGATCAGCTGACCCGGGTACGACCGGATCTCGGTCATGATGTTGTTCAGGCGCTCCTCGAAGTCGCCCCGGAAGCGGGTGCCCGCGACCACACTCGTCAGGTCCAGGGCGACGACCCTGCCGCCGATGAGGATGTCCGGCACGTCCCCGTCGGCGATCTGCTGGGCCAGCCCCTCGACGATCGCGGTCTTGCCCACGCCCGCCTCGCCGATGAGCACGGGGTTGTTCTTGCCGCGCCGGGAGAGCACCTCGATGGTCTGCTCGATCTCCGAGTCCCGTCCGATGACGGGGTCGATCCGCCCCTGCTGGGCCAGCTCGGTCAGATCGCGGCTGTACTTGTCCAGGGTCGGCGTCGGTGACTGCTGCTTGCGCTCGACGCCCACGGACGTACGGGACCGGTCGCCCTCGCGGGACTCGGGCGGCAGGTTGCGGGCCGCGAACCGGACCGCGCCCAGGATGTGTCCGGCGGCCGAGTCCGGGTTCGCGGCCAGCGCGCTGAGCACGTGCTCGGGACCGATGTACCCGGCACCGCTCGTCCGGGCCATCTCGTGCGCGTCGAGCAGCGCGCGCTTGACGGCCGGGGTGAGGTTCAGCGAGGTCGGCGGGGGCACCTCGCCCGGCGGGAACCGGACCGGACCGGAGCGCTGGTCGATCTCGGTGGCGAGGTTGTCCGGGTTCGCGCCCGCGCGGCTGAGGAGCCCGCGGGTGGGCTCGGCCGCGAGGGCCGCGCGCAGGAGGTGCTGCGTGTCCAGGTCCCGGCTGCCGTGCTCGGCGGCGTACTGGGCGGCGCCGCGCACGAGTTCCTTGGCCGGGTTGCTCAGCAGGCGGCCGATGTCGATCGGGCGGTGGCCAGGGTGCGGGCCGGCTCCGCCGAAGTAGCGGGCGAGAAACTCACCGAAGGGGTCCTGGCCGTAGCCTTCCGGCCCCGGCCCCGTGAAGCCGCTGGTCATGGCGTTCCGTTCCGTTGGCCCGTGCGTTGTCGCTCACGCTGGTGTCAGCACCTTTTTCACACCTTGGCATGTTTGGGGGCGGGGGGCATTTTGGGGCCTACGGGGTGGGGGCCTGTTGTCGTACGGCGGCTGCGGGGTGTGTCGGGTTGGGCGCGCAGTTCCCCGTGCCCCTTTAGGTGGGCCGGCGTGCCGTGAGGATCCGGGGGCCGGAGTTGGTGATGGCCACGGTGTGTTCCACGTGGGCCGCTCGGGAGGCGTCGTTGGTGCGGAGGGTCCAGCCGTCGGGGGCCTCGTGGTAGCCGTCCTTGCCGCCGGCGATCAGCATGGGTTCGATGGCCAGGACCATGCCGTGGCGCAGGGGAAGGCCGCGGCCCCGGCGGCCCTCGTTCGGGACCTCGGGGTCCTCGTGCATCCGGCGGCCCACCCCGTGCCCGCCGAAGCCGGCGGGGATGCCGTAACCGGCCCTGCGGCACACCGAGCCGACGGCGTGGGCGATGTCGCCGACGCGGTTGCCGACCACCGCCGCCTCGATCCCCGCCGCCAGCGCCCGCTCGGCGGTCTCGATCAGCGTCACGTCCGCCGGGCGCGGCCTGCCCACGACGAAGCTGATCGCCGAGTCGCCGGCCCAGCCGTCGAGCGTGGCGCCGCAGTCGACGGAGAGCAGGTCGCCGTCGCGCAGGCGGTAGTCGGTCGGGATGCCGTGCACGATCGCGTCGTTGACGGAGGCGCAGATGACGGCCGGGAAGGGTGTCGGCGCGAAGGAGGGGCGGTAGCCGAGGAAGGGAGAGGACGCCCCCGCCTCGCGGAGCACCCCACGCGCCACCTCGTCCAGTTCCAGCAGGGTCACACCGACGTCCGCGGCCTTGCGTACGGCCGTCAGGGCCCGTCCGACGACCTGGCCCGCCGCCTCCATCGCGTCGATCGACGCGTCCGTCTTCAGCTCTACCATGCCAATTACTATACCGGTATTAGAATGGGGGCATGGTGCGCACCCCCCTCACCCCCGAAGAGCACGAGCGCGGCGAACGCCTCGGCCGGCTGCTGCGCGAGGCGCGCGGCAGCCGCAGCATGGCGGACGTGGCGGCCGAGGCGGGCGTCTCCGCCGAGACGCTCCGCAAGATCGAGACCGGCCGGGCGCCGACCCCGGCCTTCTTCACCGTCGTCGCGCTCGGCCGGGCCCTGGGGCTCTCGATGGACGAACTGGCCGAGCGCTGTGCGCTCGTGGAGGTCTGAGGCGTACGTCGCAAACTCCCCGTAGCCACCCCGTGACACAGGTGGTGTTTGTTACGGTCGGGTGCTCCGGCCCGACGGGAGTCGAGTGATGTCTCTGGACCAGCTTCCGCCCCGGATGCGGGAGTTCGCGAACTACCTGGACGGGCTCCTGGCGCGCCTGGACCCGCGGGGCGGCGGCTGGTGCGCGGTGTTCTGGCAGCGCGACCCGGACGGCATGCAGGCCTGTCTCGACGGGCGGGAGGTCCCGCCCTGGGACGTGATGGACGCGCTCCTTCAGGACCTCGCCGCGCTGTACGGCCCCGACACCGCCGGAGCGGAGCGTGAGCGCGCCCGGCTCCTGCACGCGGCCGCGCTGGCCGCGTACGACGCCCAGCCCGGCGCCCGGGCCGCCCTCGGTGAGCACCTCGACGCGATGCTGCGCGAGCAGCGCTACGCCGCCGAGCGCCAGTCGGAACTGGGCCGGGCGCTCACCTCGGCCGCCACCTCGGAGCAGGCCCGCACCCTCCATCTCGACCTGTCCTGGGCCCGCGACGACCACCAGCGGGCGACCGCCCGGTGCCTCGAACTGCGCGAGCGCATCGCCGACTTGGAGCGGCGAGCGGCCGGGTCCTCCGGGGGTGACGCGCGAGCCTCCGTGCCCCCGGCATCCGAGGCCACTTCGCCGGCCAAGCAGCGCAAGCGCCGCCGGGGGAGTGCCCGGTTCGGGGGACTGGCCGAGGACGACACCGCGGCCGGGTCCGGGGACGTACCCCTGAAGTCCGCACCGCAGGGGCCGGCCGACGGGAGTGCCTCGCGCGGGGTCCGGTACGCCGGTGCGGGCGACGGGGGAGAGCCGGCGCCGGCGTCGCGGCCGGACGCCGAGGCGCAGCTCGTGGTGGCCGGCGCCGTCGCGACGCTGCTGCGGCTGCGGGGCGAGGGGCGCAGCGGTGAGGCGCACGCGCTGCTCGCCGAGGCCGCCCACTGGCCCGCCGGGCGGCTTCCGCTGCTCGCCGCCGAGCTGGAGCGGGCCGCGCTCGGCGCCGACTGGTCGACGCTGCTGTGGGAGACCGCCTCGCTGCCCGTCGACGGCCTGGTGGCCGCGGCGGACGCGCTGGTCGAGGCCGGGCGCACAGACGACGGTCAGCAGATCCTGCGGCACGGGGTGGCGCGGCCCGCCGCCGAGATCGGTGAGGCCGTGCTCGGGCTGGAGGCCGAGGGGCGCCGGCGCGAGGTGCGGGTCCTGCTGGACGCGTACGTCCGGGTCCGCACCCCCGAGGACGCGGCCAGCAGCGCGGCCCCCGACCCCGCGTGCCTCGTCCCCCTGCTGCTGGAAGCCGCGCAGGGAGTCTCGGACGAGCGCCGCTGGGACCTCGTGCACGCCCTGCGGGTGGCGGGCTTCGCTGTCTGACGCGTACGCCCGGGCCGTACGCCCGAGGTTCCGGCCCGCAGCGCGGCGGGCACGGACACCTCCCAGCGCACGCCCGCGCTCGACGGCGCCTATGCGGTCCCGGACCCCGCGTGCCTCGTCCCCCTGCTGCTGGAAGCCGCGCAGGGAGTCTCGGACGAGCGCCGCTGGGACCTCGTGCACGCCCTGCGGGCGGGCTTCGCCGCCTGACCGATTTGCGGGGGTGAGTCCCGGCGCGGGGCCCGTGGAGGGGGTGGTTCACTCGATCGAGTGGCTCGGCGTCCTTCCCGGCGGGGATTTTGCCCTCTACGGTCTGCGTACACGCGCGTAGACGCTCTGACGTCCCGTCGAAGGAGCAGCTCATGGCCAATGTCGTACGTGCCGCTCTGGTCCAGGCCACCTGGACCGGCGACACCGAGTCCATGGTGGCGAAACACGAGGAGTACGCCCGCGAGGCGGCCCGCCAGGGCGCGAAGATCATCGGGTTTCAGGAAGTCTTCAACGCACCCTATTTCTGCCAGGTCCAGGAGCCCGAGCACTACCGCTGGGCGGAACCGGTGCCGGACGGCCCGACCGTGCGCCGGATGCAGGAACTCGCCCGTGAGACCGGCATGGTGATCGTCGTCCCGGTCTTCGAGGTCGAGCAGTCCGGCTTCTACTACAACACCGCCGCCGTCATCGACGCCGACGGCACCTATCTCGGCAAGTACCGCAAGCACCACATCCCGCAGGTCAAGGGCTTCTGGGAGAAGTACTACTTCAAGCCGGGCAACGCCGGCTGGCCCGTCTTCGACACCGCGGTCGGCCGGGTGGGCGTCTACATCTGCTACGACCGGCACTTCCCCGAGGGCTGGCGCCAACTGGGCATCAACGGCGCCCAGTTGGTTTTCAATCCGTCGGCCACCTCACGCGGCCTGTCCGCGTACCTGTGGCAGCTGGAGCAGCCCGCGGCCGCCGTCGCCAACGAGTACTTCGTCGCCGCCATCAACCGGGTGGGGCAGGAGGAGTACGGCGACAACGACTTCTACGGCACCAGCTACTTCGTCGACCCGCGCGGCCAGCTGGTCGGCGAGCCCGCCAGCGACAAGACCGAGGAACTCGTCGTCCGCGACCTCGACTTCGACCTGATCGACGAGGTGCGCCAGCAGTGGGCCTTCTACCGGGACCGCCGTCCCGACGCCTACGACGGGCTGGTGCAGCCGTGAACGACCTCTACGACCGCCACCGCGGCGTGCTGCCGGACTGGCTCGCGCTCTACTACGAGGACCCGCTGGAGATCACCCACGGCGAGGGCCGCCACGTCTGGGACGCGCGCGGCAACCGCTACCTCGACTTCTTCGGCGGCATCCTCACCACGATGACCGCGCACGCCCTGCCCGAGGTGACCAAGGCCGTCAGCGAGCAGGCCGGGCGCGTCCTGCACACGTCCACGCTGTACCTCAACCGGCCCATGGTCGAACTGGCCGAGCGCATCGCCCGGTTGAGCGGCATCCCCGACGCCCGCGTCTTCTTCACCACCTCCGGCACCGAGGCCAACGACACCGCCCTGCTGCTCGCGACCACCTACCGGCAGAGCAACACCGTGCTGGCGATGCGCAACAGCTACCACGGCCGCTCCTTCGGCGCTGTCGGCATCACCGGCAACCGCGGCTGGTCCCCGACCTCGCTGTCCCCGCTCCAGACGCTGTACGTGCACGGCGGCGTACGCACCCGCGGACCGTACGCCGAACTGGACGACGCCGACTTCATCGAGGCCTGCGTGGACGACCTCGAGGACCTGCTCGGCCAGACCCGTCCGCCGGCGGCCCTGATCGCCGAACCGGTCCAGGGCGTCGGGGGGTTCACCGCACCGCCCGACGGGCTGTACGCGGCCTTCCGCGAGGTGCTCGCCGACCGCGGCATCCTGTGGATCTCGGACGAGGTGCAGACCGGCTGGGGCCGCACCGGCGACCACTTCTGGGGCTGGCAGGCGCACGGGCGCAGCGGTCCGCCGGACATCCTCACCTTCGCCAAGGGCATCGGCAACGGCATGTCCGTCGGCGGTGTCGTCGCCCGCGCCGACATCATGAACTGCCTGGACGCCAACAGCATCTCGACGTTCGGCGGCACCCAGATCACCATGGCGGCGGGCCTGGCGAACCTGACGTACCTGCTGGAGCACGACCTCCAGGGCAACGCCCGGCGCGTCGGCGGGCTGCTCATCGAGCGGCTGCGGTCGGTCGCCGCGCGGCTGCCCGGCGTACGGGAGGTGCGCGGGCGCGGGTTGATGATCGGCGTCGAGCTGGTGAAGCCCGGCACCGACGAGGCCGACCCGCAGGCGGCAGCCGCCGTGCTGGAGGCGGCCCGCGCGGGCGGGCTGCTCATCGGCAAGGGCGGCGGGCACAACACCAGCGTGCTGCGCATCGCACCGCCCCTGACCCTGACCGTCGCGGAGGCGGAGGAGGGCGCCGCGATCCTCGAACGCGCCCTGCGGAGCGTGCAGTAGCTGAGGCGGACGGCACGGTACGCGTCCCGGCAGCTCCTCAAAGGCCCCTACACCGAAAGGCGTTCGGGTCCGCCGGACGCGTGCCGTGCGCCGACCGCACCCTGACCGGCCCTGACCGTCGTCCCGTAGCAAGGAGAGACAGCATGAGCCGTACCGTCATCCGCGGTGGCCTCGTCATCACCGCGTCCGACGAGATCCACGCCGACGTCCTGATCGAGGACGGCCGGATCGCCGCCCTCGCGGCCTCCGGCACCCCGGCCGCCGAGACCTTCACCGCCGACCGCGTCATCGACGCCACCGGCAAGTACGTCATCCCGGGCGGCGTGGACGCCCACACCCACATGGAGCTGCCGTTCGGCGGCACCTTCGCCTCCGACACCTTCGAGACCGGCACCCGGGCCGCCGCCTGGGGCGGCACGACCACGATCATCGACTTCGCCGTGCAGAACGTCGGCCACACCCTGCGCGAGGGCCTGGACGCCTGGCACGCCAAGGCCGAGGGCAACTGCGCGATCGACTACGGCTTCCACATGATCGTCTCCGACGTGAACGAGGACACGCTCAAGGAGATGGACCTGCTGGTGGAGGAAGGAGTCACCTCCTTCAAGCAGTTCATGGCCTACCCGGGGGTGTTCTACTCCGACGACGGACAGATCCTGCGCGCCATGCAGCGCTCCGCCGAGAACGGCGGCCTGATCATGATGCACGCGGAGAACGGCATCGCGATCGACGTCCTGGTCGAGCAGGCACTCGCGCGCGGCGAGAGGGACCCCCGCTACCACGGCGAGGTCCGCAAGGCCCTGCTGGAGGCCGAGGCCACCCACCGCGCCATCAAGCTCGCCCAGGTCGCCGGCGCCCCGCTCTACGTCGTGCACGTCTCGGCGACGGAGGCGGTCGCGGAGCTGGCCCGCGCGCGCGACGAGGGACACCCCGTCTTCGGCGAGACCTGCCCGCAGTACCTGTTCCTGTCCACCGACAACCTCGCCGAGCCGGACTTCGAGGGCGCCAAGTACGTGTGCAGCACGCCCCTTCGGCCCAAGGAGCACCAGGCGGCGCTGTGGCGGGGCCTGCGCACCAACGACCTCCAGGTCGTCTCCACCGACCACTGCCCCTTCTGCTTCGTGGGCCAGAAGGAGCTCGGCCGCGGCGACTTCTCCAAGATCCCCAACGGGCTGCCGGGCGTCGAGAACCGCATGGACCTGCTCCACCAGGCCGTCGTCGACGGACACATCTCGCGGCGCCGCTGGATCGAGATCGCCTGTGCCTCCCCGGCCCGTATGTTCGGCCTGTACCCGACGAAGGGCACCATCGCCCCGGGCGCCGACGCCGACGTCGTCATCTACGACCCGCACGCCGAGCAGATCATGTCCGCCGAGACCCACCACATGAACGTCGACTACTCGGCGTACGAGGGCAGGCGCACCACCGGCCGCGTCGAGACCGTGCTCTCGCGCGGCGAACCGGTCATCACCGAGCGGGAGTTCACCGGACGCGCCGGACACGGCGTCTACACCCCGCGCTCCACCTGCCAGTACCTGGACTAGTACCTGAACTAGGAGTGGTGCCCATGGACTTCGGACTCGTCCTGCAGACCGACCCGCCCGCCTCCCGCGTCGTCAGCCTGATGCAGCGGGCCGAGTGCAACGGCTTCACCCACGGCTGGACCTTCGACTCCGCCGTGCTGTGGCAGGAGCCGTTCGTCATCTACAGCCAGATCCTCGCCAACACCTCGACCCTCAAGGTCGGGCCCATGGTCACCAACCCGGGCACCCGCACCTGGGAGGTCACCGCCTCCACCTTCGCCACCCTCAACGACATGTTCGGCAACCGCACCGTCTGCGGCATCGGCCGCGGCGACTCCGCGATGCGCGTCGCGGGCCGCAAGCCCAACACCCTGGCCCGGATCAGCGAGGCGATGAAGGTCATCCGGGCGCTCGGCCGCGGCGAGGAGGCCGACCTCGGCGGCACCAAGATCCGGTTCCCCTGGGTCGGGCCGGGCGCCGAACTCCCCGTCTGGATGGCCGCGTACGGCCCCAAGGCCCTGAGGATGACCGGTGAGGAGGCCGACGGGTTCATCCTCCAGCTGGCCGACCCGTACCTCACCGAGTACATGATCAAGGCGGTGCGCGACGCGGCCGTCGCCGCCGGCCGCGACCCCGCCGAGGTGACGATCTGCGTCGCCGCCCCGGCGTACGTCACCGAGGACGACTCGCCCGAGGCGCTCGCCCACGCCCGCGACCAGTGCCGGTGGTTCGGCGGCATGGTCGGCAACCACGTCGCCGACCTGGTCGCCAAGTACGGCGAGCACTCCGCCCAGGTCCCGGGCGAACTCACCGAGTACATCAAGGCCCGCCAGGGCTACGACTACTCGCACCACGGACGCAGCGGCAACCCGGACACCGCGTTCGTGCCCGACGAGATCGTGGACCGCTTCTGCCTCATCGGCCCGCCCGAGCGGCACATCGAGAAGCTGAACGCGCTGCGCGAGCTGGGCGTCGACCAGTTCGCCGTCTACGACATGCACGACGCGCAGGAGGCGACCATCGACGCCTACGGCACGACGGTCATCCCGACGGTCAACGGCTGACCCCGACCTCGTCACCCCCTCGGCTCCACCCGCACGGCCTCTCCCTCCCTTCTCCCCGATTGGCCTGCCCATGACCGACACCGCACCCTCGGCCATACCGCCGACCTCCCAAGTCACTCTCGCCGACGGCCGGGTCGAGATCACACCCGGTGCCCCGCAGCCCACCGGCCCGTACGCCAACCAGGACCTGTTGCCGGTCCCCGTCGAGAAGCGCGGCTGGACGACGTACAACTTCTGCGCCCTGTGGGTCGGCATGGCCCACAACACGGCGTCCTGGACGCTCGCGTCCGGGCTGATCGCCGTGGGCATGGACTGGAAGCAGGCGGTGTTCACCATCGCCCTGGCCAATGTGATCGTGCTGATCCCGATGCTGCTCACCGGGCACGCCGGACCCAAGTACGGCATCCCGTTCCCGGTGTTCGCCCGCGCCTCCTTCGGGGTGCGCGGCGCCAACCTCCCCGCTGTCGTACGGGCGTTGGTGGCGTGCGGCTGGTTCGGCATCCAGACCTGGATCGGCGGCGAGGCCATCTACTTCCTCGCCGGGAAGCTGATCGGCGACAGCTGGGCGGACGCCGCGGAGGTCGGTGGCCACGCCTGGACGATGTGGCTGTCGTTCGCGCTGTTCTGGGTGATCCAGGTCGCCGTCATCTACCGGGGCATGGAGACGATCCGCCGCTTCGAGAACTGGGCCGCGCCCTTCGTGCTCGTCGGCGCGGGCGTGATGCTGTGGTGGATGAGCAGCAGGGCCGGCGGCTTCGGCCCGCTGTTCGACCAGCCTTCCAAGCTCGGCTGGGGCGGCGACTTCTGGAAGCTGTTCTGGCCCTCGCTCATGGGCATGATCGGCTTCTGGTCCACGCTCTCGCTCAACATCCCCGACTTCACCCGCTACGGCAGAAGCCAACGCGCCCAGACCTGGGGACAGTCGCTCGGGCTGCCGACGACCATGACGCTGTTCGCGTTCCTGTCCGTGCTGGTGACGTCCGGCTCGCAGGCGGTGTACGGCGAGCCGATCTGGGACCCGGTGCAGCTCGCGGCGAAGACGGACAACGTCGTCGGACTGCTGTACGCGCTCGTGACGGTCCTCGTGGCGACGCTGTCGGTGAACATCGCGGCCAACCTGGTCTCGCCCGCCTTCGACTTCTCCAACATCGCGCCGCGCAGGGTGAGTTTCCGCACCGGCGCCCTCGTCACGTGCGTGCTCGGCGTCCTGATCTTCCCGTGGAAGCTGTACGCCGACCCGCAGGGCTACATCTTCACCTGGCTCGGCCTGGTCGGCGGGCTGCTCGGCACGGTCGCCGGCATCCTCATCGCCGACTACTGGGTGCTGCGCCGCACCCGTCTCGACCTCACCGACCTGTACCGCACGGGCGGCCGCTACTGGTACGCGGGCGGCTGGAACTGGCGGGCGGTCGTGGCCTTCGTGGCCGGGGGCGTGCTGGCCGTGGGCGGGGCGAGCTTCCGGCCGCTGGTCGACGGGCGGCCCGTCCCGGCGCTGGCCCCGCTGGCCGACTACGGCTGGGCGGTGGGCCTCGGGACGTCGCTGGTGCTGTACCTGGTGCTGATGGCACTGCGGGGCAGGCGGCCCGAGGAAGCGGCCGTCTGACGTGCGGGGGAGGGCGGCCGGGTCCCGCGGCCGCCCTCGCGTCACTGGACCGGGCAGGACACCCAGACGACCGTCGAGGCGCCGGTGCTGGTCCAGGTCACGGCGCCGGGCTCCGTGACGTCCAGGGCGTCACCGGTGTGCAGCGTGTGGTCGCCGGCGCCGACGTGGATGACCACGGTTCCGCGCACGACGTACAGGAACAGGCCGCGCGCCTTCAGATCCACCGGGCACGTGCCGTGGTCGCCGGGCTCCGCCGAGACCACCACGCCGCGCAGGGTGAGCAGCGGGTGCGAGATGTCCACCGACTCGCCCGGCCGCTCGGGCATGCGGGCCTGCCGGATCGTCTCCTGGCCCTCGCGCGCGAGCACCTCCGGGATGCTCACCTGGAGCGCCTCGGTGATGGCGGCCAGGGTGTGCAGCGAGGGATGGTTGATGCCCTTCTCGACCGCGGACAGATACGACACCGAGACACCGCTGGACCGGGAGAGCGCCGCCAGGGTGAGCGCGCGGTCCTTGCGGAGCTGCCGCAGCCGTCCGCCGACCCGCTCCGCCAGCGTCGTCTCGTCCACCACATGTCCTTTCACAGGATCGCCGGAGTGACGACCCACAGGATCACCGCGGGTTCGTCGGACAGCACCTTGAGCGCGTGCTCGGGATGCGAGGAGTAGTGCAGCGTCTCACCGGGGCCGAGCCGGAGGACGGTGGCCCCGACCCGCGCCTCGATCTGACCCTCCAGCACGAGCAGCAGCCGCTCGCCGAAGCAGGAGTAGGGCGAGGTGACCTCGGGCGGTTCGATGTGGTCGAGCAGCCCGGTGAACGCGGGATCGACCGACCGCGCCGAGAGGATCGTGTACGTCCGGGCCCGGCCGGCCTCCACCTTCAGGTGCTCGGCGCCGGCGGCGCGGTGGACGTGCACCGTCTCGCGTCCCGACGAGGGGAAGAACGCCGACATGTCCGTGCCCAGCACCGCCGCGAGGGTGGACAGCGCGCTGAGGCTGGGAGTCGTGACCCCGTTTTCGACGTTGGCCAGGTATCCACTGGTGAGGTTGGCGCGGTCGGCGAGCTCGGCCAGGGTCAGACTGCGCGAGCGACGCAGTTGCCGCAACCGCCCTCCCACTTGCTCCACGGCCTCGATCATCCGTGCTCCCTCTGTTGTTGTGCGTCCGTCGTGGCTCATGAAACGGGTCGGTTGGCTTGTTCTGGATGTCTGTCTGTGTGCCGGTCCTCGCCCGCGCTGGTGGAGCCAAGGATAGGCATGGCGGCGGGAGGTGACGCGCTTGGCTCGTTCACATCGGTTCGTTCGCGACGGTGTGTGCGCGACGGTGTGTGCGCGAGGGAGGTGCGGTGCGGCACGCGCACCGGAGCGCGCGTGCCGCACCGCACCGCACCGCTCGGTCAGATCCGCCAGACACCGCGGTCGAGGACCATCACCGCCGTGCCGTCGGCGGTCAGGCCCTCCACGGTCATCTCGTCCGAGCCGATCATGAAGTCGACGTGGATCTGGGAGGTGTTGATCCGCGGATGGTCGGCGGGATCCTCGACCGGTGCGACGTAACCCCACCCGAGGGCGAGGTGGGTCGCCGCGTTCTCGTCGAGGAGCGTCTCGTGGAAGACCGTGCCCAGCGGGCCGATGCGGCCCTGGCCGTCGACCAGCGCCAGCTCGCCCAGGAAGGCCGCGCCGGCGTCGCGGGCGGCGTACCCCTGGAGCGCCTCCCCGTTCTTGTCCGCCTCGATGGACACGGCCCGGCCGCCCTCGAAGCGGACGCGCAGCCCCTCCACCGTGGCGCCGGCGAGCGCGAGCGGACGGGTCGCGCTGACCACCCCGTCGACGCGCAACGGGTCGGGTGTGGTGAGGAGTTCCTCGGTGGGGAGGTTGGCGAGGTGGTCGATGCCGTCGCGTGAGCTCATGGCCGTCGTCAGCCAGCGCGAGCTGGGCAGCAGGCCGATCGTGACGTCCGTGCCCGGCGCCCGGAGCCGGATCGCGTCGAACCGGTGCGCCGTCAACCGCTCGCCGACACCGGCGAGATGGGCCATGCGCTCCTTCCACGCCGCCGCCGGGTCCGGTTCGTCGAGACGGCAGATATGGGTCAGCTCCTCGACGAGCCGGACGAGGGCCTCGTCCGGGCCGAGGTGCGGATACGCGACCGCCGCCCACGCGGCCGAAGGAGCCGGTACGAGCGTCCAGTTGATGCTGCGGTCGTTGATGACCCGGCGCCGTTCGGCGACCATCGGCAGCATGTCCCGCCCGGCGAGCACGGGATCGAGGCCGTCCAGCGCCCCGGGCTGCGTCGGACCCGTGATCTTCACCGTCGCGGCTCCGGCGTCCCCCTGGGCGAGCACGGAGGCGCCCAGCCACGGGGGCACGAAGTCAAGGGTGTCGGGCTTCGCGTGCTCGACGCGGACGCGCTTGAGCAGCGGGTCGAACACGCTGGCCTCGACGAAGCGGGCGCCGCGGTCGTACGCGGCCCGGGCTATCTCGCGGGCGAGCGGCAGATGGCCGGGCTCCGCCGACACCACCACGATCTGGTCCGGTTGGACGTTGGCGCCCACCGTGACGGCGAGCTCTGCGATCCCTCTCGTGAATTCCTCAAGTCTCCGCATGGACAAGGACTGTACGCGAACGATTCCTGCGTGGGAAAGTAGCGTTATGGCATACAGGATTAGGGCTGAGGTCCCTCAAGGTGATGCGCGGGCGGCCGGTTCGGGCCGCGACAACCGGCGCGGCCCGATCGTGGCCGCCGCGATCGGCAACTTCGTCGAGTGGTACGACTACGCCGTCTACGGCACCCTCGCGGTGGTTCTGGCGACGCTGTTCTTCCCCAAGCAGGACGAGACGGCGGCGATCCTGCTGACCTACACCGGGTACGCGGTCGCCTCCGTACTGCGTCCGGCGGGCGCGCTGCTGTTCGGCGCCCTGGGGGACCGGATAGGCCGCAAGTCCACGCTCTCCGCGGTCGTCCTGCTGATGTCGGTGTCCACGGCGGCCATCGGTCTGCTGCCGACCTACTCCGGCATCGGCGTCTGGGCGCCGATCCTGCTCTTCGTCTGCCGCGCCTTCCAGGGGCTGTCCGCGGGTGGTGAGTACGGCGGTTCGGCCACCTTCCTGTCCGAGTACGCGCCGAGCGGGAAGCGGGGCCTGTACACGAGCTGGCAGACCTTCACGGTCCTGCTCTCCTTCCTCGTCGGCGCGCTGCTGGGGGCGCTGCTCACGCGGGGTCTGGGCCAGGAAGTTCTCTTGTCATGGGCATGGCGCATTCCGTTTCTCGTAGCCCTCCCGCTCGGCCTCGTCGGCCTCTATCTGCGGCTGCGGCTGGAGGACACCCCGGCGTTCGCCGAGCTCAAGTCCCAGCAGGACGTGACCCGCAGCCCGCTGCGGGAGGCCGCGCGCGACCACAAGGCAGCCCTGGCACGGGTGTGCGGACTGGCGTTCTTCGGTACGGCCGCCACGTTCGTGTTCCTCACCTACTCCACCACCTACGTCGTCGTGAACCTCAAGAAGTCCCTCGACCTCGGGCTCATCGGACTCAGCGCCGGCCTGGTCGTCGGCATGGCGCTGTGCCCGTTCGTCGGCATGGCGGCCGACCGGTGGGGGAGGCGTCCGGTGACGCTCTGGTCCACGATCGGCATCCTCGCGCTGGTCTATCCCGGCTTCCTGCTCATGGGCGCCCGCTCCGACGCCGCGATCATCGGCGGGTACGTCCTGTTCACCGTGCTGCTCACGCTGTACACCGGCGCCGCGCCGGCCGTGCTGACCGAAGCGTTCCCGACCCGGGTCCGCTACTCGGGCCTGTCGATGAGCTACAGCGTCGCCGGATCGCTGACCGGTCTGGCCACGCCGTTCGCGCTCGAGTGGCTCATCGAGCACGCCGGGAGCGCCAGCGGACCGGCCCTGTGGGTTCTGTTCACCGGAGTCGCCGGCCTCACCGCCGCGATCCTGCTGCCCGAGACACGAGGACAGGACCTCGCCTAGGGTCCCGCACGGGGGCGCCCGGACCGCGACCAAGCCGCACATGCGCCGTTGGGTGAGTGAGAGACTCACCCAACGGCGCACTTTCATGCGGGACTTGACGTCTCACGCCCCGGTCTTCGCGGGAGCCGGGCGCCGGGCCTGGACCCGGCGGACGGCGTAGCCGATCAGGACCGCGGCGGCGAGCAGGACGAGGATCCCGAACGCCACCGCGAACACGTCGTGCAGCGCCAGCGCCCGCCCCGCCTTCGCGGACACGTCCCCGGCCCGTACGTGGTACGCCTCCCGGATCGCCAGGAACGCCGCGCAGCACGCCGCGCCGATCGAACCGCCCAGGCTGCGCGCCATGTTGAACAGCAGCGAACCCGACGACGCCTGCGCCGACCGCAGTGCGCGCGTGGCGATGAGCCCCAGCGCGGCCAGCAGCAGCCCCGACCCCACCGAACGCGCCATCAGCGCCAGCACGATCACGGCGTACGGCGGCTCGGAGCCCGCGAGCAGCGGCAGCAGGGCGGCCAGCGCGAACACGGCGGCGCCGATCGTCGACACCAGATAGGCGTCGACCCGGCGCAGCAGCAGCGGCAGCCCCGTCGCGATCACCAGCTGCACCGTGCCGCCGTACAGCGAGACGGTGCCGATCTCCCCGACCGAGAAGCCGAGCGAGGTCAGATAGAAGGGGATCAGGACGAACGCCGAGTACACGGCCACCCCGGCCACCACGTTGAACACGCACGAGGCCAGGAACGGCCTGAGCCGCAGCAGCCGCAGGTCGACCAGCGGGTTGCGGCTGCGCAGCTCCGTGAACACGAACCCCGCCGCGGCGACCACGGCGGTCACGACCATGAGCGTCACGACGCCGGAGGCGAACCAGCCGCGCGACTGTCCCGAGTCGAGCGCGTACTGGGCGCAGAACAGGCCCACCACGGCCGCCCCGATGCTCACCAGGTTCGCCCGCCGGCCGAGCGGCGACTCGTCCTGGCGCATCTCTCGCAGCCCGGGCAGCGCCAGCCACAGCGCGAACACGCCCAGCGGAGCGGCCACGCAGTACAGCGCCCGCCAACTCGCCCACTCCGCCAGCGTGATGCACAGGATCGGTGCCAGGACGTAGGAGCCGGTGACCATGATGGAGAACGTCGAGATCGCCTTCGGATGCTCCTTGCCCGGCAGCAGCACCACGATCGAGTAGTAGGCGAACGGCATGATCGCCCCGCTCGCCGAGCCCTGGATGACGCGGGCGAGAAGCAGGCTCTCGAAGTTCCACGCGGAAGCGGCCAGCAGCGCGCCGCCCACGAACACACAGACCAGCAGCGTCAGATACGTGCGCGGGCTGAACACCCGGGTCAGGAACGCGCTCAGCGAGAGGGTGATCAGCTCGGCGGTGGCGTACGCCGAGATCACCAGGGCGCCCTTGGCGAGCGACGCGTGGAGCGTCTCCTGGATGCCGCCGAGGGCCGTACTGGTCATCGACAGGTCGAGCACGGTCATGGCCGCGGCCACGATGCAGCCGAGGACGCCGCGCCAGCGCGGCGCGGACAGGCCGACGGCAGCCGCAGGGGCTGCCGTCTCCTCCGTGACCTGCTTCGCCGCCCCCGGCGACGGTGATGGCCGGTCGTCCGGGACTGTCATGAACGTTCCTCGGGTGCTCTGGCTCCGGACCCGTCAGTGGGCACCCGGCCCCACGCGTAGACGGTGATGGAGCGGATGTCGGTGAAACCGGGATCGGCGCACAGGTCGGCCACCGCGTCCACCTCGGCCTGCGCCAGCAGACCGGTGCGGACCAGATAGGCGCCCTCCTGACGGATGTTGGCGGCGGCCAGCGCGGCGTAAGGACCCGTCCCGCCCAGGCAGTTGGCCCGGGTCAGCACCCCGATGCCGGTCAGTCCCGCACGCGCCAGCTGCGAGGGCAGCGTCTGCGCCCACCGCGTCATGTCGGAGCCCTGCGCCGCCCAGCCCTCCTCCAGCGCGCCGAAGAAGCGCCGGACCGGCGCGTGCACCGACCCGGCCGCCGGCATGCACATCGGATCGCCGAGGACGAGCCGCCCGCCGGGCCGGAGCCACCGCACCGCCCGCGCGACCAGTTCCTCGCGCTCGGGCAGATGGCAGAACGTCAGCCGGGAGTGGATCAGATCGAACGAGCCCGGCGCGAAGTCGAGTTCACGCACGTCGCCGGTGCGCCACTGAAGATGCGGGCGCTCGATGTCCCGCACGTACCGGGTGTCGATGTCGACGGCGACGACGCTCCCGTCCGGACACGCGTCGGCGATCCAGCGGGCGACCGAACCGGCGCCCGCCCCGATCTCCAGACACCGCGCGGCACGGTCGAGGCCCGCGGTGCGCAGCACCTCGCGGGTGTCGGGATCACCCCACTCCTGCAGTAATCGCAGCCGTTCCAGCTCCCCTTCCGAGTTCTTGCTCAGCGCCCCCGACGCATAGTCGGTCGCCAGTGCCGTCTCACCGCTCATGAGCTCAACCCCTCGCTGTCGTCGGGTTCCGGCGGGCGCCGCCGGCGCTCACCCAGCTCGGCCTCCAGGGCCGCGGCCACCCGGAACACGGTTGCCTCCTCGAAGCGCCGCCCGACGATCTGGAGCCCGATCGGCAGCCCGTCCGCCGCGAAGCCGACCGGCAGGGACAGCGCCGGATGGCCGGTCACGCTGAAGGGGATCGTCTGCATGTCGTTGGCCAGCTTGGGCGGCGGCCAGTTCTCCGGGAAGTCGCTCCACCGCGCCGCGGTGGTCTGCCCGCACACGGTGACCAGCACGTCGCAGTGGTCGAACACGGTCTCGTCGAGCCGCCGCGTCAGCCACCGCCGCACGTCGTAGGCGCGCAGCAGGTCCGCCGCGCTCACCCCGGCACCCGGCATCACCCGTTGGTAGGTGTAGCGCGCGAACTCGCGCGGCCGCTCCCGCAGATCGTCCTCGTGGGTCGCGAACGCCTCCGCCGCGCAGATGACGCGGCCGCACGCGTTGAACACGTCGTACGGCGGCAGCGTCACCTCCTCGACCGGCGCGCCGAGCCCGTCGAGCACGCCCAGCGCCCGCTGGATCCGGGCCGTGATCTCGGGCATCGTCAACGGATCGTCGGCGTACCAGCCGGGCGAGCACGCCACCCTCAGGCCCGCCACCCCGCGGTCCAACGCCGCGGTGTACTCGGGGACTTCGGCGTCCGTGGTGCGCGCGTCGGCCGGATCCGCGCCCGCGATCACCTGGAGGGTCGCGGCCGCGTCGGCCACCGTCCAGGTCAGCGGCCCGAAGTGGTCCAGCGTCCAGGACAGGGTCTGGGCGCCGTGCCCGGACACCCGCCCGTACGTCGGCTTCAGCCCGACCGCGCCGCAGTGGAACGCCGGGCCCCGCGTGGAGCCGCTCGTGTCGGAGCCGACCGTGATGCCCACCAGTCCGGCCGCGACCGCCGCGCCCGAACCCGACGACGAGCCGCTGGGCACGTGCTCGTCGCTCCACGGGTTGCGGGCCGGCGGCACCGGCAGATCGAAGCTCGGCCCGCCGATCGCGAACTCGAACGTGGTCAGCTTGCCGAGGCCGACGGCGCCCCCCGCGCGCAGCCGGCGCTCGACCGTGCTGTCCGCGCGCGCCACATGGCCGGTGCGCAGCCGGGAGGCGCTCGTGGTGGGCACGCCCTCCGCGTCGAAGATGTCCTTGAGCGCGTACGGGATCCCGTGCAGGGGGCCGCGGTCCACGCCGGTCTCCAGCTCCCGGTCGGCGGCCGCGGCCCGCGCCAGCGCCGACTCCTCGGTGACCCGGATGAACGCGTGCAGCGCCGGGTCGAGCCGGGCGATCCGGTCGAGGGCGTGCCGGGTGAGCTCCACCGAGGTGAGCTCACCCGCCCGCAACCGCCGCCCGGCCTCCGCCGCGGACAGCTCGTGCAGCGCACGAGCCGTCCCGGATATGGGGCCGTCAGCCATCGGCCGTCTCCCGCCCTTCGCTCGTCTCTGTCCGCCCGGTCTCGACGCCGCGCAGCAGCTCGGACATGGCCCGCAGGCCCAGATAGCCCCGTACGACGCCGTCCTTGAGGTCGGCCGGTACGTCGATGCCGAGCAGCCCGGCGCGGACGTCGAACTCCGCCGCGCCCGCGGCGACTTCGTCAGACGTCATCGGCGCCCGGTTCCCGCGGACCCGCCTCGCGCTGGGCGGCGAGCCACGCCTCGACCTCGTGCGACTCCGTGGGCAGCGCCCGCGTCAGCAGCTTGGCGCCGGTGGCGGTGATCTGGACGTCGTCCTCGATCCGCACGCCGATGCCGCGCAGTTCCTCGGGCACCAGCTCGTCGTGCGGCTGGAGGTACAGGCCCGGCTCCATGGTCAGCACGTGGTTCTCGCGCAGGACACCGCCGCCGTAGTACTCCGGCCGGGAGTGCCCGCAGTCGTGGATGTCCAGGCCGAGCATGTGCCCGAACCCGTGCAGCGACCAGCGGCGGTACTCCATCGTCGACGGGTCCAGCGCCTCGTCCACGCTGCCCTTGAGCAGGCCGAGCCCGTGCAGGCCCTCGGCGAGCACCCGGCTGCACACCGCCTGGATGTCGGCGAACGCGACGCCGGGGGCCATCGCCTCGTAGCCCGCGGTCCGCGACGCGTGCACGATGTCGTACACCGCGCGCTGCGCGGGGCTGAACGTGCCGGACACCGGAAGCACGCGCGTCACGTCGGCCGTGTAGCAGTGGACGTTCTCCACGCCCATGTCCATCAGCAGGATCTGGCCCGGCTCCACGACGGCGTCGTTGCGCGACCAGTGCAGGATCGTGGAGCGGGGGCCGCCGGCCGCGATGGAGCTGTAGCCGGGCCCGTTGCCCTCCACGCGCGCACGCCACGAGAAGACGCCCTCGATGTACCGCTCAGGCGTCAGGGCGTCGGGCCGCAGCCGCCGGGCCACGTCCTCGAAGCCGCGCACCGTCGCGTCGACCGCGTCCTGGAGCTGGGCGATCTCCCACTCGTCCTTCACCAGGCGCAGCTCGGACAGCACACTCGCGAGCAGCGCGTCCCGCTCCCTGTTCTCGGGCGTGACCGGCAGCCACCCCGACTCCATCCAGCCGTCGATCCCGCGGTCGTAGCCGCGCAGGACCCGCAGCCGCGGCGAGGACGCCACCGGCGCCAGCGCCTTCGGCAGCTCCGTCAGCGGACGAGTCTCGATCTCCAGACGGACGGCCTTCTCGCCGGGCGAGTAGCACCGGCCGTGCCAGACCTCGCCGTGGATCCGGTCGAGGTACTGGGCGCCGCTCGAGGCGTCCGACCGCGGCTGCGCGTAGAGGACGGCGTCATGGCCGTCGCCCGAAGGGTGCAGCACCAGCACGGAGTCGGGATCCTGGTCGCCGGTCAGCCAGATGAAGTCGCTGCCCCCGCGGAACTCGTGGGGCGCGCCGAAGGTACGGGAGTGGATGTTCCCGGTGGGGATCACCAGGGTGTCCCCCGGGAACGCCGCCGAGAGGAGCGCCCGGCGTCGGGCGAGCTGCTTCACCTGGGGGACCGGAGTGAGGTCGACGTCCTCCTCGCGCCAGCCCGACCCCATGAGGTCCAGGAACTTCTGCGGAATGGCATCGTCGTGGGTTCCCGAGATCTCTTCCCGCCCGATGTTGCCCATGGGTGTTTCCTTTTCTACTGCCTAGTGATGTCCCCGTCGACCGGGGCTTGCGTGACGCTCCCGGGCCGGGGGCCCGTTTCGCTGAACTCCCCAGCCGAATCAGGGTAGTTCACCAGGTGAGCGCAGGTGATCAGGTCGAGATAGGCGCACCCCGTGGAGGCGAACAGGGTGCGCCGACGCGCGAGGTGGGCCGCCTCGGACGTGACGAGGGCGGCCAGTTCGATCGCGTCGGCGTGGCTCCCGCCCGCCTCCGCGATCGCCGTGCCCAGGTCCTCCACGACGACCAGACTGGAGCGCAGCAGATCGCCGGACACCTCCCGGGACGCGGTGGTGTGCGCGCCCATGCAGTTGATGTGCACGTGCTCGGGCAGCGGTTCCGGCAGCGGCAGCGGGTCCGTCGACAGGGTCGCGGTCGACAGGACGTCCGCGCCCCGGCCGGCCTCCTCGGGGGAGGCGCACACCACGACCCGTACCGGCCTGCCGTGCACCGTGCGCGCCGTCTCGGCGATGTCGCGGGCGAACGCCTCGGCGTTGCGCGCGGTCCGCGACCAGACCCGGATCTCCGCCAGGTCCCGTACCGCCGACACCCCGAGGAACTGCTGGCGCGCCTGGACCCCCGAGCCGAGGATCGCGAGGACCCGGCTGTCGGGCGCCGCGCACGCGTCGGTCACCAGGGCCGTCACCGCCGCGCACTTCAGGTTGGTGACGGCGGTGCCGTCCAGCGTGCCGAGGAACCGCCCGGTGGAGACGGAGAACATCGGCACGACGGCCGTCACGGTCGAGCCGTGGCCCGGCACGGGCGAGGACACGATCGTGGCGACCTTGTTGACGTACAGGTCGTGGTCGGGGGAGACGGCGGGCATCGAGATGAACTTCCCGCCCGCCGGGCCCTCGACCGTCTCGCGCGGCGGCACGCGCATCCGTGCCACCGCCCCGTCCAGCAGGCTCGCGCGCATCGCCCCCGCCAGCGACCGGATGCGCGGCAGGGACGACGCGGGGCGAGCCTCGGTCACCGTCACAGGAACCCGTCCAGCACGTCCTCCAGCACGGTGACGAAGTCCTCCGTCATCGCCGACGTCATGTCACCGCGCAGCATCAGGCGGATGCCGGCCTGCCCCTTGGGCACGATCGGGAAGAACATCGCCGAGGTGTAGTAGCCGCGCTCGTACAGCTCGGTGGCCAGCTGCACCGCCCACTCGTTCTCGCCCACGGTGACGAACTTGATGTGCGAGCCGGTGCCGCGGATGTCGCGCCCCTTCATCCGCTCGTCGAAGATGCGGATGTTCTCCGCCAGTTGGCGCTGGCGCACCCCCAGCTCCGGCGAGCGGTGGACGGCGATGCTGCCCAGCGTCGTCCCGATCGCCGCCGTGCGCAGCCCCTGCGACCAGCCCATCGGGCCGGAGCGGTAGAGGAAGTCGAACACGCCGGACGAGCCCAGCATGGCGATGCCGCCCGTGCTGCCGAACGCCTTGGCCGTCGACGCGACGATCATGGTCCGCTCGTCCAGCTCCCGGTACACCGAGCGAGCGTAGCCCTCGCCGCGCTCGCCCTGCGTGGACAGCGCGTGCGAGTCGTCCATGTAGACGTACATGCCGTACCGCTCCTGAAGGGCCCGGATGCCCTCCAGGTCGGCCCGCCCGCCCGTGGAGTAGACGCCCTCGCACACGTAGGCCACCCGCGGGTACTTGCGGCAGACGTCCGCCAGGAACTCCATGTCGTTGTGCGGACAGGTCAGCACCAGCGTCTCGTCCGCCACGACGGGCTTGACGAAGTTCATCGAGAAGTGCGCGAACCGGTCGAACACCACGACCAGCGGATCGGAGTCGGTCAGATGCCCCGACGCCAGGATCGGCAGGACCGCGGAGCTGATCACCCCGCACGAGATCGACGGCAGCACCCGCGTCCCGAACAGCTCGGAGAGCTCCTCCTCCAGCCGGTGCGCGGCCTCCAGCCGGATCCGGAACTCGGCCATGGCGAGCCCGGTGATCTGCTCCTCCCGCAGGGCCTCGATGCCCGCCTCGACGACCGTCGGGTGGCTGTTGAGACCCAGGTACGAACAGGAGGAGAGGTTGAGGAACTCGTGCCCGGTGCGTACGTCCCGCAGCCGGTTCTGGCCCTTCGTGGCGTCCACGCGGATGTCCAGCATCCCGTGCTCCGCCGACAGCCCCCAGGCCGCCTCGGCCGCCGGGACCATCCGCTGGTTGTTCCGGAACCGGTGCGGGCCCATCGACGTCTCGGGCGGCGCGCCGGTCACCGTGTCGCTGCTGTGCATGAGTCTCCTTGTGCCGTGACACCAGGGGCCGCGGGCGCCGCGCCGGGCGCCCGCAGGAAGGCGCCGAGCCGCTCCAGCGCCGTACGCGCCTTGGCCAGCCGCGTGTGGTGCAGATGCCAGACGTGGACCATGCCGGGCCAGACCTCGATCGTGGCCGGTACGCCCGCCTTCGCCAGCTTGGCCGCGAACCGCTCGGAGTCGCTGTGCAGCATCTCCCGCTCGCCCACCTGGAAGAGGACCGGCGGAAGGCCGTCCACCTCGGCGTAGAGCGCCGAGACGTACGGCGTCTCGGGCGCCGTACCGGCCAGATAGGCCGCCGCGACGTCGTCCACCACCGAGCGGCTGAGCATCGGGTCGATGCTCTCCTTCGAGGTGAACGTCTCGCCGGTGCCGGCCAGGTCCAGCCAGGGTGAGACGCAGGCCGCCGCCCGGGGCATGGGCAGCCCCCGGTCCCGGGCCGCGACCAGCATCGCCAGCACCAGGCCGCCGCCGGCGGAGTCACCGGCCACCACGATCGACTCGGGCGCCCAGCCCTCCTTCAGGAGCGCGGCGTACACGTCGACCGCGTCCTGAAGCGCCGCCGGGTACTTGTGCTCCGGCGCCCGGCGGTACTGCGGGTGCAGGAACGCGTATCCGGCGTGCCGCGCCGCCTCGGCCACCATGCCGCCGTGGCTGCGCTGCGAGCCGAACACGTAGCCGCCGCCGTGCAGCCAGATGCCGATCCGGCCGGGGTCGGCCACGGGCGGAGTGAGCAGATAACCGGGCACGCCGCCCACCGCCCGCTCGGTCACCTCGACGTCGGCGGCGACGGGGGTGCCCCAGTGGTCGTAGAACTCGCGGCCCTCGAAGAGGTCCTCGGGCCAGGCGTCGGCCTGCAACAGGTCGAGCAGATCGGCCAGTTCCCTCTCGTCCTCGGCGGTCATGCCGGGGACGTCCGGGCGGTGCGGCAGCGACATGAGCGCCTCAGCTCGCGGGAGTGGTCGGGACCTGGGCGGCGGGCGTCGCCCCCACACCGAGGTGGTAGCGGCTGTGGTCGGCGGTGTCGTTCCCCGGCACCTGCATGTTCACCTCCGGCATGGCGAGCCGGTAGTGGCGGTACCAGGTGTTGAGGTTCTCGCCGTCGGTGAACTGCAGCTCGATGTGGCGCAGCGGGCGCTTGCCGGGCTTGCCGGCGTCCGTCAGGTACGGGGCGGAACCGGCGTGCGCGAGACCGCCGGCGACCTCGTTGTTGAGGACGACCATGACCATGTCGTTCTGCAGGTCGACGTCGAGGGCGAGCGCGTGGTCGGCGAGGATCGCGTCGGCGTACTCCTGCTTGACCGCGACGTTGTAGCTGTGCGGCATCAGCTCGATCAGGTCCGCCGGGTCGACTCCGTTGGCGCGGCAGAACTCGCGGGTGTCGCACACGATCGGCAGCCCGCCGGAGATGTTGGTGTACGGGCCGTAGACGTTGCCGATGAACGTCGTCGCGGCGTCGAAGTGGACGCACTTGGTGGTCAGGAACTCGCGCGACTCGGTGTGGTCGGAGTTGGGCGTGAAGTGGGTGTTCTTGTTGAACCCGTCCACGTCCATGCTGGCGACCTGGTCGTAGCCCATGACGACCGGGGTGTACTTCGTGAGGTCGATCTCCGCGGTGAACGCCTTGAAGACCGACTCCAGGTAGTCGCGGGCCAGGGCGGCGTGGGCCTCGTCGTGGAGGTCCATGCCGTGCCGGGCGAGCAGCGCGCTCGCGCCGTGGCAGACGGCGAGGCCCTCGCCGTCCGCGACCAGCTCGATGAGCCGGGTGACCAGTTCGTCCGGCACGCTGCCGAAGCGGCCGTCGACCAGCTCCACCTCGTAACCGGAGACGTCGACCATGGCCTTGTTGACGGTGTCTGCAAACGTGGTGCTCACAATGTCCTCCACAGGAACCGGAGAGCCGTTCTGGCGGGCGGGAGTGGCGCGGTGGGCGGGGTCAGCGGACAGGGCGGGCGATTCCCTCGTGCAGCGCGAGCATCCGCCGGGCCTTCAGGACGAAGGGCGGCGCGAGCACCCGGTCCTTGCTGACGGCGAAGCCCGCTTCGTTGGCCTCGTAGTCCTTGATGGTCTGGCGGTAGTCGTCCAGCTCCTGCGGGGTGACGCTGAAGGTGTCCACGATCGCGTCGACCTGCTTGGGGTGGATGGCGGCCTTGCCGGTGAAGCCGCACCGCCGGGCGGCCTCGCACTGCTCGCGGACCACGTCCATGTCCCACAGCTCGAAGGAGTTGGTGTCGATGGCGGGCAGGCCGTAACGGGAGGCCGCCACGCACAACTGGCTGCGCGCACGGGCCAGGTACGGCTCGTCGGGCGCCCACATCTCGGCGACCAGGTCGGCCTGGCCGAAGCAGAGCCCGTCGCTGGCGGCGGCGATGTCGAAGGCGTTCTCGACCGCGTCCACCGTCTCGATGAAGCTGCAGATCTCCGGCGGGTTCGCCAGCTTGGACAGCAGCGACCGGTAGATCGCCACGTCCCGGCCGGCCGCGACCTTGGGCACGAGCACCGTGCGGACGGGCAACCCGCCGACCTCGCCGCCGAGTTCGAGCAGCAGCTGGAGGTCGAGCAGACCGTCCGGGGTCTCGATGGTGTTGACGCGCATCGACACCCCCGACAGCCCCGTCCCGGAGAGGTCGACGCTGCGCAACTGATCGCGCGCCGCGGGCTTGTTGTGCTTGGGCACGGAGTCCTCGAGGTCGAGGACCAGCGCGATGGAGTGCCTGGGCACGTTCTTCAGCAGGTTGGCCGCGCGCGAGGCCGGGACGTAGAAGAGGCAGGGATCGACGTTCACGACCGGGCCTCCCGTCCGAAGAGCGCGTCCATCTTCTGCAGCGAGAACGTCTCGTAGCGGATCGGCTCGTACTTGCTGGGCCGGGTCCGGGTGAACTTCGGGAACGACTCGATGACGGCGTCGTCGTTGGCCAGCTTGAAGAACACGATCGACTGACGCGGACGTTCCACGAGCCGGACCCGGTGCGGGGTGGAGACGTACTCGTCGTTCGACCAACGGGCCATCAGGTCACCGATGTTGACGATGAACCAGTCGCGCTCGGGCACCTCCACGTCCAGCCAGTTGCCCGCCACGTCCCGCAGCTGGAGGCCCGGCCCGTCCTCGGTCAGCAGCGTGACCAGCGTGCCGTCGGTGTGCTCGCCCATCCCCTGGTCGTTGAGGAACTCCTCGCGCACGCCTGGGTAGAACTGCGAGCGCAGCGAGTCGTTGGAGCGGTCGGTGCGGGTGGCGAAGAAGTCGCGCGGCAGCTCCAGGGCGACCGTCAGCAGCTCGGTCACCCGCGCGGCCACGCCCTCGCACGCGGCGAAGTACGCCTTCAGCGCGGCCCGCAGCGCGGCACCGTCCTCGTCGCCGGGGAAGGGGAGTTCCTCGGCGTCGTCCAGCACGAGGCGGCCGACGCTGAACTTCTCGACGTAGTCGGACGGCATGCCCTGCTTGCCGGTGTAGGCGAAGGCGTTCTCCGACAGCAGCGCGCTGTAGCCGTAGGGGCTGTAGTCGTTGTCGCCGCGGGCCGTGCTGGTGCGCATGGGCAGCGCGTTCTTCTCGGCGGCCGGCCGGCGGAAGAAGTCGAGGGAGAGGTCGTAGGCGTCGTCGAAGATCTTCCGGTCGACGCCGTGGCCGCGGACGACGAAGAAGCCGACCTCGGTGCAGGCGCGGGAGATCTCGTCCGCGACCTTCTCCTCACCTCCGTCCCTGGCCTCTTCGAGGTTGATCACAGGAAGTGCGTTCATGGTGCCTCTCCTGTCTCAGAGCTGCGGATCGGCAGCCGGGGTGTGCGGGTCGCGCACGGTGGCGAGGACGGTGCGGTCGAACTCGATGACCTGGACGCCGTCCTGGTTGCGCCCGATGGTGTGGACGGTGACGATGCCCTCGCCCGGCCGGGAGGCGGACAGGCGCTTGGAGACGATCTCGGTCTCGGCGTACAGGGTGTCCCCGACGAACACGGGGGCCTGGAGCCGGACGCTGTCCCAGCCGAGGTTGGCGACGGCCTTCTGGCTGATGGTCTTGACCGTCATGCCGTTGACGATGCCGAAGGTCACCAGGCTGGAGACCAGCAGCCGCTTGAACGGGGTACCGGACGCGTAGACCTCGTCGATGTGCAGCGGGTGCTGGTTGAGGCAGAGCAGCGAGCTCCAGATGTTGTCCGTCGCGGTGATCGTGCGGCCGGGACGGTGCTCGAAGACATGGCCGACGACGTAGTCCTCGTACCGGAGGCCCTCGTCCTCGCGGAACCGTCCGGGCTCCACCTCGCGGTACGTCGACCAGGTGGGCTCGCTCATCGGGCCTCCCCCCTCGGTGCGGCCAGGTGCGGTACGGGGCTTGTCGCGTCCGTGCCGTTGCCGCTGCGCTGGAGCGCGGACAGCACCGCGTGCACGGCCGCCGCCGGGGCGCTCGCCCCGAGGCCCGCGCCCCACACCGGGCGGCCCTCGACGAGGAGCCGGGCGTAGCAGACGCGCGCGGCGCCGGTCGCGGAGCCGGCCTCGGCCTCGGTCAACTCGCCCAGCACGGCGTCGACTCCGTGCTCGCGGACCGCGGTGAGGAGCGCGGCGACCCGGTCGTCCCCGCCGTCGCTGTCGTCGGCGAGCTTGGCGAAGTGCGTGTCGTCGCCGGGGTCGCAGTACTCGGAGCGGAAGGCGGCCCAGATCGCCCCCGGCGCCGCCTCGACGCCCGTCACGTCGGTGACCCGCTGGATCACCCGGGCGAACTCGGCGCGCAGCTCGACGGGCAGGTCGAGCCCCCACCGGCTGCGCAGGACGTGGGCGATCCCGCCCTTCCCCGACTGGCTGTTGACCCGGATGATCGCCTCGTAGCTCCGGCCGACGTCCTGGGGGTCGATCGGGAGGTAGGGCACGTCCCAGGCGAGGTCGGTGGTCGCGACACCGGCCGTGGCTGCCTGCTTGTCCAGATGGGCGAGGCCCTTGGCGATGGCGTCCTGGTGCGTGCCGGAGAAGGCGGTGAAGACGAGGTCGCCGGCGTAGGGGTGGCGCGGCGGCACCGGCATCTCGTTGCACTCCTCGACGACCCGGCGGACCGCGGGGAGATCGGAGAGGTCGAGCTGCGGGTCGATGCCCCGGCTGAACAGGTTGAGCGCCAGGGTGACCAGGCAGACGTTGCCGGTGCGTTCCCCGTTGCCGAAGAGGGTGCCCTCGACCCGGTCGGCGCCGGCGGCCAGCGCGAACTCGGCGGCGGCCACGGCGGTGCCCCGGTCGTTGTGCGGGTGGACGGAGAGGATGATGCCGTCGCGCCGGTCGAGACACCGGTGCATCCACTCGATCTGGTCGGCGAACACGCTCGGCGCGTGCATCTCCACGGTGCTCGGCAGGTTGAGCGTCAGCGGACGCTCCGGTCTCGCGTCGACGATCTCCGCGACCGTGTTGGCGATCTCCAGCGCGAACTCGGGCTCGGTGACGTTGAACGTCTCCGGCGAGTACTCGAACCGGACCTCCCCGTCGGCGCGTTCGGCCAGCCGCACCATGTGCCGGGCGTTGGTGCGGGCGAGGTCCATCACCTCGGACGGCGTCATGTGGAACACCACCTCGCGCCACAGGCACGCGGTGGCGTGGCAGAGGTGGACCATCGCGCGGTCCGCGCCCCGGATCGCCTCGAAGGTGCGGTCGATCAGCTCGGGGCGGGCGGCGGTGAAGACGGAGACCGTGACGTCGTCGGGTATGTGGCCGCCGGTGACGAGATGGCGTACGAAGGCGAACTCGGCCTCGCTGGCCGAGGGATAGCCGACCTCGATGTCCTTGACCCCGAGCCGCACCAGCAGGTCGAACATGGCCCGCTTGCGGCGTAGGTCCATCGGGTTGGCCAGGGCCTGGTTGCCGTCGCGCAGGTCCACGGAGCTCCACAGGGGCGCGTGGTCGAGGGGGCGGTCGAGCCAGGTACGGGTGCCGGGCTCCAGGAGGGCCGGCGCGCTGTCGCGCCGGTACCGGTGGACCGGCATGCCCGACGGTTGCTGAGTCTGCCACCAGGGCGGTCGGCCCGGCCTTTCGTCGGCAGACGATGCCTGATGCATGGATTCTCCCTCGGCGAACCTGTGTGCTACTCGCGAACAGCGCGTCTCGGGTGGACGGGACGAAGAACGGAGTTGCGGTCCGGAGGCGGTGGCCCCGGAGTCGGTACAAGAACAGGAGGGAGCCCCGGCACGCGGTGCGGGAGACGTTGCTCCGTCGCTTCTGCGGCGGGGGTTCCTGTCTGGAGATAGATCCAATTGCGTGGCAGGAAGCTATCGAGGGCGATTCGACCGTGTCAAGGCATTGCGAAGCGGCGTGACGGGCTCCGCAAAGGCCCTCGCCATGGGCCCGATCCCCACTCTGAACGGCGCTTATTGATGGATGCCTGCCTCCGGTGGTCTTGATGCCGCCGGGCCGGTGAATGACGAGATTGGCTGTATTCCGCCGGGTGCTGTCCGGCCTTGCTTGCCAGGTCCCGCAAGGCTTCCGGGCGGGCTCGGCCGGGTCGGCCGTACTCACCCGGGTGGCCGAATGTCCTCGGTTGCTCCCACCTGGACGTTTCGGCTACGGTCACGGCTCGTGATTGACGTGATGGGGTCGGTCGCCCTCGGGAATCACCGACTCCACCGAGCGTGGGGGATCCTGCTGAACCGGTTGTCGCGCCGTCCCGGTGTCGTGAAAGCGCCCCTGTCGCAGTTCTGTCCGGCGTTCCGGAATCCTGTGTTCGAACCGCGTGTACCTGGAGTCAGTCGTGCTTGAAAGGGTGGATCGCGTAAGCGCCGTCTTGCGTGAGAACGGAAGTTCCGTGGACATCGTCGAGCTGCCGGCCCCGGCGCCCACCGCGGCGGAGACGGCCGCACAGCTCGGATGCCCGGTGGGCGCGATCGCCAACAGCCTCGTCTTCTCGGTCAACGGCGAGCCCCTGCTGGTGATGACCAGCGGCGCGCATCGCGTGGACACCCGGCTGATCGCCCGGATCCTGGACGTGGGGCGCGGCAGGATCAAGCGCGCCGACCCCGCGTTCGTCTTCGAGGTCACGGGACAGGAGGTCGGCGGGGTCGCGCCCGTCGGACATCCCCGGCCCATTCGTACGCTGGTGGACGTCGCCCTCGGTGAATTCGAGCACGTGTGGGCCGGCGCCGGACTGCCGCACACGGTTTTCCGTACGACGTACACGGAACTGCTGAAACTGACCGGAGGGGAATCGGCCGTGGTCGCCGACGAGTGACCCACGGCATGACCGGACGCGCTTGATACCCGGCGTGTGAGATTCAGCGAGCACAAAGCCGGCCGAGACAACTCCATTCATCGCACTGGCCGTTCCGGCCGTTTCACGTGTGCCCCGTGCGAAGCCCGTTCGAAGTTCTTCGAAGTCCATCCGTAGTCCTGCCCTTATGCATGAGAGCGGTGGTTCTGGCATGCCCGAAGACATACGCCATGTCTTATTCGTCAATGCGAACGACACCTCACGTCACACCTCCAGCGCGAACACGTCGATCTATCCGAACCTGGGCCTCCTGACGCTGATGAGTGCCCTGAAGCCCAAGCTCGAAGGAACGAACCAGCGCCTGGGCTACTTCGACGGCACCGTGCACAGCAACGCCGCCCTCGAGGAGTTCATCGACCTCCACGCCCACCGGATATCGGCGCTCTGCTTCAGCGTCCTGACCGCCAACTACGGCGCGTCCATCGCCCTGGCCAAGCGCGCCAAGGCCATCAACCCGGACATCCAGGTCGTCCTCGGCAACGACCATTTCTCCGCCCTCTACGACCGGGTGATGGCCAATCAGCCCGTCGTCGACTTCGGTTTCTATGGCAACGATGTCGTAGAGGGCTTCGCCGATTTCGTCTCCGACCGGCTCACCGGCACCCTGCGCCCGGCCATGGACTACGCCGGACTCGTCTACCGGGACAGCACCGGAACGGTCCACCGCAACCCGGAGAATCCCGCCGAATACCACCGGCTGCCCCTCGTCGACTACGGCCTCGTCGACACTCTGATGCCGCACGAGAAGCACTATCTCGACGGCCAGCAGCAGGTGTACTTCTTCATGCGGGACCGCGAACTGCGCAGCCAGGTCGTCGACATCGGCCGCGGCTGTGTGAAGTTCGCCGGCGAGCGCCTGGAGGGCGTCCCCCTGAACGCCTGCGACTTCTGCGGCATCATCCCCGGCGTCCGCGAGATCATCGCGCCCGAGGCCGAACGCGCCTGGCGGATCCTGGAGAACGTCTGGCGCCAGGGCTTCAACTACTTCTACATCACCGCCGACGAACTCCCGCTCACCCTCTGGCGGATGCTCCGCGCCATGGCGGCGAACCCTCCCGCCTGGTACCTCGGCATACCGCCGGCGGAGCGCCCGAAGATGTTCGGCTACGCCCGCGCGGAGGCCTTCGCCACCGGCGCCAAGCGCATCGACATCCTGGTCAACCAGCTCGGCGTCGACCACTTCTTCATCGGCTTCGACGGCCTCTCCGACGTCTCGCTGCGCGTCATGAACAAGCAGCCGATCGGCGGACGCGGACGCAACCACGCACCCATGGACCACAACCTCCGTGCCCTGGAAGGGGTCATCGACCGCGGCGGCATGATCACCGCGGGGCTCGTGGTGACGCACCTCGGGATCACCCCCGACATCATGGCGCAGAACCACGCGGCGCTCACCCGCATCGTGGAGGACCACCCCACCACGTTCGCCGCCCTCGACTTCGGCCCGCTGTGCCCCATCCCGGGCTCCCAGTCGTACCGCTACCTCACCCACCCCGAGCACGCCGAGGCCCGCGCCGCAGAGTTCGGCCTGGAGGTCGACCGCGCCTATCTGGAGTCCCGCCGCGACTTCTACCGCACCGCCGACGAGCTCGACATGGACGAGATGATCCACGACTTCGTCAACGGCTGCTGCCCGCACGTCACTTCGGGACTGGTCGACGAGTACGTCGAGAAGATGGGCGCCCTCGCCACCAAGCACGGCATCGTGATCGGCGGCGGGGTCTGACATGCGGGACGAGCGAGCGGGCGCCCCGGTGGCCGACGAACAGGCCGACGGCGCACGGCACATGAGACGGGTGGTGACCCTCGGACAGCTGATCCTGCTGAGCATCGGCGGGCAGATCGGCTCCGCATGGCTCTTCGCCGTGCTGTCCGCGGTGGGCATCGCGGGCCCGGCGGCCATCGTGTCCTGGCTGATAGCCGGGGCGGTCTTCATGGTGATCGCCCTGGCCTGGATCGAACTCGGCGCCATGCTCCCCATGACGGGAACCGTGGTGCGCTACCCCTACCTCACCCACGGCGCCTTCACCGGCTGGATCGTCGGCTGGGCCGCCTGGCTGTTCGCCCTCTCCATCCCCGCGGTGGAGGCCGTGGCGGTCATGACCTACCTCGGCAGCCGCTTCCCGAAGTGGGACCTCGTCGAGCAGGCCTCCGGCACCACCATGCTGACCTGGCCCACCGGGATCGTCGCGGCCATCGGCCTCATGGTGCTCTTCTACGTCGTCAACATCGTCGGCATCCGCACCTTCAGCCGGGCCACCAACTGGGTCACCGTCTGGAAGATCGTCATCCCCGTCGCGACCTTCCTGCTCCTGTTCACCGTGCTGCGGGGGGACAACTTCGGCGCGGGCGGCGGCTTCCTGTCCATGGGCGGGGCGAGCACCGTGCACGCCATCTCCGCCACCGGCATCGCCTTCGCCTTCGTCGGCTTCCGCCAAGTCCTCGACTTCGGCGGCGAGATGAAGAACCCCCAGCGCGACGCCAAGATCGCCATCATCGTGGCCATCGCCGTCCCGACCGTGCTCTACACCCTGTTGCAGATCGCGTTCATCGGAGCCATCGACTGGCAGGACGCCGGCGTACGCCCCGGTGACTGGGCCGGCCTCAACAACAGCGTGTGGGCGTCCGGCCCGTTCTTCCACGCCCTCGACGCGGTGGGCACCGCGGGCTTCGCCGCCTTCGGCACCGTCCTGCTCATCGACGCCGTCCTCTCGCCCGCCGGAGCGGGCTGGATCTACCTCGGCAACGCCGCCCGCGTCAGCCAGGCCCTCGCCATCCACGGCGCGGCGCCCTCGGTGTTCCGCCGGCTGTCCGCGCGGGGCGTCCCGGCCGCCACCACCTTCGTCTGCTTCGCCGTGGGCTGCCTGTTCTTCATCCCCGCGCCGAGCTGGTACCAGCTGGTGTCGTTCATCTCCGCGGCCGGCGTCCTCACCTTCCTCGTGGGCAGCGTCAGCCTCTCCTCGCTGCGCCGGACGGCCCCGGACCTGCCGCGCCCCTTCCGGCTGCGCGGCGCGGCCCTGTGGTCCCCGGCCAGCTTCGTGGCCAGCGTGCTCGTCATCTACTGGTCCGGCTTCACCACGCTGGTGACGCTGCTGGTGACCGTCTTCGCCGGGCTCCCGGTGTTCGCCGTCCACACCGCGGTGCAGCGCGGCTGGATCGCCTCGAAGACGGCCGTACCACTGAGCGTCGCGTTCCTCGGCGCATGGATCTACGTCAACACCGCGAGCGGCTGGTTCCTCTCCTCCCACGGCGCCCCGCACACCGGCTGGAGCTTCGCCCGGTACGGCAGCGCGCTGACCGGCTGCGTCCTGCTCTACCTCGCGGCCCTGTGGGCCGCCGCCGACCGCACCATGCGCCGGCACGTCCAGTGCTCGCTCTGGCTGATCGCCCTGCTGTTGCTGCTGCTTCCGCTGTCCTACTTCGGGGAGTACGGACCGGGCACCCACCACGCCCTGCCGTTCCCGGCCGACCACGTCGTCGTCGCCGCGCTCTCCCTGCTCGTCCACCGCTGGGCCGTCGCCAGCGGATTCCGCACCGATGACCTGGACCAAGTGCTCTCGGAGACACCCGCCCCGCACACGGCCCCGGCCGAGGCGACCCCCACCTCCTCCACATCCTGACCACAGGGGAACCGAAGTGACCGTGCACGCCGTTGACCACATCGAGTTCTACGTCGGGGACGCCGTACAGGCATCCCACTACTACCGCACGACCTATGGCTTCCGCCTCGTGGGCGAGGCCGGACCGGCCACCGGATTAGCCGGTGCCCGCTCCCTGCTGCTCGCCCACGGCGACGTACGTCTGGTCCTGACCTCCGCGCTCCACGAAGACCACCCGGCCTCCCGCTTCGTACGCCGCCACGGCGACGGGGTGCGCGACGTCGCCCTGCGCTCGACCGACGCCGCCGGCGACTTCGCCCGGGCGCTGGCCGCGGGCGCCGAAGCCGTCGCCGAGCCCCAGGTGTTCGAGGACGCGGACGGCCGGGTCACCACCGCCACCGTCGCCGTCACCAACGACCTCGTGCACACCCTCGTCCAGCGCGAGGACCCGGCGGGACCCTTCCTGCCGGGCCGCTTTCTGCCTCTCGCCGACGAGACCGAAGCCACACCGGCCCTGTTCCGCTCCGTCGACCACTTCGCGCTGTGCCTGCGTCCCGGCTCCCTCGCCACCCTGGTCGGCTTCTACGAGCGGGCCCTCGGACTGCGGCACACCTACGACGAGTACATCGTCGTGGGCGGGCAGGCCATGGACTCCAAGGTCGTCCAGGACGCCACCCGCGGGGTCACCTTCACCATGGTCGAGCCCGACCCGCGCAACGAGGGCGGGCAGTTGCAGGACTTCCTCGACGGCTTCGACGGCCCCGGCGTGCAGCACGTCGCCTTCGGCACCGACGACATCGTGCGCACCGCCCGCGAACTGGGCGACCGGGGCGTGGAGTTGCTGTCCACCCCGGCCGGCTACTACGCCTCCCTCGCCGAGCGCGGCATCCACGTCGACATCGACACCGGCGTGCTCCGGGAACTGGGGCTGCTCGTGGACCGCGACGAGTGGGGCCACCTCGTGCAGGTCTTCACCCGCTCCCCGTACGCCCGGCGCACCGTCTTCTTCGAGCTGATCCAGCGCATCGACGCCCGCACCTTCGGCAGCGGCAACATCAAGGCCCTGTACGAGGCAGTGGAACGGGAGCGCTCGACCGCCTCAGCCGCCGTGCCGGTCGGCGCCCCGGGCGCCCGGTGAGCACCCCGATCGCGGACCGGCGCGGACCCGGCCCCACCGCGCCGCTCTCCCCGCACGACTACGAGGCGGCGGCCCGCGACCGGCTCCAGAAGCCAGTGTGGGACTACATCGCGGGCGGCAGCGGCGACGAGACGACCCTGCGCGCGGACCGGGCGGCGTACGGCCGCTACGCGCTGCGCCCCCGGGTCCTCGTCGACGTCGACCGCTGCGACACCGCCACCACCCTGCTGGGCAGCCCCGTCGCCCTCCCGGTCGCGGTGGCGCCCATGGCGTACCACCGCCTGGTCCACCCCGACGGCGAACTCGCCACGGTGCGGGCGGCGGGGGAGACCGGGGCGCTGACGGTCACCAGCACCTTCGCCAGCACCACCCTCGAGGACACCGCCGCCGCGGCGACCGGCCCGCTCTGGCTCCAGCTGTACGTCCTGCGCCGGCGCGAGGTCACCGAGGCCCTGGTCCGCCGCGCCGAGGCGGCCGGCTACCGCGCCCTGGTGGTCACCGTGGACACCCCGCGCATGGCGCGCCGGGAACGGGATCTGCGCAACGGCTTCGGCCTGCCGCCGCACATCGTCCCCAGCAACCTCGACGGCGCCCGCGCCCAGGGCCTGCACAACGGCCAGGAGGGCGTGTCGCTGCTCGCCCGGCACGCCGCCGCGCACCACGACGCCTCCTTCACCTGGCAGGACCTCGCCTGGCTGCGCTCGCTCACCCGTCTGCCCCTGGTCCTCAAGGGCGTCCTCACCGCCGAGGACGCCCGCCGGGCCGCCGACCACGGCGTGGAGGGGCTGATCGTCTCCACCCACGGCGGCCGCCAACTCGACGGAGTCGTCCCGGCGTTGGAGGCGCTGCCCGAGGTCGTCGCCGCCGTCCCGGAGCACTGCGAGGTGCTGGTGGACGGCGGTGTACGACGCGGCACCGACGTCCTCAAGGCCCTCGCCCTCGGCGCCCGCGCGGTCCTCGTCGGCCGCCCGGTCCTGTGGGGCCTCGCCGTGGACGGGGCCCCCGGCGCCGCCCGCGTGCTGTCGCTGCTGCACGACGAGCTGGAGGAGGCCATGGCCCTGTCCGGCCGCCCCCGCCTCGACCTCATCGACCGGGACCTGCTCCGCCCGCACCCGACCTTTGTTCCCCCCACAGACAGGGACACGACCCCCCGATGAACGCTTCACGCTTCGCCCTCACCGACACCGAGCAGGCCCTCCTGCCGTCCGACGACGACGTCCGCTTCTACCAGGAGCACGGCTGGTACCTGTCGCAGAAGCTCCTCACCGACGAGGAGGTCGACACACTGGTCGCCGCCAGCGACCGCTTCTACGCCGGCCACCGCGACCGCACCCTGCCCGTCCGCCCGCCGCGCCTGGCCTACTGGGAGCCGTCCCAGGGCGAGGTGCACCGGCACAACGACTACATCTTCTACGAGGACGACACCATCCGGTCCATCCTCGCCAAGCCGCTGATCGCCGCGGTCGCCGCACGCATCGCGCGGACCGACCAGATACGGCTGTGGAACAGCACCCTCATCCACAAGCCGCCGCGCACCGACGACGCCCGCAACATCGTGCCCTGGCACTTCGACCGGCACTACTGGCAGACCTGCACCTCCGACCAGATGCTGACGGCCTTCATCCCCTTCCACGACTGCGACGAGCAGATGGGGACCATCACCATGGTCGACGGCAGCCACACCTGGAAGGAGACCGGCGGCGACGACTCCACCACCCGCCACTTCGCCGACCGCGACCGCGGCGAACTCGACCAGATGCTGGAGGAGAACGCCGCGTTCAACGGCGCGACCGTGCGCAAGGTGCCGGTCGAGATCCCCAAGGGCCACATCAGCTTCCACCACTGCCGCACCTACCACGGCAGCGGCCACAACCGCAGCGACCGCCCGCGCCGCGCCATCTCCCTGCATCTGCAGGACCGCACCAACCAGTGGCGGCCGTTCACCCTGGCCGGCGGCGACCTGCTCGTCTACAACAACGACACGCTCGTCCGCAAGGACGCCCAGGGCCGCCCCGACTACACCGACCCCGACTTCACCCCCGTGCTGTGGGAGGACCAGGGATGAGCGGTGATACGAGCCCCTTCGCCCTCGACCTCGCCGAGCTGCACGGTTCCCTCGGCGACCCCCTCATGGAGGTCATGAACTTCCTCAACGAGGTCACCTCCCGCCACCCCGGGGCGATCTCCTTCGGGCCGGGACGCCCGCATGAGGGGCAGTTCGAGGTCGAGCGCATCGGCGCGTACCTGGATGCCTACACCCGATACCTCACCGAGGAGGCCGGCCACACCCCGGACGAGGTCCGCACGCTGCTCTTCCAGTACGGGCGCACCAACGGCCAGATCCACGAGCTGGTGGCCCGCACGCTGCGCAACGACGAGGACATCCGGGCCGACCCGGAGTCCGTCGTCGTCACCGTGGGCTGCCAGGAGGGCATGTTCATCACGCTGCGCGCGCTGTTCGCCGAGCCCACTGACGTGCTGCTGGTGCCCTCGCCCTGCTACATCGGCATCACCGGCGCGGCCCGGCTCCTCGACATCGAGACCGTCCCCGTCCCCGAGGGCGAGGACGGCGTCGACCCCGTGGCACTGCGCGAGACCGTCGCCGCGCTGCGGGCGGCGGGCAAGCGGCCACGCGCCCTGTACGCCATCCCCGACTTCGCCAACCCCACCGGCACCCGCATGTCGGTCC
This sequence comes from Streptomyces sp. V3I7, assembly GCF_030817495.1. Lineage (NCBI taxonomy): Bacteria > Bacillati > Actinomycetota > Actinomycetes > Kitasatosporales > Streptomycetaceae > Streptomyces > Streptomyces sp. V3I7. The sequence continues at coordinate 5,534,624 of NZ_JAUSZK010000001.1, forward strand.
CGGCCCGCCGCCGGCTCCTGGAGTTCGCCGACGAGGCCGACCTGCTCCTGCTGGAGGACAACCCGTACAGCTTCTTCACCCGGGCCGACGCGCGCGTGCCCACCCTCAAGGCGCTCGACACCCGGCGCCGGGTGGTCTACCTCGGCTCGTTCGCCAAGACCTGCTTCCCCGGCGCCCGCGTCGGCTACGTGGTGGCCGACCAGGAAGTACGGCTGCCCGGAGGCGAACGCACCCTGCTCGCCGATCAGTTGTCCAAGGTCAAGAGCATGGTCACGGTCAACACCTCGGCGCTCAGCCAGGCGGCGATCGGCGGCATGCTTCTCACCCACGGCTGCCGGCTGCGCGAGGTCAACAAGGCCGCCGCCGACCACTACGGGCAGAACCTGTCGGTCCTCCTCGACTCCTTCGAACGGCTGCTGCCGCCGAGCCGGCGCGAGGCGGCCGGCATCTCCTGGAACGTGCCCGAGGGCGGGTTCTTCCTCACCCTGACCCTCCCGGTCCCCGCGGACAACGAGCTGCTGGAAACCTCGGCCCGTGACCACGGAGTGATCTGGACGCCCATGACCTACTTCTATCCGGACGGCGGCGGACTGCACCAGATGCGGCTCTCGCTCAGCTATCTGACCCCCGGCGAAGTCGCCGAGGGCGCCGAGCGGTTGACGGAACTTCTTCAGCGGAGCTGCTTGTGAACGCCGCGCTCTACGCGCTCACCGTGGTGATCTGGGGCTCGACGTGGCTGGCCATCAAGGGCCAGCTCGGCGAGGTCCACCCCACGGCCTCGGTGGCCTACCGGTTCGCCCTGGCCGCCGCCGTACTCCTCGCCTGGGCCCTGGTGCGCGGGCTCCCGCTGCGCTACCCGGCGCGGGTGCACGGGCAGTTCGCCCTCATGGGCGCTCTGATGTTCTCCACCAACTTCGTGTGCTTCTACTTCGCCGAACAGCACCTCACCACGGGCCTGGTGTCGATCATCTTCGCCATGTCGCTGCTGGTGAACATGGCGTTCGCCCGGCTGTTCTTCCGCCGCACCATCGCCCGGCGGGTACTGGTGGGCGGCGCCGTCGGGCTGCTCGGCATCGGCACCGTGTTCTGGCCGGAGTTCGCGCACTTCAGCCTCTCCTCGGGCACCGGTCAGGGCATCCTGCTCTCCGTCTGCGGCACGCTGGTGTTCTGCCTCGGCAACGTGGTCTCCGGCAAGGTGCAGGCGGCGGGCGTCCCGGTGATCCAGAGCACCGGGTACTCCATGGCGTACGGGGCACTGCTCACGGCGCCGTTCGCGCTGGCCCTCGGCGACGGAGCGGCCTTCGAGACGACGCTGACGTACACGGGCTCGCTGCTCTACCTGGCGCTCTTCGGCTCCGTGATCGGCTTCGGGGCGTACCTGAGTCTGCTAGGCCGGATCGGCGGCGAGCGGGCCGCGTACGCCACCGTGCTCTTCCCGGTGGTGGCCCTGGCCCTGTCCACGGTCTTCGAGGACTTCCACTGGACCGCCCGCGACGGCGCCGGCGTCCTTCTGATCCTGATCGGCAACGCGGTCGTCCTGACCAACCCGGCACTGCTCGCCCGTCTCACCGGGGCGCGCGCCGAGGAGCCGGACGACCGGGCGGCGGACGCGGACAGCGTCGTCCGCAACTCCGCGAGCGACTAAGACCTTTCGAGTGGGGGAGAGACCCATGCGCACGTTCTACCCGGAGATCGAACCGTACGTCACCGGCGTCCTGCCGGCCGGCGACGGCAACGAGCTGTACTGGGAGATCTCGGGCAACCCCGAGGGCAAGCCCGTGCTCTTCCTGCACGGCGGACCCGGCGCGGGCAGCCGGCCGACGTACCGCAGGCTCTTCGACCCGGCGAAGTACCGGGTCGTCGTCTTCGACCAGCGCAACTGCGGCCGCAGCCGCCCGCACGCGGTGGACGGGGACGTGGACCTCGCCGCCAACACCACCGCGTACCTGCTCGACGACATCGAGCTGCTGCGCACCCATCTCGGCATCGACAAGTGGCTGGTGTTCGGCGGCTCCTGGGGCGTGACCCTCGGCCTCGCCTACGCCGAGACCTTCCCGCACCGCGTCAGCGAGATGATCTTCCGCGGGGTGTTCACCGCCCGGCGGGAGGAGCTCGACTGGATCTTCCAGGACGGCGCCAACCACCTCTTCCCCGACCGCTGGGAGGAGTTCCTCGCGCCGCTCGCGCCCGAGGACCGTGGTGACACCGTGCGGGCGTACCACCAGCTGCTCAACCACCCGGACGCCGAGGTGCGGCACCGGGCCGCGGCGGCCTGGGGCGCCTGGGAGGGGGTCCTCCTCACGCTGCTGCCCAGCCCGGAGGTCGTGGAGAGCTTCACGGAGCCGGAGTTCGCCGCGGCCATCGCCCGTATCGAGAACCACTACTTCGCGAGCGGCGCCTTCCTGGAGGAGGGCCAGCTGATCCGCGACGCGGGCAAGCTGGCCGACATCCCCTGCGTCCTGATCCAGGGCCGCTACGACGCCATCTGCCCGGCGAAGACGGCCTGGGACCTGCACCGCGCGCTGCCCGGCAGCGAGTTGATCCTCGTGGACGACGCGGGTCACGCGTACGACGAGCCGGGGATCCTGCACCACACCATCGAGACCACCGACCGCTTCGCGGCCTGATTTCCCGGGAGTTGGCATGGCTGGCAAGGACAGAGCTGGTGACAAGGTGCTGCGGGACCTCCCGGACGTCGGGTACACCCTGGCGGACGGCGACGCGGGCGACGTGACCGCGGCGCGGTTCGCGCACCAGGAACTCGTCGCGCAGGGCGTGGAGTTCTACGGATCCGACCACGGCACCGTGCCCTGGCTGGTCGCGGAGAAGGCCTTCGAGCTGGGCGAGGACCTCACCCGCCGCATCCACGAGCTCGGCGGCGCGGTGTTCCAGCTCGTCGACGCGGCGCAGGTGCTCTACGCCGAGGGCCACGAACGCGTCCGCGAGCACCTCGACATCGGGATCCTGCCGGGCCTGAGGGGACTGGACCTGGACCGCATGATCCAGATGTTCCGGCTGGACGTCGTCGTGCGCGACGGCAAGCCCGTGCTGACCGAGATCGAGGAGGTCTTCGGCAACGTCGGCAAGGCCCACGCCTTCGAGTTCGCCTACGGGGTGCCGGCCGACCCGATGTTCAAGGCCTTCGAGGGCTACGAGTTCGAGCGGATCTGGCTGGACGACCAATACCACATGTACCGCTCGGAACTCGCCATCGTCGCCCAGCGTATGAAGACGCAGTTCGGCCGGGACGTCGAGGTCGAGTTCCTCTCGAAGTTCAAGGACGACGGCCGCCGGGTGGGCTGGCGGTTCTGCTACGTCAAGGAGTTCCGCCAGTACGAGTCCGACGTCCGCAAAAGCATCATCGCGGGCGCCGACCGGCTGGTGAACCCGCTCTTCCACGGCTACGGCACCAAGGGGCTGATCTCCCTCGCCTGGGACCCCGAGGTGGAGGGCGAACTGGTCCGGCGTATCGGGCGGGACACGCTCGACATCCTCAGGGAGGGCATGCCCGACACCCAGTTGCTCGACCCGATCCCCGACCCCGACTTCATGGAGGGCCTGAAGAGCCGCGGCAAGGGGCTGGCCCTCAAGGTGCTCGACTCGCCGGAGGCCACCGAGTACACGTGGGGCAGCCGGGGTGTCTTCTTCGGCGACCAGTCGCGCTGGCGCAAGAGCGTGGACGCGGCCGCCATCGGCTCCGTCCCCGGCCGCGACGACGTGCGCAACACCCGTTACATGCTCACCGAGCTGATCGACAGCGACCGCTACGACATCAACTTCCTCCACCCGCGCGACAACGTGCTGTGCACCATGCCGCGCGCCCGGGTCCGGCTGACCCCGATCTTCAACCGCGAGCCGGACGGCTGGAGCCTGCTGGGCGGCCACGCCACCTTCGTCAACACCAGCCGCAAGGTCCACCTCGGCAAGCACGCCGTCTGCGCGCCCTTCAGCACCTCGCAGGCCGCCCATGATTGAGCAGGGCGAGGATCAGGAACGTACGACCGACAAGGAGACGGCAACGCCGGGCGGCGTCTCCTCGCTGTGGCGGCACCGCGACTTCCTGCTGCTGTGGGTGGGGGAGTCCATCTCCCAGGTGGGCACGCAGGTGACCCAGCTCGCGCTGCCGCTGACGGCCGTGCTGGCCCTCGACGCCTCCGCGGGCGCCGTCGGCATCCTCAACGCGCTGGTGTACGTCCCGTTCATCGGCTTCGCGCTCTACGCCGGTGTGTGGGTGGACCGCTGCCGCCGGCGCCCCATCATGATCGCCGCAAACATCGGCCGCGGGCTGCTCCTGTGCACCATCCCGGCGCTGGCCCAGGCCGGGGCGCTGCACATGTGGTGGATCTACACGGCGGCCCTCGCCATCGGCGTGTGCACGGTGCTGTTCGACGTCTGCTACCAGTCGTATCTGCCGACGCTGGTCGAACGCCACCATCTGACCAACGGCAACAGCAAGCTGGAGAGCAGCGCCTCCTTCGCGCAGGCCGCGGGCCCGGGCATCGGCGGCGTCCTGGTGCAGCTGCTGACCGCGCCGTTCGCGCTGCTCGCCAACAGCTTCTCGCTCGCGGTGTCGGTCGTCACGCTCTGCGCGATCCGGCGGCGCGAGGAGCGGCCGCCCCCGCGCGAGAAGAGCCGCAGCGTCCTCAAGGAGATGCGCGAGGGTCTCGGGTTCACGCTCCGCAGCCCGTACCTGCGCACGTTCGCCTTCGGGGCGGGGACGTACAACCTCTTCTGGAACGCCCAGCAGACGGTGTTCGTCGTCTACGCCGCGCGCGTGCTGCACATGTCCCCGGGGCTGATCGGCGTCACGCTCGGCTTCGGGGCCGTCGGCGCGCTGATCGGGGCCACCGTCGCCGAGAGGCTCGCCCGCACGATTGCGGTCGGGCGGCTCGTCACCGGCTCGCTGATGTCCATCTGCGCGGCCCCGCTGCTGATGCCCCTGGCGTCGAAGCCGGGCACCTTCTCCCTGGTCGTGCTGCTGGTGTCGTTCTTCATCGGCGGCGTGGGGCTGTCCGTGTGGAACGTGCACGTCCTCAGCCTGCGGCAGACCATCACGCCGGCCCGGCTGCTGGGCCGCGCCAACGCCAGCTACCGCTTCCTCACCTGGGGGCCGATGCCGCTCGGCGCGCTCCTCGGCGGCGGCCTCATCGAGACGATCGGATTCCACTGGACCCTGATCGCGCTCGGTATCGGCTTCAACACGGCGTGGCTGTGGGTCGTCTTCTCACCGGTGCCGCGCATGCGGGCGGCGCACGCGGTGCCGGCGGCGGCCTGACCCCACAGAATGGATCGCATGACGAAGCAGGAGCGTGCCCAACTGCCCAGAGCCTTCTGGTGGTTGTGGGCGTCCACGCTGGTGAACCGGTTCGGTCTCTTCGTGATGCCGTTCCTCTCGCTCTACCTCACCGTGGAGCGCGGCTACTCCGCCACCTACGCGGGCCTGATGGTGTCCCTGTACGGGCTCGGCGGCATCGCCGGCTCACTGCTCGGCGGCTCGCTCAGCGACCACTGGGGGCGCCGCCCGACGCTCCTGACCGGCCAACTCGGCGCCGCCGCCTTCACCTTGGGGCTGGGCTTTGCCAACCGGCCCGCGCTGATCGCGGTGTGCGTCGTCGCGCTGGGCATCGCGCTGAAGATGTCGCAGCCCGCGGTGGGGGCGATGCTCGCCGACATCGTCCCCGCCCCGTCCCGGCCGCGCGCCTACTCGCTCAACTACTGGGCGCTCAACCTGGGTTTCTCGGTCTCCGCCCTCTCGGCGGGCGTGCTCGCCTCCGCCGGCTACGTGATGCTGTTCGTGGTGGACGCGGCGACCACCCTGCTCTGCGCGGTGCTCTGCTTCCTCAAGATCCCCGAGACCCGGCCGACCGCCAGCCCGGCGGGACACGCCGAGACGCCGCGCGTGTCGCTGGTGGAGGTGCTGCGCGACCGGCGGTTCATGTGCCTGGTGGGGCTGAACCTGCTGGTCGTGCTGATCTTCACCCAGCGGCACATGGCGCTGCCGCTGTCCACCGCCGAATCGGGCCTGACCACCGGCCAGTACGGCATCGTCGCCGCCGTCAACGGCGTCATGATCATCGCCCTCCAGCTCCCCGTCACCCGCTTCACCCAGCACCGCGCGGCCGGCTGGGTCCTCGCCGCCGGAGCACTGCTGGTCGGACTCAGCTCGGCCCTCAACTCCCGCGCCGACACCGTCCTCATGTACTGCCTCGCCGCCGTCGTCTACACCCTGGGCGAGATCGTCTACGTACCGACCAGCGAGGCCCAGGTCCCCGCGATGGCCCCCGCGCACGCCCGCGGCCGCTACGAGGGCGTGATGGTGCTGTCCTGGTCCCTCGGCGGCTTCGTCGCCCCCCTGACCAGCGGCCTGATCATCGACAGCTACGGCACCCACGCCCTGTGGACGGGCTGCGCCGTCCTCGGCGTGCTGGCCGCCCTCGGATACGTCGCCCTGCTGTGCACGCGCACCCCGCGCACCCGGCAGCACACCGCTGCCCCGCCCTCCGTACAGGCCCTTCCCCAGGAGTGACGCATGGACCACCAGCCGACGGCCGCGCCCGCCCTCTCCGCGACCGACCCCCGCCTCGTGCTCAACGCCCTCGACCACCAGTTCCGCGGTTTCCGCGACTTCTTCTTCGGGCGGACCGCCCCCGCGGGCCCCATCGTCCTCCCGGCCACGCTCGGCACCCAACTCACCGACGCCACCGAAGCCCTCGCCGACCTGCTGCGCCGCGCCGTACGCAGCCTCGGCGCCGAATGCCTGACCCGGCACCGCGCCCTCGGCCTCGACGAACGCCTGACGGACTTCTACGGCGACGAGGAGTTCGAGAGCAGATACGCCACGGGCATCGGACGCCCGGACGTGGTGCTCACCGACTCCGGCTGGAAGTTCCTGGAGTTCAACTTCTGCTCGGCCACCGGCGCGCAGACCTTCGGTCATCTCGTCAACGACCTGTGGCGGCAACTGCTCCCCGAGGACACGCTCGGCCGGCTGGTCCTCGCCGACCCGCTGAAGATGCGCAACGACTTCCTGCGCGGCGTGCTCGACGACCTCGGCCTGGACGCGCGCGTGGCACTCGTCGGCAACCTCGGGGACATCGGCATCGCGAGCCGCCGGTACTACGAGGTCGAACTCGAATCCATGCGCAAGGGCGGGATCGAGGCGGAATACTTCGAGACGGACGAGTTCCTCGGCTCCGCCGACAGTCGGCGCGGCGAGTTCCCCCTCGTCCTGGAGCGCGTGGTCCCGCAGGAGTGGATCGACGCGGGCAAGGACCCCCGCCCGCTGCTCGCCATCAAGCGCAGCGGCGCCGTCGTCCTGTCGCCGCAGAGCTCCTACCAGGCCGCCAACAAGCAGCTCTTCGCGCTGCTGTCGACCGGTCAGGAGTGGATGACCGACGAGGACCGCGAGCTGGTCCGCACCCACATCCCCTGGTCGCGCAGCATCCGCGAGGACACCGTCACCTACGAGGGCGAGACGCTCGCCCTCACCGACCTGCTGCTGAAGCGGCGGGAGGACTTCGTCGTCAAGCGCTCCGACGGCGACCAGAACTTCGACGTCCACCTCGGCTGGCGGACCTCCCCGGCCGAGTGGGAGGAGACCATCGCCCGCGCGCGGAAGGCCGGCACCTGGATCGTGCAGGAGGCCGTCCACAGCACCGGGATCCAGGCGGACGTCCTCGACTGCGACAGCGGTACGTACTCCCGCATCACCACGCGCGGAGTGTTCGGCCCGCTGGTCATGGGCGGCCGGGTGAGCGCCTGCGCGGTGCGTTACGACGTGCCCGCGCGCGAGGCCGTGGCACCTCAGGCGGCGCCGCCGAGCATCGTGGGGTCCGTCGGCTGGGACACCGGGGCCGCGGCCTGAAGTACCGGACGGAGGAGGCGGTCAGTCCTTGTGCCGACCGCTCTCCAGCGCGGCCGCGGCCTGCTTGGCGGCCTTGATGGCGCCCTTGTTGATCTCGTCCGTGGCGGGCGCCTTCTTCGTCTCGAAGTCGCTGCCGTTGTAGGTGACGATCACCAGGGCGTTGGCGTCCTGGATCATCACGGTGCCCTCGCGCGTCTCCTGCTTGTCCTCGGTGGTCAGGTTCACCACCGAGTACCCGGCGTCACCGACATCCGGCACGTCCCCGCCGCCGCTCTTCTCCTTGACGCGCTTGTGGTACTCCGTCCGCGCCGCCTGGTCCGAGACCGAGATCTCGAAGGAGACGTCCAGCCAGCGGTAGTCGTAGCCGTCGAGCGCGTTCCAGGAGCAGGTGCGGCGCCGCTTGGAGTCCGTCGACGGGATCTCCCTGCCGGCCGTCTTGGCGCCCGGCACGAGCGACTTGAGCATGGCCGCGGGCACACTGGCGCACGGGGAGGGGGCCGACGCGTACGTCTTCTTCGCGGCCGGCGCCGACGCCGACGCGCCGGAGGCGGGCTGGGAGGCCGTCGCCTGGTCCGGCTCGTGCTCGGCGGCGGGCGCCGCGGACGGCCCGGACGTCAGCGCCCAGCCGGCCGCGGCGAGCACGACGACCGGCGACAGACGCGCGGTGAGAGCGAGCGGCAGAGGGAAATCACGCACGGCGCACTTCTCGTGGGGGGTGGGCGCACGGGGGGCGCGCGCGACGGACGGGACGCCAGTCTCACATGACTTGCTGTGGGACGGAAGTGCCAAATCGTCGGGTAACTGTGCCGTGATGGTGGAGTGTTGTTGAAAAACGTGCGCTTCGGACGGAACCGGGGCCGTCCGCGAGCTCCGCCGGGGCTGACGACGGGTACCGGCGGGGTGACAAGGGGTACCGGAACCCGAAGCGGCGTGCGTACGATCACAAGATCAGCTGCCGCGCAGTGAGGAGCCCGCGTGTTCACGACCCGGCCCACCCTCCAGGGCACGTTCGGCATGGTGTCCTCGACGCACTGGCTGGCCTCGCAGTCCGCGATGGCCGTGCTGGAGGACGGCGGCAACGCCTATGACGCCGCCGTCGCGGGCGCGTTCGTCCTGCACGTCGTCGAACCGCACCTCAACGGCCCCGCCGGTGAGGTCCCGATCCTGCTCGCCCCCGCGGGCGGCGACGTACGCGTGCTGTGCGGCCAGGGCGTGGCGCCGGCCGGGGCCACCGTCGCTCACTACCGCGGCCTCGGCCTGGACCTCGTCCCCGGCACCGGCCCCCTCGCCGCCGCCGTGCCTGGCGCCTTCGACGCCTGGATGCTGCTCCTGCGCGACCACGGAACGAAGCCCCTCGCCGACGTCCTGAAGTACGCCATCGGGTACGCCGAGCACGGGCACGCGCCCGTGGAGAACGTCGGGCTGACCGTCGAGAGCGTACGGGAGCTGTTCGAGACCGAGTGGACCTCGTCGGCGGAGGTGTACCTGCCGGACGGCGAGCCGCCCCGGCCCGGCCGGCTCCTCCGCAACCCCGCCCTCGCCGCCACCTGGAAGCGGCTCCTCGCCGAGACCGAGGACGCGGGCGACCGGGAGGCGCAGATCGAAGCCGCGCGGGAGGTGTGGCGCTCCGGCTTCATCGCCGAGGCCCTGGTCCGGCAGTCCCGGCGCCCCACCATGGACACCAGCGGCGAGCGGCACACCGGCACGCTGAGCGAGGCGGACCTGGCCGGCTGGTCCGCGTCGTACGAGACTCCGGCGACGTACGACTGGAACGGCTGGACCGTGTGTAAGGCCGGCCCCTGGAGCCAGGGCCCCGCCTTCCTCCAGCAGCTCGCCCTGCTGCCGCCCGAGCTGCCCGCCCACGGCTCCGCCGAGTACGTCCACCTGCTCGTCGAGGGCTGCAAGCTCGCCATGGCCGACCGCGAGGCCTGGTACGGGGACGCGGCCGACGTCCCCCTCGCCGACCTGCTCGCCGAGCCGTACAACGCGGCACGGCGGGCCCTCATCGGCACCAAGGCCTCCTACGAGCTGCGCCCCGGCAGCCCCGGTGGGCGCGTCCCGCGGCTGCCCGCCCACGCGCGCGTGCTGCCCGGCGAGGACTCCGGCTGCAACCCGGCGGCCTCCGACGGCTTCAACCCCATGGGCGTCGGCGAGCCGACGGTGGCGAGGCTGTCCGGGGAGCGGGCCGAGGTGTCCGGCGGGCGGGCCGGGGTGCCTGGGGAGCGAGCCGGGCTGTCCGGGGAGGCCGAGGTCGGCGCCGACGGCGCCACCCGGGGCGACACCTGCCACCTGGACGTCGTCGACCGCTGGGGCAACATGATCGCGGCCACGCCCAGCGGCGGCTGGCTCCAGTCCAACCCGGTCGTGCCCGAGCTGGGCTTCCCGCTCGGCACCCGGCTCCAGATGGCCTGGCTGGAGGAGGGCCTGCCCAACTCCCTCACCCCCGGACGCCGCCCCCGCACCACCCTCACCCCGTCGATCGCCCTGCGTGACGGGATCCCGGTGATGGCGTTCGGTACGCCCGGCGGCGACCAGCAGGACCAGTGGCAGGTGCACTTCTTCCTCGCCGTCGCCCTGCGTGAGCCGGTCCGCGGCGGCCTCGACCTCCAGGGCGCCATCGACGCCCCGAACTGGCACAACGACAGCTTTCCCAGCTCCTTCTACCCCCGCGGCCGGCACCCGGGCAGCGTCACCGTCGAGTCCCGCATGGACCCCGAGGTCGTCGAGGAGCTCCGTCACCGCGGCCATGACGTCACGGTCGGCTTCGGCTGGTCCGAGGGCCGCATGTGCGCGGTGGCCCGGGACCCCGAGACCGGCATCCTGTCGGCGGCGGCGAACCCTCGGGGGATGCAGGGGTATGCGGTGGGGCGCTGACCGGCCGTACCGGCGGCCTCCGATACCCGCTGTTCACCCCGATTCCACGCGGTGTACATGGGCCGGGTGGGGATTGTCAGTGGCGCGTGCTCTCATGGAGACATGATCGAAGAAACGGAAACCATCGAGGAGTTTCTCACCCAGCACTCGGCCGACGTCGAAGCGGCGATGCGCGAAGCCGCCGCCGCCGAGATCCTGCCCCGCTTCCGCCGCCTCGCCGAGCACGAGGTGGACCGGAAGAGCGGCCCGCACGACCTGGTGACGGACGCCGACCGCCTGGCGGAGCAGTACCTGACGAAGAAGCTGGGCGAACTGCTGCCCGGCTCCGTCGTGGTCGGCGAGGAGGGGGTGCACGCCAACCCCGCGACGTACGACGCGATTCACGGCGACGCGCCCGTGTGGATCGTCGATCCGGTCGACGGCACACGGCAGTTCGTGCACGGCAACCCCGGCTTCTGCACGCTGGTCACGCTCGCCCACCGGGGCGTCCCGCTCGCCTCCTGGACGTACGCGCCGGTGCGCGACCAACTCGCCACCGCCGTACGGGGCCAGGGCGCGTATCTCAACGGCGAACGCCTCGTAGCGGGTTCGCCCGCCCCCGGCGAGGACCTGCGGATCGCCACGTCCCACCCGGACTACACGACGGACGAGCAGAAGCACGCACTGCTCGGCCTGCGCACCGACGGCGCCGCCCCGCGCTTCTGCGGATCCGCGGGGCTGGAGTATCTCGCCATCGCCCGGGGTGAGTTGGACGCGACCGCCTTCTCCTGGGAAGCCGCCTGGGACCATGCGGCCGGCCTGCTCCTGGTGGAGGAGGCGGGCGGCGCCCACCGCACGCTCACCGGCGAGCCGTTCCGTATCACGGGCGGCAACGCCCTTCCGTTCACGGCCGCTCGGGACGAGGCGACGGCCCGCCGGGTGGTGGAGCTGCTGAACAAGGGGGACTGAGCACGCGGCCGATCCGCTCCACGCCGGGTCGGCCGTCAGCACCCCGGCATATGCTGCCCCCGAGTGGCCACCGGCTGACAAAGGAGTCCGAAGGTGCCGTCGATGCTGGATGCCGTCGTGGTGGGAGCGGGGCCGAACGGACTCACCGCTGCCGTGGAGCTGGCCCGCCGCGGCTTCTCCGTCGCCCTCTTCGAGGCCCGCGACACGATCGGCGGCGGAGCCCGCACCGAGGAGCTCACGCTGCCCGGCTTCCGGCACGACCCGTGCTCGGCGGCCCACCCCCTCGGCATCAACTCGCCGGCGTTCCGGGCCATGCCCCTCGAACGGTACGGACTGCGGTGGTTGCACGCCGACCTGCCCATGGCGCACCCCTTCCCGGACGGCACAGCCGCCGTGCTGGCCCGGTCCGTCGCGGAGACGGCCGCCTCCTTCGGGCCACGTGACGCGGGGGCGTACCGCAGGCTCGTCGCGCCGTTCCTCGCCCGGTGGGACACCCTGGCCCGCGACTTCATGTCCCTGCCGCTCAGCGCCCTCCCGCGGGACCCGGTCACCCTCGCCCGCTTCGGCCTGACCGGCCTCCCGCCTTCCACCTGGCTGATGCGCCGCTTCCACGACGAGCGGGCCCGTACGCTGTTCGCCGGCCTCGTCGCCCATGTCATGGCCCCACTCAACGGCATCGCCACCGGCGCGATCGGCTTGGTCTTCGCCCTGGCGGCGCACGCGCGCGGCTGGCCGGTGGCCCGAGGCGGCTCCCAGTCGATCTCCGACGCCCTCGCCGCCTACCTCGAGGACCTCGGCGGCACGATCCACACCGACTACCAGGTCAAACGCCTGGACGACCTGCCGCCCGCGCGCGCGTACGTCTTCGACACCTCGCCCACCGCCCTCGCCCGCATCGCCGACCTCGGCAACTACTACGCCGACTACCGCTACGGCCCCGGCGTCTTCAAGATCGACTACGCCCTCGACGGCCCGGTGCCCTGGACGGCGCCGGAGGCGCGCACCGCCGGCACCGTACAGATCGGCGCGGACAGCAAGGAGATCGGCGCCGCCCTGCACGCTGTGTCCCGCGAGGGCCGGGTGCCCGAGCCGCCGTTCCTCATCACCGTGCAGCCCAGCATCGCCGACCCCACCCGGGCGCCCGAGGGCAAACAGGTCTTCTGGGCGTACGCCCATGTGCCGAGCGGCTGGACCGGCGACCTCACGGACGCCATCGAGCGCCAACTGGAGCGCTTCGCCCCCGGCTTCCGCGACCGCGTCCTCGCCCGCGCCACCGCGGGCCCGCCCCAGCTCGCCGCCCACAACGCCAACTACGTCGGCGGCGACATCGGCACCGGCGCGGTCTCCGGCCTCCAGACCCTGCTGCGCCCCAAACTGTCCCTGTCCCCGTACACCACCCCGCACCCCGCCGTCTTCATCTGCTCGGCAGCCACCCCACCGGGCCCCGGCGTGCACGGCATGTCGGGCCACAACGCGGCGAAGGCGGTATGGCGAAGACTGAGACAGACGAGGCAGAGATGACCACCATCAGGCTGGTCCAGGGCGACATCACCCAGCAGAGCGCCGATGCGATCGTCAACGCGGCCAACTCCTCCCTCTACGGCGGTGGAGGCGTCGACGGCGCCATCCATCGCGGAGGCGGCCCGGCCATCCTCGAAGCCTGCCGAGCCCTCCGCGCCTCCCACTACGGCAAGGGCCTCCCCACCGGCCAGGCAGTCGCCACAACGGCCGGCGACCTGGACGCGACCTGGGTCATCCACACGGTCGGCCCGGTCTGGTCGTCCACCGAGGACCGCTCGGAGCAACTGGCCTCCTGCTACCGCGAGTCGCTCCGCGTGGCCGACGAACTGGGCGCCCGCACAGTCGCGTTCCCGGCGATCTCCACCGGCGTGTTCCGGTGGCCGATGGACGACGCGGCTCGCATCGCCGTCGAGACGGTGCGGAACACGCCGACCGCCGTTGAAGAGGTGAGGTTCGTGCTCTTCGATGACCGGGCGTACGAGGCGTTCGTCCGGCAACTCGGCTAACGGAAACCACGGTGAGATTGACCCATTGGGCCTGACTCCCCTGTCGGACGAGTTCATTAAAGGCCGGCATCCCAAGCAGGGGCGCCGGCCTTTACCGTGTTCCTAACGCTGGCTGCCTACCTCCGACCGGGTGGCGGTGAGGTAGGCGAGGGCGGCCATGGCCAACGTGATGTGCCGGTACCAGGCGCGGTAGAGCCGGACCTGGTAGTGGTCCAGGCCGCACTCGCCCTTCGCGGTCTGGAAGCACTCCTCCACCGCCCACCTCGCGGCGGCGACCTTGGCCAGGTCTTTCAGCCGGGAGGTGGCCGGTCCGTAGCAGACGTAGTAGGCGATCTCGGTGGGGTCGCTGATGCTGCGGCGGGCCAGGACCCAGTGCCCGAACCCGTCTTCCCAGCAGGGGCGGATCGCCACGCGGGCCCAGTCGTAGATCCGCTCGCCGTGCGCGCCTTGCCCGCCCGAGGCCAGCAGACCGGTGCCGTGCTGGTGCGCGACCCGAGCGTCATCGACTTTCTCGTGGCCGCGTTCGAGCGCGCGTGGTCGCAGGCCATTCCGTTCCCGGTGTCGTACAGCCGAGACCATGTGGCGACGGTCTCGGACGACCTCAAACTGGCGCTGCTGCGACTGCTCGTCGAAGGCCATGAAGACAAGGTTATTTCGAAGCGTCTCGGTATCTCCCTGCGCACCTATCAGCGGCACCTAGCCGAGATCATGAAACGCATCGGAGCGCGAAACCGTTCGCACGGCGGCTACCTCGTGCACAAAATGCGGCTTCTCTACCGGGACTCCTAGGTCAAGTGACTTGAAAAATAACCTTTTTGAGGCTGCAGATCGCTTGGCGGACTGAGAGGATGTCGGCATGGATCTTGGTCTTCGTGGCGGCGAGCGCCATGGGGGAGGGTGACGCCCTGGGTCTCGTTCTGTCGGGCACCGTACGTCAGCCGGTCGCCGGGCTCGCACTGTCCAATGGACTGCGCCCCGGCCTCGCCATGACCGCGAAGGCGCTCGCGGACGAACTGGGGCCCCGGGGAATCCGGGTCTTCGGCCTCCTGCCTTCGCAGATCGATACGGAGCGAGTTGCCGAACTCGATTCCCTGACCGGGAACGCGGATGCCGCGCGAACCCGGAACTGCGGAGCCATCCCATTGCGCCGTTATGGCCGTCCGGAGGAATTCGGCAAGGTGGCGGCTTTCCTTCTCTCTCCGGCGGCTTCGTATCTCACCGGATTGATGGTTCCCGTCGACGGCGGAGCGCTTCGCCACCTCTGACCCTTCCTGCCTTTGTGTCCTTGTATCTGAAATGCTCCCATTGTGTCAAGATTGAGAAAGCAGCTGTCTGTTGAAGATTCGCCTCGATCGCAGCGCCCTGGCCGAAGCGGTGGCCTGGGCCGCTCATGTCGTACCCTCGCGGCCGACCATGCCCGCCCTCTCCGGTCTGCTCCTGACAGCCACGAACAACGTCCTCACCGCTTCGGGATTCGACTACGAGACCTCCGCCAAGTTCGAGGTGGAGGCGGAGGTGCTGGAACCGGGTTCCGTCGTCGTCTCCGGACGGCTCCTGTCCGAGGTGTCCAAGTCGCTTCCCAACCTGCCGGTCGAGATTTCGGCCGACGACGCGGAGGCGGTCCTGCTGTGTGGCGCCTCCCAGTTCGGCCTGCCGGCCCTGCCGTTGGACGACTACCCGAAACTGCCGGAGATGCCGAAGACGCAAGGCTCCGTCGATGGCGCGCTGTTCGCTGAGGCCGTCGGCCAGGTGGCGGTTGCCGCAGGCCGCGACGAGACCCTGCCGATCCTGACGGGTATCCGGCTCGAGATCACCAACTCCACGCTGCGCATGGTGTCCACCGACCGCTACCGCCTGGCGGTGCGGGACATCCCCTGGCGTTCCGCCGACCCGGACACCGAGCTCAACACACACGTGCTGGTGCCGGCCAAGGCCCTGCACGATATCGCCCGTTCGCTCACCAAGGGCGATCAGGTCACCATCGCCCTCACCGCCACCGAGAACGAGTCGAGCGCTGGGATCATCGGCTTCGAGGCCGGACCGCGCCAGGCCACCACCCGGCTCATCGACGGCTCGTTCGTCAAGTACCACACGATCTTCCCGAGTGAGTACACAGGAAGCGCCGTCATCGAACGCGCGCCGCTGCTGGAGGCTGCCAAGCGTGTGTCGCTCGTGGTGGAGCGACAGGCACCGATGCGGATGACGCTCTCCGAGGGCAGGATCGTGCTCGACGCGGGCAACGCCGTCGAGGCCCGCGGCAAGGAGGCTGTCACCGCGGTCTTCGACGGCGAGGAGATCTGCCTGGCCGCCAACCCGGGCTTCCTCCTCGAGGGCCTCGCAGCGATCAACGCCCCGTTCGTGGAGTTCAGTTACACCACGGTCAGCAAGCCTGCCGTCTTCACCGCCCTGCAGGAGCCGGAGGGCGAGCACGACCCGAGCTACCGCTACCTTTTCATGCCACTGCGCACCAACTGAACGGTGCGGACCTGGACTGTACGGTCCCCGCGCTGTCGCGTCCGCGCTGTCAGTTGCGCAGGAGATCGGCCTCTGCTGCCAGTTGCCGGACGGTGGGCCGGGTCATCAGCAGTCGTACCGTCACTTTGACCTCCAACGCTCAACGCCGGGCTGCAACGCCAGCAGACGGTCGGCCTCCATCTGCCGCGCGGCCTCGAGCAGGTGTGCGCGGTCGGCTCGTGCGATGTTCAGCGTCATTGGCAGTTCATAGCACGCGCGGTCAGGGCAGGGGTGGAGGGTGAAACCGTGAACTGCGGAGGTACCCGTGGCTGTTGCTCTGGAACATCGACTCGCCTTGCTGGGAGGCGGCTTCTCCACCGGCGACGACGGCCTGCTGGACGACTGGGTACTTGGTCAGGTGCGTGCGCCTCGGCCCAAGGTGTGCTTCGTTCCCACAGCCAGCGGCGACGCCCCCGCCTACGTCGACCGCTTCCTCGCCGCGTTCCGGCCCCGTTCCTGCGAACCCGGCATCCTGCACCTGTTCCGGCGGGAACTCGATGACGACGCTCTGCGCACGTTCCTGCTCTCGCAGGACGTCATCTATGTAGGTGGCGGCAACACCGTGAACCTGCTGGCCGTGTGGCGCGCACACGGTGTGGACCGACTGCTGCACGAGGCGTTCGACCGTGGAACCCTGTTGTGCGGCATCAGCGCCGGCGTCAACTGCTGGGCCGAGGGCTCGCACACCGACTCCTTCGGGCCGCTGACCCGTCTCTCCGACGGGTTGGGGCTGTTGGCCGGCTCGGTCTGCCCCCACTACGACAGCGAGCCGGGGCGCCGCTCGTCCTACCAGGCGGCCGTGGCAACCCGTGCGCTTCCGGCCGGCTGGGCCGTGGAGGACGGCGTCGGCGCCCTCTTCACGGACGGTCGTCTGACGGGCGCGGTGACGCGTACGACTCAGGCCCGCCTCTACCGGGTCGAGCCGGGCGAGGACACGGACGAGGGCGGCCGAGTCGCGGAACAGCCGTGCCGTGCCGTCTGCTCGCCGGGGCAGCACAGCGGCCCACCTCCTCCGCGGACCGGCGGCCCGGCTGACGGTGGGTCAGTCCTCGCCTCGTACGATCGTCGTCCCCCGCTCTCCCCAGCGCTCGCGTCCCGCGTCGCCGTCGAGCGTGGCGCGCACGCAGGTGCGTATGCCCTGTCCGCGCACACGGTGCGCCGTCGCCCAGCCGGTCTCGGGCGGCTGGGGGGTAGTGGTCGTCTTCTTGGCTTCCGCGGTCACGGCGGATCATCTTCCTTCGCATCGAGCACATGGGACCGGACCGTTCGCGTCTCCGGTTCTACGTCTTCCCCCTCGACGGTCACCGAGTCCCCGCCGAACATCGCCCGAAACGTCCCGCTCCCGCCCGCCGCGGTCGGCGCGTGACCGTCGTCTCCCCGGGTACTCGTGGGGTCCGGCGCAGAGAAGGCGCAAGGAAACGGACGAAACGAAACGGATGGAGGAAACTCTCATGTTCCGTGCCATCGGCGATGTGTTCCACACCGTCGGCAGCACCGTCGCCGACGTGGTGTCCCTGCCCTTCAGGGCGATCGGCCGGCTGTTCGGCGGAGCGTCGCGCCGCTGACGCCGCTCGGGCCCTCAGCGGCCCATGGTGGTGATGTGTACGAACGCATGCAAATGGATGCAAATCGCCGGTCGGTGCCCGCCCTGTCGTGGAGCCCCACATGACCACACCGCGCGACCTCGTGATCGCCACCCTGGACGCTGCTCCCGAGCGTCCCGTCGAGCAGGGGGAACTGTCCCTCGTGCTCGCGGGAGCCGAGCTGGTCGATCTCATCGACGCCGAGGCGGCCGACCTGGACGGCGACCGCATCATGCCCCGGCTGCATGCGCCGAGCGGCGACCGGCTGCTGGACGCGGCCGCGTCGTCGCTCGTGCGGCAGGCGCCGTACGAGTCCGTCGAGGACTGGCTGTGGCGACGGGGGCGTGGGCTGGCCGCCGCCTATCTCGCCGTACTGGAAGCGGAGGGCCAGGTCACCCGGCAGCGCCGCGGCTGGCTTCCGTTGCGGAGTTCCCACCGGGTCCTGGCCGACTCGCCGGACCGCCGGCGCGCGGCCGAGCGCTGGGCGTCCGGCGAGCCCGTCCTGGCCCGGTTGGGGGCCGCCATCGGCATCCGTGACGAGCCGGTCGAGGGCTTCGACGCGGAGCTGCCCGGCGAGACCGCGGTGACCGTCGTGGCCGCAGTCCACGACGCGGTGATGGAGCTGGAGGCCGTGCGCCAGCGTCGTGGCATCGAGCAGGCGGCGTTCGACAACGTGTGGCGGGGGGAGTGACGACGGGAACCGTTCCTATTCAGTGAGCAGGAGTGAGTCTTGGACCCATACCTGGTCACTGCGGACATCCCGAACGGTTTTGGGTGTCCTGGTCGCCCGCGTTCTCGCCGCGTCCGGCTGCACGCATCGTGTGCGTGGTCCGGGAATGCGGGGGCGGGGCCCCTCACGCCCCGGGGTGCCTGCTCCGGCCTGGACGGTCCGATGCCCGTACCCATCGCTCTGGTGGGTACGGGGCGGTGTCGTCCGTCGCCGGATCGGGTATCCCAGGGCGCGCCTGCCGATCGCGATGCTCGCGGCATCGTGACGGCTGGGTTTCCTGTTCTTGCCGGTGAGGGGTTTCTGCCAGTGCTGGGCGCCCCACCGGGAGGTGTAGGCGGGGTCGACGGCGATCAGGGGGATGCCGAGTTCGGCCGCCATGCTGACCAGCCGGGCGCGCAGCCTTGCCACGGGCAGGCCGGAGATGAGGTGGCGGAACTTCTTGCGCCTGCCGTGCTTCTCGCGGGTCTTGTCCGCGGTGAAGTCCAGGTCCTCGACCGCGATCGCGAGATGGTGGCGTTTGGCCCAGTGCAGCAGCCGGATCAGGGCGTGGCGGACCTGGGCGTCGCGGTGGGCGGCGGTGCCCGTCAGGTCATAGCCGAACCGGAGCGGCCGGCCGACCGGGTTGCCGTGGGTGTCCAGGCGCCAGGCGGCGAGGTGATCGGCGTTGGTGTCCACGCCGATCAGCCCCCTGGCACGGGCGGCCCCGAGGGGAACCGTCTGAACGGGCGGGATCGTCCAGGAGGCGGTGAGGTACCAGCGGGAGCGGTCGACGTCCTCGTGGATGCGGTAGGCCACGGCCCGGTTCGCGCTCACGCGGTCGCGCCACTGCTCGCCCCGGTGCGCGAACGCCACCCGCGCGGCCAGCACGTACCGGCCGTGCGGGGCGTTCGCCAGGTGGGCGAGCGGTGCGGGGAGTTTCAGGCTCACCTCACCGTCCGGGGTGACGCGGATGGTCTCGTTGCCGTACCGCTTCCCCGACTCGCCGTCCGCGGCCAGGAACCGGCGCGCGGCCTCCCACCGCTCTCGCCACCGCGGCTCCGTGAGGTCTGCCGCATCGAGGTGGTGGCGGGTGTGCAGCAGCCGTTTCCCGCCGCGCACCACGTGCACGACACCGGCCCGCCAGTCGGCGCGCGCCGCCCGCAGCCGGTCCTGGAGGGCGTGCAGGCGGCGGGACTTGGCGAACCACTCCCGCCGGGAACGGTAGCCGCCCGGCGTCCGCTTGCCGCCCTTCTGTCCGAGCGGCAGGGACAGCCGGTGCTCGATCGTGCGCACCCCCGCCTCCAGCCCCTGCATGTGCGCGAGCTGGGCACGCCGGGCCAGAGCCCACTGATCGTGCGTGGCCTTCGTGATCGAACCCGCCCACCGCGACGACGACTCCCCGGTAAGCACACGCTTGCGCTCCGCCCACGCATCGCTGTCGTGGTCCGGCCCGGCCGCACACCGGGCCTTCAGATCGCGGGAGGCAAGCCCACCGAGATGGTCGCCGACCAGCCGCAGCACCTCCTCGTCCCCCGCGCTCAGGTGCTTGAGCCGGTCACGGACCGCAACACCGGAAGGGCCGGGCACCACGAACGGCGCCGCCAGCTCCCGCAGCCCGCCCACCGGCAACCACCCTCCCCACCCGCCCCCAAACAACCCGCCACCCCACCCAACGACCACCACCCGCAAAGGTCACCCATTCGACAGACAAACCCCCGTTCCACAGGCCAGGAGAGACACGCACCGGGCCCGGGCACTCGCTCCCCCACACCAGAACGCACTTGTGCACGGTTACATCGCAGCAGCTCACAACCCTGAACGACGGGAACCCCCCTGACCGGGCCCCGCTGGCAGCGAGGCGTCCGAGCGCAGCCCTGCGACCTACGTGTCGGATTTTCGCCAGCGCCGCGGCCGCCACTGGCCGATGCTGGAGCCATGCAGAAAGGGATGTACCTCGACCGGGAGCGCTGTCTGCGGGCCGTCCGGTCCAAGGACGCGCGGTTCGACGGGTGGTTCTACACGGCCGTCCTGACCACCCGGATCTACTGCCGGCCCAGCTGCCCCGTCGTGCCGCCCAAGGCCGAGAACATGACGTTCCAGCCGAGCGCGGCGGCGTGCCAGCAGGCCGGGTTCCGGGCCTGCAAGCGCTGTCGGCCCGACACCAGCCCCGGCTCCCCGGAGTGGAACCAGCGCGCCGACCTGGTCGCCCGCGCGATGCGGCTGATCGCCGACGGAGTGGTGGACCGCGACGGCGTGCCCGGGCTCGCGGGCCGCCTCGGCTACAGCACCCGGCAGGTCGAACGCCAGCTCCTCGCCGAGCTGGGCGCCGGCCCCCTCGCGCTCGCCCGCGCCCAGCGCGCCCAGACCGCCCGGATCCTGGTCGAGACCACACCGCTGCCCATGGCGGAGATCGCCTTCGCGGCCGGCTTCTCCTCGATCCGCACCTTCAACGACACCCTGCGCGAGGTCTTCGCCCTCAGCCCGAGCGAGCTGCGCGCCCGCGCGCGGGGGAGGGGCACCGGACCCGACGGAGGCGGTCAGACCCGGAACCCGTCGAGCAGCACCCTCAGCACTCTGTCCCTGCGGCTCCCCTTCCGCGCCCCACTCAACCCCGACAACCTCTTCGGCCACCTCGCGGCGACCGCCGTACCCGGCGTGGAGGAGTGGCGGGACGGTGCGTACCGGCGCACGCTCCGGCTGCCGTACGGGCACGGGATCGTCGCGCTGACCCCGAAGCCCGACCACGTCGCCTGCCGTCTCACCCTCAGCAACCTGCGCGACCTCACGGTGGCGATCAGCCGCTGCCGGCGCATGCTGGACCTCGACGCCGACCCCGTCGCGGTCGACGACGAGCTGCGCGCGGACCCGCTCCTCGCGCCGCTGATCGACAAGGCCCCGGGCCGTCGCGTGCCGCGCACGGTCGACGAGGCCGAGTTCGCGATCCGTGCGGTGCTCGGCCAGCAGGTCTCCACGGCCGCCGCCCGCACCCACGCCGCCCGCCTGGTCACCGCGTACGGCACCCCCGTGGACGACCCCGAGGGCGGCCTCACCCACCTCTTCCCGACCCCCGAGGCGCTCGCCGCCCTCGACCCCGAGTCGCTGGCGATGCCGCGCACCCGCCGGGCCACCTTCACCACACTCGTACGGCAACTAGCCGACGGCACACTCCACTTGGGCGTCGAGAGCGACTGGGCGGAAGCCCGCGCCCGCCTCCTCGCACTGCCCGGCTTCGGACCCTGGACCGTCGACGTCATCGCCATGCGGGCCCTCGGCGACCCCGACGCCTTCCTCCCCACCGACCTCGGAATCCGGCGCGCCGCCCAGGAGTTGGGCCTGCCCTCCACCCCGGCCGCGCTCACGGCACGCGCGTCGGCCTGGCGGCCGTGGCGGGCGTACGCCGTCCAGTACCTGTGGGCGACGGACAGCCACCCGATCAACTTCCTCCCGGTGTAAGGCGATCCACGATCCGCCACGTCGCCTCGGCGAATGCGAATGCGAATGCGAATGCGGATCGGCCTCGCACCTCACACCACGCAAGGAAAGCCGGCGAACACCCGTGAAACAGCACACCGTCATCGACAGTCCCTACGGCCCCCTCACCCTCGTCGCCGACGACGGCGCCCTGTGCGGCCTCTACATGACCGACCAGCGCCACCGCCCGACGGAGGAGAGCTTCGGCGAACCTGATGCCACGCTCTACGCCTTCGGCGAGGCGGAGGAACAGCTGGCCGCCTACTTCGAGGGCGAGCTGAAGGAGTTCACCCTCGAACTGCGCCTGAACGGAACCCCGTTCCAGCGCACGGTCTGGGAACAGCTGTCCCGCATCCCCTACGGCGAGACCCGTTCGTACGGTGAACTCGCCGACGCCCTCGGCAATCCCGCCGCCTCCCGGGCCGTCGGCATGGCCAACGGCAAGAACCCCATCGGCATCATCGTGCCCTGCCATCGCGTCATCGGGGCGAACGGCAGCCTCACCGGGTACGGCGGCGGACTGGACCGCAAGCAGCGCCTGCTGGACTTCGAGAGGGGGACGGCGCTTTTCTGAGCCGTCCTGGTCGCGCGACCGTCCGCTCATCCGCTCATGTTGCGCCTCAGTCACAGATCCCGGTTGTGACGTCCGCGGCCGTTCGCAGAGGTCACCATGGGTGGGTGCAGATCGCCGAGCTTGTTCTCAAGTACGTCCAAGCCCTTGTCTGGCCCGTGGTGACCGTCGCCCTGGTCTGGTTCCAGCGGGACCACTTGAGAGCCGCCTTCGCCCGGATGACGCGGGTGGAGACACCGGCGGGCGCGATCGAGTTCGCCGCCGAGGCGCGGGACGTACTGAACCAGGCGGAGTGGTCCGCCGACGCCGGTCTTCTCCCCGTACCGCCGTATCAGCCTCAAGCGCAGCAGCCGGCCGAGGAGGACGTGGACGAGCCCGTCTACGGCTCCCCGCCGCCGCTCGCCGACCAAGGGGCTGCCGTGCCGCGGGGCGGGACGGAGCCGACGGCGACCGGGCCCGGCTACGGCATTCCTCCGCCCGTCCAGCCGCCCGCGCCCGTCCCCACGGTGGTGGGGGCGGCCACCGACGGCGGGCGCCAACCGGGTTCCTGGCGGCACGAGTTGCAGAACGCCAGGGACATGGTCGACACGTCGCCCGCCGGAGCCGTGGTGACCGCGTGGGACGCGCTCGACGCCCTGTGCAGCGAGGTGCTGAGCTTGCGGAACCCCTTCATGGGGACGTCGCGTCCGGCGGAGACCGAGACGGCGTTGGTCTCCATGGGGCTGTCACCCAGCGCCGTCGCCGTCTACGGCCGGTTGCGCCAACTCCGCAACCGCGCCGTGCACGGCGCCCAGGACGTGACACCCCGCGCGGCACGCGACTTCGTGGACAGCTGTCTCACGGTCGCGCGTGAGGTGGAGGGACTCGTGCGGTACATGTACTGAACCGAGAGAAGAAGCGCCGCATCCTCGGCTGACGCGGGCGGAGGTCGGGCCGGGTCAGGCTTCTTCCGCCCTCAGTCGGCTGAGCAGCTCGGGCAGCGCCGTGCCGATGGGTTCGCGGATCACCTCGTCGGCGAGGTCGTCGTACGGGGTCGGCTCCGCGTTGACGATGAGGAGGCGGGCGCCGTTGTCGGCGGCGATCCCTGCGAGTCCGGCGGCGGGTTGGACCTGGAGGCTGCTGCCGACGGCGATGAAGACCGTGCAGGCCTTGGTGAGGGCGAGGGCCTCGCCGAGGACGACGGGGTCCAGCTTCTGGCCGAACATGACGGTCGCCGACTTGAGGATGCCGCCACACTCCAGGCACAGCGGGTCGTCCTCACCGGCCTCGACCCGGGCGATGGCCTCCTCCATGGGCCCACGCGCATGGCACCGCGTGCAGACGACGCCGCGGGCGCTGCCATGCAGCTCCAGTACCTTGCGGGCCGGCATCCCCGCGAGCTGGTGCAGCCCGTCCACGTTCTGCGTGATCACCCGCACGGGCATCCCCGACCGCTCCAGTTCGGCAACGGCCCGGTGCGCGGCGTTGGGCTCGGCCTTCAGGGTCCTGTTCTTGCGCCGCATCTGCCACGACCGCCGCCGGATCTCCGGATCGCCCATGTAGTACTCGTACGTCACGAGCTTCTCGGCCTCGGGATCCCGCCGCCACAGCCCGTTGGGGCCGCGGTAGTCGGGGATCCCCGAGTCGGTGGAGATACCGGCACCACTGAGAATGGCGACGAGGGGCCTGTTCATAGGCCCAGCGTAGGTGCACGCACGGACATGACTCCCTGCCAGTACTCTCCTGACCCTCAGGGGCACCGCCAGTGACCCGTGCCGGCGCGCTGCTCAGCGGCGCCGGTCGGTTCAGCCGTGCGTCGCGCTCAGTTCGCGATCCGCCTCGCGTGCGCTGAAGGGGCACTGCCAGTCGGCGGGCTTGCGGCGGCCGGAGTAGCGGCGGGCCTCGGAGAGCTGCCCGTACTCCAGCAGGTTGGGGTTGATGTCGCCCTGCAGCTTGATGTCCTGCTTGCGTATCTTCTCCGCCAGCCGGTCCCACATCCCGGCGCCCTTGATCCGGTCGAACTGCCGGTGGGAGTTGAACGCCAGCATCGGGAACGGAGGCCGCCGGCCGAGCCGTACATGCGTCTCGTGCAGGCCGATCACGAAGAACGGATGCTCCGCGACACTGAACGCGAACTCGCCGGACTGGGCATCGCAGGAGTAGCCCTCGGCCCAGCGGTGGGTCTCGGCGTCGTACTCGTGCAGCAGCTGGAGCTGCTGCCACAGCAGCCGCTCGAACTCCAGCTCGTCCACGCCGCGCGGGCCTTCGAAGGTCGCGATGAAGCTGGTGAACGCCCGGCCGTCCCAGTCCGTCGACCGCACGTACGCCTCGAGGTCCTGGGCCAGCCGCCGGGCCGACTCGTCGCTGCCCATCCGGGCGTAGTGGCGGTGCGTGATCCCGCCCTGGCGCCAGGCGGAGCGGCCCGCCAGACAGGAGAACCTGTCTCCCAGAATGAACTTCTCGACCTCACCACGCGCGTCCGCGGTCATGGCCGGCCCTCCTTCCCGTTGCGTCCCTCGTCGAGGGAGATCGGTTCCTGGTTCCTGCACACGTGTCGCGGCCCCCGCCCCGGGACCCGCGGACAGGTCCGCCCGCCACCTGGAGCGACCGAGCGACCGGCTCGCAGGCGGGCAGGGCGGGGTTGCGCCGCGGGGTGGGGAGAAGCGCCTTGGAGATTGTCGCGGTGAGGGGCCGATCGGCGAAATCCGGCCCTCCGTTTCCGCTGCGCACGGCGCCGGCAGGGCGGTCAGGCAGGCATTCTGTCAGGGGGATGACCACCGGCGGAGCGCCGCCGTCCGGGCTGCTCGGGCGGCTGGTCGGGCGGGCTGCTCGGCCGTGCGGATCAGGCCACCCGGTGACCGTTCTCCAGCTCGGCCGTCCCCGCGCCCCCGTCCAGGACGTCCAGCGCGGCCAGCACGCGGCGGCCCAGCGCGCCCGGCAGGTGGGCGGTGAGCTCCGCGCGCGGGACGAGGCGCCAGGACAGCAGCTCCTCCTCCTGGAGGCGGATCGCCTTGAGGTCGTCCTCGCCGAGGACCCCGCCGTCGTACAGGTACGCCACCAGCGGCGGCCGCGCCGTTCCGTGCACCCAGTCGACCGCGAGGAGGCGGCCGAGCGCCCGGTCGAGGCCGATCTCCTCGGCCGTCTCCCGGCGGGCGCCCTGGCGCGGGGTCTCGCCGTCGTCGGACTCGACGGTGCCGCCCGGAAGCGCCCAGCCCTCACGGTAGTTGGGCTCGACGAGCAGCACCCGCCCCTCGGCGTCCCGGAACAGGGCGGCGGCACCGGCGAGGACCCGGGGGAGGCCGGCGATGTACGTGGCGAAGTCCTGAGCGGTCATGGCGGCAGCGTAACGAGTCCCGTAGGTCCCGTAGGTCCCATAGCGAGTCCGGGTGGCCGGACCGGGCGGTGCCGGTCAGCGCCCGGACTCCGCCAGCCGTAGGGTGCGGTCGGCGAGGTCGGTGATCCGTACGCCGTCGAAGCCGAACACCGCGCTGCGGACCGTGTCCTGAAGCGGGTCCGTCCACTGGGGCGGGATCGCGGCCGCGCCGGTCTGGACGCCGGCGACCGAGCCCGCCGTCGCGCCGTTGGAGTCGGTGTCCAGGCCGCCACGGACGGTGAGGGCGATGGTGCGGGTGAAGTCGCCGTCGCCGTAGAGGAGCCCGGCGGTCAGGACGGCCGCGTTCGGGACCGTGTGGATCCAGCCCAGGCCCGACGTCTCCTCGGCCAGCGTGCCGAGCGTCTCCGCCCAGCCCAGGCGGGCCTCGTGGAGCGAGACGACGCGGCGGATGGTACGGGCCAGGCGGCTGCTCGCCGGGATCACCATGAGCGCGGTCTCGACGGCCTCCCGCACGGTCGGCGCCGTGAACGCCGCCGAGATCAGCGCGGCCGCCCACATCGCGCCGTACACGCCGTTGCCGGAGTGCGACAGGACGGCGTCGCGGCGGGCCAGGGAGGCGGCGTGGCGCGGATCGTCCGGGCAGGTCCAGCCGTAGACGTCGGCGCGGATGAGGGCGCCGATCCACTCCTGGTACGGGTTGTCGTACGTCGCCGTGAGCGGGGGCCTGAGGCCGTTGGCGAGGTTGCGGTAGGCCGCGCGCTCGGCCGTGAAGGTCTGGCGGTACGGCAGTGTGAGCAGCCACAGATCGCCGACCTGCTCGGTGCTGAAGCCGAAGCCGCGGGTCTCCAGCAGGTGCAGGCCGAGGATCGCGTAGTCGACGTCGTCGTCGCGGCAGCTGCCGTGGACGCGGCCGCGGACGCAGGCGCGCCACTCGGGGCGCAGCACCGCGGCGTCGGCCGGGTCGGTGGGCTCGGGGAGGTAGTCGGTGAGCGGGAGCGCGTCGGCCAGCCGGAGGTAGCGGTCGATGCGGTCGCGCGTCCACAGGTCGCCCTGCTCGACCGGCTTGCCGAGCATGTTGCCGGCTATGCGGCCGAGCCAGCCCCCGAGGATGCGGTCGGCGAGTTCGGGCTTCGGCTTCGGCTTCGGCTCCGGCTCCGGCTCTGGCTCGGGGTCCACAGGGGTCATGCCCTCCGCCTACCCGTTTCCGGGGCGGTGCGTCATCGGCGTACGGGTTGTTCTGCCAGGTCACCGGGGATTCGGGCGGGGTTGGCCGGGGCATGACGGGCGGGGTGGGCTCCGGCTAGGGTCGCTGCGGCGCGACGGCCCGGACGTACGAACGGGTACGAGCGGTACGGGCCCGCAGATCGAGGGGAATGCAAGGTGACGGACGCTGCAGTGGACGGGGGCCGGCGGGTGCTCGTCGCCGCGGACAAGTTCAAGGGTTCGCTGACGGCCGTGCAGGTCGCGGAGCGGGTGACGGCCGGGCTGCGCCGGGTCGTGCCGGACCTGGAGGTGGAGGCGCTGCCGGTTGCCGACGGCGGCGACGGCACCGTGGACGCGGCGGCGGCGGCCGGGTTCGAGCGGCGGGAGGTACGGGTCGCGGGCCCGCTGGGGGACGAGGTGACGGCGGCGTACGCGCTGCGCGGTACCACCGCCGTCGTGGAGATGGCTGAGGCGAGCGGGCTGGGGCGGCTGCCGGCCGGCGTCCTCGCGCCGCTGACGGCCTCGACGTACGGCTCCGGGCAGTTGCTGCGGGCCGCGCTGGACGCGGGCGCGCGGACGATCGTGTTCGGCGTCGGGGGCAGTGCGACGACGGACGGCGGGGCCGGGATGCTGGCCGCGCTGGGCGCGCGGTTCCTGGACGTGGACGGGGAGCCGGTGGGGCCGGGCGGGGGTGGGCTCGCCGGTCTCGTACGGGCCGACCTGTCGGGGCTGGACCCGCGGCTGGCGTCGGTCGAGCTGGTGCTGGCGAGCGACGTCGACAATCCGCTGACCGGGCCGAAGGGGGCGGCGGCGGTGTACGGGCCGCAGAAGGGGGCGTCGGCGGGGGAGGTGGCGGTGCTGGACGCGGCGCTGGCTCACTTCGTGACGGTGCTGGGGGAGCGGGCGTCTTTGGTGGCGGCGGCGCCCGGTGCCGGTGCGGCGGGCGGGATCGGGTTCGGGGCGTTGCTGCTCGGGGCCCGGTTCCGTCCCGGTATCGAGGTGATGCTGGAGGTGCTGGGCTTCGCGCCCGCGCTGGAACGGGCCTCGCTGGTGATCACGGGGGAGGGCTCGCTGGACGAGCAGACGCTGCACGGGAAGGCACCGGCGGGGGTCGCGGCGGCGGCGCGTGCGGCGGGGAAGGACGTCGTCGCGGTGTGCGGGCGGCTGGCACTGACGCCGGAGGCGTTGGCGGGGGCCGGGATCCGGCGGGCGTACGCCCTGACGGACGCCGAGCCGGACGTTTCGGTGTGCATGGGCGATGCGGGGCCGATCCTGGAACGGGTCGCTTCGCGGATCGCGCGGGATGTCTTCGGCCCGGCAGGGGTCTAGCTGGCGGCGGGGCTCCGCCCCTGCGCGCCGGGTGTCCGGTGCGTCGGCTGCGGGCTGCCCCTGGGACTCCGCTCCGGCTTCACCCGCCCGCCCGCCCGACTCGGTGGGTGGAGGGGTGACCGCCCCTGGGGCTCCGCCCCTGGGGCTCCGCCCCAGCCCCCGGCGGGGGCTTCGCCCCTGCACACCCAGGTGCTGCCCCGGCGCGGTCGCTGCGCTCCCGCCTCGCCCGCTCCGCTTGGTTGGTGGCGCGGAGCCCCAGGCCCCGGCGGGGGCTTCGCCCCTGCACCCCGGGTGTCCGGCTCGGTTTGAAGCCGCGGCCGTCCCTGGGGCTCCGCCCCAGGCCCCGGTGGGGGCTTCGCGCCCTGCACCCCGGGTGCCCGGCTCGGTTTGAAGCCGCGGCCGTGTCTGGGGCTCCGCCCGAGCCCCAGGCGGGGCTTCGCCGCCCTTGCCGCGGCCCCCTGCAGTCCGGTGCGCTCGGTTGGGAGTCGCGCCCTTGAACCCCCGCCGCCCGACCCGGCCAGTGCCTCCAGCCAGGCCCCCACCCCCCCAACAACCCACTTCCCCCCAACAACGAAGGGCGCCGAACCCAAAAGGTTCGGCGCCCTTCGTCAGCGCTGAGGCGTACCGCTACCGATACCCCACCGCCCGCTGCCCTACGGCACCTGCGCGGCGCGCGCCTCGCGGCGGTTGTCGCGGAAGTTGTTGACTCGGCGGGCCGTGGCGAACAGGGGGATCACCGCGCCCATGACCAGTTGCAGGGCGCAGCCGGTCTGGAGCAGGAGCTGGCCGCTGGGGGCGTCGAAGGCCCAGGCCGCCAGGAGGCCCATCGAGAGGACGATCCAGGACAGCATCGCCACCGCGAGGCGCCCCCGCGGCTTCGGGTATTCCACCCGGCTCACCATCAGCCACGCCGTGCCCAGGATGGCCAGGAGGGTCGCCACGAAGGGCAGCTCCAGGAGGACGATCGAGACGACCGTCAGCGCGCCGAACGGCGAGGGCATGCCCTGGAACACGCCGTCCCGCACCGTGACGCAGGAGAAGCGGGCCAGGCGTAGCACCACGGCCAGCAGGACCACGATCGCGCCGAGGGCCGCCATCCGCTGATGGGCGTCGTCCGCGACCATGCCGTAGACCAGGACGAAGTACGCCGGGGCCAGGCCGAAGCTGATCAGGTCGGAGAGGTTGTCCAGCTCCGCGCCCATCGGCGAGGAGCGGAGCTTGCGCGCCACCAGGCCGTCGAACAGGTCGAAGACCGCGGCGCAGAGCATCAGGATGACCGCCGTGGCCGCGCTGTGGCGGGCCATGCCGGACTCCTGGCTGCCGACCAGGTGCGGGATCAGGATGCCGGTGGTGGTGAAGTACACCGCCATGAAGCCGCACGTGGCGTTGCCGAGGGTGAGGGTGTCGGCTATCGAGAGGCGGAGAGAGAGGGGCATCTCCTCTTCGTCGTCCGTCCCGTCGGCCTCGGGCACCCAGCCCGCCTTTGTATCCGGATCAATCACGGTCAATTCGAGTCACCCCAGCCACGGTCTTCTGTCCGACCTCGACCGCGATCTCCACGCCCTCGGGCAGGTAGAGATCGACACGCGAGCCGAAGCGGATCAGACCGATCCGGTCACCCTGCTCGACCTTCGTCCCCTGCGGGATGTAGGGCACGATGCGGCGGGCGACCGCGCCGGCGATCTGGATCATCTCGATGTCGCCGAGTTCGGTGTCGAAATGCCAGACTACGCGCTCGTTGTTCTCGCTCTCCTTGTTGAAGGCGGGAACGAAGCCACCGGGCACGTGCTCGACCGACGTCACCGTGCCGGCCATGGGCGCGCGGTTGACGTGGACGTTGAGCGGGCTCATGAAGATCGCGACGCGGGTGCGGCCGTCCTTCCACGGCATGATGCTCTGGACCACACCGTCGGCGGGCGAGATGACACGTCCCGTGGCGATCTCACGCTCGGGGTCGCGGAAGAACCACAGCATGCCCGCCGCCAGCGCGGTGGCGGGTACGGCGACGGCCTTCGCGGCGCCGGAGCGGCGCGCGCGGGCCAGGCTGAGTGCTGCGGTGGCGACGGTCGGGAGAAGCCACGGCGATGCTCCGCGCGCGAGGCGGACCCGGCCGCGAGGTGCAGAGGTTTGGCTGTGGGGCATGGATGACCTTCGTAGCGGATGATGCCGCGCTGTAACGGGGGACGGCGGCTTTTTCCGGGGATCGTACCGGTCGCGGGCCACAACTGGGCAAGCCAGGAAGCCGAGTCGGCGGCTCAAGTGTACCGGCGCGGTGCCAACGGGGTGTGATCTTCTTCTCGAAGAAAACACCCCGTACCCGGACAATCAGCCTTGGAATCGATACTCTTCGAGCAACCTGCGACCGATGATCATTTTCTGGATCTCGGCGGTCCCTTCGCCGATGAGCAGCATCGGGGCCTCCCGGTAGAGGCGCTCGATCTCGTACTCCTTGGAGAAGCCGTAGCCGCCGTGGATCCGGAAGGCGTCCTCGACGACCTCCTTGCAGTACTCGGAGGCGAGGTACTTCGCCATCCCTGCTTCGAGGTCGTTTCGCTCCCCGGAGTCCTTTTTGCGTGCCGCGTTCACCATCATGGCATGCGCGGCCTCGACCTTGGTCGCCATTTCGGCCAGCTTGAACTGGATGGCCTGGTGCTGGGCGATCGGCTTGCCGAACGTGTGACGCTGCTGGGCGTAGGAAACACCGAGTTCGAACGCACGCTGCGCGACACCGCAGCCACGCGCCGCCACATTGACGCGGCCGACCTCGACTCCGTCCATCATTTGGTAAAAACCTCGGCCGGTGACGCCGCCGAGCACGCGGTCCGCGGGAATCCGCAGGCCGTCCATGATCAACTCGGTGGTGTCGACCCCCTTGTAGCCCATCTTGTCGATCTTGCCGGGGATGGTGAGCCCGGGGCGGACCTCGCCGAAGCCGGGCTCCTTCTCCACGAGGAAGGTCGTCATCGACTTGTGGGGCGCCGTGCCCTCGGGGTGGCCTTCGTCACTGCGGACCAGAACGGCCACCAGGGACGACGTACCGCCGTTCGTCAGCCACATCTTCTGGCCGTTCAGGACGTACTCCTCGCCGTCCTTCACCGCCTTCGACGTGATGGCCGACACATCCGAGCCCAGGCCCGGCTCCGACATCGAGAAGGCGCCGCGGATGTCGCCGGCCGCCATGCGCGGCAGGAAGTGGTCCTTCTGCTCCTGCGTGCCGTGCTGCTTGAGCATGTACGCCACGATGAAGTGCGTGTTGATGATGCCGGAGACCGACATCCAGCCGCGGGCGATCTCCTCGACGCACAGGGCGTAGGTGAGGAGGGATTCGCCCAGGCCGCCGTACTCCTCCGGGATCATCAGGCCGAACAGGCCCAACTCCTTGAGGCCGTCGACGATCTGCTGCGGGTACTCGTCGCGGTGCTCCAGCTCGGTCGCGACCGGGATGATCTCCTTGTCCACGAAGTCGCGGACGGTGGAGACGATCTCCTGCTGGATGTCCGTCAGACCGGCGGTCTGGGCGAGACGGGCCATTACTTCTCCTGTGCCTTCAGCTCCGGGCGGCCCGGCTGCTCGCCGCCGCGCTCCTTGATGTACGTCTCGGTCGGCACCATGACCTTGCGGCGGAACACGCAGACCAGCGTGCCGTCCTGCTTGTAGCCCTTGGTCTCCACGTGCACGATGCCTCGGTCGTTCTTCGACTTCGACGGCCACTTGTCGAGCACCGTCGTCTCGCCGTAGATCGTGTCGCCGTGGAAGGTCGGCGCCACGTGCTTGAGCGACTCGATCTCCAGGTTGGCGATCGCCTTGCCGGAGACGTCCGGCACGGACATGCCGAGCAGCAGCGAGTAGATGTAGTTGCCGACCACCACGTTCTTGCCGAAGTCCGTCGTCTTCTCGGCGTAGTTGGTGTCCATGTGGAGCGGGTGGTGGTTCATGGTGAGGAGGCAGAACAGGTGGTCGTCGTACTCCGTGACCGTCTTGCCCGGCCAGTGCTTGTACGTCGCCCCGACCTCGAACTCCTCGTAGGTGCGCCCGAACTGCATGCTCACGCCTCCGGAATCTCGAACTTGGTGGTGCGCTGCATGCCGGCCGCCCGGCCCTTGCCGGAGACGACCAGGGCCATCTTGCGGCTGGCCTCGTCGATCATCTCGTCGCCGAGCATCGCGGAGCCCTTCTTGCCGCCCGCCTCGGACGTGTAGTAGTCGTACGCGTCCAGGATCAGCTCGGCGTGGTCGAAGTCCTCCTGGGACGGCGAGAAGATCTCGTTGGACGCCTCGACCTGGCCCGGGTGCAGCACCCACTTGCCGTCGAAGCCGAGCGCGGCGGCGCGCTGCGCGACCTCGCGGTAGCCGTCGACGTTGCGGATCTGGAGGTAGGGGCCGTCGATCGCCTGGAGGTTGTTGGCGCGGGCGGCCATCAGGATCTTCATCAGGATGTA
The DNA here is from genome assembly GCF_030817495.1 of Streptomyces sp. V3I7. Lineage (NCBI taxonomy): Bacteria > Bacillati > Actinomycetota > Actinomycetes > Kitasatosporales > Streptomycetaceae > Streptomyces > Streptomyces sp. V3I7. The sequence continues at coordinate 5,567,468 of NZ_JAUSZK010000001.1, forward strand.
GTGGTAGGCGTCCGCCGGGTAGCCGGGCGGCTGCTCGCCCACGACCAGCGACTTCATGTTGATCGACGCCATGAAGTCGGCCGGGCCGAAGATGATCGTCTCGACACGGGGACTGGCTTGAGCGATCTCATTGACGTTGTTGAGGCCCTGTGCGTTCTCGATCTGCGCCTCGATACCGATGCGGCCGACCTCGAAGCCCATCGTCTTCTCGATCTGGGTGAGGAGGAGGTCCAGCGCGACGACCTGCTCGGCGCTCTGCACCTTCGGCAGCATGATGCAGTCAAGATTCTGGCCGGCACCCTCGACCACCGTCACGACGTCGCGGTACGTCCACTCGGTCGTCCAGTCGTTGACGCGCACGACACGCGTCTTGCCCGTCCAGTCGCCCTCGTTGAGGAACTTGACGATCGTGTGCCGCGCCTCGGGCTTGGCGAGCGGCGCGCACGCGTCCTCCAGGTCCAGGAAGACCTGGTCGGCGGGGAGACCCTGCGCCTTCTCCAGGAAGCGGGGGTTGCTTCCCGGGACCGCCAGACAGGAGCGGCGGGGACGCAGACGGTTGACGGTCATGCGGGGACCTCCAGGGGGTCGAGCTTGTTCGCTTTCCGGATCTCGTCGACGATACGGCCGATGATCCCGGTGATGTCGAAGTCCTTGGGGGTGAAGACGGCGGCCACGCCAGCGGACTTCAGCTGTTCGGCGTCCGCGTTCGGGATGATGCCGCCCGCGATCACGGGGATGTCGGCGGCGCCGGCCTCGCGCAGCCGCTCCAGCACGTCCGGCACCAACTGCGCGTGCGAGCCCGAGAGGATGGACAGGCCGACCGCGTGCACGTCCTCGGCGAGGGCCGCGTCCACGATCTGCTCCGGGGTGAGCCGGATGCCCTGGTAGACCACCTCGAAACCGGCGTCGCGGGCTCGTACGGCGATCTGCTCGGCGCCGTTGGAGTGCCCGTCCAGGCCCGGCTTGCCGACCAGGAAGCGCAGCTTGCCCGTGCCGAGGTCACCGGCCGTCAGCTCCACCTTGCGGCGCACCCCGGCCAGCGCCGAACCCTCCTCCACCGGTACGGCGACGGGCGCGGAGGAGACGCCGGTCGGCGCCCGGAACTCGCCGAACACCTCCCGCAGCGCCCCGGCCCACTCACCGGTCGTGACACCGGCGCGGGCGCACTCCAGGGTGGCCTCCATGAGGTTGTCCGTGCCCTTGGCGGCCTCCTTCAGCCGCTCCAGCGCCTTGCACGGGCGCGGGTGGTTGAACGGCGGCTGGTAACGCGAGTCCCGCCAGCCGCCGATCGCCTCGATCACCCGGGCCTCGACGGCCGGGTCCACCGTCTGGATCGCGGTGTCCAGGTCGGCCGTGAGCGGGTTCGGCTCGGTCGTCTCGAAGATGTTGACGCCGACGATCTTCTCCTGGCCGGACTCGATCCGGCCCCGGCGCTCGGCGTGCGAGGCGACGAGCTGCGACTTGAGGTAGCCGGACTCGACGGCGGCCATCGCGCCGCCCATCTCCTGGATCCGGTCGATCTCCGCGAGGGACTCCTCGACGAGCTGCGCGACCTTCGCCTCGATGACGTGCGAGCCCTCGAAGATGTCCTCGTACTCCAGCAGGTCGCTCTCGTGCGCCAGTACCTGCTGGATGCGCAGCGACCACTGCTGGTCCCAGGGGCGGGGCAGGCCCAGCGCCTCGTTCCAGGCGGGGAGTTGGACGGCACGCGCGCGTGCGTCCTTGGAGAGGGTCACGGCCAGCATCTCCAGCACGATGCGCTGGACGTTGTTCTCCGGCTGCGCTTCGGTCAGACCGAGGGAGTTGACCTGGACGCCGTACCGGAAGCGGCGCTGCTTGGGGTTCTCGATGCCGTACCGCTCACGCGTGATCTTGTCCCAGATGCGGCCGAACGCCCGCATCTTGCACATCTCCTCGACGAAGCGGACGCCCGCGTTGACGAAGAAGGAGATGCGGGCGACCACGTCGCCCATGCGCTCCTGCGGCACCTGGCCGCTGTCGCGCACGGCGTCGAGGACGGCGATCGCGGTGGACATCGCGTACGCGATCTCCTGCACCGGCGTGGCCCCGGCCTCCTGCAGGTGGTAGCTGCAGATGTTGATCGGGTTCCACTTCGGGATGTGGGAGACCGTGTACGCGATCATGTCCGTCGTCAGCCGGAGGCTCGGCCCCGGCGGGAAGACGTGCGTCCCCCGGGACAGGTACTCCTTGACGATGTCGTTCTGGGTCGTGCCCTGGAGCTTGGTGACGTCCGCGCCCTGCTCCTCGGCGACGACCTGGTAGAGCGCCAGCAGCCACATGGCGGTGGCGTTGATCGTCATCGAGGTGTTCATCTGCTCCAGGGGGATGTCCTGGAACAGCCGGCGCATGTCACCGAGGTGCGAGACGGGGACCCCGACCCGGCCGACCTCGCCGCGGGCGAGGACGTGGTCGGGGTCGTAGCCGGTCTGCGTCGGCAGGTCGAACGCGACCGACAGGCCGGTCTGGCCCTTGGCGAGGTTGCGGCGGTACAGCTCGTTGGACGCCTCGGCCGTGGAGTGTCCGGCGTACGTGCGCATGAGCCACGGCCGGTCCTTCTCCCGCACGCCGTCGGCATTCTGACGCTCAGTCATCTAGAACCTCGGGGTGCTCAGATGTTGCGGAAGCGGTTGATGGCGTCGACGTGCTTGGCGCGCATCTCCTGGTCGCGCACGCCCAGGCCCTCCTCGGGGGCCAGGCACAGCACGCCGACCTTGCCCTGGTGGAGGTTGCGGTGCACGTCGTAGGCCGCCTGGCCGGTGTCCTCGAGCGAGTAGACCTTCGACAGCGTCGGGTGGATCTTGCCCTTCGCGATGAGCCGGTTGGCCTCCCAGGCCTCGCGGTAGTTGGCGAAGTGCGAGCCGATGATCCGCTTCAGGGACATCCACAGGTAGCGGTTGTCGTACTCGTGGTTGTAGCCCGAGGTCGAGGCGCAGGTGACGATCGTGCCGCCCTTGCGGGTGACGTACACGCTCGCGCCGAAGGTCTCGCGGCCCGGGTGCTCGAAGACGATGTCGACGTCCTCGCCGCCGGTGAGCTCGCGGATGCGCTTGCCGAAGCGCTTCCACTCCTTCGGGTCCTGGGTGTGCTCGTCCTTCCAGAACTTGTAACCCTCGGCGTTGCGGTCGATGATCGCCTCGGCGCCCATGGCGCGGCAGATCTCCGCCTTCTGCGGGCTGGAGACCACGCAGATGGGGTTGGCACCGCCCGCGAGCGCGAACTGCGTGGCGTAACTGCCGAGTCCGCCGCTCGCGCCCCAGATGAGCACGTTGTCGCCCTGCTTCATGCCGGCGCCGTTGCGCGAGACCAGCTGGCGGTACGCGGTGGAGTTGACCAGTCCGGGGGCGGCGGCCTCCTCCCAGCTCAAGTGGCCGGGCTTGGGCATGAGCTGGTTCGACTTGACCAGGGCGATCTCCGCCAGGCCGCCGAAGTTCGTCTCGAAGCCCCAGATGCGCTGTTCGGGGTCGAGCATCGTGTCGTTGTGGCCGTCGGAGGACTCCAGCTCGACGGACAGGCAGTGCGCGACGACCTCGTCACCGGGCTTCCAGGCGTTCACGCCGGGGCCGGTGCGCAGAACGACGCCCGCGAGGTCGGAGCCGATGATGTGGTACGGCAGGTCGTGCCGCTTGGTGAGCTCGCTGAGCTTGCCGTAGCGCTCCAGGAAGCCGAAGGTCGACAGCGGCTCGAAGATCGAGGTCCACACGGAGTTGTAGTTGACCGAGGAGGCCATGACGGCCACCAGGGCCTCGCCCGGGCCCAGTTCGGGCAGCGGGACCTCGTCGAGGTGGATCGACTTGCGGGGGTCCTTGTCGCGGGTCTCGAGGCCCGCGAACATCTCCGTCTCGTCCTTGTGCACGGTGATCGCGCGGTACGACTCGGGGAGCGGCAGAGCGGCGAAGTCGGCGGACGTGGAGTCCGGCGACTGGATCGCGTCCAGGATTTCCTTCACGGTGTTGCCTCCGGCGATGAGCGTCCGAGGGAAGACGCTGAGGGGTACGTCGGGTGCTGCTGCTGAGGTGCGTGGTGCCGTCGGTCCGGCGGAGGTGGTGCCCTGTGGAGCTGTTGGCAGCGCTTTGTGGCGCGGAGGGTGCCTGTGACGCAGGCGTCCGGGCGCGCAGGCCCTGGGGCTTGCGGGGACAGTCGGCGCACGGTGGGTCTGTGTGTGCCGGCCGCCCGGACACCTTCAACGTATGACACCGCGTGTCAGGTGGCAAGGCACTGAGTGCCAGAACTTGATCTCAGATGAAATCTTCACGTCACAGATGAGCGATGATCGATCATGTGGACTCGCGGGCGGGTGGTCCACCTGGAAATATCACGCAAGGTGAACGGTAATCTCACTCAGAGTGAGCACGGATGTCGCGGAAGCCGAACTCCGTGTTGTCACCGCGGATACCGACGCCGCCGGGCTGGTAGAGGTCGCCCGGCGAGGGGTCGGTCACGTTCAGCACCTCGTGGCCCGCCAGCTCCAGCGTGACGCGGACCCTGTGCCCCGGAAGGTTGGTCGCGGTGGCGACGACGTCGGTCCAGGCGTCCGGCGGCAGCGTGGCCGGCGCCCTGGCGAGCGGAACGGGCCGGTACCGGAATGGTGTTCCGGTACCGGCCCGTGAGCCGTGAGGTCGGAGAGGTGAGAGCGCTCGGATCAGGAGCGCTCCTTCAGGGCCTCCTCGATCGTCCGCATGACCTCGTCGAGCGGGGCGTCGGTGCGGGCGACCGTCACCAGGACCTCGCCCTGGCGGGAGACCGTCGCCGGGGTCGAGGCCGGCGCGGACGACGTGCTGCGGCCCGCGCCGATACCGGTGCCGAAGGTCTTGCGGACGATCGCGAAGGCGTGGTCGAGCTGGGCCTCCACCTCGCCCTGGCCGTCCGCCCGCAGCCAGCGCCGCAGGACGTGGTTGTGGGCGGTGACGACGGCCGACGCAGCCACCTCGGCGAGCAGCGGGTCGTCGTTGGCGTCGTCGGCGTGCGCGTGCTCGTCGAAGTGGCCGAGGAGGTAGCGCGTGAAGAGGCGCTCGTAGCGGGCCACCGACGCGATCTCCGCCTCGCGCAGGGTGGGTACTTCGCGCGTGAGCCGGTAGCGGGCGACCGAGATCTCCGGCTGGGCCGCGTACATCTTCATGACTTCCTTGATGCCGCGGCACACCGTGTCGAGCGGATGCTCGTGCGCGGGGGCGGCGTTGAGCACCGCCTCGGCGCGGATCAGCGTGTCGTCGTGGTCCGGGAAGATCGCCTCTTCCTTGGAGCGGAAGTGCCGGAAGAACGTACGGCGCGCGACCCCGGCCGCGGCCGCGATCTCGTCGACGGTCGTCGCCTCGTACCCCTTGGTCGCGAACAGTTCCATCGCCGCGGCCGCCAGTTCGCGGCGCATTTTCAGCCGTTGGGCGGCGGCGCGGCTGCCTGCGGCACTTTCCGGCGCGTCCGGCGTGGCGGTTGTACGTGAGGACCTGGCGGGCTGGGACATGACCCGAACGTACTGCATGTGCGCAGCTCCGCGCGCATGTCCGGGGTTTCCCCCGCTCCCGGGGAGCGGGGGTCCTCCCGCCGGGTCGAGCAGTCCGCCCCAGTCCCGGTCGGCCTCGGCCGGCCCGTTCCCGGTGAGCGAGTCGCCGCGGCCGTCAGCGGCGGGCATATTCGCGGAAGCCGCGGCCGGTCTTGCGGCCGAGGCAGCCCGCAGCCACCAGGTGCTCCAGGAGCGGCGCCGGGGCGAGGCCCGGGTCGCGGAACTCGCGGTGCAGAACCTTCTCGATCGCCAGGGAGACGTCGAGTCCGACCACGTCCAGGAGCTCGAACGGGCCCATCGGGTAGCCGCCGCCCAGCTTCATCGCGGCGTCGATGTCGTCCAGCGACGCGTAGTGCTCCTCCACCATCTTGATCGCGTTGTTGAGGTAGGGGAACAGCAGGGCGTTGACGATGAAGCCCGCGCGGTCGCCGCAGTCCACGGCGTGCTTCCTGATCGCGGCGCACACCTCGCGGACGGTGGCGTGGACGTCGTCCGCGGTCAGCACCGTGCGGACGACCTCGACCAGCTTCATCGCCGGGGCCGGGTTGAAGAAGTGCATGCCGATCACGTCCTGCGGGCGCGAGGTGGCGCGGGCGCAGGCGACGACGGGCAGTGAGGAGGTGGTGGTCGCGAGCACCGCGCCCGGCTTGCACACCTTGTCCAGCGTGGCGAACAGCTGCCGCTTGACCTCCAGGTCCTCGGCGACCGCCTCCACCGCCAGGTCGACGTCGGCGAACGCGTCGTAGGAGCCCGCCGGCGTGATCAGGTCCAGGGTCCGCGCGGCGGCGTCGGCGGTCATCCGGCCCTTGTCGACAGAGCGCGAAAGCGACTTGCCGATACGGGACTTGGCGGCCTGTGCCTTCTCCTCGCTGCGGGCGGCGAGCACGACCTCGTAGCCGGCCTTGGCGAACACCTCGGCGATGCCGGACGCCATCGTGCCGGACCCGGCGACACCGACGGAGCGCACGGCGCGGCCGGCGACGGCGGAGCCGCCCTCCAGCGGGGTCAGCGCGTCCCGCACGACCGCGGCGCTGCCCGGGGCCTCGTACGTGTAGAAGCCGCGGCCGGACTTGCGGCCGGTCAGGCCCGCCTCGCTGAGCTGCTTGAGGATCGGGGCGGGCGCGTGCAGCCGGTCGCGGGACGCGGCGTACATCGCCTCCAGGACCGTGCGCGCGGTGTCGATGCCGATCAGGTCGAGCAGGGCCAGGGGGCCCATCGGCAGCCCGCAGCCCAGCCGCATCGCCGCGTCGATGTCCTCGCGGGAGGCGTACTTGGCCTCGTACATCGCGGCGGCCTGGTTGAGGTAGCCGAAGAGCAGCCCGTCCGCGACGAATCCGGGGCGGTCGCCGACCGCGACCGGCTCCTTGCCGAGGGCGACGGCGAGATCGGTGACCGCGGCGACGGCCTGGGGCGCGGTCAGCACCGAGGAGACGACCTCGACCAGCTTCATCGCGGGCGCCGGGTTGAAGAAGTGCAGACCGAGGACCCGCTCCGGGCGGGCGGAGTCGGCGGCCAGCCGGGTCACGGACAGGGCGTTGGTGCCGGTCGCGATGATCGTCTCCGGCCGCACGACGCCGTCGAGTTCACGGAAGACCTGCTGCTTGATCTCGTACGACTCCGGGACCACCTCGATGACGAGGTCGGCGTCGGCCGCGGCCCGCAGGTCGGTGGAGGTGCGCAGGCGGGCCAGGACCTCCGCGCGCTCCTGCTCGGTCAGCCGGTCGCGCTCCACGGCGCGGGCGGTGGCGGACTCCAGGGCGGTGACCGCGTGCGCGGCGGCGGCCTCGCTGATGTCGATGCCGATCACCTCGCGGCCGGCCTTCGCGAGGATCTCGGTGATGCCGGTGCCCATCGTGCCGAGACCGACGACGGCAATGGTCTGCAGCGGGGACAGAGAGTCGGACTGGGGAGTGGCCATCGCGGGACTCCAGAAATGAAGGTGACGACTGGGAAACGCGCCCGGCTGCGCCGCGGGGGCGCACCGGCGCGGAAGGCGGAGTGCGGGTGTGGTCCGGGCTGCGAGCGCACACGCCCGGTGTTGGCGCCGCGGGCGTGCACACGCCCGACACGACGGAAACCGACCGGCTCTGTCCCGAAGCCGGGTCGTACTGCGGTACTGACGTACCGAACCGACCGGCACTCACGACGGCTGCGTCACCAAACCGTCGCAAGCAGATGTGCGAGTGCGTCACTCGCTCGTATGAGCTTAACCCGTCGGTAACGAGCGCGCCAGCCCCCGGAGTTTGCGAGCCGGGCCCCGGTGGCCCGACGGCAGTCCTAGGCTGGGTGCGTGGACGAAGAGTTGCGGTCGCTCACGGAGCGCTTACGGCAGGAGTCGCGCGGATCCGCGGCGTACGAGCACCTCGTCGCCACCGCGGACCACGAGGAACTCGCGGAGGCGCTCACCGCCGCCGGACAGCCCTTGTGGGCCAGGGAGTTGGCCGCGTTCCGGCTCGGCACGGCGGGCGACCGGCGCGCCTTCGAGGCGCTCGTGCTGCTGCTCAACCACCGCGACCCGCCGCGCTGCGCCTCCGCCGCCCAGGCCCTCGCCCGGCTCCGTGACCCGCGCACCGCCCGCGCGGCCGCCGCCCTGGCCACCAACGAACTGCGCGTCGCCCACGCCCTGCACCCGGTGCGCCTCCTCGTGGAACTGCGTGCTCCCGAGTCCGTGCCCGCGCTGATCACCACCCTGGAGCGGCGCCTGCGCCCGCACGACCCCTACCGCCGGGTGGCCCTCGCCTGCGTGGACGGCCTCGGTGCGCTCGGTGACCCCAGTGCCCGCCGCGTCCTGAACGAGGCCCTGGCCCACCCGGCCCTCGCGGAGGCGGCCGTGCACGCACTGGCGCGCATCCCGAAGCAGCGGTGACCTCTCAGCGGACCGGCTCCCGCACGTACCGCACCTCGGGCACGGCCACGCCGTCCACCTCGAAGGGCTCCTCGGCGCCGTCCGCGCCAAAGCCCGCCCGCTCGTAGAAGCGCCGGGCGCGCGTGTTGCCCTGAAGGACCCACAGGAACATCCGGGCGCGACCGGCGGCCGAGGCCTCCCGCACCGCCCGCTCCAGCAGCGCCCGGCCGACCCCGCCGCCGAGATGGGCGCGGTCGACGTAGAGCGCGTACAACTCGGCGTCCGCGGTGCGCACTTCACCGTCCCGGTACGGCCCGTGCGCCGCCCAGCCGACGAGCGCGCCGTCCCGCTCGGCGACGAGGTTCACCACGTCGCCCCTGCTGTCCCGGAACCAACTCCGCCGCCGCTCGGCGTCCGCCGCGACGTCGAGCGCGTCCAGGTAGGTCTGCGGCATGAGCCCGCGGTAGGCGCTCCGCCAGCCGGCGACGCGGATCTCGGCGACGCGGTCACAGTCGGCGGGGGTCATGGCACGGATATGCACGGGTGCGTCGTTCATGGGCGCACCTTAGGGAGCGACCGGTCCCGAGGGCGCGTGATTATCCGGCGACCACGGCGAGGGCCTCCACCTCCAGCAGGAACTCCGGACGTACCAGCGAGGCCACCTGGACGGCCGTGGCGGCCGGGAGGCGGTCGTCGGGTATGTGGGCGGCGCGGGCCGCGCGGACGGCCGGCATATGGGCCATGTCCGTGACGAAGTAGGTGAGTTTGACGACGTCCGCGAAGCTCGCCCCGGCGGCCGCCAGGCACCGCCGCAGGTTCTCGAAGACCTGGCGGGCCTGCGCGGCCGGGTCGCCCTCGCCCACCAGCTCGCCGTCCTCGTCCAGGGCGAGCTGGCCGGAGACGGCGACGAAGCGGCCGGCGGCCGTGACGACGTGGCTGTACTGGGCGGCGGGTGCGACGCCGTCGGGGGCGGGGATCCTGGTCGGTTCGCTCATGGGGCCATGGTGGACCAGGGGTCTGACAATGCCCCCGACGGCCGTCAGCGGGCTCAGCGGCCAGGCTCGGTCGGTGCTCAGTCGTCCTCAGCCTCGGAAGCCGAGCAGGCCGTGCAGGGTCGAGCCGCGGGACGACGACGCGTCCGGCAGCGCCTTCGTGTTCAGGGGCTTGGGGTCGGGCGTCTTCTTGCACACCGCGTCGACCTCGCCGCCACTGCGGGGCACCGTACCGTCGGTCAGATACGTGGCCAGGTGCTTGTCGAGGCAGTTGTTGCCGCTCAGCGTGATGCCGTGGTTGCCGCCGCCCTGCTCGACCACCAGGCTGGAGCCGCGCAGCAGACGGTGGACCGTCGCACCGCCCTGGTACGGGGTGGCCGCGTCGTCCGTCGCCTGGAACAGCAGCACCGGCGGCAGCGCGCTGTTGGCGACGTCCACCGGCTTGAGCATGCTCACCGGCCAGAAGGCACACGGGGCGTTGTACCAGGCGTTGTTCCAGGTCATGAACGGCGCCGTCTCGTGCACCGCCCAGGTGTCCTTGTCCCACTGGCGCCAGTCACGCGGCCAGGATGCGTCGCGGCACTGCACCGAGGTGTAGACGCTGTAGCCGTTGTCGCCCTCGGGGTCGACGGCGGCCAACTTCTCGTACGCGTCGACCAGCGCGTCGGACTTCCTGCCGTGGACGTACGACGCGAACGCGTCGGCGAGCGAGGGCCAGTAGCCGTCGTAGTAGCCGCCGGGCATGAACGTGTCCTCCAGCTCGGAGGGGCCGACCTTGCCGCCCGCCGGCTTCTCGGCGAGGGCCGCCCGCATGGCGTACCAGCGGGCCTCGACCTTCTTCGGGTCGGTGCCCAGCTTGTACGTCCCGTCGTGCCGCGCGATCCACGCCATCAGGGCGCGGTGGCGGTCGTTGAACGCCCGGTCCTGCGCGAGGTTGTCCTCGTACCAGACGCCGGTCGGGTCGACGACGGAGTCCAGGACCAGGCGGTGGACCCGCTCCGGGAAAAGCTTGGCGTAGACCGCGCCGAGATAGGTGCCGTAGGAGTAGCCGAAGTAACTGAGCCGCCGTGCGCCGAGGGCCCGGCGGATCGCGTCCATGTCCCGGACGGCGCTGAGGGTGCCCATGTACCGCAGCACGCCCGGGTACTTCTTGCCGCAGGCGGCGGCGAACGCCTTCGCGCGCGCGAGGCCGGCGTTCTCGAGCTCCGCCGTGCCCGGCACGGAGTCCGGACGCACCGGGTCGAAGTGGCCCGGCTCGCAGTCCAGCGCGGGGGTACTCTTTCCGACGCCGCGCGGGTCGAAGCCGACGACGTCGTACTGGGCGGCGACGGCCTTGGGCAGCGCGGAGGCGACGAACCCGGCGAGCGTGCGTCCGCTGCCGCCCGGTCCGCCGGGGTTGACCAGGAGCGGGCCCTGCGACGTCCGGGCGGTGTGCGGGACGCGGGTCAGGGCGAGCGTGATCTGCTTGCCGCGTGGGTTCATGTGGTCGAGTGGCACCCGCAGCGACGCGCACTGGAGCGTCGGGTAGTCGGTCGTGCCGCACTTCTTCCAGCTGGGCCCGGTCGTCCGGGTCGTACGGTCCGGTAGAACGGACGGCGCGTGGTGCCGGGTGCTCGCGTCGGCGGGGACGGCCGTGAACGATCCGGCCAGGACGACGGCGGCGCCGCACAGCACGGCTGCGCGTGTTCCCATGGGTCCTCCCAGGGACGGAGGGGACATGGACCGCGTGAGTCACGGTCCTCGCCGCATCGTCCCGAAGAGAACGTCCGGAAGAACCCGTTCTGGCAATACTTGACCCAATCGGGTCGAGTGATGCCCTCGAACGCTCTCAGATCAGCGTGAGTTGGGTCGGCTCGCCGACGGCGGGGTCCGCTGCCGGGCGCTGCGGCTCGGGCGGGCGGATCCGGCGGTGCGCGGCCGCGCGCGTGGGGCCGATGCCGTACTCCCGGGCCAGGTCGTGTACCTGACGGGTGATCCGGCGCTGGTACCACTTCGGCGCGTAGGCGCCCTCCGCGTACAGCCGCTCGTAACGGCGGACGAGATACGGGTGGTGCTGGGCGAGCCAGGCCATGAACCACTCGCGGGCGCCGGGCCGCAGGTGCAGCACCAGCGGGGTGACGGAGGTCGCCCCGGCGGCCGCGATGGCGCGCACGGTGGCCCGCAGCTGGGCCGGGTCGTCGCCCAGGAAGGGGATCACCGGTGCCATCAGCACCCCGCAGCCGATGCCGTGCTCGGCGAGCGTCCGTACGACTTCCAGGCGTCGCTCGGGCGCGGGCGTGCCCGGCTCGACGGTGCGCCACAGGTCCGGGTCGGTGAAGCCCACCGACATCGAGACGGCCACGTCCGTGACCTCGGCGGCCCGCTTCAGCAGGTCGAGGTCGCGCAGGATCAGCGTGCCCTTGGTCAGGATCGAGAACGGGTTCGCGTGGTCGGTCAGGGCGGAGATGATCCCCGGCATCAGGCAGTAGCGGCCCTCGGCGCGCTGGTAGCAGTCGACGTTCGTGCCCATCGCCACGTGCTCGCCCTGCCAGCGGCGGGAGCCGAGCTGGCGCCGCAGTACCTCGGGCGCGTTCACCTTGACCACGATCTGGGTGTCGAAGCCGATTCCGGTGTCGAGGTCCAGATAGCTGTGCGTCTTGCGGGCGAAGCAGTACACGCACGCGTGCGTGCAGCCCCGGTAGGGGTTGACCGTCCACTCGAACGGCATGCGCGAGGCGCCCGGCACCCGGTTCAGGATCGAGCGCGCCCGGATCTCGTGGAAGGTGATCCCGCGGAACTCGGGCGTGTCGAACGTACGGGTGGTCACCGCGTCCGCGCCGAAGAGCGCGCCGTCGGCCCGGCTGTGCCCGCCGGGCTCCTGTGTCCCGTGTTCCGGCTCGCCCTCGGGTTCCACTGTGAGGTTCTGCCAGCGCATTACGCCTCCTCGGTAGCGCCGTCCTCCGAGAATAGAACATTCGTTCGCATGATCGTGCAAGGCGGTTTCCGAGTGCGTTTCCGATCGCTTGCGGTACCCCGATTTGGGGGGTCGGGGACCAGGGTGGTTGGCTTGGTCCCATCCCGAGAACTCAGGTCCTGGAGGAATGCAATGGCGCAGGTCGAGGCCACTACGGAGCGGGTCGTCGCGGCGGACGCGGACACCGTGTTCGACGCTCTGGCCGACTACAGCGGCACGCGCGCGAAGCTGCTGCCCGAGCACTTCAGCGAGTACGAGGTGCGCGAGGGTGGCGACGGCGAGGGCACCCTCGTCCACTGGAAGCTCCAGGCCACCAGCAAGCGGGTGCGCGACTGCCTGCTCGAGGTCAGCGAGCCGACCGACGGCGAGCTGATCGAGAAGGACCGCAACTCCACCATGGTCACCACCTGGCGTGTGACCCCGGCGGGCGAGGGCAAGTCCCGCGTCACCGTGACCACCACCTGGAAGGGCGCCGGCGGTATCGGCGGCTTCTTCGAGCGGACCTTCGCCCCCAAGGGTCTCGGCCGGATCTACGACGCGGTGCTCGCCCGGCTCGCCGTCGAGGTCGAGAAGTAGCCCCACGTTCAACCGGCAGGCGGCAAAGGCACGTTGGCCCTCTCACCGGTTCGAGTGGATCTCCGTGCGCCCCGGCATGACGCCGTAACTCGTCGCGCTTGTTCGTAGTTGTCGACTTACGCGGGATTTACGCGGACATCATGCGACAGCGCGGCGAGGGGAGCGGCAGGTGGGCGGGATCACCCTGGTGAAGGACGCGCCGGACACGGTGGCGCCGGTGGCCGTCGAGCCGCCGGCGCCCGCCCCGCCCTCCGGCCCCGCCGCCGAACTCGGCCCGCGCCGCATCCGGTTGGTCTTCTGCGGGCTGATGCTCGCCCTGCTCCTCGCCGCCCTGGAGCAGATGATCGTCGCCACCGCCCTGCCGAAGGTCGTCGGCGAGCTGCACGGCCTGGACAAGATGTCCTGGGCCATCACGGCGTACCTGCTCACCGCCACCGTGGGCCTGCCGCTGTACGGCAAGCTCGGCGACCTCCTCGGCCGCAAGGGCGTCTTCCAGTTCGCGATCGTCGTCTTCGTCATCGGCTCCGCGCTCGCCGGACGGGCGCAGACCATGGACCAGTTGATCGCCTTCCGCGCGGTCCAGGGTGTCGGCGCGGGCGGCCTCGTGATCGGCGTGCAGGCGATCATCGCGGACCTCGTGCCGCCCCGGCAGCGCGGCCGCTTCATGGGCCTGATCGGCGCCGCCTTCGGCCTCGCCTCCGTCGCCGGCCCCCTCCTCGGCGGCTACTTCACCGACCACCTCTCCTGGCGCTGGTGCTTCTACATCAACGTGCCCTTCGGCCTGTTCACCCTCGCCGTCGTCAGCGCCGTCCTCAAACTCCCCAAGCCGCGGGTGCGGCCCCGCTTCGACGTCCTCGGGGCGCTGTTGCTCGCCGCCGCCTCCACCTGCCTTGTCCTGCTGACCAGTTGGGACGGCACCGAGTACGCCTGGGGCTCGCGCGAGATCCTCGGGCTCGGCGCGGGCGCGGCCGCGGCGGCCCTCCTCTTCGTCCTCGTCGAGCACCACGCGGTCGAACCCCTCATCCCGCTGCGGCTGTTCAGGGACTCCGTCTTCAACGTCAGCGGCCTGGTAGGGCTCGTCATCGGCGTCGCCCTGTTCGGCGCCGCCAGTTATCTGCCGACCTTCCTGCAGATGGTCGACGGGGCCACCGCCACCGAGTCCGGCCTGCTGATGCTGCCCATGATGGGCGGGATCGTCGGTGCCTCCATCGTCTCGGGGCAGCTCATCAGCCGCACCGGCCGCTACAAGGCGTACCCGGTGCTCGGGGGCGCCCTCTCCGCGACCGGGATGTGGCTGCTGTCCCGGCTGGAGACCGACACGCCCCGGCTGCACTACAGCATCTGGATGGCCGTCCTCGGCGCCGGCATCGGCCTGGTCATGCCCGTACTCATCCTCGCCGTGCAGAACTCCGTGCGCCCGGCCGACCTCGGCACCGCCACCAGCGCCAACAACTACTTCCGGCAGATCGGCGGCAGCGTCGGCGCCGCCGTCTTCGGCACGCTGTTCGCGAACCGGCTCACCGACGCCCTGCGCGAACGCATCCCCGCGCGCGAGGGCGCCCGGCTCCCCGACCCCGAGTCGCTCACCCCGCAGCTCGTCCACGCGCTGCCCCCGGCGCTGCGCGACGCCTACATCCGCGCCTACGCCGACGCGATGCCCCGGATCTTCCTCTACCTCGTCCCGGTGCTCGTCCTCGGCCTGCTCATCGCCTTCTTCCTCAAGGAGAAACCGCTGGTGTCCCACAACGCCGCCGAAACCGAGCCCGCGCACCTCAACTCCACGATCCCGCACGCCCGTTCGTCCCACGCCGCCGGAATCCCCGTGTGCGGCACGGTGCAGCACCCCGACGGAACCGTGGTCCCGCGCGCGGCGCTCACCCTCATCGACGTGGCCGGACAGCAGATCGGGCGGGGCGCGAGCGGCGAGGACGGCCGGTACGCCCTGGCCACGCCCGGCTCGGGGGCGTACGTGCTGATCGCGGCCGCCGGTGGCCACCAGCCGCAGGCCGTCTCCGTGACCGTCGGCGAGCGCCCCGTCGAGCTCGACGTCGTCCTCGGGGGCGCCGGTCGCCTCGCGGGCACCGTCCTGACCGCGGACGGCAGCCCGGTACGGGACGCCGCGGTCACCCTCACCAACGTGCACGGCGAGGTCGTCGCCACCACGCGCAGCGGGCGCGAGGGCGGCTACGTCATCACCGAGCTGGTCGCGGGCGAGTACACCCTCGCCGCCAGCGCGCCCGCCTTCCGCCCCGCCGCGCTGCCCGTCACCGTGCAGGCGGCCCGCGAGACCCGCCAGGACGTCGAACTCGCGGGCGGCGCCGTCCTGAAGGGCACCGTCCGGGCCGGCGGCGGCCGCCCTGTCGAGGACGCGCGCGTGACCCTCCTCGACGCCGCAGGGAACGTGGTCGACACCCTCACCACCGGGGCCGACGGAACGTTCCGGTTCGTGGACCTGTCCTCGGGCGAGTACACCGTCATCGCGGCCGGGTACCCGCCCGTCGCCACCGTCCTCCAGGTCGCGGGCGGCGGGCGCACCGAGCGGGACCTCCAGCTCGGACACGAGGACTGACAGCTCGGACACGAGGACTGACAGCTCGGACACCCGGACCGACGGTCCGTCCCAGGTCCGGCGTCGATTCCCTGTACGCGGAAACGATCCGGGGAGATCAATTCCAGAATTGGCACACATCTCAACCGGCCGCCGCCGTACGGTAGTCACGGTGGCACAGATCATCGCGGAGCCGTGGGGAGAGAGGGCCGGGACCATGGACCGTGGCACTGAGAGAGGCACACCTCCCGGCCGCGCGGCCGGGAACGGCACGGCGGCCCGGGTTCCGCTCGCCGTGGTCGTCGTCGACCGCGGCGGCCTCGTGTCCCACTGGAGCAGCGGCGCGCGACGGCTGTTCGGCGCCGCCAAGGAGCAGGCCATCGGGCGAGCCGCCCTCGACCTGCTGCCCGTCTCCGGCGCGCTCCCGGAGGGCGACGAGATCACTCCGTACGGCGCGTACGCCGCCTACGACGGTCTTGGCCACGACCTGGGGTCCTCGATCGACGGGCGGCAGAACTACCCGGCGGCGGGCCGCGCCCGCCTCACCGTGCCCGCCGACGAACCCGGCGAGGCCCGGATCCCGCACAGCAGGACGGAGTTCCCCGCGTCCGACGGTCGGCGGCGCAAGGACGTCCTGTGGTGGGCCTACCCGCTGGTGGGCCCGGGACCGGAGCGGCTGCTGGTGCTGGCCGCCGACGCGGAACGGCTGCGCCCGGCCCCGGCGGACGACAGCGGACCGGCGGAGGCGTTCGAGCGCATCGCGCCCGGATTCGCCCTGCACACCGACTTCCCCGGAGCCGACGAACTCGCCCGCCGGCTCCCCGAGATCCTGCCCAGCATGAGCGTCGACGACGGCGCCCGCATCGTTGCGCAGGTCCTCGAACTGGGCTATCCCGTCCTGGAGTTCAGCCAGAGCGAGCGGGTTCCGATCACCCCGGACTGGGGTGTGGCCCGGCGCACCGAGCGCAAGGCGCGCCGCGAGCGGGCCGCCCAGGCGGCGGCGCAGGGCCTGCCGCTGCCCGAGGACGCCGCCGAGGACGACCGCGACGACCTGGAGTACGCGGCCGTACGCGAACGCCTCGAGTTCCTCAACGAGGTCAGCGGACGCATCGGCACCTCCCTGGACCTGGCGCGGACCGTCATCGAGGTCAGCCGCGCCGTCGTCCCGCGCTTCACCGACGTCGCCGGAACCTATCTGCGCGAACAGGTCGTCGCGGGCGAGGGGTTCCCGGACGGGGTGCCCGACACCACCACCCTGTGGCACCGGGTGGCCCTCGAGCACACCGACGAACCCGGCCGCTGGGACGACGTCGTCCCGGTCGGCGAAGCCATGCCGTTCCCAGCGCACACCCCGTTCTTCCAGTGCATGACCAGCGGTGAGCCCGTCCTCGTGCCGCGCATCAGCGGGGAGTTGGGGCACGCGATCGCCGCGCAGTTCGAGAAGCGCGACATCCGCCCGCTGATCACCGGCCGCTCCATGCTGGTCGTCCCGCTCAAGGCGCGGAACGTCGTCCTCGGCTTCATGGTCCTGCTACGCCACCCCGAGCGCCCCGAGTTCAACGACATGGACCGGGTCACCGGCGCCGAACTCGCCGCCCGCGCGGGCCTCGTGCTCGACAACGCCCGCATGTACACCTACCAGGAGAGCGTCGCCGAGACCCTCCAGGACAGCATGCTGCCGCACATCCCGCCGCGCATGGCGGGCTGCGACATCGCCACCCGCTACCTCCCCGGCACCCTGCTCGGCCGGGTCGGCGGCGACTGGTTCGACTCGGTCAAGCTGCCGGGCGCCCGCACCGCCCTGGTCGTCGGCGACGTGATGGGCCACGGCCTCAACTCGGCGGCGATGATGGGCCAGTTGCGTACGGCCGTGCAGACCATGGCCGCCCTCGACCTGCCGCCCGCCCAGTTGCTGCGCAACCTCGACGACCTCGCCCAGCGCCTCGGCGACACCTACCTGGCGACCTGCCTGTACGCCGTCTACGACCCGATCGCCGGCGAGCTGCACCTCGCCAACGCGGGCCACATCCCGCCGGTGCTGGTGCGCGCCGAGGACGGCCGCAGCGAGCTGCTCGACCTGCCCACCGGCGCGCCGATCGGTGTCGGCGGGGTGCCCTTCGAGGCGGTGCGCGTGCCCGTGCGGCCGGGCGACCGGATCGTGATGTGCACCGACGGTCTGGTGGAGGTGCGGGGCGAGGACATCGGCGTGGGTCTCGCGACGCTGTGCGAGTCCGCCGCCCACCCGGCCGCCTCCATGGACGACGCCTGCGACACGATCATCCGTGCCCTCAATCTCCGCGGCGGCCGCCGCGACGACGTGGCCCTGCTGATGGTCCGGCTGACCGGCATCGCGCCGGAGGACGTCGCCGAGTGGCGGCTGGCCCTCGCCCCGGCCGAGGCCGGCCGGGCGCGCACGGCGGTCCGCGAGCAACTGCGCGCCTGGGGCCTCGACCCGCTGGCGGACTCTGCTGAACTCATGGTCAGCGAGCTGGTCACCAACGCCGTACGCCACGCCCACGGCCGACACGTCCAACTCCGGCTGGTACGAGGCGACACCCTCCTCTGCGAAGTGGAAGACGACGACCACACCCTGCCGACCCTCCTGAACGCCGGCCCCGACACCGAGTCGGGACGCGGGCTGCGCGTGGTCAGCACGTTGGCGCGCGAGTGGGGCGCGAGCCGGACGGGCGCCGGGAAGACGGTGTGGTTCGAGCTGAGTTCGCGGCGTGGGTGAGCTCGGGGCGGGCTCGGTGTACGCGACGGGCAGGCCGATCACGCCGGCGCTGCTCGGAGCGGCCCCGGCCCCGAGGCCGGGTGAGGGCTGCGAGCGGTCAGCACTCTGGCGGGAGAGTGGGAAGCGAGTCGGAGGAGCGCTGGGAAGACGGTGTGGCTCGAGTTGAGTTCGCGGCGGGGGTGAAGGGGTTCCGACGCGGGCGTCGGTGTACGCGGTGGGCGACGCCCATCACGCCTGCGCTGCTGAGCGCCGGCCCCGAGTCCGGGTGCGGGCTGCGCGTGGTCAGCACTCTGGCGGGGGAGTGGGGGGCGAGTGGGACGGGTGTCGACAAGGCCGCCTGGTTCGAGCTGAGTTCGCCGCGCGCGTGAGCCGCTCGGGGCACGCGGCGGCGTACGCGGGGCGACGGGGGAGTGGAGGAGCGCGCCGCGCGCTTGTGGGGGTGCTCCAGCCGCGATAAACCGAACTCGGCCGTCAACCACGGCTGATCGGCTTCGCATCCTGGGGAGTTGGGCATGAGCGTGACGAGTCGGTACCGGGCGGCCTGGGAGGGTTTCTGGGACGAGGCGCCCGACGAGCCGGGGGCGGTGTTCTGGGACGCCGAGCCGACGTTGACCGCCGGGCCTCACCTAGGCCTCTTCGAGCCGTACCTGGAGGACCCGGACCTGCCGCTGATCGACCTCGGCTGCGGCAATGGCACCCAGACCCGCTTCCTCGCCGGCCGCTTCACCCACGTCGTCGGCGCCGACATCGCCGAGGCGGCGCTTCGGCACGCCCGGCGGGCCGACCCCGCGGACCTGGCGACGTACCGCCTCCTCGACGCCGCCGAGAAGGGCGAGGCCGAGCGGCTGCACGCCGAACTCGGCGACGCCAACGTCTACATGCGAGGCGTGCTGCACCAGGCCGAGCCCGACGACCGCCAGCCGCTGGTGGACGGCCTTGCCGCCCTGATCGGCGAGCGTGGTCGGGCCTTCGTCGTCGAGCTCTCCGAGGCCGCCCGGCCCGTGCTGCTGGGCCTCGCCCAGAGCCCCTCCGGGCCGCCGCCCAAGCTCGCCCCGATCTTCCGGCACGGCATCGCTCCCGGCGAGGTCGCCGACGATGCGGTGCCCGAGTACCTGCGGGCGGCTGGTCTCACCGTTCTCGCGAGTGGTGAAATGCCGCTGGTCACCACCGAGTTCTCCGCGGACGGCATCCGTATCGAGCTGCCGTCGAAGTGGCTCGTGGCCGGAGTGGGCTGAGAGGGCTAAGGGGACTGACGGGACGCCCGCGCACGCGGTGTCACGTGGTGTCAGGCCCGGCCGCGCCGTTACGTCCTTCGCGTGGCGCCGCGGCGTCGCACAACCGTCGGTCCCCGCCGTGTGTCTCACACGGCGAAGCCCGGCTGTGCGCGCTCGCGCGTCACGCCCCAAGGAGGAACAACCGTGGGCATCCGCCGACCGACCGTCACAGCCGCCACCGCAGCAGCCGCCGCGCTCATCGGGGCGTTCACCGTCCCGCTCGCCGGGGGGACCGCGTCTGCCGCGGAGGGCGCCGCGACCGTGCGCGAGGACTTCGACGGCGACGGCTACCAGGACATCGTCGTCGCCGCCCCCGCCACCACGGTGGGCGGCCACGCGTGGGCCGGTCAGATCGCCGTCAGTTACGGCTCGGCGAACGGCATCGGACCGGCCCGTACGACGGTCATCACGCAGGACACCCCTGGCGTGCCCGGCGCCTCCGGCGACGACCACGGCTTCGGCTACGAGCTGCTGCCCCGCGATCTGGACGGCGACGGCCTGACCGACCTGGCCGTGGTGACGCACGAGTACCGGCCGGCGGACAACATCGGCGGTTCGGTGATCGTTCTCTGGGGGCGGAGAACCGGCCTCTCCGGTCAAGGCGCGGTCCGGATCCCCGCACCGGCGAACGCGTTCGTCGGCGAGGACATCACCGCGGGCGACTTCGACGGCGACGGCCGCACGGACCTCTTCCTGCACAACTCCGAGGACTACGACGTCCGTGACGTGCTCTACGGCCCGTTCAGCCGGAACGGGGCACCCGCGCGCGAGCAGCAGCTGACCGTCTTCAGCACCGACAACACCATCTGCTCCACCGCCGCGGGCGACTTCAACGGCGACGGTATCGACGACCTCGCGACGTTCTACGCCTACGAGGACCACGCCGAGGGCGGCAAGCTGTGGCTCGGCACGAGGCAGGGCCTGTCCACCGCCCCTCGACCGCTGCCCTCCGCGGACACCACCGCCGTCGGCGACTTCGACAAGGACGGTCACGCCGACCTCGCCACGCGGGTCTTCCCGAACGGCGAGACGTATCTGGACGACGACCCGGGGACGGTCAAGATCTACTACGGCTCCTCGTCCGGTCCCAGCACGACCCGTACGAAGACGATCACGCAGGACACCACCGGCGTGCCCGGCGCGAGCGATAAGGGCGACCAGTTCGGGGCACGGCTGAACGCGGGCGACGTGAACGGCGACGGATACGCCGACCTGGCGGTGGGCGTCCCGGACGAGGCGATCGGCTCGGTGGCGAAGGCCGGTTCGACGGTGCTGCTCAAGGGCGGCAAGGGCGGGCTCACCGGCACGGGCGCGCAGGCGTTCCACCAGGACACCCCGGGTGTGCCGGGGGTCGCGGAGAAGGGCGACGTGTTCGGCGGGTCGGTGCGGCTGCTGGACGTGACGGGCGACGGGCGGGCGGATCTCGCCGCGGGCGCGCCGGGCGAGGACCTGGGCACGGTCGCGAACGGCGGCGCCGTGTGGCTGCTGCGGGGCACGGCGTCCGGTCTCACGGCTTCGAAGGCCGTCGCGCGGAACCCGGTGGACCTGGGGGCGTCGGCGGCGGGAGCGGAGTTCGGGGAGAACCTGGGCGGGGACAACGGGCCGGTGCTGTTGATTCCGTAGGCCTGCCAGTTCCGTAGGGACTTCCCTCACCGGCGTTTCCTAGGAACTTCCCTCGTCGGCGCGTAACGTGACCGCCCATGAAGATCCTCATCAGTGCCGACATGGAGGGTGCCACCGGCGTCACCTGGCCGGCCGACGTGCTGCCGGGGACGCCGCAGTGGGAGCGGTGCCGGGCCATGTTCACCTCCGACGTCAACGCCGCGGCCCTGGGCTTCTTCGACGGCGGTGCCGACGAGGTGCTCGTCAACGAGGCCCACTGGAGCATGCGCAACCTGCTCCTGGAACAGCTCGACGACCGGGTGGAGATGATCACCGGCCGGCACAAGTCGCTGTCCATGGTCGAGGGCGTGCAGCACGGGGACGTGGACGGCATCGCCTTCGTCGGCTACCACACGGGCGCCGGCGCCGAGGGCATCCTCGCGCACACCTACCTCGCCAACTCCATCACCGGGGTGTGGCTGAACGACGTACGGGCGAGCGAGGGACTGCTCAACGCGCACGTCGTCGCCGAGTACGGGGTGCCCGTCGTCCTGGTCACCGGAGACGACCTGGCCTGCGAGGACGCGCTCGGGTACGCGCCCGAAGCGCTCAAGGTCGCGGTCAAGGACCATGTGTCGCGGTACGCGGCCGTGTGCCGTACGCCGGGCCGGACCGCCGCCGACATCCGCGCCGCCGCCAAGGAGGCGGCCGCGCTCGCGGTGCGGCACGAGCCGGTCGAGGCGGGCCCGTTCACCGTCGCCGTGGAGTTCGACGCCGAGCACCTGGCGCTGAGCGCGACCGTCGTCCCCGGCGTCGCGCGCATCGGGGAGCGGAAGGTGGCGTACACCAGCGGCACCATGTACGAAGCGATCCGCACCTTCAAGGCGGTCACCACGATCGTCTCGTCGGCGGTGGAGGAGCAGTATGGCTGACCAGCCGGCACTCGATGAGGTCGTCCGGTTCACGTCCGACCTCATTCGCATCGACACCACCAACCGGGGCGGCGGGGACTGCCGCGAGCGGCCGGCCGCCGAGTACGCGGCCGAGCAACTCGCGGCCGCGGGGATCGAACCCGTGCTCCTGGAGCGCACGCCGGGGCGTACGAACGTCGTCGCGCGCATCGAGGGCACCGACCCCGGCGCCGACGCGCTGCTCGTGCACGGTCACCTCGACGTGGTGCCCGCCGAGGCCGCCGACTGGAGCGTGCACCCCTTCTCCGGGGAGGTCCGCGACGGGGTGGTGTGGGGCCGGGGCGCGGTCGACATGAAGAACATGGACGCGATGATCCTCTCGGTGATCCGCTTCTGGGCGCGCCAGGGCATCCGCCCACGCCGGGACATCGTCGTCGCGTTCACCGCCGACGAGGAGGCCAGCGCCGAGGACGGCTCCGGCTTCCTCGCCGACCGGCACCCCGGCCTCTTCGAGGGCTGCACCGAGGGCGTCAGCGAGTCGGGCGCGTACACCTTCCACGACGGCGGTGGGCGGCAGATCTACCCCATCGCCGCGGGGGAGCGCGGCACCGCGTGGCTCAAGCTGACCGCGCGCGGCCGGGCCGGGCACGGCTCCAAGGCCAACCGGGAGAACGCGGTGACCCGGCTCGCCGCCGCGATCACCCGGATCGGCGAGCAGGAGTGGCCACTGCGGCTCACCCCGACGGTGCGCGCCTGCCTCACCGAACTCGCCGCGCTGTACGGCATCGAGACCGACCTGAGCGACGTCGAAGGGCTGTTGGAGAAGCTCGGCCCGGCCGCCAGGCTCGTCGAGTCCACCGTCCGCAACAGCGCCAACCCGACCATGCTGGACGCCGGTTACAAGGTCAACGTGATCCCGGGCGAGGCCGTGGCCCATGTGGACGGGCGCTGTGTGCCCGGCGGCGAGGAGGAGTTCCGCACCACGCTCGACCTGCTGACCGGCCCGGACGTGGACTGGGAGTTCGAGCACCGCGAGGTGGCCCTCCAGGCGCCGGTGGACTCGCCGACGTTCGCGAAGATGCGAGCCGCCGTCGAGGAGTTCGCGCCCGAGGGGCACGTGGTGCCCTTCTCCATGACGGGCGGTACCGACGCCAAGCAGTTCTCGCGGCTCGGCATCACCGGCTACGGCTTCACTCCGCTGAAGCTGCCCGAGAGCCTCGACTACGGGGCGCTCTTCCACGGGGTCGACGAGCGCGTCCCGGTCGAGGCACTGCACTTCGGCGTCCGCGTCCTCGACCGGTTCCTGCGGACGGCCTAGCGAGCGACACATGATGAGGGACACATGATGGGGGACGACAGCATGCAGATCATGGCCTACGGCTCCTGGCCGTCGCCCATTGACGCCGCGCTGGCCGCCGCGCACGACGGACACCCCGAGTGGGTCGGCTTCGTCGGCGACGAGACCTGGTGGACCGAGCCCCGGCCCGCCGAGGGCGGCCGCCGCACGCTCGTACGGCGCCGCGCGGACGGCACGGAGGAGTCCGTGCTGCCCGCGCCCTGGAACGTGCGCAGCCGCGTCATCGAGTACGGCGGACAGCCCTGGGCCGGGGTCCTCCGGGACGGCCAACCCCTCGTGGTCTTCGTGCACTTCGCCGACCAGCGGCTGTACGTGTACGAGCCCGGCGGCGAGCCGCGCCCCCTGACGCCCGTGTCGCCGGTGGGCGGCGGACTGCGCTGGGCGGAGCCGCTGGTGGACCCGGAGCGCGGCGAAGTGTGGTGCGTACTGGAGGAGTTCACCGGCGAGGGGCCGGGCGACCTGCGCCGCGTCCTGGCCGCCGTACCGCTCGACGGCTCGGCCGCCGAGGACCGCGGTGCCGTACGCGAACTCACCGACGACCGGCGCCGGTTCGTCACCGGACCCCGGCTCTCGCCCGACGGACGGCGTGCCGCGTGGCTGGCCTGGGACCACCCCTGCATGCCCTGGGACGGCACCGAGCTGCTCCTCGCCGAGGTCACGGCCGACGGCACGCTGGGCGAGGCGCGCACGGTGGCGGGCGGCCCGCGGGAGTCCGTGGCCCAGGTCGAGTGGTCGGCCGACGGCCGTCTGCTGTACGCCAGCGACCGCACCGGCTGGTGGAACCTGTACCGCGACGGCGAGCCGCTCTGTCCGCGCGAGGAGGAGTTCGGCGGCCCGCTGTGGAAGCTCGGGCAGCGCTGGTTCGCCCCGCAGGACAGCGGTCTGATCGCGGTCCTCCACGGCCGGGGCGGCAACGCGCTCGGCGTCCTCGACCCCGAGACGGGCGAGCTCGTCGACGCGGTCGGTCCGTGGACCGAGTTCGCCCCCGCCCTCGCCGTGCACGGCGACCGGATCGCCGCCGTGGGCGCCGGGCCGTACAGCGCGTACGAGGTCGTCGAGCTGGACGCGCGGACCGGCCGGGCCCGGGTGGTCGGCGCCCGGCACACCGACCCGGTCGACTCCGCCTACTACCCCCAGCCGCGGATCCGCACCTTCACCGGCCCCGGCGGACGCGAGGTGCACGCCCACATCTATCCGCCCCACCACCCGGGCCGCGCGGCACCCGAGGGCGAGCTGCCGCCGTACGTCGTCTGGGCGCACGGCGGGCCCACCGGCCGGGCACCGCTGGTGCTGGACCTGGAGATCGCCTACTTCACCTCGCGCGGCATCGGCGTCGCCGAGGTCAACTACGGCGGCTCCACCGGCTACGGCCGCGAGTACCGCGACCGGCTGCGCGAGCAGTGGGGCGTCGTCGACGTCGAGGACTGCGCGGCCGTCGCCCTCGCCCTCGCGGACGAGGGCACCGCCGACCGGGACCGGCTCGCCATCCGGGGCGGCAGCGCGGGCGGCTGGACCGCCGCCGCCTCTTTGACCAGAACCGACGTCTACGCCTGCGGCACCATCAGCTACCCCATCCTCGACCTCGCCGGCTGGGGCAGCGGGGAGACCCACGACTTCGAGTCGCGCTATCTGGAGGGCCTGGTCGGCCCGCTCGCCGAGGTGCCCGAGCGGTACGCCGAGCGCTCGCCCAGCGAGCACGCCGACCGGATCACCGCGCCCTTCCTGCTGCTCCAGGGCCTGGACGACGTCATCTGCCCGCCCGTGCAGTGCGAGCGCTTCCTCGACCGGCTCCGGGGCCGGCGGGTGCCGCACGCCTACCTCACCTTCGAGGGGGAGGGGCACGGATTCCGGCGGGCCGACACCATGGTGCGCGCCCTGGAGGCAGAACTCTCGCTGTACGCCCAGGTGTTCGGCCTCAGCGTCCCCGAGATCCCCAAGCTGGAGGTGTCCGGGTGAAGGAACTCCTGCGCCCGCCGCGACTCGCCCCCGGTGCGCGCGTGGCGGTCGTCGCCCCGAGCGGCCCGGTGCCGGAGGAGCGGCTCCAGGCCGGCCTCGACATCCTGCGCGGCTGGGACCTCGACCCGGTCGTGGCACCCCATGTGCTCCACCGGCACGGTGTGTTGGGCTACCTCGCGGGCGCGGACGCCGACCGGGCCGCCGACCTCCAGCAGGCCTGGTGCGACCCGGCGGTGGACGCCGTGCTGTGCGCCCGCGGCGGCTACGGCGCCCAGCGCATGGTCGACCTGCTCGACTGGGACGCGATGCGCGCGGCGGGCCCGAAGGTGCTCGTCGGCTTCAGCGACGTCACCGTGCTGCACCAGGCCTTCGCCACCCGGCTGGGCCTGGTCACCCTGTACGGCCCCGCGGCCGCCGGCGTCGACTTCATCAAGAGCGCCCGGGCGCAGGAGCACCTGAAGGCGACCCTGTTCACCCCGGAGACCGTGCGGACCATCGCCACCGGTGGCACGGCCCTGGTCCCCGGGCGGGCCAGGGGCGTCACGCTCGGCGGCTGCCTCGCCCTGCTCGCCGGCGACCTCGGCACGCCGCTCGCCCACACCGGTGCCCGCGGCGGACTGCTGCTGATCGAGGACGTCGGCGAACAGCTGTACCGCGTCGACCGGATGCTCACCCAGCTCCGGCGCTCCGGCTGGCTCGACGGCGTCAGGGGCATCGGCCTCGGCTCCTGGGCCCGATGCGGGCCCTACGAGCTGCTGCGCCCCGTCCTCGCCGACCGGCTCGGCGCGCTCGGGGTGCCGGTGGCGGAGGAGCTGGGCTTCGGCCACGGCGACGACGCGCTGACGGTCCCCTTCGGCGTACGGGCCGAACTGGACGCGGACAAGGGCACGTTGACGCTGGACGAGCCCGCGCTGCGCTGACCGCCGCCACGGGCACCGGCCGCGGGGTGGCCGGTGCCCGTGACCGGCGGGCGCTTCACCCGGAGGACGCCCCCGCCGTGCGCTGCGCGGACCGCGGGCCCACCCTGGTCGCATGGGTGCGAAGACCCCCGAGAGCGGCGGTGCCACCGGCGGCTGGAGCGGTGGCCGCAGCACCGTGCTCGCGCTGATCGTCCTCGTCCTGATCTTCGTCTTCGAGAACCGGCGGGCCATCCGCGTCCGGCTGCTGGTCTCCGACGTCACCATCCCCCTGTGGACGGCCCTGCTCGCCACCGCGGCGATCGGCGGGCTGTGCGGTGCGTACGTCACGAAGCGGCGCGGCGGCAGCGGCGTAGAGTGACGCGATGCCGAACGACGCCTCCCGCTTTCTCGCCGAGGGCCCCCGCGTGGGCATACGCCCCTTCACCTACGAGGACGGCCCGGAGTTCACCGCCCGCGCGCGCGAGAGCAAGGACCTGCACCACCCCTGGCTGACCCCGCCGACCACCGACGAGGCCTACACCGCGTACGCGGCACCGCTGATCGAGGACCCGGCACGGGCCGGGTTCCTGGTCTGCGAGAAGGACAGCGGGGCCCTGGCCGGCTACATCAACATCAACAACATCGTCCGGGGCGCCTTCCAGAGCGGCGCCCTCGGCTACGGGGCCTTCGCGCACGCCGCCGGACGCGGGTACATGCGCGAGGCCATGACCCTGGTGATCGGCCACGCCTTCGGGCCCATGGGGCTGCACCGGCTGGAGATCAACGTCCAGCCCGGCAACACCGCGTCCATCGCCCTCGCCCGCGGGGCCGGCTTCCGGCTGGAGGGCTACTCGCCCGACATGCTCTACATCGACGGGGCCTGGCGGGACCACGAACGGTGGGCGCTCACCGCCGAGATGACGGCTCACGGCCGACCTTCATGACCACCGGATACCGGCAGGCGGTATCCGGCACCTTTGCGGAATCCTGACTCGTAGCGCCCCTGGCCGGTTCCCCGGCGACCGGGTTCCATGGTCGTCGTGACGACGATCCGACGTGAGGTACTGACCCTGCCCACCGCGGAGTCGGGGCCCGACAACCCGCTGCCCCCGCTGCGGCCCCTCGACGAGGTCCACCGCCTCGACGACCGCGACAAGGCGGACCTGCCGCCCGACATGGCCCGCCAGGTCGACTACGCCCGCCTGCGCAGCCTGCTGCCCGCGCGCGTCCGCGACGGCTACGGCAGAACGCGCGCACCGCGGGCGATCGACGCCCTCGTGATCGAGAACGAGAGGCTGCGCGCCACCGTGCTGCCCGGCCTCGGCGGCCGCATCGCCTCCCTGGTTCACGTGCGGACCGGCCGTGAACTCCTCTACCGCAACCCGGTGCTGCAGCCCGCCAACTTCGCCCTGAACGGAGCCTGGTACTCCGGCGGCATCGAATGGAACATCGGCGCCACCGGCCACACCACCCTCTCCTGCTCCCCGCTGCATGCCGCCCTCGTCCCCGGCCCCGACGGCACCCCGATGATCCGCCTGTGGGAGTGGGAGCGGCTGCGCGACCTGCCCTTCCAGGTCGACCTGTGGCTGCCCGAGGGCTCCGACTTCCTCTACGCCGGCGTCCGCGTCCGCAACCCGCACGAGCGTCCCGTGCCCACCTACTGGTGGTCCAACATCGCCGTGCCCGAGGAGTGCCGGGTCCTTGCCCCGGCGTCGCGTGCCTGGCAGTTCGGCTACGAGCGCAGGCTGCGCCGGGTGCCCGTCCCGGCGTACGACGGCATCGACCGGACGTACCCGCTCAACAGCCCTTATGCCGCCGACTACTTCTATGAGGTGCCCGAGGGGCGGCGCCGCTGGATCGCCGCGCTCGACGCCGACGGGCACGGGCTCGTGCAGACCTCGACCGACGTGCTGCGCGGCCGCAAGCTGTTCGTGTGGGGCTCCGGGCCCGGTGGGCGGCGCTGGCAGCGGTGGCTCACCGAGCCCGGCACCGGCGGCTACTGCGAGATCCAGGCCGGCCTCGCCCGCACCCAGCTGGAGCACGTACGGCTGGAAGCGGAGAGCGAGGTGTCCTGGCTGGAGGCGTACGGCCCGCTGACCGCGCCCCCGGACGGCGAGTGGACCGAGGCCTTGCGCGGGGCGGAGGAGCGGCTCGACGCGGCCTTGCCGCGCGCGGAGGTCGACGCCGCCTACGCCGCCTGGAAGCCGTACGCCGACGCCGAACCCGGCGAGACGCTCGCCACCGGGTCCGGCTGGGGCGCGCTCGAAGTCCTGTACGGAGCACGGAAGTTGCCCGGCACCCCGTTCAGCGAGGCCACGCTCGACGCGGACCAGGCGCCATGGCGGGAGCTGCTGCGCTCCGGCACCCTGCCCGCCCCGCGCCGTCCCCGGCCGCCCGGCCCGACGCTGGTCGCCCCGCACTGGCGGGACATGCTGGAGACCGCCCCCGCCACCCCGCTCACCGAGTACCACCTCGGCGTCGCCCAGTGGCACGCGGGCGACCGGGCGCAGGCGGTGCGCAGTTGGGAACGGGCGCTGCGACGCGCCTCCTCCCGCTGGCCGCTGCTGCGCTGCCTCGCCGTCGCCGACGAGGAGTCCGGCCACCACGAGCGGGCCGCCGACCGGTACGCCGACGCGTTCGACGACCTGTGCCGCGAGCGCGGCGAGGCGCTGGACGAGGAGCCGCGCGAGGCCGGCGACGCGTGGCCGGCCGCCGCGGCCGCGCTCGGGCGCGAGGCGCTGGAGACGCTGCTGCGGCTGCGGCGCACCGAACAGGCCCGCGCGGTGTGGGACCGGCTCGACCCGGCCACCCGCGAACGCGGCCGATTCCGGCTCCTGGAGGCCGAGTTGCTGCTCGCCGAGGGACGGCGCGAGGAGGCCCGCGCCGTCTTCGAGGACGGCTTCGAGGTGGCGGACCTGCGGGAGGGGGCGGAGACGGTCAGCCATCTGTGGGCCCGCCTCGGCGCGGGTCCGCTGCCCGCGTCCTACGACTTCCGTATGCGGCCCGCCGCGCCGTGAGACGCCCGCGGCCGGTCAGCCGTGGTGGTCCACGTACTCGAACACGGTCCCGTCGGGATGCACCGCGAGCAGGTTGCGTCCCGCCGGGGTCGCCACCGGGCCCGCGACGACATGGGCGCCGAGGTCCGTGAGCAGCCGGTGGGCCTCGTCCACGTCCTTGACGGCGATGGTCGCGGTCACCTTGCGCAGCAGCTCCAGCTCCGCCTCCGGGCCGCTCATCAGCAGGAAGGAGCCCACCGCGGCGACCTGGACGCCCCCGCGCTCGAACCGCTCGGCTCTGCCGCCCGCGAGACGTTCGTAGAAGGGGATCGCGGCATCGAGGTCGCTGACACAGATACGCAGTGAGGCGCCCAGAATCTCCATACGGACGAGCCTAGTTGGGGCCGCCGCGGCAGGTGATCCCTTCGGCGGATCGGGCCGTCCGGTCCGTGACCCGCGGAGTGCGCATACGCGCGGAGGCACGCGTTATGCGTCCTTGGCCTCGGGTACCCGAGGCCAAGGACAGGGCCCGTGTCCCGGTACACCGCGCCTCGCGCACCGGATACGCACTGGTACGTACCGGATGCGCGCCCTGCGACGGCCACGTAGCGTGATCGTCGGAGCGTGCCGCGTGAGCGGCGGGGCGTCCGCGTCATCGACGGGCCGTCCGTGTGATCGCGGGAGGCCGCGCCCGCAACGCCCCGGCATCCCCTCGGGAGGAGACTCATGAACACCGCCGAGCTCGTCGAACTCGCCCAGCAGCTGCGCGTGGACAGCGTGCGGGCCGCCGCGGCGGCGGAGTCCGGGCATCCGACGTCCTCGATGTCCGGCGCCGACCTGATGGCGGTGCTGCTCGCCCGCCACCTGCGCTACGACTTCGAGAACCCGGGCAACCCGGCCAACGACCGTTTCGTGCTCTCCAAGGGCCACGCCTCGCCGCTGCTCTACTCCGCGTACAAGGCGGCCGGAGCCGTGGACGACGACGAGCTGCTCACCTTCCGTGAACTGGGCAGCCGGCTCGAAGGGCACCCGACCCCGCGGCAGCTGCCGTGGGTGGAGACGGCCACCGGCTCGCTCGGACAGGGGTTGCCGATCGCCGTCGGCATCGCGCTCGCCGGGAAGCGGCTGGACCACACCGGCTACCGGGTGTGGGTGATGTGCGGCGACAGCGAGCTGGCCGAGGGCTCCGTGTGGGAGGCGGCGGAGCAGGCGGCGTACGAGAATCTGGACAACCTGACGGCGATCGTGGACGTCAACCGGCTCGGCCAGCGCGGACCCACCCGGCACGGCCACGACCTCGACGCGTACGCCCGCCGATTCCAGGCCTTCGGCTGGCACACGGTGGAGGTCGACGGACACGACGTGGACGCCGTCGACCGTGCCTACGGCGAGGCCGAGTCCACCACAGGACAGCCCACCGTGATCCTCGCCCGCACCCTCAAGGGCAAGGGCGTCGCCTCCGTCGAGGACCGCGAGGGCCTGCACGGCAAGCCCCTGCCGGACGCGGAGGAGGCCGTCGCCGAGCTGGGCGGCGTCCGTGACCTCCAGGTGGCGGTGCAGGGGCCGCCCGCCGACCGGGTGCGGCCCCCGGTGGCCACGAGCCCGCTGGAGCTCCCGCGCTTCGACATCGGGGACGAGGTGGCCACCCGCGACGCCTTCGGCAAGGCGCTCGCCGCGCTCGGCGCCGCGCGCGGAGACGTCGTCGCGCTGGACGGCGAGGTCGGGGACTCCACCCGCACCGAGTTCTTCGCCAAGGAGCATCCCGACCGGTTCTTCGAGTTCTACATCGCCGAGCAGCAGATGGTCGCCTCGGCCGTCGGGATGGCGACGCGCGGCTGGGTGCCGTACGCGTCGACGTTCGCCGCCTTCTTCACGCGCGCCTTCGACTTCGTGCGCATGGCGTCGATCAGCGGCTCCGGCATCAACCTCGTCGGCTCGCACGCGGGCGTCGCGATCGGCCAGGACGGGCCCTCCCAGATGGGCCTGGAGGACCTGGCCA
Source organism: Streptomyces sp. V3I7 (assembly GCF_030817495.1). NCBI lineage: Bacteria > Bacillati > Actinomycetota > Actinomycetes > Kitasatosporales > Streptomycetaceae > Streptomyces > Streptomyces sp. V3I7. Next base: position 5,598,628 of record NZ_JAUSZK010000001.1, read on the forward strand.
TGTTCCGCGCGGTGTACGGCTCGACCGTGCTGTACCCGTGCGACGCCAACCAGACCGCGAAGCTCGTCGCCACCATGGCCGACCTCGACGGCGTCCGCTATCTGCGCACCTCGCGCGGCGCGAGCCCCGTCGTCTACAGCCCCGACGAGGAGTTCCCGGTCGGCGGCAGCAAGGTGCTGCGCTTCTCCGGCGAGGACCGGCTGACCGTCGTCGCCGCCGGGGTCACCGTGCACGAGGCACTGGCCGCCGCCGACGCGCTCGCGGCCGAGGGCATCCCCGTGCGGGTCATCGACCTGTACTCGGTCAAGCCCGTCGACCGGGAGACGCTGCGCCGGGCCGGCGAGGAGACCGGCTGTCTGGTCACCGTCGAGGACCACCACGAGGAGGGCGGCCTCGGGGACGCGGTCGCGGAGGCGTTCACCGACGGCAGGCCCGTGCCCCGTCTGGTCCGTCTGGCCGTGCGCACGATGCCGGGCTCGGCGTCGCCCGACGAGCAGCTGCGCGCCGCCGGCATCGACGCCGAGGCGATCGCGGCGGCCGGACGGCTGCTGGTCGAGGAGGCCGTCACCCTGTGAGCGACGACGTACGGACCGTCCGGGCCGGCCGCCGTACGGTGGAGGTCCGGCGGCCCGACAAGGTGCTCTTCCCCGCCGACGGGGACCGCCCCGGCGTACACCAAGAGCGACCTCGTCGACTACTACCGGTCCGTCGCCCGCTTCATGCTGCCGCAGCTGCGCGGGCGGCCGCTGATGCTGGAGCGGTACCCGGACGGCATCGACGGCCCGTCCTTCATGCAGAAGAACGCCCCGGACGAGTACCCCGAGTGGATCACCCGGGCCGAGGTGGCCAAGGAGGACGGCACGCTCACGCACGTCGTCTGCGACGACACCGCCACCCTCTCCTCTTCCTCGTCGACCAGGCCTGCCTCACCCTGCACCGCTGGCTGTCGCGGACGGACCGGCCCGACCGGCCGGACCGGATGGTCTTCGACCTCGACCCGCCCGGCGACGACTTCGCGCCGGTGCGCGAGGCGGCCAGGTGGCTCGGCGAACTGCTCGACCGCCTCGGACTGCCGTCGGCGCTGATGACGACCGGCTCACGCGGACTGCACGTCGTCGTCCCGCTCACCCGGCGGCACGACTTCGACGAGGTACGCGCCTTCGCCCGCGATGTCGCCGAGACGCTCGCCGCCGACCACCCCGACCGGCTCACCACGGCCGCCCGCAAGAAGGACCGCGGCGACCGCCTCTATCTCGACGTGCAGCGCAACGCCTACGCGCAGACCGCCGTCGCGCCCTACTCCGTGCGCCGTAGGCCGGGCGCCCCCGTCGCCGTCCCGCTGACCTGGGACCAGCTGTCCGACCCGGGCCTGAACGCACGCCGCTGGACCGTCGCCGACGCCGCCGACCAGGCCCGTACCCGCCCGTGGGCCGGGGCGATGGACCGGGGCCGGTCCCTGGGCCCGGCCAGGCGGCGGCTCGACGCGCTGCGTGGCTGAACTCCCCCTAGATCCGCGGGCAGTCGACGGGTCAGGCCTGCTTGCGGCAGGCCGGCTCGGCGCGCGGGATCGCGAGCCACGCTCGGCTCATCCCGCTGCGCGGGCGAACTCACCTCAGAACACGGGACGTTCGACGGGTCAGGCCTGCTTGCGGCAGGCCGGCTCGGCGCGCGGGATCGCGAGCCACGCTCGGCTCATCCCGCTGCGCGGGCGAACTCACCTCAGAACACGGGACGTTCGACGGGTCAGGCCTGCTTGCGGCAGAGCAGCTCCGCGTGCAGGACCGCGAACCAGCCGTCCTCCCGCCCGCCCCACTCCCGCCAGGCCCCGGCGATGGCCCGCAACTGCTCGCCGCTCGCGTGGCCGCGCTCCACGGCCCGCTCCGCGTAGGACGAGTCGACGGTCCGGTCCGCCCACAGTCCGCTCCACCACGCCCGCTCGTCCGGGGTGGCGAACGTCCAGGTGCCGGACGTGGCCGTGATGTCCGTCAGCCCCGCGGCCAGCGCCCAGGACCGCAGCCGCCGCCCCGCGTCCGGCTCACCGCCGTTGTCGCGGGCCACCCTGCGGTACAGGTCCAGCCAGTCGTCCAGGCCCGGCACCTGCGGGTACCAGGCCATCGACGAGTAGTCGGCGTCGCGGACGGCGATGAAACCGCCCGGCTTGGTGACCCGGAGCATCTCGCGCAGCGCCCGCACCGGGTCGCCGACGTGCTGGAGCACCTGGTGGGCGTGGACCACGCAGAACGTGTCGTCGGGGAAGTCGAGGGCGTGCACGTCCGCGACCGCGAAGTCGACGTTCGCCAGGCCGCGTTCGGCGGCCGTCAGACGGGCCCGGTCCAGGATGCCCGGCGCGTGGTCGACGCCGGTGACCCGGCCGTCGGGCACCAGCGCCGCCAGGTCGGCGGTGATGGTGCCCGGGCCGCAGCCGACGTCCAGGATCCGCATGTGCGGTTTGAGCGAACCGAGCAGATAGGAGGCCGAGTTGGCGGCCGTCCGCCAGCTGTGCGAACGCAGCACCGACTCGTGGTGCCCGTGCGTGTAGACGGCGGTCTCCTGCTGCTTGGGCATGCTCCACCTCTTCGTGTCACGGCTGCCGCCCTCATCGGCGGTACCGCGTCACCGTACGTCCTGATGCCGCATGGTGAGACCCCGCGTTTCACCATGCGGACACCGGGTGCCTTCTCAGCTCTACGGCAGCGGCCGGTAGGCCGTGAGCGCCCGCGGCAGTTTCTCCAGCACCACGTCGCCCGACACCTCGGTGACCTCGCCGTCGTACGCCAGGGGCGTGCCCGGCGAGACACCGGCCAGGCTCAGCCGCTGCACCTGGATCGCGGCATGGGCGGGGGAGCGGGTCAGCGGGCCCGCGAAGGCGGCGGCGAGCAGACGCGGCGCCGGCCTGCGGCCGCCGTGCACGACCCGGACGTCGAGCTGTCCGTCCGCGAGATCGCGACGGCGGGCGGGGGCCAGCCCCATGCGGTGGTACATGCAGTTGCCGGCGAACAGCATCCACAACGGGCGCTTCTGGCCGCCGAGTTCGGCCTGCAGGGGGTGCTGGTCGGTGCGCAGGACGCGCAGCGCCGCGAGCACCCCGGCCGGCCAGCCGCCGATCCGCCCCGACCACCGCTCCCGTACGCGCACCAGCTCCGGATACACGCCGAGGCTCAGTGTGTTGAGGAAGACGCCCTCGTGCTCGCGGGAGACGAACCGGCCCACGTCCACACACGCCGCCTCGCCCTCGCGGACGGCGCGGGCGAGGTCCCGCGCGCCCTCCACGCCCAGGTCGTACGCGAAGTGGTTGAGCGTGCCGCCCGGCAGCACCGCGAGCGGCTTCTTGTGCCGCAGGGCCGCCGCGGCGGCCGCGTTGACCGTGCCGTCACCGCCGCACACGCCGAGGACCCGGCCGCGGGCCGCTGCCTTCTCCAACTCGGCGCCGATCTCCTCCGGTTCGCACTCGACGATCTCCGCCTGCGGCAGCTCGTCCCGCAGCGCCGCCACCCGGTCGGCGGTGCCCGACGCCTTGTTGGCGACGAGCACCAGTCCGGCGCCGTCGGGCAGCGCCGGGGCGACGGGCGCCTCCCTGCGCCCGGGAACGCCGATCGCCCCGGGACGCGGCGCCCGGGCCGGGCGGGACGACGCCGGGGTGCGGGCCGGCACCAGGGCCCGTACGGCGAACGCGGTACCCGCGCCGAGAGCGGCGCCCGCGAGGACGTCGCTCGGGAAGTGAACCCCGGTGTAGACGCGGGACATGGCGACCGAGAACGCCACCGGCGCCAGCACGGCGCCCCACGCCGGGGACTCCAGCGCGACTCCGGCGGCGAACGCGGCCGCCGAGGCGGAGTGCCCGGACGGGAACGAGGTCGTGATCGGCTGCCGCTTCAGGTGCCGCACCACCGGGACCAGCTCCAGGGTCGGCCGGGGGCGGCGCACCGAGCGCTTGCCGAGGGTGTTGATGGTGAGGGAGGCGACGGCCAGGGAGGCGATGCCGCGGGTGGCGGCACGGCGGGCCCGGGGCGTGTGGATCGCCGCCATCGCGGCCGCCGTCGCGAACCACAGCACTCCGTGGTTCGCGCTCCGGCTCAGCCGAGGCAGGACACGCTCCGCGCCCGGCCATCGCCGCTCGGCGGCCACCTCGAACAGCCGGTTGTCGAGGGCGAGCAGCCAGATGCGGGCGGTGGTCCGGCCGGGGCGCTGGACGGTGAGATCGACGTCAGGGCTCATGAGGGGCGGGTACCCTGATGTGGCCGTATCCAGCGTCGTCGACTCCCGGTGGCCCCCGTTCGGCGCCGCCGGCGCGATCGAGCGAGAGGTGGTCCTGTATGCGTCTGCTCCTCATCCGCCACGGTCAGACCCCGTCCAACCTCGACTGGCTGCTCGACACGGTGCCGCCGGGCCCGGGGCTGACCTCCCTCGGCGAGCGGCAGGCGGCCGCCCTGCCCGAGGCGCTCGCCGACGAGGACATCGACGCGCTCTACGCCTCCACCCTGATCCGTGCGCAAGCGACGGCCGCCCCGCTGGCCGCCGCCCGGGGACTGGACGTCCACGTCCGGGACGGCATCCGCGAGGTGACCGCGGGCGACCTGGAGATGATGAGTGGCGACTCGGCGCCGGGCGAGCTGTACATGAAGACCGTGTTCGCCTGGGCGGACGGGGACACCGCGCTGCGGATGCCCGGCGGGGAGAGCGGTGCGGAGACCCTCGCGCGGTACGACGCCGTGGTCGCCGAGGCCGCCGGCAACGGGACCCGGACCGCCGCCCTGATCAGTCACGGCGCCGCCATCCGGCTGTGGACGGCGGCCCGCGCCCTCAACGTCGACGTGCCCTTCGCCGCCGCCCACCCGCTCGAGAACACCGGTGTCGTCGTCCTGGAGGGCTCCCCGGCCGACGGCTGGAAGGCGCTGTCCTGGGCGGGCGCGCTCGTGCGTCCGGCGGGGGAGGGCGGCCCGACCGGCGAGCCGGTGCCCGGGGACGCGGCGGGATAACGGTTTGCCCCGGCTCGCGGGTGGCGCACAGAATGCCTCCTCATGGGACATCTGGAAGCCGCGCACCTCGAGTACCACCTCCCCGACGGCAGGGTGCTGCTCGGCGATGTCTCCTTCCGGGTCGGCGAAGGCGCCGCCGTCGCCCTGGTCGGCCCCAACGGCGCGGGCAAGACGACCCTGCTCCGGCTGATCTCCGGCGAGCTGAAACCGCACGGCGGCACGGTCACCGTGAGCGGCGGGCTCGGCGTGATGCGCCAGTTCGTGGGCTCCGTACGGGACGAGACGACCGTACGCGACCTGCTGGTGTCCGTCGCGCCCCCGCGCATCCAGGAGGCCGCGCGGGCCGTCGACAAGGCCGAGCACGCCCTCATGATCTCCCCCAGTGCCTCAACGGCCTGGGAGGTGCCCCCAGACGACGAGGCCGCCCAGCTCGCCTACGCGCAGGCCCTCTCCGACTGGGCCGAGGTGCGCGGCTACGAGGCCGAGACGCTGTGGGACATGTGCACCACGGCCGCGCTCGGCGTGCCCTACGACAAGGCCCAGTGGCGTCAGGTGCGCACCCTCTCCGGCGGCGAGCAGAAGCGCCTGGTGCTGGAGGCACTGCTGCGCGGCACCGACGAGGTGCTGCTGCTCGACGAGCCCGACAACTACCTCGACGTGCCCGGCAAGCGCTGGCTGGAGGAGCGGCTGAAGGAGACCCGCAAGACGGTGCTCTTCGTCTCCCACGACCGCGAACTCCTCTCCCGCGCCGCCGAGAAGATCATCTCCGTCGAGCCCTCGCCCACGGGCGCCGACGCCTGGGTGCATGGTGGCGGCTTCGCCACCTACCACGAGGCGCGGCGCGAACGGTTCGCCCGCTTCGAGGAGTTGCGCCGACGCTGGGACGAGAAGCACGCCCAGCTGAAGAAGCTGGTGCTGAACCTGCGCCAAGCCGCCAGCGTCAGCCACGAGTTGGCCTCCCGCTACCAGGCCGCCCAGACCCGGCTGCGCCGGTTCGAGGAGGCCGGACCCCCGCCCGAGCCGCCGCGCGAGCAGGACATCACCATGCGGCTGAAGGGCGGCCGGACGGGTGTAAGAGCCGTCACCTGCACGGGCCTTGAGCTGACCGGGCTGATGAGGCCGTTCGACCTGGAGGTCTTCTACGGCGAGCGGGTCGCGGTCCTCGGCTCCAACGGCTCCGGCAAGTCCCACTTCCTGCGCCTGCTCGCCGGCGACGACGTGGCGCACACGGGGCAGTGGAAGCTCGGCGCGCGCGTCGTGCCCGGACACTTCGCGCAGACCCACGCGCACCCCGAGCTCCAGGGCCGCACGCTCCTCGACATCCTGTGGAAGGAGCACGCGCAGGACCGGGGCGCGGCCATGTCCCGGCTGCGCCGCTACGAGCTGACCGGCCAGGCCGAGCAGTCCTTCGACCGGCTCTCCGGCGGCCAGCAGGCCCGCTTCCAGATCCTCCTGCTGGAGCTGGCGGGCGCCACCGCCCTGCTCCTGGACGAGCCCACCGACAACCTCGACCTGGAGTCCGCCGAGGCCCTCCAGGAGGGCCTCGAGGCCTTCGAGGGCACGGTCCTCGCGGTCACCCACGACCGCTGGTTCGCCCGCTCCTTCGACCGCTTCCTGGTCTTCGGCGCCGACGGCCGGGTACGGGAGACACCGGAGCCCGTCTGGGACGAACGGCGCGTGGAGCGCGCCCGCTGAAGCCCCGCCCCGGCTCTGCCAGGCCCGCCGCCCCGGATGTTCGTACAGTGGTTCCAGGAACGTGAGGCCACGACGACGAGCGGGGCACACCATGACCGGAGTCGAACCGGACCGGCTGGACGACCAGCAGCTCATGAAGGAGCTGGAGACGATCCACCGTACGCGCCACGACACGCTGCTCTACGGCTCGAACGACGCGCTGCGTGCCCACAACGAGCGCATGGCACAGCTGGAGGGCGAGTACCTGCGCCGCAATCCGCGCCGCCTGGTCGCCGCGAACCGCACCCGCGAGGGCGCCCGCGAACGGGCCTGCGGAGGGACGGTCGCGCAGAGCGACTGAAGCGGCTGAGCGACCGAGCGCGCTGGGCGCTGAGTTCGCTGAGCGGCCGGGCGTGCTGAGCGGCCGAGCGGCGGGAGCGCTGGTGTCCGGACGGCGTCGACACCGGGTGCCGTGGTGGCGCCCGGTGTCGACGGCGTTCGGTGACGTGCGGGAAGGGGCGTGGGGTCTCAGGCGTGCGTCAGCGCCTCGGCCAGTGCCTCCAGGTTGTTGAAGCGTGCCGGACCCGCCAGCTCCTGGACTCCCTCGACCAGCTCGTCGGGCGCGTTCCCGCGGCGCAGTCGGCCGGCCAGCTCGTCCGGGCCCGCGGGGAACGCCCCGCGCCCCAGGAACCGCGCCAGTTCCAGGCGTACCGACTCCAGCGACGGCTCCGAGCTGGTCGCCGGTACCACCGGGCCCCGCCACAGTTCGGGGTCGTCGTCAGCCGGAGGCTCCGGGCCGCGCCAGTCCACGGCCCGCGTCGGGTGCCCGGACCTGAGCATGCCCTGCATCTCGTGCTTCATCTCGTCGTCCCGGTGGAAACTCAGCCGGTCACTGCCTCGCTGCATGGCTCCCTCCAGCCTTTCTCAGGGGGTGCGCTTGGCGCATCGCGTACCCATACGACGGCGGCCGACACACGCGTCCGCCATCCCGGGGCATGCCCGTTTGGGCGGGAAGAGACGGGGTTTGCGCCCGGAGGCCGAGGGCAGATGCAGTGACAGTGCTTTCGGACAAGGGCCCGTGGGAGCGACGAGCCGTCGCTACGGGCGCGCCGCGTCCGTAGCGACGGCGCTCCCACGGCGACTGTCGACCCCGAGTCTCTGAGGAGTTGCGACGCACCATGCCGAATCGAGCACGCACGCGACACCACCCGCACGACGACGCCCCCGACACCCAGGTGGCGTTCCGCAGGCTGGGCGCACTGCCGCCCGGAGAGCGGCGCGACCGGGTCCGTGACGAGATCGTCGAGGCGTGGCTGCCGATGGCCGACCGGATCGCGGGACGGTACCGGGGCCGCGGCGAGAGCACCGAGGATCTGCGGCAGGTAGCGGCCCTCGGCCTGGTCAAGGCGGTCGACCGGTACGACCCGGCACGCGGCCACGCCTTCGAGAGCTATGCCGTGCCCACCATCACCGGTGAGATCAAGCGGCACTTCCGCGACCACATGTGGACGCTGCACGTCCCGCGCCGGCTCCAGAACCTGCGTACCCAGGTGCAGACCGCCGTCCAGGAGCTGACGCAGGCCGCGCCGGGGCGGCAGCCCACCGTGGCGGAGCTCGCCGAGCACGCGGACCTGAGCGAGGCCGACGTACGCGAGGGACTCCAGGCGCTGGACGGCTGCGCCGCGCTGTCGCTGGACGCGGAGGTGACCGGCAGCGAGGACGGCTACTCCCTGAGCGACACCCTCGGCGAGCCCGACCCCGCAGTGGAGGCGGTCGTGGACCGGGAGGCCGTGAAGCCCGAGCTGGCCGAGCTGCCGCAGCGCGAGCAGCGGATCCTGTACCTGCGGTTCTTCGGGGACATGACGCAGAACCGGATCGCCGAGGAGCTGGGCATCTCGCAGATGCAGGTCTCCCGCGTGATCAGCCGCTGCTGCCACCGGGTGCGGGACCAGGTGCTGCGGGACGTGGCCTAACCGGTCAGCCGGTCCGGTTCGTTTCGCTGGGCGGAGCCGTACGGGTCCCCGGCTCACCCGATAGGCCGTGGGCGTCCCGCTAATGGGGTCCGGCCGCGCGCGGGCCGGGGCCGGGCGGGCTGTGATGGCTGCGGGGCACGAGCGCCGTGCCCGTCCGCAGCCGTCGGCTCCAAGGAGTTCCCTCATGCGCCGCACCGCCCGTGCCCTTGTCGTCGCCGCCCTGGCCGGCGTGGCCGTGGGCACCGCCTCGGCCGCGTCCGCACAGACCGGTCCGGGCGCCGCCGAGACAGGCGGTGGCCTCACCGCGTCCGCGAGCTGTGCCCCGGCCCCGACCGGAGGGGGCGCCCCGGACACCGTGGGTGCCACCCCGCCGGCCTTCGAGCCGCAGACGCTGTCGCTGGGCGAGGCCACCGGCGGCACCGGCGGCACCGGTGACGCCGGTCGGGACGGCGCCGGGAAGAAGAGCGACGGCGCCTGCTCGGGATCGGACGGGCAGAAGAAGACGCAGCCGTGGACCGCGCAGGCGTCACTGCCGCCGGGCGGGGACGAGGGGGCCGGGGGCGACGGCGGTGACGAGAGCTACGGCGGACGCGGCGACAGCGGCGACGCCGGCGGTGAGGGCACCGGCGGTGAGGGCACCGGCGGTGAGGACATCGGCGGTGAGGACACCGGCCGCGACCAGGACGGGCGCACGGACGGCGGCCCCGGTGACGACGGCGGCAGGACCTGTGACGGCACCGAGTCGTCGCGGGGCGGTGAGGACAGCTGCGGTCAGGACGCCCTCGACCACGGGGTGGAGGCGGGAGCGGGCACCGTCGGCACCGCCTCCGTACCGGCCCTGGCCGCCGGCGGGGTGCTGATCGCGGGCGCGTTCGCCGCCGCCGCGCACCGGCTGGCCCAGCGCAGGAACGACACGGACGGCTGACGGGCACGGACCACGGACTGCGCGGAGGCGACATGTGGCGGAGGGAGCCGGAGGGCCACGGCCCCGTCCGCTACGGGCCGTCCCTCCCCGGCGACGGACTGCCGGTCCTGCCCGAACTCGCCGACGCCCTGGCGGCCGCCGCACACCGCACCGGCCCGGAGCCGCTCGGCGGCGAACCCGGCCTCCTCGACGCGGCGTCGGGCTACTGGACCCGGCGCGGGCTGCCCACCGGGTCCGGCCGCGTGGCCGCCGGACCCGGCGCCCCGTCGCTGCTGCTCGCGTTGACCGCCGCGCTCGGCGGCGACGTCCTGGTGCCCCGCCCCTGCGCCGCCTGGTGGGCGCCGTACGCCCGGCTGCTGGGGCGGCCCCTGTTCCACGTCCCGACCCCCGTCGAGTGCGGCGGCGTCCCGGATCCGTACGCCCTGCTGGAGACCGTGCGCCGGGTGCGCGCCGAGGGCGGCGAGCCGCGGCTGCTCGTGCTCTCCGTCGCCGACGACCCCACCGCCACCGTCGCCCCGCCCGAACTGTTGCACGAGACCGTCGAGGCGGCCGAGGGCGAGGGACTGCACCTGGTCAGCGACGAGACCTGGCGCGACACGGTGCACGCCCCGCACGACACCGTGCTGCTCAGCCCCGCCGAGATGCTGCCGGACCGGGTCACCGTCGTCAGCGACCTGGCCGGCGCCCTGCTGCCGTCCGACTGGCCCGCGGCCGTCGCCCGCTTCCCGGCGGGCGAGACCGGGGAGACGCTCCACGCGCGCGTGCTCGACGTGCTCACCGCGCTGGACGCGCGCGTCGCGGGCCCGGTCGCGGCCGCCGCCGCGTACGCGCTCGACGAGCCCCGGCCCGTCGTCGAACGCCGCGAGCAGTCCGTACGCCTGCACGCGCGCGTGGCCGAGGCGGCGCACGACGCCGTCACCACCGCAGCCCTGTCCCGGCCGCCGCAGGCCGGACGTCATCTCTACGCCGACCTCGACCCGCTGCGCTCCGCGCTCGATGCCCAAGGAATCGGCGATGCACAGGAGTTGGAGGACTATCTCACCACCCGTCTCGGCATGCCGGCGCCCGGCGGCCAGCGCTTCGGCGATGACCTGGGGGCGCTGCGCGTGCGGCTCGCGACGGCCCCGCTGCTGGGGAGAACGGACGAGGAACGCACGGAATGCCTCACCGCACCCGCACCGTTGGAACTGCCACATGTGCAACGCGCGTTGAACTCCTTGAGGTCGGTCTTCGACGATCTCCGCGACGACGCTCGGCGATGGGAGCCTCCTCGATGACGCAGCAGTCCGAGTCGCCCACCACGGCCCCGACACCCATCAGCGCCACCGCCGACGACGCCGGCGTCCTCGGCGGCAGCACGGCTCAGACAGCACCCACCCCCTTCACACCCCCGTTCCCGCCGCTCGCCGAACCCCGCCCGCTCGGCGAACGCCGGTTCTGGCCGCGGGCGTTCCACGACCGGCTCACCGCCCCGCTGCCCGGCCTCAAGGCCCTTGCCCGCTTCGCCCGTGAGGGCGCCGTACGCCCCGGCCCCGACGGCCTCTCCGACATCCAGCTGCTGCCCTACGAACCCGGCCCGCTGCCCCGCGCCGATGCCCGCACCGTCGCCATCACCTGGGCGGGACACGCCAGTTGGGTGCTCCGGATCGGCGGCCTGACCGTGCTCACCGACCCCGTCTGGTCCCGCCGGATCCTCGGCACCCCGGCCCGCATCACGCCCGTGGGCGTCGCCTGGAGCGCGCTGCCGCGCGTCGACGCCGTCGTCATCAGCCACAACCACTACGACCACCTGGACGCCCCGACGCTGCGCCGACTCCCGCGCGACACCCCGGTGTTCGTGCCCGCGGGGCTCGGCCGCTGGTTCCGGCGGCGCCGGTTCACGGTCGTGACCGAGCTGGACTGGTGGGAGGCGTCCCAACTGACTGGCGTCCGCTTCGACTTCGTGCCCGCCCACCACTGGTCCAAGCGCACCCTCGCCGACACCTGCCGCAGCCTGTGGGGCGGCTGGGTGCTCACCGACCCCGACGGCCGGCGCGTCTACTTCGGCGGCGACACCGGCTACGGCCACTGGTTCACCCGTATCGGGTGCCGCTACCCCGGCATCGACCTCGCCCTGCTCCCGATCGGCGCGTACGACCCGCGCTGGTGGCTCAGTGACGTCCACTGCGACCCGGAGGAGGCGGTCCAGGCCGCCCAGGACCTCGGCGCGCGCCGCATGGCCCCGATGCACTGGGGCACGTTCGTCCTCTCCGCCGAGCCCGTCCTCGAACCGCTGACCCGGGTACGGGTCGCCTGGGAGAAGGCGGGACTGGACCGCGAGGACCTGTGGGACCTTCCGGTGGGGGGCTCACGGGTGCTGGCGTAGCGCTGTCGCAGCGCTGTCCGTCGAACGAGGCGCCCGTGAGTGAACGTACGTGCGAGTTCTCGCCCGGACGGACGGCGTGACGGTGCGCGGACCCGTCCGGGGATGTCCACCGGCACCTTGTTTGCTCCCTTCGCGCGACTCCCGCGAAGTCCGGGGGCGGGGGTAGGGTCGGCGGCGAAACCCGGAGGTGAGGGGGACGCCATGGGACCGGTTCGGGTCACGGCGATCGCGAGTCTGACACCGTTGACGGAGCTTGAGGCGGATCCTTTCCTCGTGGATTCCCGCAGCCAGCACGCGATGTGCGCCCGCTGGGCGGCCGAGCACGGGTACGTCGTCGCCCGCGAGTTGCTGGTCCGGGGACTGCGCCCGGACCACTGCGTGCTGTGGGACGGGGTCCGCCCCGGCGCCGACCTGTTCGTCGCGCCCAGCCTGCGCGTGCTGGAGAGTGCGCTGTCCTCCGTGGAGGAGTTCACCGAGGAGTGCGCCCGGCGCGGGGTGCGCGTGGAGACGGTCGGGCGCGCGGAGCCGTCGTACGACGCCCAGATGAAGGCCCGCGTCCACCGGCGGCTGTCGATGCCGACCGCGGGCTACGACGGCCGGTAGCCGGAGTCGACCGCGGGCTACGACGGCCGGTAGCCCGAGTGTGGTCGGATGGGGACGATCCGAACCCGGAGTCCGGGAACGGGCACCCCGCCCCTCGCACGAAAGGGAACCCCACCGTGGCAACCACGCGCACCGCACACACCGTCTGGGAAGGCAATCTGCTCCAGGGCAGCGGCGACGTCACCTTCGACTCCTCCGGCATCGGCACGTACCCGGTGTCGTGGCCGTCGCGCTCCGAGGAGCCGAATGGCAGGACCAGCCCCGAGGAACTGATCGCCGGCGCGCACTGCGCCTGCTACTCCATGGCCCTGTCGCACGGCCTGAGCAGCGCCGGTCACCAGCCCACCAAGCTCGTCACCTCGGCCGACGTCACCTTCCAGCCGGGTGAGGGCATCACCGGCATCCACCTGAACGTCGAGGGCACCGTTCCCGGCATCGACGAGGACACCTTCGTCGCCGCCGCCGAGGACGCCAAGAAGAACTGCCCGGTCAGCCGGGCCCTGGCCGCCACCCCGATCACCCTCACGGCCAAGCTCGCCTGACCGCCGTACCACCCCGAGGCCGCGCCCCCGCCGCCGGAGGCGCGGCTTCGCCGTTTCGGGGTACCCGGCATTGACAACGGCGCACGCAGGTTTTGTGCTGGATTCGGGAAGTGCCCTGGCGGAAGGGGACGGAGATGGCGCGCGCGGTCGGGATCGATCTGGGGACGACGAACTCGGTGGTGGCCGTCCTGGAGGGCGGCGAACCCACCGTCGTCGCCAACGCCGAGGGGGCGCGGACCACGCCGTCCGTCGTGGCCTTCGCCAAGAACGGCGAGGTGCTCGTCGGCGAGGTCGCCAAGCGGCAGGCCGTGACGAACGTGGAGCGCACCGCGCGCTCGGTCAAGCGGCACATGGGAGACGGAGGCTGGCGCTTCCCGGAGAGCGGCGACATCGACGGCACCCGCTACCGCGCGCAGGAGCTGTCGGCACGGGTGCTGCAGAAGCTGAAGCGGGACACCGAGTCCTACCTCGGCGAGGACGTCACCGACGCGGTGATCACCGTCCCGGCGTACTTCGACGACGCCCAGCGGCAGGCCACCAAGGAGGCCGGCGAGATCGCCGGGCTCAAGGTGCTGCGGATCATCAACGAGCCGACCGCCGCCGCCCTCGCCTACGGCCTCGACCGCGGCGAGGAGCAGACCGTCCTCGTCTTCGACCTCGGCGGCGGCACCTTCGACGTCTCCCTCCTGGAGATCGGCGACGGCGTCATCGAGGTGAAGGCCACCAACGGCGACACGCACCTGGGCGGCGACGACTGGGACCAGCGGATCGTCGAGTACCTGGTCAAGAAGTTCAAGGGGCATTACGGCATCGACCTCGGCAACGACAAGATGGCGGTGCAACGGCTGCGCGAGGGCGCCGAGAAGGCCAAGATCGAGCTGTCGTCCTCCTCCGAGACGTCCATCAACCTCCCGTACATCACCGCCTCCGCGGAGGGCCCGCTGCACCTCGACGAGACGCTCACCCGCGCCCAGTTCCAGGAACTCACCGCCGATCTGCTGGACCGCTGCCGTACCCCCTTCCACCAGGCGGTCAAGGACGCCAAGGTGGACCTCTCCGCGATCGACCACGTCATCCTCGTCGGCGGCTCCACCCGGATGCCCGCGGTCACCGACCTGGTCAAGGAACTCACCGGCAAGGAGCCGCACAAGGGCGTCAACCCCGACGAGGTCGTGGCCGTCGGCGCCGCGCTCCAGGCGGGCGTCATCCGCGGCGACGTCAAGGACGTCCTGCTCCTCGACGTCACCCCGCTGTCCCTGGGCATCGAGACCAAGGGCGGCATCATGACCAAGCTCATCGAGCGCAACACGACGATCCCGACGCGCCGTTCGGAGATCTTCACGACGGCCGAGGACAACCAGCCGTCGGTCGGCATCCAGGTCTACCAGGGCGAACGGGAGATCGCCGCGTACAACAAGAAGCTCGGCGTCTTCGACCTGACCGGGCTGCCGCCCGCGCCGCGCGGGGTGCCGCAGATCGAGGTGGCGTTCGACATCGACGCCAACGGCATCATGCACGTCTCCGCCAAGGACCTCGCCACCGGCCGGGAGCAGAAGATGACCGTCACCGGCGGCTCGGCCCTCCCCAAGGACGACATCGACCGCATGATGCGGGAGGCCGAGCAGTACGCCGAGGAGGACCGCAAGCGCCGCGAGTCCGTCGAGACCCGCAACCAGGCCGAGCAACTCGTCTACCAGACCGAGAAGTTCATCCGGGACAACGAGGGGCGGGTGCCCGCCGAGACCAGGGCCGAGGTGGAGGACGCGACGGCCGAGCTGAAGAGGCTGCTCGAACAGAACGCGGAGACGGCGGCGTTGCGTACGGCCACCGAGAAACTCGCCTCCGTGAGCCAGAAGATGGGCCAGGCCATGTACGCCCAGGCCCAGCAGTCCGCCCCGGACGCCTCCGCGGGCTCCGCAGGCCCCGCCGGTTCGGCCGGGTCGCACGGAGCAGCCGAGGAGGAGGACGTGGTGGACGCGGAGATCGTCGACGACGACCGGGACACGAAGGGCGGAGCAGGAGCGGCCTGAAGTACGGTGGCCCCGTCCACCGGGCGGGCAGTGGGCCTCAGGCGTCCTCAGTAGGTCTCGCGGTACTCCCGCAGGATCTCCTTGGTGCGGCGGGCGGACGCGGCGTGGGTCGTCATGTGGTCCAGCACCTCCAGGTGCGTCGCCACCTCGCGGCGCGAGTCCAGGTAGAGGGCGCCGGTCAGGTACTCGGTGTAGACCATGTCGGGCAACTCCGGCTCGGCGAACCGGAAGAGCGTGAAGGGCGCGTACGTCCCCGGGTGCGGGCCGGCCGCGAACTCGGCGAGCTGGAGCGTGACCCGGTCCCGCTCGGCGTACTCCAGCAGCTTGTCCAGCTGCTCGCGCATCACCTCGGGCCGCGGGCTCACCGGCCGCCGCAGCACCGTCTCGTCCATGATCACCCACATGTGCGGCGGGTCGTCCCGCTCCAGCAGCCGCTGCCGGGCCATGCGCAGGGCGACGTGCCGCTCGATCGCGTCCGGCCCGGCCTGCCCGATCGTCCCGGCCTCCAGCACCGCGTGCGAGTACGCCTCGGTCTGGAGCAGCCCCGGCACGAAGTGCGGCTCGTAGGAGCGCATGATGCGGGCGGCGCCCTCCAGGCTCACGTACAGGCTGAACCAGTCCGGCAGCACATCGTGGAACCGCTGCCACCAGCCCGGCTGGTTGGCCTCCTCGGCCAGCGCCACGAACGCGGCGGCCTCGTCCTGAGGCACGTCGTACGTCTCCAGCAGCAGCTGCACGTACGGGATCTTCAGCGCGACCTCGGCCGTCTCCATCCGCCGTACGGTCGCCGCCGCCACGCGCAGCACCCGGGCGGCCTCGTCCCGCCCCAGCCCGGCCGCCTCCCGCAACTCCTGAAGCCGCTTGCCGAGCACCACCTGCCCCACGGTCGGCGCAGCCCGCCGCTCACTCACGCCACGCCTCCCCTACGCGCCCGCGCCGAATACGCGAGCAGTGTGCCACGTGTGGCGACGTGGCACACGTGTCCGACGGCCGTCACTTCACCGGCTGCGAGCTCCCTCCCCGGGGCGGCCCCACCCGGGCACCGATCGCGATGGCGCGGGCCCGGGATTCGGGGCTGAGGCCTTTGGAGCGGGGGGAGGTCTTGCGGTTGAACGCCGTGGGCTGGCATGCGTAGCCGAGATCCCTCATTCCGGGCCGGGCCACCACGACCGCGAAGCGCGGGTCGCCCACGTACCAGACGGCGCCTTTGTAGCCCTTGCGCGCCATCCGGTCCCAGCGCTTGAAGAAGTTACCTGGCTCCTTGGGGGAGGCGGTCTTGTTCGGGTTGTCCGGGTCCGGCAGCACGAAGACGGCGGACATGAAGCACCCCCTTCCCTTGACCCGCAGCCCGTCGGGCGCCTTCCTCCAGGGGTAGTTGATCATGATCAGGTACATCGTCCTGATGTTGATGAGCTTGAAGGCGGCTCCAAGGAAGCAGTACATGAAGACGGGAAGCAGGAGGGCCGTGAACACAGCCCACGCAGGGAGGATCGTCACGATGACGTCCAGCCCCCCTACCAAGCAGAACGCCCAGAGCAGGCACTTGAAGAGCCCCCAGGCCATCACGCGGCACCACGCGGCCCGGGTGCCGGGAGTGTCCCAGGCCACGGGCTCAGCGGCTGGCGGCGCAGGGTGCGTCATGTCGTTCTCACTCATCCGAAGTCCGAAGTGATCTGGTTCTGGGCGGCGCTGGGCCCGTTCACGGCACGGTCGATCTCAGGCGTCGGGTCGGTGAAGGACACCGTGGGCGCGATGGCTTCCAGCAACTGACGGTAGTACGTCCGTGAGGAGGTGCAGGTCGTGCTCAGATTCAGGATCGCCAACTGCACCCCGGACGGAGAGGGGACGTACAGATCGCATTGGTACAGCTCCTGCGTAGGCCGCGCACCTTCGCCAGGTACCTGGACCAGGGTCTCCGAGACCCCGGCGGGCAGACCGCCGGGCAACGTCAGCAGTCCCACGTTCGTCGAGTTCTCCCGCAGGGTCACGGCACGCGTCGCCGTCATCTTGGGCGGTGCCCACTCGATGTCGCGGAGCGCGACGGTGAGCACGGAGGCGGCGGACGTTCCGTCGTCGGCGAAGTGCATCCCGAGAAAGCAGCCGATCATTCCTTCGTTGCGCATCATCCGTGCCAGGAACCGCACGGCGAGCATCGCTTCGAGGCAGCGTTCGCGCGCTTCCTCCTCCACGGCCTCAAGGAGGTGCCCCACAAAGCCGTCGAAGTTGGCGTCGAGTTCGGTGCCCTGATCGGGGCCGAGCGCCGCGAGGGGCACATCCATGAAGCCCCTGGGGGTGGCGAACCAGAGCTTGCTGGTGGCGTCCCGTGCGGAGTCGGCGATGCCGAGCGTGAAAGAACTCTGATCGGTTGAGCGTTCCATGTCTCTCACAGGCGTACCAATGCTCGGAACGTGTTCATGATGGTCACGCCCGTTGCGGGCCCGTCCAGACCGAGACGCGCGCCGTCCACGGCGGTGGTTCCGTTCTTCACGCTGTCATTGGAGACCGCGTCGATGCCGTCGGCCGCGAGGCCGTACCCCGCAGTGGCCAGGCCCCCCACCGGCGAGGTGAACTTGACCACGTTCTCCGCGGCGGCGCCTCCGCCCAGACCTCGAACGATCAGGTCGCCCACGGGGTCCGCGCCGTTCATGAGGCGCGTGCCCGCCGTCACGGTGTCATCGGCGAACCGGCTGATGAACTGCCCCGCGCTCACGGCCTCGCCGGTACTGTGAGTTGCCGCGACGGCTCCGTTCAGACCGCGTGAGACGGCACCGAGGCCAGGCGCGACTCCGAGGATGTCGCCCGCGATCCCCACGGTGTTGGACCAGAAGTCCGCGTCGAGCTCGCCTTTGTTGAAGCCGTCAGAGAGCGACGCTTGCACTTGCGGGTCGGTCAGGCGTGTCAACAACGTCGCGGCACTCAGCGCAGCCGCGGCAACAAGGAAAGCGATGCCAACCGGGCCGGTGAGGACGATCGCCAGCAGTCCGGCGATCGCCCCGAGCACCCCGAGGATGTCCGTGAGGTTGTCCCCGATCCAGCTGAGGGACTTCTCCAGCCAGTTCGGTTCCTCCGGCGCGAGGTCCTTCGTCGCGGCGCCCAGAGCCTTCGCGATGGCATGGGCCGCGTCCGCGTGGTCGGCCTCCAGCTCGTGGGCCTTCTTCATGACGTCGTCCAAGGCGCCCTGGGCCTTGTTGACGGCGGTGGTCGCCTCGTTGAGGGCCTTCGTCGCGGCGTCCAGGCGCGCCTGCGCGGCATCACGCTCGCCGACGCTGTCGAAGGTCTGACCCGCGAGTTTCAGGTCGGGGTCGGAATTGGCCCTGTCGTAGCGGCCGTTGGCGGCCTCCAGGTCGCTCTTGTGGTCGCGCGCCTCGGCGTCGTACTTCTTCGCCAGCTCGCGACGGCTGGTCAGGCCGCCGTGCCAGGTGTCCATGGCCTTCGCGGCCTTCTCCAGCGACGTGTGCGCGTCGCGCATGTACGTCGGCAGGTCGCCGTCGAGCGCCTCACGGAAGCCGACGGCCGCGTCGCCCTCCCAGTAGCTGCTCTCGCCGAGCAGTCTGTCGATCTTCGAGGAGGCGTCCTGGAGCGCGTCCGCGCCCTGCTGGAGTTTGACGCGGAGGTTCTCCACCTCGCCGGGCTGGCCGGGGACGGGGTTCCAGCCGAGGTGCACGTACGGATTCGAGGCCACCCAGCTCACTTCCCCGCTGTCGCCGCGCGCTTGAAGCTCTCCTCGAGAGACTTCTCCACCTCGCGGTAGTTGTCCGTGTTCTGCTTCAGGCCCTCGGTGAGCTTGTCGATGCGTTCCTTCATCTGCTCGGAGCCGTACTTCCACTTCTCCTGGAAGGTGTCGCACGCCTCGTCGAGTTCGGCCGTCCCGACCTGGTCGGCGCGTGTCTGCTGAAGGGCCTTCCGTACCTGCTCCAGCGACTCCCGGGCCGATGTCAGTCCCTTGGTGAAGGACTCGAGCTGGTCGATGTCGGTCCTGAAATGATCCCCCATGGGCAGAATGTCCCTTCCTCTCGATCTGCCCGGCCGTCCGGCACGGCTCAATTCGGCGTCCATCCTTTCACGGGGCCCACCGGTCGCTGCCTGAGAGAGTGGGCGCATGACTCATGCGCACCGGCAGCACCACGACGACTCGCACCAGCACGACGACTCGCACCAGCACCGGCACCAGCACGGTCACACCGACATCGACTGGGCCGAGATGGCTCCCCGACTGGAGGCGCAGGCGGAGTTGTTCGAGCCTGTGTACGAGCAGGCCATGGCGTGGCTGGCCGGTGAGGTGCGGGAGCCGGGGCTGATCGTGGATGCGGGGAGTGGGCCCGGGGTCGTGGCGTGTCTGTTCGCCGAGGCCTTTCCGGAGGCGCGGGTCGTCGCGGTGGACGGGGCCGAGCCGTTGCTGGAGCGGGCCCGGGCGCGGGCCGAACGGCTGGGGTTCGGGGACCGGTTCGGCACGCTGCATGGGGAACTTCCCGGCGTGCTGGAGGAGTTGGAGCATCCCGCCGGACTGCTCTGGGCGAGCCGCAGTCTGCATCACCTCGGTGATCAGCGGGCCGGGCTCGCCGCGTTCGCCGGCCGGCTCGCGCCCGGCGGGACCCTGGCCCTCCTCGAAGGTGGTCTGCCCGCCCGCTATCTGCCCCGCGACCTCGGCATCGGCCGGCCGGGACTCCAGGCACGGCTCGACGTGCTGGAGGAGCAGTGGTTCGCCAGAATGCGCGCCGAACTGCCGGGCAGTGTCGCCGAGACCGAGGACTGGCCGGCGCTCATGGCGGCCGTGGGTCTGAAGCGCGCCGGCACCCGCAGCTTCCTGCTGGACGTCTCCGCACCGGCGCCCGAGGCGGCCCGCGCCTACGTCGTCGACTCCCTCGCCCGCCTCCGCGACGCCGTCGGCGACGGCCTGGATGCCGAGGACCGCGCCACGCTGGACCGTCTCCTCGACCCGTCCGACCCGGCGAGCGTCCACCGGCGGTCCGACGTCTTCGTCCTGGCCGCCTACACGGTGCACACGGCCGTGAAGCCCGACTGAGGTGGGGGCGACGCCCGGTACCGGCCGCGGTACCGGGCCGTCTCCCGACTCGCCCGCCCTGTCGCCCAGTTGCCGCTCAGTTGTCGCGCAGGAACTGGCGCGCCAGCCGATCGCCCAGCGTCACCGCCGCGCTGTGGCTCTCGATGGGGGAGACCTTCGAGTTCTTGAAGAGGATGTACGTCACGCCGGAGGCCGTGCCGCCGGCCACCGGGTCGGGGTCGATGCCGAGGGCCTTCGCGGTGGCGTACGAGGCCTCGCCGATGATCTGGGTGGGGCCGGTGTCGCCCACCACCGCGTACGCCACCTTGTCGCCGTGGATGACGGCGACCACGCCGCCGCCCTTGATGCCCGCGTCGGCGTAGTTCCAGATGCCGCTCGGGCCGGGCACGACGACGTAGGGCAGCGTCTCCGACTTCAGCGGCAGGCCGTCGGACTGGGTGAACGCCGTCTCGGGCTGGAACCAGCCGCCCGTGTCCTCGTTGCAGTGCGCCGAGCGCTGCCCGTCGCAGTCGATGTCCATGTCGGCCTTCCAGAACACCGCGCCGTTCTTGCCGCACACGGGGACCGTGGCCGCCGTGCCGCTGTCGGGGCGGTACTTGCCGTGCGAGACCTGGGAGCACGACGTCACCTTGGCCAGCAGCGAGGCCGCGTCGACCGAGCGCTCCCGGGCCGGCGCGACCGAATGCCCGGTGTGTGCGACGGACTGCCCGGCGTGCGTGACGGTGGGCGTGGCCGCGGCGGCCGGCAGTGCGGCCCCGCAGAACGCGCAGGCGGCAAGGGCCGCGGTGAGGGTCGGCGGGCGCCGTTTGCGGCGCATCGCCCCGGAGCGAAAACTGGGAAGACGGGACATTTTGGGCATTTAACCCGGATTTATCCCGAGAGTCACGCTGTTTCCGGGAGGTGAGGCGTCATGTTCGTCCGCACCGTTTACGCGACCGGCGACCCGGCGAAGATCGACACTGCGGTCAGGGCTCTGAACACGGAGGGGCGCGACCTGCTCGAAGAACGTCCCGGCTACCGCGGATCGGGCGTCTTCGTGGACCGGGAAACCGGCAAGATCCTGACCGTGAGCTGGTGGGACTCCGAGGAGAACAGACGTAACAGCGACACGGTGATGCGGGAGCGGCGCGGCGGCCTGCTGGCGCCGTTCGCGGGGACGGTGGCGGTCCGCAACTACGAGGTGGCCGTCGTCCACCCCGTCCGGCATCCACGGGCCGGCGGGGGACTGCGCATCACCACGCTGGAGTTCGCCCCCGCGGACACGGACCTGCTCGCCGAGACCTTCCGGGCGACCGTGGTGCCCCGGCTCGACACCCTCCCGGGGCTGGCACGCGCCGCCCTCTTCGTGGACCGGGAGCGCGGTCGGGGCCTGGTGGGCGTGGTTTTCGTCGACCGCGACGCGCTGGCCGCCTCCCGCGCGGCCCACGCGGAGATCCGGCGCGAAGGGGCGGCCAAGGCGCGGGTTGCCGTGACCGGCCTGGAGGAGTTCGAGGTGGTGCACGCGGACGTGCGTCTCGACTGACTCCCGGCACCGGGGAGTTCGGTCAGTGCGTGTCCCGACTCCGGCCGTCGGCAACGGGATCGAGGGGACGGTCGTACACCCCACCGCCGGCGCAAGGGGCGTACGACCGCTGTCGCCTGGTTTGCTCAGACCATGTCGAACGTCGCCGGGTCGGGACCCAGGCGGCGGTCCTCGTTCAGCGCGCTGATCGCCGCGAGGTCCTCGGTGTCCAGGCTGAAGTCGAAGACGTCGATGTTCTCCTGGATCCGGGACGGCGTCACGGACTTCGGGATCACGATGTTGCCCTCCTGGACGTGCCAGCGCAGCACGACCTGGGCCGGGGTGCGGTTGTGCTTCTGGGCGATCGCGATGATGGCCGGCACCTCCAGCAGGCCCTTGCCCGAACCGAGCGGCGACCAGGCCTCGGTGCGGATGCCCTGCTCGGCGTGGAACTCACGGGCCGCGCGCTGCTGGAGCTGCGGGTGGAGCTCGATCTGGTTGACCGCCGGGATGACCGACGTCTCGGAGATCAGCCGCTGGAGGTGCTCCGGAAGGAAGTTGGAGACGCCGATGGCGCGGATCCGGCCGTCGCTGTACAGCTTCTCCAGCGCCTTGTACGTGTCGACGTACTTGTCCTGGGCCGGCAGCGGCCAGTGGATCAGGTACAGGTCCACGTGGTCGAGGCCGAGCTTGTCCAGCGACGCGTCGAAGGCGCGCAGGGTGCTGTCGTAGCCCTGCTCGGCGTTCCAGAGCTTGGTGGTGACGAAGACGTCCTCGCGGGGCAGGCCGGAGGCGGCGATGGCCTTGCCGGTGCCCTCCTCGTTGCCGTAGATCGCCGCGGTGTCGATGCTGCGGTACCCGGCTTCCAGCGCGGTGGCGACGGCGCGCTCCGCCTCGTCGTCCGGCACCTGCCAGACACCGAAGCCCAGCTGGGGCATCTCGACGCCGTTGTTCAGGATGATCGGGGGGACCTTGCTGCTCACGAGCTCATGATCCTTCGCTTGTCGACAGGTGGCACTGTCATGGTCAACGATCACGGGCGGTCGCGCATTCCTGACCGGAGGATCCGACTCATTTTTGACCATGACATGACATGACATGTCACGTCCGGACGGCGGGGCCGCGCCGTCCTCACGCCCGGTACAGCGCGTTCACCTCGTTCTCGTACGCCTTCTCGATCGCCTTGCGCTTCAGCTTCAACGACGGCGTCAGCAGGCCGTGTTCCTCGGTGAACGACTCGGCGAGGATGCGGAACGTGCGGATCGACTCGGCCTGCGAGACCAGCGTGTTGGCGGCGACCACCGCGCGCCGCACCTCGGTCTCCAGATCGGGGTCCCGCACCAGTTGCGTGGGGGTCAGCTTCGGCTTGCCCCGCATGGTCAGCCAGTGGTCGACGGCCTCGTGGTCGAGGGTTATCAGGGCCGCGATGTAGGGGCGGTCGTTGCCGACGACGATGCACTGGTTGATCAGCGGATGGTCGCGGACGCGCTCCTCCAGCACCCCGGGCGAGACGCTCTTGCCGCCGGAGGTCACCAGGATCTCCTTCTTGCGGCCGGTGATGGTGAGATAGCCGTCCTGGTCCAGTGAGCCCAGGTCGCCGGTGGCCAGCCAGCCGTCGTGCAGGGTCTCGTCGGTCGCCTTCGGGTTGTTGAGGTAGCCCTGGAAGACGTTCCCGCCGTGCAGCCAGATCTCGCCGTCGTCGGCTATGTGTACGGTGACGCCCGGTATCGCCTGGCCGACGGTGCCGTAACGGGTGTGGTAGGGCGGGTTGGCGGTCGCGGCCGCCGTCGACTCCGTGAGGCCGTACCCCTCGTAGATGTGCACGCCCGCGCCCGCGAAGAACAGGCCCAGCTTGCGGTCCATGGCCGAGCCGCCGGACATGGCGTTGCGGATGCGGCCACCCATCGCGGCGCGCACCTTCGTGTAGACCAGCTTGTCGAAGAGCTGGTGCTGCATGCGCAGTCCGGCCGACGGGCCCGGCCCGGTGCCCCATGCCTTCGCCTCCACCGCGTCGGCGTACCGGACCGCGACGTCGATGGCCTTCTCGAACGGCCCCGACTTGCCGTCGCGTTCCGCCTTGCGGCGGGCCGCGTTGAACACCTTCTCGAAGATGTACGGCACCGCGAGGATGAACGTCGGCTTGAACGCGGCGAGATCGGGCAGCAGCGCGGCGGCGTTGAGCTGCGGCTGATGCCCGAGGCGGACCTTGCCGCGGAACGTGGCGACCTCCACCATCCGCCCGAAGACGTGGGCCAGCGGAAGGAAGAGAAGCGTCGAGGCCTCGTCGCCCTTCTTGGAGTGGAACACCGGCTCCCAGCGCTTGATGACCGTGTCCGCCTCGAACATGAAGTTGCCGTGCGAGAGGACGCAGCCCTTGGGGCGGCCGGTGGTGCCCGAGGTGTAGATGATCGTGGCGATCGAGTCGGGGGTGATCGCCCGCCGGTGCCGGTGCACCACCTCGTCGTCGAGGTGCGCGCCCGCGTCGTACAGCTCCTGGACGCAGCCCGCGTCCAGCTGCCAGAGCTGGCGCAGGTGCGGGAGCCGGTCGATGACGGTGGCGATCGTCATCGCGTGGTCCTCGTGCTCCACGATCGCCGCCGACACCTCGGCGTCGTACAGCATCCAGAAGCACTGCTCGGCGGAGGAGGTGGGGTAGATCGGCACCACCTGCGCGCCGATGGTCCACAGCGCGAAGTCGAAGAGGGTCCACTCGTAGCGGGTGCGGGACATGATGGCGACCCGCTCGCCGAACCGGATGCCACGCGCGAGCAGGCCCTTGGCGAGGGCCAGGACCTCGTCCCGGAACTCGGCGGCGGTCACATCACGCCACTCGCCCTCGTCGTCCTTGCGGCCGAACGCGACGTGCAGCGGATCCTCCTGGGCGTGCTGGAAGACGACGTCGGCCAGACCGCCCACCGGCGGCGCCGATGCCAACGGAGGGTTGGTGAACTCGTGCAATCCCCGCTCCCCGGTTTTTCGGTCCGCTGTGACGCTCCGCACAGCGCCGTGAAAGCTACCCCACGCGCACACCCCACGGGAGGGGGGTAAAACCGGTCACCGTGTGCGCCCACGCCGGTAACTGCCCGGAAAGTGCCTGTACAGGGGGGAAGGGCTGGACAGAACTCCGGCGGTAGCTCATGTTCCGGCTGAGCAATCTCCACTGAATCTGTACGCCGCGATCACCGTGCCCCACCCCTTGCGGCACCGATGCCCGGTCATGCGCCCCGCGCTCTGAGGCTCCCGAGTATGTCAGCGCCGTTCGACCGCCTGGTGTTACCGCGCCTCGCCGTCACGCGCCGTCGTACGTCAGCCAACGCGCCGCTGCAGCCGCTCCCCGCCCGCCAGGATCGCCGCCGCCAGCGCGTCCGCCGCGGCCGCGGCCGAGGGCCGGCGCCGGCCGTGCACCAGGACGAAGTCGACCTTGCCCAGCTCCGGCAGTCCCGCCCTCCCGGGCACCCGGACCAGCCCCGGCGGGATCAGCCCGCGCGAGTGCGCCATCACCCCGAGCCCGGCGCGGGCGGCCGCGATGAGCCCGTTGAGACTGCCGCTCGTGCAGGCGATCCGCCACGGGCGGCCCTGCCGCTCCAGCGCCTCCAGGGCCAGCGCCCGGGTGATGCCCGGCGGCGGGTAGACGATCAGCGGCACCGGCCGGTCGGCGTCCAGCCGGAGCCGCTCCGCGCCGATCCACACCAGGTCGTCGTGCCAGACCAGCTCACCGCGCGGGTCCTCCGG
This sequence comes from Streptomyces sp. V3I7, assembly GCF_030817495.1. Classification (NCBI taxonomy): domain Bacteria; kingdom Bacillati; phylum Actinomycetota; class Actinomycetes; order Kitasatosporales; family Streptomycetaceae; genus Streptomyces; species Streptomyces sp. V3I7. Next base: position 5,623,972 of record NZ_JAUSZK010000001.1, read on the forward strand.
GCGCCGCTTGGCCAGCACCAGGTCCAGCTTCCCGGCGGCCAGCCGCTCGTACAGCGTGCCCGACAGCTCCACCGTCAGTTCGAGGTCGACCTCCGGGTGGTCGTAGCGGAAGGCCTCCAGGATCTCCGGCAGCCGGGTCAGCACGAAGTCCTCCGACGCGCCGAAGCGCAGCCGGCCGCGCACCCGGGTCCCGGTGAAGAACGCCGACGCCTGCTCGTGCACCTCCAGGATCCGGCGCGCGAACCCGAGCATCGCCTCGCCGTCCTCGGTCAGCTCCACCGAGTGCGTGTCGCGCAGGAAGAGCTGTCGGCCCGTGGTGCCCTCCAGACGCCGTACGTGCTGGCTGACCGTCGACTGACGCAGCCCGAGCCGCCTGGCCGCCTGCGTGAAGCTGAGCGTCTGGGCGACCGCCAGGAACGTCCGCAGGTGAGAGGGGTCGTACATGACGCCAGGCTACGCCGGTCATCGCGGGACATGATGACAGTCAGAGCGGTATGACCGATTCCCGATCACGAAGCGAGGGAGGACCATGGAGAGGGGCGCTCCGGCCCCGGAACGGCCGGGCACGACGTCCCGGAACGACCTGTCGCACAGCAAGTGGAGCACCGTGAAACGCCTGCACTGGCCGAGTTGGATGCCCGTCGACCCGTACATCCTGCTTCTGCTCGGGACGGTGGGCCTCGCCGCACTCCTCCCCGCGCGCGGGACGGCCGCCGACGTGGCCTCCGGGGCCGCCACGGCCGCGATCGCCTTCCTCTTCTTCCTCTACGGCGCCCGGCTCTCCACCCGTGAGGCGCTCGACGGACTGCGCCACTGGCGGCTCCATGTCACGGTGCTGGCCTGCACGTTCGTCGTCTTCCCGCTGCTCGGGCTCGCCGCCCGCGGGCTCGTACCGGTGTTCCTGACCCACCCGCTCTACCAGGGGCTGCTGTTCCTCACCCTGGTGCCCTCGACGATCCAGTCGTCGATCGCGTTCACCTCGATCGCCCGCGGCAACGTGGCCGCCGCGATCTGTGCCGGTTCCTTCTCCTCGCTGGTCGGCATCGTGCTCACCCCGCTGCTGGCGGCGGCGCTGCTCGGCAACAGCGGGGGCGGGTTCTCCGCCGACTCGCTGGTGAAGATCGTGCTCCAGCTGCTGGTGCCGTTCGTCGCCGGGCAGCTGCTGCGCCCCTGGGTCGGCGGCTTCGTGGCCAAGCACAAGAAGGGGCTCGGACTGGTCGACCGGGGCTCGATCCTGCTCGTCGTCTACGCGGCGTTCAGCGAGGGCATGGTGCAGGGCATCTGGCACCAGGTGAGCCCGGTCCGGCTCGGCGGGCTGCTGGTCGTCGAGGCCGTGCTGCTCGCCGTGATGCTCGCGCTGACCTGGTACGGGGCCAGGGCGCTGCGGTTCGGCCGCGCGGACCGGATCGCCATCCAGTTCGCCGGGTCGAAGAAGTCCCTCGCCGCCGGCCTGCCCATGGCGAGCGTGCTGTTCGGCGCGCACGCCTCGCTCGCCGTGCTGCCGCTGATGCTCTTCCACCAGATGCAGCTCATGGTGTGCGCCGTCATCGCCAAGCGCCGCGCGCGCGACCCGGAGGCGGCCGAACCTCCGACGCCGACCGCGGAGTCATGCACCGCGGTCGGCACCGGCCCCGGGAGGCGGTAGCTGTATGGGTACGGCGGTGTCAGCGGTCGGTCTCCTCGTACGCCGGTGTCAGCGGTCGCCGCTGACCCGGTCCAGAGGCAGCCACAGCACGGAGTCCCGTGCGGAGCGCAGCACCCCCGGATCGGACAGCTCCGCGTCGGTCAGCGCCCGGTTCCACACATGGACGTCGTCGATCGCGCCGGCGAAGAAGGCCCGACTGTCCATGCGCTGACCGACGTGCACACCGAACGGTGAGTTGCGGCTGACCGAGCCGGCCACGTCGGCGACGGCGGACCGCGTCCCGTCCACGACGAGCGACAGCTCCCCTCCGCCCCTGCGCAGCACCACGTGATGCCACCGCCCGTCGTTGTACGCGCTCGTGGTGCTCACCGCCGCCGTCCGCACCGCCGTCGCGCCCTCCCGTACGGTGATCAGCCCGCGGATCCGGTTGCTCGCGGGCTCGCCGCGCAGCCACACCTGGGGCTGGGTGGTGCCGATGCCGCCCATCCACAGCAGCGGCTGCTCGCCGGTGGTCGCGGTGGAGCGGAACCACAGCGACACCGTGAAGTCCCGGGTGCCGAGCGGCAGCCGGTCGCTGTACGGCACGCGTACGGCGTCGTCGGTGCCGTCGAACTCCAGGGCGCCGCCAGCGGCGCCGGGCACCTCCTCGGCACCGGTCACCTCCTTGGCGCCGCCGAGCACGGCCGCGTGGTGGGCGTGCGGGGCGAGGTCGGCGGTGGTGGGGTCGGGGCCGCGGCGCGGCCGGAGCCAGCCCTCGGTGAAGCGGGCGAAGCGGATCTCGTCGCGGGCGTCGACCGCGCCGCCCTCGTAGAGCAGGCCCACGGTGTCGTGGCCGGCGCGCACCAGGTCGGAGTAGCCGGACCAGTCGGTCGTGACGACCGTGCCGCGGTCCACGCTGTCCCAGGTGCGGCCGCCGTCGTAGGAGGAGCGGATCATCATGGTGCGGCGGCGGTCCGGGTCGGCCGGGCAGGCCAGCAGGATGCGGTCGCCCAGGCGCAGCATCGACCCCTGGACCTGCGGGGTGTAGAGGTCCGGGAGGTCCCGGAAGGGGGCGGCGAAGCTGCCGCCGCCGTCGCGGCTGACCGCCTGGGTGCGGTGGCCGAGCTCGGTGCCGTCCTGCTCCCGGCCGCTGACCAGGAGCGAGCCGTCGCCGCGCTCGGTGAGCGTCAGCTCGGACGGCTTCTGCCGGAACGTGCCGTCGGCCGCGATCGGGTAGCTGTCGGTGGCCCCGATCCGCCAGTGGTCGCCGCCGTCGTCGCTGACGATCAGCGCCGCGTGGTTCGCGGAGATCCGGCTGCCGTCCCAGGTCTCGGTGTTGACGCCGAACACCAGTCGTCCGGCGTCGCGGCCACGGGTGAGCTGGATGCCGTGCACCGGACCGGTCGCGTACCAGGAGTTCCAGTCCGGCGGCAGGATCTCGGGGCTCAGATCGCGGGGCGCGGACCAGGTGCGGCCGTCGTCGTCGCTGTACTGCAGGTGCGGCGTCCGATCGCACGGTATCGAGCAACCGGCGCTGTCCGTACGGCCCGTGTTGTACGTCTGGGCCATCACGATCCGGCCGGTCTCGCGGTCCACGATCGGCGCCGGGTTGCCGTGGGTGTCGCCCGCACCCTCGTTGACCACCTGGAGCGGGCCCCAGGTGCGGCCGCCGTCGGTGGAGCGCTTGACCACGATGTCGATGTCGGCGGCGTCCCCGCAGTTGAGGACCCGGCCCTCGGCGAACGCGAGGAGCGTGCCGGCCTTCGTCCGCACGATCGCGGGGATGCGGAAGCAGGCGTAACCGGGGTCCTGGGACGCCTTGAAGAGAATCTGCTGCTCGAAGGCCGGTGTACCGGCGGCCGGTTGGCGTGCCTCGGCCGGGTTCGGCAGGACCAGCAGCGCGGTTGCCGCCGTGACGGCGGCGGCGAGGCCGGTTCTGAGATGTGCGCGGATTCCTGACGGCATGGTGCGACCTGCCCTTCATGCGTCGAGAGGCATCGGGACGGGGGATGTCCGTGCGCCCGTGCGCCCGTGCGCCCGTAAGGTCGGACATCGGTACATCCGGACATCCCATGTCCAACTTGCGCCCCAACGAAGTTAGTTGGAGCCCGGTTGCCTCACAAGAAGCGTGCGGCCACTTCGGCGGGCCGGACGTCGGCGGGGCTTTCGACGGCGCGGGGGACGGGCGAACGGGAGCACCGGAATCACCGGAAGTGCCGCCGCCGGACCGGGATTCGGCGTCGGATCGGCCGCCCCCGACCTACGGCAGACCAGGGCGTCGGGGTCGTCGGACGGTGTCTGGAGGGTGTAGCCGTCGGGGCACGCGGGACCGGGGTCCCCCTTCGGCCCCGGATCCCCCTTGTCGCCCTTCGGGCCGACCCCGCCGGGAGAGCCCTCGGGCCCGTTGCCGCCCGTCGGGCCCGCGGAGCCGTCGGAGCCGTCGGTCCCATTGGCGCCGGGAGGGCCCTGCGGACCGGTCGCGCCGGGCGGCCCGGCCGGTCCCGGGGAACCCTCAGGACCGGGCGGTCCCGCGGCACCGTCCGCCCCGCGCACCCCCGCCGCACCGCCCGCGCCCCGGGTGCCGGAGATCCCTCGGTCGCCCTTGGCCCCGGGGGCGCCCTTCTGGCCCCGGGCGCCCGCCTGTCCCGTCGGCGCCTGGATCCGGTCGAGCAGGTCGGACACGGCCACGGCCGGATCGGGTGCCGCCGGGGTGCCGCCCCCGGCCTGGACCTGGGCGCGCAGCGTGCGGACGTCCGCGGCCAGCGTGGACAGGGCTTTGCCGCGCCGGTCGGCCTCGGCCCGCATCTGCTCGGCCCGCCGGTCCCCGGCGTCGATCCGCGCCCACAGGATCACCGCCACGCCACTGAGGGCGACCAGCACGCAGACGAGGACCACGCTGCGCCAGCGCGGGGCGAGCAGCCGCTCGAAACGGGCCGTCACGGCGCACCTCCCAGTCGATGCACATCGAACCTGAGCCGCGCGATCTCCGACTGGTCGGCGGCGTGCAGCGTCGCCAACTCAGTGATGCGCGTATCGCGTTCGGCGACGATGCGTTCCAACCGGTCGCGTTCGGCCTGGAGCTTCTCGGTCAGGCTGGAGTAGCCGTTGAGCGCGTTCTCGCCGCGCTTGCCCAAGTACGCCACGACGGCCGCGCCCAGCACGCCCGCACAGGCCAGCAGTGAGCCGACCAGGGTGGTGGCGGCATCCACGTGACTGCCCTCCTACGGTCGGGCCGCGCCACGCGTGCCCCGTTGAACTCGCCTCACTCAACGAGCGACGTGTCCCCTGGATGTGCGCCGTTCGCGGGAACATCGCAGGAAGCGGGCGCGTCGCGCCACGCGCCCCGGCCGGCCCGAACCGCCCGCCACCACGTCCCCGCCCCGAGGGAGGCCACCGGCGACGACCAGGCCCGTCGACAGCAGTCCGGCGCCGCGGCCTGATCGTCTTGGCCCGGCCCGGGTGGGGGCGCCCGCAGTGCGCGACCCTGACGGAAGCCGACAATACGGGCGCCCGATTCCTGTGACTTCACGTGCCGTCGTACCCGCGAGTCACCGGCGACACTGGTGGATCCCGTCACGCACGCAACGAGGGGGATCCCAGATGAACGGCTCGCGCATCGCCGCTGTCGGCCACTACCAGCCCGCCAAGGTACTCACCAACGAGGACCTGGCGGGCATGGTCGACACCAGCGACGAGTGGATCCGGAGCCGCGTGGGCATCCGGACCCGGCACATCGCCGGGCCCGACGAGCCGGTCGACGAGCTGGCCGCGCACGCCGCCGCCAAGGCGCTCGCCGCGGCGGGCCTCAGCCCCGCCGACATCGACCTGGTCCTGGTCGCCACCTCCACCGCGATCGACCGCTCCCCGAACACCGCCGCCCGGGTCGCCGCCCGGCTCGGCATCCCGCAGCCCGCCGCGATGGACGTCAACGTCGTGTGCGCCGGCTTCACCCACGCGCTGGCCACGGCCGACCACACGGTCCGGGCGGGCGCGGCGACGCGGGCCCTGGTGATCGGCGCGGACAAGATGTCCGAGGTGACCGACTGGAGCGACCGCTCGACCTGTGTGCTGGTGGGCGACGGCGCGGGCGCCGCGGTGGTCGAGGCCGCCGAACAGCCCGGCATTGGGCCGGTGCTGTGGGGCTCGGTGCCGGAGATGGGCAACGCCGTGCGCATCGAGGGCACCCCGCCGCGGTTCGCGCAGGAGGGGCAGAGCGTCTACCGCTGGGCCACCACGCAGCTGCCGCCCATCGCCCGGCGCGCCTGCGAGAAGGCCGGAATCGACCCCGCGGACCTCGCCGCGGTCGTCCTGCACCAGGCCAACCTGCGCATCATCGAGCCCCTGGCCCTGAAGCTGGGCGCCGTCAACGCGGTGGTCGCGCGCGACGTCACCGAGTCGGGCAACACCTCGGCCGCCAGCATCCCGCTCGCCCTGTCCAAGCTGGTCGAGCGGGGCGCGATCACCGGCGGCGACCCGGTGCTGCTGTTCGGCTTCGGCGGCAACCTGTCGTACGCCGGGCAGGTCGTGCGCTGCCCGTGACTCACCTTCCGCCTCTCCTGGCGTGGTGTGCGCCGTAGACTGTAGACGAAAGACAATCGATACCGAGCTTCTCTCGCCTACGAGTACGGCCCGCCCAGGAGGGGACGAGATGTTGTCGACCGGACTGCCGCAGGGCGCGGTACCCAGGCTCGAACGGCCCGGCCCGCTGCGCGACCGCGTCTACGAGGCGCTGCTCGAACTCATCACCACCCGGGCGCTGCGCCCCGGCCAGCACCTCGTCGAGAGCGAACTCGCCGGGCATCTGGGCGTCTCCCGGCAGCCGGTGCGCGAGGCCCTCCAGCGGCTCAACACCGAGGGCTGGGTCGATCTGCGGCCCGCCCAGGGCGCGTTCGTGCACGAACCGACCGAGGAGGAGGCCGACCAACTCCTCACCGTCCGTACGCTGCTGGAGGCCGAGGCGGCCCGGCTCGCCGCCGCGCACACCGGCCCCCCCGGCATCGCCGCCCTCGAAGAGCTGTGCGCCGAGGGCGAGAAGGCCGTCGCCGCGGACGACGTGGACGGCGCCGTCGTCCTGAACGCCGCCTTCCACGCCAAGATCATGGAGCTGGCGGGCAACACCGTCCTCGCCGGACTCGCCGCCCAGGTCGATCGCCGGGTGCGCTGGTACTACACGCCGGTGGCGCGGCAGCGTGGCCGCGAGTCCTGGACGGAGCACCGCGCCCTGATCGCCGCCATCGCCGACCGTGACGAACAGCGCGCGGCGCAGCTGATGCGCCAACACACGGAGCACACCCGGCAGTCGTACCACGCGCGGGCGAAGTCCTGACCCTTGCGCCACTCACTCTTCGACGGCCGGCTCCGCCCTTTCTTCTTTGTCCTGAGAGTGGCGAAAGTCGGGGGTAATTCGTGCACGACTTCTTCCCAGGTTCGGCGACCGCTGCTACGTTCCCCTCGAAAGACGGACCCGGACAGCCGAGTTGAGGCGGGGAGGGGCACGTGAGACGCATGACGGCACGACCCGCGAACGCCCACCAGGCCCGGCTGCTCAAGCTGTTGCGCGACTCGGGACCCAACTCCCGGGCGCAGATCGGCGACCAGATCGACCTCTCGCGGTCCAAGCTGGCCGTGGAGGTCGACCGTCTCCTGGAGACGGGCCTGGTCGTCGCCGACGGGCTCGCCGCCTCGCGCGGCGGGCGCCGCTCCCACAACATCCGGCTCGCCCCGAACCTCAGGTTCCTTGGCGTCGACATCGGCGCGACCTCGGTCGACGTCGCGGTCACCAACGCCGAGCTGGAGGTGCTGGGGCACCTCAACCAGCCCATGGACGTGCGCGAGGGCCCGGTCGCGGTCTTCGAGCAAGTCCTGGCGATGGCAGCCAAGTTGCGGGCATCGGGGCTCGCGGAGGGGTTCGACGGCGCCGGCATCGGCGTCCCGGGCCCGGTCCGCTTCCCCGAGGGCGTCCCGGTGGCGCCGCCGATCATGCCCGGCTGGGACGGCTTCCCGGTGCGGGAGGCGCTCAGCCAGGAACTCGGCTGCCCGGTCATGGTCGACAACGACGTGAACCTGATGGCCATGGGGGAGCAGCACGCGGGCGTGGCCCGCTCCGTCGCCGACTTCCTCTGCGTCAAGATCGGCACCGGCATCGGCTGCGGCATCGTCGCCGGCGGTGAGGTCCACCGCGGGGTGACCGGCAGCGCGGGCGACATCGGGCACATCGAGGCCGTGCCCGACGGACACCCGTGCGCCTGCGGCAACCGAGGTTGCCTGGAGGCCCACTTCAGCGGCGCGGCACTCGCCCGCGACGCGCGGGAGGCGGCCCAGCAGGGCCGGTCGGCGGAACTCGCCGCCCGGCTGGAGGCGAACGGCGCCCTCACGGCCGTGGACGTCGCCGCCGCGGCCGCCGCCGGGGACGCCACCTCGCTCGACCTCATCCGGGACGGCGGCACCCGCACCGGACAGGTCATCGCCGGGCTCGTCTCCTTCTTCAACCCTGGCCTGGTGGTGATCGGCGGCGGAGTGACCGGCCTCGGCCACACCCTGCTCGCCGCGATCCGCACCCAGGTCTACCGCCAGTCCCTGCCGCTCGCCACCGGCAACCTGCCCATCGTCCTCGGGGAGTTGGGCCAGAACGCCGGGGTGATCGGCGCGGCCCGGCTCATCAGCGACCACCTGTTCTCACCCGCGTAGGCGCACCCCGCCACCCCCGGGCCGCGTACGCGCCCGCGCACCGCCCGACCGTCTTCGACTCGACCGCACAGCGCCTCTGCTCTGCCCTGCCCGAAACCGCCTGCCCTGCCCGAAACCGCCTGCCCCGCCCGAAACCGCCTGCCCCGTACGCGGTCTCGCCCTGACTGCTCGCTCTGACTGCCCTGACTCCGGCCCGAACGCCGAGGGGATCCAGATGGCACCAGAACCACCGCTGCTCAGCATGTCCGGCATCACGAAGTCGTTCCCCGGTGTCCGGGCCCTCGACGGCGTCGACCTCAAGGTCCAGCCGGGCGAAGTGCACTGCCTGCTCGGCCAGAACGGGGCAGGCAAGTCGACCCTCATCAAGGTCCTCGCCGGCGCCCACCAGCCCGACACCGGCACCATCCGCTGGCGCGGGGAGCCCGTCGCGCTGCGCTCGCCCATCGCCGCCATGCGCCTCGGCATCGCCACCATCTACCAGGAACTCGACCTGGTGGAGCACCTGTCCGTCGCCGAGAACATCCACCTCGGTCACGAACCCACCGCCGCCGGCTTCGTCGTCCGCGGCAAGGCGGCCCGCGCCCAGGCCGCCGCCCTGCTGCGCCGACTCGGCCATCCCGAGATCCAATCCACGTGTCTCGTAGGCGAGTTGTCGGCCGCGCAGCAGCAGATCGTGTCGATGGCGCGGGCGCTCTCCCACGACGTACGGCTCATCGTCATGGACGAGCCCTCCGCCGCGCTCGACCCGGACGAGGTCGACAACCTGTTCCGCATCGTCGGTGACCTGACCACCGGTGGCGTGGCCGTCGTCTACATCTCGCACCGCCTGGAGGAGATCCGCCGCATCGGCGACCGCGTCACGGTCCTCAAGGACGGGCGTGCGGTCGCGGGCGGACTGCCCGCCCGGTCGACACCGACCCGCGAGGTCGTCGCGCTGATGACCGGACGGAACGTGGAGTACGTCTTCCCCGAGCGGCCCGCTGTGTCTTCCGCTGCCGGGGCCGCTCCGGTACTGGAGATCCGAGGACTGGCCCGCGAGGGCGAGTTCGAACCCCTCGACCTCACCGTCCGCCCCGGCGAGATCGTCGGCCTCGCCGGACTCGTCGGCTCCGGGCGCTCGGAGATCCTGGAGACGATCTACGGTGCGCGCAGGCCAACCGGCGGCCAAGTTCTTGTCCACGGGCGCCCGTTGCGGCCCGGCAGCGTACGGTCCGCGGTCCGGGCCGGGATCGGGCTCGCGCCCGAGGAACGCAAGGCACAGGCCCTGCTGATGCTCGAGTCCGTCACCCGCAACGTGTCGCTCTCCTCCCTGTCGCGCTTCGCCCGCGGCGGCTGGATCGACCGGCGCGCCGAACGGGGCGCGGCCCGCGCGGCCACCCGCGAACTGTCGCTGCGCCCCGACAACCCCTCCGTGCCGGTGCGCACCCTCTCGGGCGGCAACCAGCAGAAGGCCGTCCTGGCCCGCTGGCTGCTGCGCGGCTGCCGCGTGCTGCTGCTGGACGAGCCCACCCGGGGCGTCGACGTGGGCGCGCGCGCCGAACTGTACGCCGTCGTACGGCGGCTGGCCGACGAGGGTCTGGCGGTCCTGCTGGTCTCCAGCGAGGTCCCGGAGGTGCTCGGCCTCGCCGACCGCGTACTGGTGCTGCGCGAGGGCCGCGTCGTCCACCAGGCGCCCGCCCGCGAACTGGACGAACACCGCGTACTCGACCTCGTTCTGGAAGGAAGCCCGGCGTCATGACGCAGCCCGTCTCCCCGCCGCGGGACAGCGCATCCAAGGTGCCGCAGGAGAGCCAACTCCCTCCCTGGCGCGAGCTGGTGGCCCGTGCCGACGTCCGCACCCTCTCGCTGCTCGGCGTGCTCGCCGCCCTCGTCGTCATCGGCGGCGCCACCAGGCCGGACGAGTTCCTCGACACCCGCAACCTCCAACTCGTCCTCACCCAGGCGTCGGTGATCGGCGTCGTCACCGTCGGCATGACCTTCGTCATCACCTCCGGCGGCATCGACCTGTCCGTGGGCGCGATCGTCGCCCTCGCCTCGGTGTGGGCGACCACGCTGGCCACCCAGGAGTACGGCTTCGCGGGCATCCTCTTCACCGCGGTGATCGTCGGCGTGGGCTGCGGCCTGGTCAACGGGGTGCTCGTCGCCTACGGCGGCATGGTCCCGTTCATCGCCACGCTCGCCATGCTGGCCTCGGCGCGCGGACTGGCCCTGCAGATCACCGGCGGCAAGACGCAGATCGTGACCGTCGACGGAATCCTCTCGCTCGGGGAGCGTGACTCCTACGTCCTCGGCATCCCGCCGCTGGTCCTGGTCTTCGCGGTGGTGACCGTCATCGGCTGGCTGGTGCTCAACCGCACCACCTTCGGCCGCCGCACCGTCGCCGTCGGCGGCAACGCCGAGGCCGCCCGGCTCGCCGGCATCGACGTACGCCGCCAGCGCCTCTACCTCTACCTGCTGTCCGGACTGTGCTGCGGGATCGCCGCCTTCCTGCTGGTCATCCTGTCCGGCTCGGGCCAGAACACCAACGGCAACCTCTACGAGCTCGACGCCATCGCCGCCGCGATCATCGGCGGCACGCTGCTCAGCGGGGGACGCGGCACCATCACCGGCTCCGTGCTCGGCGTCCTGATCTTCACCACGATCACCAACATCTTCGCCCTGAACAACCTCCAGAGCGACGTCCAGCAGATCGCCAAGGGCGCGATCATCGTCGCCGCCGTGCTGGTCCAGCGCCGTACCGCGAACACGAGCTGAGCAGACCTGAGCAGACCTGGGCAGACCTGAGCACACCTGAGACCTGAGGAAAGGGTTCACCACCATGTCGCACCTCACCAGTCGCAGAGGACTGCTCTTCGGGAGCGCCGCTGTCTCCGCCGGCGCCTTGCTCGCGGGGTGTACGAGCAACGAGCCCCAGGGCGGCAAGACCGGCGCGAACGACCAGCCGGTCGCCGACGACAAGCCCGGCAAGCGCGTCACCATCGGCTTCGCCGGCCCCCAGGCCGACCACGGCTGGCTCAACGCCATCAACGACAACGCCAAGAGGCGCGCCAAGAAGTACGCGGACGTCACCCTGGAGATCACCGAGGGCTCCAACGACACCGCCGCACAGATCGGCCAGATCGAGACCCTGATCAACAAGAAGGTCGACGTGCTGGTGGTGCTGCCCGCCGACGGCAAGGCACTCACCCAGGTCGGGCTGAAGGCGATGCGCGCGGGCATCCCGGTCGTCAACCTCGACCGCGTCTTCAACAGTCCCCAGGCCTACCGCTGCTGGATCGGCGGCGACAACTACGGCATGGGCCTCAACGCCGGCCACTACATCGGCGAGAAGCTCAAGGGCCATGCGAACGCCCGCGTCGTCGAACTCGCCGGGCTCGACAACCTGGAGCTCACCCAGCAGCGCACCAAGGGCTTCGACGACGCGCTCAAGAACTACCCGAACATCAAGAAGGTCGCCCGCCAGGCCGCCGAGTTCACCGTCGAGTCCGGGCAGGCCAAGATGGCCCAACTCCTGCAGGCACAATCCAAGTTCGACGCCCTGTGGAACCACGACGACGACCAGGGCGTGGGGGCGCTGCGCGCCATCGAGCAGGCCGGGCGCGACGACTTCCTGATGGTCGGCGGCGCCGGGGCACTCGCCGCGTTCCAGGCGATCAAGCAGGACGACGGCGTGCTCAAGGCGACCGTCCTCTACCCGCCGACGATGGCCGCCTCCGCGATCGACCTCGCCCGCGCCCTCGGCCAGAGCACGGGCATCGGCGGCCTCGCCGAGTACGAGATTCCGGCCTCCATCACCCTCTACTCGGCCGTCGTAGACAAGGACAACGTCGACCAGTACATGCCCACCGGCTTCCGCTGACCCCGTACCCACCCCGCACCCCCACGGCGCCATCACGACGAGGACGAGGAGGACATCCGTATGGGACAGGAGCAGCAGCCGGACGGGCAGGTGGGAGAGACGCCGTGGTTCGGGGGGCCGGTGGGTGCGACGCCGTTCTCCGGGGGGCCGGTGGGAGGGGCGCTGTCCTCCGGAAGCTCGGTGGGACGGGCCGCGACGTCCGACGGGCCAGCAGGGGGCCCGCTGCCGCCGCCCTCCGGACATGCGGACGGGCTGCCGTCAACCGCTCGGTCGGTGGGCGGGCTGTCGCCGAGCGGCGAGTCCGCGGGGGCGACGCCGTCGTCCGGGGGCCCGGTGAGGGCGATGCCGTCCTCCGGGGGCCCGGTCGGAGGGGCCGCGTCGTCCAGGCAGCGTGGCGGAGGGACGCCGGCTGTCGCCGGGCAGACCGGTGAGGTGTCGTCGTTCGAAAGGCCGGCCGCAGGCGCCCCGCCTCTGCGGGTCGGCATGGTCGGGTACGCCTTCATGGGGGCCGCCCACTCCCAGGGCTGGCGCACCGTGGGCCGGGTCTTCGACCTGCCGTTGCGGCCCGTGCGGGCCGCCATCTGCGGCCGGGACCCCGACGCCGTGCGCGCGGCCGCCGACCGGCAGGGATGGGCCGCCGCCGAGACCGACTGGCGCGCGCTGGTCGACCGGGACGACATCGACCTCGTCGACATCTGCACCCCCGGCGACAGCCACGCCGAGATCGCGATCGCCGCGCTCGCCGCGGGCAAGCACGTCCTGTGCGAGAAGCCCCTCGCGAACACCGTAGAAGAGGCCGAGGCAATGGCTCACGCGGCGGAAGAGGCATACGCACGGGGCCAGTTGGCCATGGTCGGCTTCAACTACCGCCGCGTTCCCGCCGTCGCCCTCGCCCGGCGCATGATGGCCGAGGGGCGGCTCGGCGCCCTGCGGCACGTGCGGATGACGTACCTCCAGGACTGGCTGGTGAACCCCGAGTTCCCCCTGACCTGGCGGCTGCGCAAGGAGGCGGCGGGCTCCGGAGCGCTCGGAGATCTGGGCGCCCACATCATCGACCTCGCCCAGTACCTCGCGGGCGAGCCCCTCTTCGGGGTCTCCGCCCTCACCGAGACCTTCGTACGACAGCGGCCCCTGCCGAGTGCACCCACCAGCGGCCTGGCCACGGTCACCGCCGCGGGCACCGGCGCCGGCACCGGCACCGGCACCCGCACCGGCCAGGTCACCGTGGACGACGCCGCCGTCTTCACCGGCCGCTTCCCCTCCGGCGCCCTCGCCTCCTTCGAGGCCACCCGCTACGCCACCGGCCGCAAGAACGCCCTGCGCCTCGAACTCAACGGCGAGCGCGGCTCGGTGGCCTTCGACCTGGAGCGGCTCAACGAGCTGTCGTACCACGACGCCACCGAGGCCGGTACGCACGCCGGCTTCCGCCGCATCCTCGTCACCGAGCCCGACCACCCCTACCTGGAGGCCTGGTGGCCCCCCGGACACGGCCTCGGTTACGAGCACACCTTCGTCCACCAGGCCCGCGACCTCGTGCACGCGATCGCCGAGGGCCGCAGGCCGGAGCCCTCCTTCGCCGACGGACTCCAGGTCCAGCGCGTACTCGCGGCGGTGGAGGAGAGCGCCGCAAAGAACTCCGTCTACACCCCCATCGCAGGCCCCGCCGCGGGCTGAGGAGGCCACGACACATGCCGCGCACCTTCACGCTGTTCACCGGGCAGTGGGCGGACCTGCCCCTGGAGGAGGTCTGCCGCCTGGCCCGCGACTTCGGCTACGACGGACTCGAACTCGCCTGCTGGGGCGACCACTTCGAGGTCGACAAGGCGCTCGCCGACCCGGCCTACGTCACCTCCCGCCACCAACTCCTCGACAAGTACGGCCTGAAGTGCTGGGCGATCTCCAACCACCTGGTCGGCCAGGCCGTCTGCGACGCGATCATCGACGAACGCCACCAGGCCATCCTGCCCACCCGCATCTGGGGCGACGGCGACGCGGAGGGCGTACGGCGGCGGGCGGCGGCCGAGATCGCCGACACCGCACGCGCCGCGGCCGCCTTCGGCGTCGACACGGTCGTCGGCTTCACCGGTTCCGCCATCTGGCACCTCGTCGCGATGTTCCCGCCCGCCTCCGAGGCGATGATCGAGCGCGGCTACGACGACTTCGCCGGGCGCTGGAACCCGATCCTCGACGTGTTCGACGCCGAGGGCGTGCGGTTCGCCCACGAGGTGCACCCGAGCGAGATCGCGTACGACTACTGGACAACCCAGCGCGCGCTCACGGCCGTTGACCACCGTCCCGCCTTCGGCCTCAACTTCGACCCCTCCCACTTCGTGTGGCAGGACCTCGACCCCGTCGGCTTCCTGTGGGACTTCCGCGACCGGATCTACCACGTCGACTGCAAGGAGGCCCGCAAGCGCCTCGACGGCCGCAACGGCCGCCTCGGCTCCCACCTGCCCTGGGGTGACCCGCGCCGCGGCTGGGACTTCGTGTCCGCCGGGCACGGCGACGTGCCCTGGGAGGACGTCTTCCGCATGCTGCGCTCCATCGACTACCGGGGCCCGATCTCCGTCGAATGGGAGGACGCCGGCATGGACCGGCTCCAGGGCGCCCCCGAGGCCCTCGCGCGCCTGAACGCGTACGACTTCGAGCCGCCGTCGGCCTCCTTCGACGCGGCGTTCGGCAACTGATCCGCCCCCCGCACCACCGAGCAGCTCTCCGACAGCTCTCCGGGATGACGGCGCATCCCGGCGCAGGTATCCGCCCCGTACAACCGGCCCCATTCTGGAGGCATTCGTGCACGGGAACGACCGCACCACCCGCACCGGCAGAACAGCGACCCGCAGACGACGCCCCGCCCTCCGCAAGGCGGCCGCCCTGCTCGGGAGCGCCCTGCTGGCAGGCGCCACCCTCACCCTGACGTCGCCCGCGGCCCCGGCCGGGGCGGCCGACTCGCCCTCCGCCGCCGAGGACTTCCAGCAGGTCACCCTCGCCAAGGGCGAGCCGGAGACCGGCGAGCCCATGTCGCTGGCCGTCCTCCCGGACCGCTCGGTCCTGCACACCTCCCGCGACGGCGAGCTGCGCCTCACCGACGCCGGGGGCAACACCAGGCTCGCCGGGAAGCTCGACGTCTACACGCACGACGAGGAAGGCCTCCAAGGCGTCGGTGTCGACCCGCACTTCGCCGACAACCGCTTCATCTACCTCTACTACGCACCCCCGTTGGACACCCCGCCCGGCGACGCCCCGGAGACCGGCACCGCCGCCGACTTCGCCCCCTTCGACGGCGTCAACCGCCTCTCCCGCTTCGTCCTGAAGACGGACGGCACCCTCGACGCCGCCAGCGAGAAGAAGATCCTCGACGTCCCCACCTCCCGCGGCATCTGCTGCCACGTCGGCGGCGACATCGACTTCGACGCGGCCGGGAACCTCTACCTGTCCACCGGCGACGACACCAACCCCTTCCAGTCGGACGGCTACGCCCCCATCGACGAGCGCGCCGACCGCAACCCCGCCTTCGACGCCCAGCGTTCGGCCGGCAACACCAACGACCTGCGCGGCAAGCTCCTGCGCATCAAGGTGAACGACGACGGCTCGTACGGCATCCCCGACGGCAACCTCTTCGCGCCCGGCACGGACAGGACGCGGCCCGAGATCTACGCGATGGGCTTCCGCAACCCTTTCCGTTTCAGCGTCGACCGCAAGACCGGCATCGTCTACGTCGGTGACTACGGCCCCGACGCGGGCGCCGCCGACCCGGCGCGCGGTCCGGCGGGCCAGGTCGAGTTCGCCCGCGTCACCGGACCCGGCAACTTCGGCTGGCCGTACTGCACCGGCGCCAACGACGCCTACGTCGACTACGACTTCGGCACCAAGGCCTCGGGCGACCGCTTCGACTGCGCCGCGCCGAAGAACACCTCGCCCCACAACACCGGGCTGACCGACCTGCCCCCGGCCCAGCCCGCCTGGATCCCCTACGACGGTGCGTCCGTACCCGAGTTCGGCGACGGTTCCGAGTCCCCGATGGGCGGCCCGGTCTACCACTACGACGCTGCCCTCGACTCGCCGGTCAAGTTCCCGCAGGCGTACGACGGCAACTTCTTCGCCGGGGAGTTCGGACGGCGCTGGATCAAGCGGATCGCCAGCGGCGGCGACGGCACCGTGCAGTCCATCAACGCCTTTCCGTGGACCGGCACCCAGGTGATGGACATGGCCTTCGGAGCCGACGGCGCGCTGTACGTCCTCGACTACGGCACCGCATGGTTCGGCGGCGACGACAACTCCGCGCTGTACCGCATCGAGAACGCCACCGACGGCCACTCCCCGGTCGCGCAGGCCGCCGCCGACCGCACCTCCGGCAAGGCCCCGTACAAGGTCCGCTTCTCCTCCGCCGGCACGAGCGACCAGGACGGCGACGCCCTCACCTACAGCTGGGACTTCGGCGACGGCACGCGCTCGACGGAGGCCGACCCGACGCACACGTACAAGAAGAACGGCACCTACACGGCGACGCTCACCGCCAAGGACACCTCGGGGCGCACGGGCGGCGCGAGCGTGCGGATCGTCGTGGGCAACACGGCACCCAAGGTCACCCTCGAACTCCCGCAGGACGGGCAGCTGTTCTCCTTCGGTGACGCCGTTCCCTTCAAGGTGAAGGTCACCGACCCGGAGGACGGCACGAGCGTCGACTGCGCCAAGGTCAAGGTCACCTTCGTCCTCGGCCACGACACCCACGGCCACCCGATCACCTCCGCGAGCGGCTGCTCCGGCACCATCCAGACCACCGCCGACGGCGGCCACGACGAGGACGCCAACATCTTCGGAGTCTTCGACGCCGAGTACACCGACGGCGGAGGCGGCGGCCAGGCCCCGCTCACCTCGCACGACCAGAACATCACCCAGCCCCGGCACCGCCAGGCCGAGCACTTCGGCGAGTCCTCCGGCGTCTCGGTCATCACCAAGGCGCCCGCGCACGGCGGCAAGACGGTCGGCGACATCGACAACGGCGACTGGATCTCCTTCACGCCGTACGCGCTGAGCGACGCCAAGAAGATCAGCGCACGCGTCTCCTCCGGCGGCGCGGGCGGAACCCTGGAGGTCCGCGCGGGCTCGGCGACGGGCACCCTGCTCGGCAAGGCGACCGTGCCGGTGACCGGCGGCTGGGAGACCTTCCAGGACATGAGCGCCGACCTGTCCCGCGCCCCGCGCGGCACCACCACGCTCTACCTCGTCTTCAAGGGAAGCACCGGATCCGGCGCCCTGTTCGACGTCGACGACTTCACCTTCACGACGGGCTGAAGGGAGGGGAGACGGTGATGTGGTTGATGCGTGTGATGTGTTCAACCGGCTATAAAGCCAGTGCGGTTGGGGTCGCGGCCCTGCTCCTCGGTGCCGTCGTCGCGGGCCCCGCGCCCGCGGCACCGCACCCGGCCGACGCCCAACAGGTGCTCGTCTTCTCCAAGACGGCGGGATTCCGGCACGACTCGATCCCCGACGGCATCGCCGCCGTACGCCAACTCGGCGAGACCGCCGGCTTCCAGGTCGACGCGACAGAGGACGCGGACGCCTTCACGACGGCCAACCTCCGCCGCTACGCCGCCGTCGTCTTCCTGTCGACCACGGGCGACGTGCTCGACGCCGCCCAGCAGCAGGCCTTCGAGGGCTACATCCGCCACGGCGGCGCCTACGTCGGCGTCCACGCCGCCGCCGACACCGAGTACGACTGGCCGTTCTACGGCGGCCTCGCCGGCGCGTACTTCCAGTCCCACCCGGCGATCCAGCCCGCGACGGTCAAGGTCGAGGACCGCGCCCACCCGGCCACCTCCGGCCTCGGCTCCACCTGGGACCGCACCGACGAGTGGTACGACTACCGCTCGAATCCACGTGAGCGGGCCCACGTCCTCGCCTCGCTCGACGAGACGTCGTACACCGGCGGCACCATGAACGGCGACCATCCGATCGCCTGGTGCCAGGACTACCAGGGCGGCCGCGCCTTCTACACCGGCGCCGGCCACACCAAGGAGTCCTACGCCGAACCGGCCTTCCGGCAGCACCTGCTCGGCGGCATCCGGTGGGCCATCGGCGGCGCTCAGGCGGACTGCCGCCCGGAGACCGGCTACACGCCGCTCTTCGACGGCACGGCCGCCTCGCTCTCGGGCTGGAAACAAGCTGCCCCGGGCTCCTTCACCCTGGACGACGACGGCACCCTCACGTCGTCGGGCGGGATGGGGCTCCTCTGGTACGCCGACCGGAGCTACGGCGCGTACTCCCTGAAGCTCGACTGGAAGATGGCCAGTGCCGGCGGTGACGACAACTCGGGCGTGTTCGTGGGCTTCCCGCCCTCGGACGACCCGTGGTCGGCCGTGAACAACGGCTACGAGGTCCAGATCGACGCCACCGACGTGCCCGAGAAGACCACGGGCTCCGTCTACGGCTTCCAGTCCGCCGACCTGGCCAAGCGCGACCGCGCGCTGAACCCGCCGGGTCAGTGGAACACCTATGAGATCCGCGTCCAGGGCGAGCGCCTGCGCGTCTGGCTCAACGGCGTGAAGATCAACGATTTCACCAACACCGATCCGGCCCGGAGCCTGCGTGACGGGCATGTCGGCATCCAGAACCACGGAGCCGACGACCACGTGTCCTTCCGCGACATCCGGATCAAGGAGCTGCCCGTGCCGGGCAAGTGAGCGGCGGCGGGCGGGGGACGCCGGACCCCCGCCCGCCGTCTTCTTCCCCGTCTCCCCGTCCGGGTGCGCGCACGCCAGGAGGCTGCCCATGTCCGTGTCGTCGTCCTCTTCGTCGTCCTCTTCCCGAACCAGCGTGGGGGTGTGGCTGATCGGTGCCCGCGGCTCCGTCGCCACCACCGTCGTGGCGGGCTCCGCCGCCGTGGCCGCCGGCCTGCGACCACCCACCGGCATGGTCACCGAGACACCCCCGTTCGCCCGGTGCGCCCTCCCGCCCCTCACCTCCCTGGTCTTCGGCGGCCACGACACCATCGACTGCCCCCTGCCCAAACGCGCCGAGGCCCTCGCCGCGGGCGGCGTACTGCCCCACGGCCTCCCCGCGGCCGTGGCCACCGAACTCGCCGCGGCGGACGCCGAGATCCGTCCGGGCGGACCGGTGCCGGGAGACACCCGCGCCCCTGAGCAACTCATCACCTCCTTCGCCGCCGACATCCGCGACTTCGTACGGCGCAACCGGCTGACCCGCGCGGTGGTGGTCAACGTGGCCTCCACCGAGCCCGCCCCAACCGGCGACGCCCTCCCGCCCAGCTCGCTCTACGCGGCCGCCGCCCTGCGCGCGGGCTGCCCGTACGTGAACTTCACCCCGTCGACCGGCCTGCACCACCCTGCTCTCGCCGCAGAGGCCGCGACCGCCGACGTGCCTTTCGCGGGCCGCGACGGCAAGACCGGCCAGACCCTGCTCCGCGCCGTCCTCGGCCCGATGTTCGCCCAGCGCGCGCTCACCGTACGGGCCTGGTCCGGCGCCAACCTCCTGGGCGGCGGCGACGGCGCCAGCCTCGCCGACCCGGGCGCCGCCGCCGCCAAGAACGCCGGCAAGGAACGGGTCCTCGCCGACACCCTCGGCACCACCCCCGAAGGCCAGGTGCACATCGACGACGTCCCCGCCCTCGGCGACTGGAAGACCGCCTGGGACCACATCGCCTTCGACGGTTTCCTCGGCACGCGCATGGTCGTCCAGACCGTCTGGCAGGGCTGCGACTCCGCCCTCGCCGCACCCCTGGTCCTGGACCTCGCCCGTCTCACTCTCCGCGCCCACGAGACCGGCCTCACCGGCCCCTTGACCGACCTCGGCTTCTACTTCAAGGACCCCCTCGGCAACGGCCCCTCGGCCCTGGGAGAGCAGTACGCGGCG
This sequence comes from Streptomyces sp. V3I7, assembly GCF_030817495.1. Classification (NCBI taxonomy): domain Bacteria; kingdom Bacillati; phylum Actinomycetota; class Actinomycetes; order Kitasatosporales; family Streptomycetaceae; genus Streptomyces; species Streptomyces sp. V3I7. Next base: position 5,644,014 of record NZ_JAUSZK010000001.1, read on the forward strand.
CTGGTGGGATTCGGGGAGCGGTTGGGGTTGGCGGATCCGGGGTCTGGGTCGGGGGCGGCCGGGCTGGGGCCGGGGGCCCGGTTGGGGTTGCGGTCGGAGTCAGGGTTGGGGGAGGAGGGGGTTCAGGGATGAAGCCCTGGGGTGGCGCAGTTCGGGGAAGAGGCTCGGGTCGGGGCAGGAGCGCGAGCAGAGGCGGTGGTGCGTGTCGAGGGAGCGGCGCGAGCGGGGATGGTGGTGCGGGTCGGGGGAGCGGCGCGAGCGGGGACGGTGGTGCGGGTCGGGATGGTGGTGCGGGTCGGGGCAGCGGCGCGAGCGGGGACGGTGGTGCGGGTCGGGGCAGCGGCGCGAGCTGGGACGGCGGTGGGCTGCGTGCCTGGGCCGAACTGCTGCGGCTGCCCGCCCTGTTCACCGTCCCCGGTGACGCCCTCGCCGGTGCGGCCGCTGTCGCGGACCGCCCGAACTCCCGCACCCTGCTCGCCATCGGTTCCTCCCTCTGCCTGTACGAGGCGGGCATGGCCCTCAACGACTGGGCCGACCAGGACGAGGACGCCGTCGAACGCCCGCACCGTCCCCTCCCCTCCGGCCGCGTCCACCCCGCCGCCGCCCTCACTGCCGCCTGCGTCCTGACCACGGCGGGCCTGGCCCTGGCCGCCCGCGCGGGCCGTGCCGCCCTGACCGTCGCGACCCCGCTGGCCGCGACCGTGTGGGCCTACGACCTGGCCCTGAAACGCACCCCGGCCGGCCCGGCAGCCATGGCGACGGCCCGAGGCCTCGACCTGCTCCTCGGCGCGGCGGCCACCCGGCCCTCCACTCCCCCCTTCCGCTCCGCCCTGCCCTCGGCCGCCCTCCTGAGCACCCACACCCTGGCGGTCACCGTCGTGTCCCGCCGCGAGACGACCGGTGGTTCCTCGCTGGCTCCCCTGACCGCCCTGGCCGCGACCGGCGCGCTCACGTTCTTCCTCTCTCACAACCGCACCGGGTCAACCGCCGGGCCCCTGCAAGGGACCTTGCGCACCTCCCTCACCACTGCCTACGCCACGGCCGCCGCCCGCCCCTACTTCCACGCCGCCCTCAACCCCTCACCCCCACTCACCCAACGAGCCGTCGGCGGCGGCATCCGCGCCACGGTCCCGCTCCAGGCCGCCCTCTCCGCCCGGGCCGGCGCCCCGCTCTCGGCCCTGCTCACCGCCGCCCTGGCCCCGATCGCGCGCAGGTTCGCAAGGAAGGTGAGCGTCACATGAGTAAGCAGCCCCCTGCCGTCCACAACGGCCCCGTCCCCGCCGGAGCTTCGAACGGCACGCCGCTCCGCTTCGGCTATGGCACCAACGGCCTCACCGACCTGCGCCTCGACGACGCCCTCGCCCTCCTCGCCGACCTCGGCTACGACGGCGTCGGGCTGACCCTCGACCACATGCACCTCGACCCGCTCGCCCCCGACCTGGCCGCCCGCACCCGCCGCGTGGCGAAGCGGCTGGCCGAACTCGGACTGGCGGTCACCGTCGAGACAGGCGCCCGCTATGTGCTCGACCCCCGGCGCAAACACGGCCCCTCTCTGCTCGACCCCGACCCGCAGGCTCGCGCCCGCCGGGCGGACCTGCTCGTCCGCGCCGTCCAGGTCGCCGCCGACCTCGGAGCCCACGCCGTCCACTGCTTCAGCGGCATCACCCCGCCCGACACCGACGAGGCCACCGCCTGGCGGCGACTGGCCGAGACACTCACCCCGGTCCTGGACACCGCCGCTGCCGCCGGCATCCCCCTGGCCGTCGAACCCGAACCCGGTCATCTCCTCGCCACCCTCGCCGACTTCCACCACCTCAGGCACACCCTCGGCGACCCCGAACCCCTCGGGCTCACCCTCGACATCGGCCACTGCCAGTGCCTCGAACCCCTCCCTCCCCTCGACTGCATACGCGCCGCCGCGCCTTGGCTGCGGCACGTCCAGATCGAGGACATGCGCCGCAGTGTGCACGAACACCTCCCCTTCGGCGAGGGCGAGATCGACTTCCCACCCGTCCTGGCGGCCCTCGCCGCCACCGGCTACCAGGGCCTGACCGTCGTCGAACTGCCCCGCCACTCCCACGCCGGCCCCCACCACGCGGCCCGCTCGCTCCCCTTCCTGCGCGACTCGGCACCTCCGTCGACGCCTCAGGCGCCCGAAGCGCGCCCCCTCGGCGACACCTCCGCCACCTCTGAAGGGAGAACGGCATGACCAACCGGCACACCCCGCCGAACACCGCGGTGACCGCCGTCGCGGACGCCGGCGCCCCGGCCTCGCCGGACGACCTCCTCGCCCGCCTGCACGCACACCTCCTCGAGGACGCCCGCGCCTGGCTGGACCGGGCCCTGGCGGAGGCGGCGGCCCCGACCACCGGATCAACTCCCGTCTGGGAGACGCGCCTCGCGGAGGCCGGCCGCCGCTGCGGCCGAGGACTCGCCGACGCCGCCCGCGTCTTCATCCTCCACGCGGCCGCAGCCGACGCCGACGTCCTCACCCGTGTCTACCGCCAGGGCACCGCCGACGAGCGCCGCGCCGTCCTGCACGCCCTGCCCCACCTCGTCCCGGGCCCCGATGCCCTCCCGCTCGTCGAGGACGCGCTCCGCACCAACGACACCCGCCTCCTGGCCGCCGCCGTCGGCCCGTACGCCGCCCGGCACCTGGAGCCCCACGCCTGGCGGCACGCCGTCCTCAAGTGCCTGTTCACCGGCGTACCCGTCGATGAGGTGGCGGACCTCGCCGGGCGGGCCCACGGCGACGTCGAGCTCGCCCGCATGCTCGACGACTACGCCGCCGAACGGACCGCCGCTGACCGTCCCGTGCCCCCGGACCTGTACCGCGTTCTGGCCCTGACCGCGTCCTCGGCCCCACCGGAGGCCGGGGACGACCCCCACGGCAAGAAGTCCGAGGAGTCCTGATGCGCATCTTCGACCCCCATATCCATATGACGTCCCGGACCACCGACGACTACGAGGCCATGTACGCGGCGGGCGTCCGCGCCGTCGTCGAGCCCTCGTTCTGGCTGGGCCAGCCCCGTACCTCGGCCGCCTCCTTCCTCGACTACTTCGACTCCCTGCTGGGCTGGGAGCCGTTCCGCGCCGCCCAGTACGGCATCGCCCACCACTGCACGCTCGCCCTCAACCCCAAGGAGGCCGGCGACCCCCGCTGCGTGCCCGTCCTCGACGAACTGCCCCGGTATCTCGTCAAGGACCAGGTCGTGGCCGTCGGCGAGATCGGCTACGACTCCATCACCCTGGCCGAGGACACCGCCCTCACCGCCCAGCTCCAGCTCGCCGCCGACCACGGGCTGCCCGCCCTGGTGCACACCCCCCACCGCGACAAGCTCACCGGCCTGCGACGCACCCTCGACGTAGTGAAGGAATCCGCGCTGCCGCCGGACCGCGTCCTCGTCGACCATCTCAACGAGGTCACCGTCAAGGCGGCCAAGGACGGCGGCTGCTGGCTCGGCTTCTCCGTCTATCCCGACACCAAGATGGACGAGCGGCGGATGGTCGCGATCCTGCGCGAGTACGGCCCCGACCGCGTTCTGGTCAACTCCGCCGCCGACTGGGGCAGAAGCGACCCGCTCAAGACCCGCAAGGTCGCCGACCTCATGCTCGCCGAGGGGTTCACCGAGGACGACGTCGACCTGGTGCTGTGGCGCAACCCCGTCGCCTTCTACGGGCTCAGCGGCCGCCTGAACCTCGACGTCGCGCCGACCGACGTCACCTTCGAGGGCAACAGCATCCTGCGCGGCACCCCGCAGCACCCCGTCGCCTCCGCCCGGGAGGCCTGAGCCGTGCGCTTCCGCCACCCCGACGGCTCGATCGTCCACCTCGCCTACTGCACCAACGTCCACCCCGCCGAGACCCTCGACGGCGTCGTCGCCCAACTCCGCGACCACTGCGAACCCGTCCGCCGACGGCTCGGCCGCGACCGGCTCGGCATCGGGCTGTGGCTCGCCCGGCACGCGGCCCGCGCCCTGGACACCGACCCCGCCGCCCTCCGTTCCCTGCGCTGCGAACTGGACCGACGCGGCCTCGAAGTCGTCACCCTCAACGGCTTCCCGTACGAGGGCTTCGGCTCCGACGAGGTCAAGTACCGCGTCTACCGGCCGGACTGGGCCGACCCCGAGCGCCTCGACCACACCACCGCCCTCGCCCGCGTCCTCGCCGGCCTCCTCCCGGACGACACCACCGACGGCAGCATCTCCACCCTGCCGATCACGTGGCGCACCCCGCTGCCCCCGGCCACCACCGCCACGCCCCCGCGGCCGACCCCGACGGCGGCCGACCCGACCCCGGAAGCGCGCCACGTCGCCCAGCGCGTCGACCTCGCCCGTACCGCCCTGCGCACCCTCGCCGACCGCCTCGACGCCCTGGAGGAGCTGACCGGACGCTCCATCCGTGTCGGCCTGGAGCCCGAGCCCGGCTGCGTCGTGGAGACCACCCGTGACGCGATCGCCCCGCTGACCGCGATCGGCCACGAACGCATCGGCATCTGTGTCGACACCTGTCATCTCGCCACCTCCTTCGAAGATCCGCGCACCGCCCTGGACGCGCTCACCCGAGCCCGCGTCCCGATCGTCAAGTCCCAGCTCTCAGCCGCCCTGCACGCGGAACACCCCCACCTCCCCGAAGTCCGCGAGGCCCTGGCCGCCTTCGCCGAACCCCGCTTCCTGCATCAGACCCGCGCCGTCACCGACACCGGCACGCACGGCACCGACGACCTCGACGAGGCGCTCCGGGGTGATGTCCTGCCCGACACCACTCCCTGGCGGTCCCACTTCCACGTCCCGCTGCACGCGGACCCCACCGCGCCCCTCACCTCCACACTCCCGGTCCTCCGCGCCGCCCTGGCCCGCCTCGTCGGCGGACCCCACCCGTTGACCCACCACCTCGAGGTCGAGACCTACACCTGGCAGGCCCTCCCGCCCGAGCTGCGACCTCGCGCCCGCGCCCAGCTCGCCGACGGCATCGCCGCCGAACTCACCCTGGCCCGCGACCTGCTGACCGACCTCGGACTGAAGGAGCTCCCGTGACCACGCCCCGGGCCACCACGGGCCCGACCCCGCTCCTCGTCCTCGACGTCGTCGGCCTCACCCCCCGTCTCCTCGATCACATGCCCCACCTCAAGGCGCTCGGCCGATCCGGCTCGCGCGCCGCCCTCGCCACCGTGCTGCCCGCCGTCACCTGCGCCGCCCAGTCCACGTTCCTCACCGGCACGATGCCGTCCGAGCACGGCATCGTCGGCAACGGCTGGTACTTCCGCGAGCTCGGCGACGTACTCCTGTGGCGCCAGCACAACGGCCTGGTCGCCGGTGACAAACTCTGGGACGCCGCCCGCCGGGCCCACCCCGGCTACACGGTCGCCAATATCTGCTGGTGGTACGCCATGGGCGCCGACACCGACATCACCGTCACCCCCCGTCCGGTCTACTACTCCGACGGCCGCAAGGAGCCCGACTGCTACACCCGGCCGGCGGCTCTGCACGATGAACTCACCGACAAGTTCGGCACGTTCCCCCTCTTCCACTTCTGGGGCCCGGGCGCCGACCTCGTCTCCAGTCGATGGATCATCGACGCCACGCGGTACATCGTCCGCACCCGCCACCCCGACCTGGCCCTGTGCTACCTCCCGCACCTCGACTACGACCTGCAGCGTTACGGCCCCGACGACCCGCGCTCCCACCAGGCGGCCGCCGACCTGGACACGGCTCTGGCCCCGCTCCTGGACGACGCCCGCGCCGAGGGCCGTACCGTCGTCGCGCTGTCCGAGTACGGCATCACCCGCGTGGACCGGCCAATCGACATCAACCGCGCCCTGCGCCGCGCAGGCCTGCTGGAGGTCCACACGCAGGACGGCATGGAATACCTGGACCCGACGGCCTCCCGCGCCTTCGCGGTCGCCGACCACCAGATCGCCCACGTCTACGTCCGCCGCCCCGAGGACCTCGACGCCACCCGGGCCGCCCTCGCAGACCTGCCAGGCATCGGCCAACTCCTCGACGACGAGGGCAAGAAGACCCACCACCTCGACCATCCGCGCTCCGGCGAGCTGGTCGCCGTCGCGGAGCCGGACGCCTGGTTCACGTACTACTACTGGCTCGACGACAGCCGCGCCCCCGACTTCGCGCGGACGGTCGAGATCCACCGCAAACCCGGGTACGACCCGGTCGAGCTGTTCATGGATCCCCTCGACCCCTACGTCAAGGTCAAGGCCGCCACCGCGCTCGCCCGGAAGAAGCTCGGCATGCGCTACCGCATGGCGGTCGTGCCCCTCGACGCGTCACCTATTCGCGGCAGCCACGGCCGCCTTCCCGCGAGCGACGACGACGGTCCGCTCCTCATCTGCTCCACCCCCCGCGCTGTCGGCGACCGCCTCGCGGCCACCGATGTGAAGTCACTCCTGCTCCACCTCGCCGGTCTCTCCTGACCGGTTGTCCCGACTGGTCACCAGTGAAGCACTCACCACTGACAACGCCCCGCGACACCGAGGAGTTCCAGGCATGAGCCGCAATATCCCGATGGATCCCGAACTGGCCCACCGCCTCACCAGACGAGGCATGCTCGGCGTGGCCGCGGGCGCCACCGCCGCCGCGCTGCTGGGCGCCGCCGCCACCCCCGCCATGGCCACCACCCCGGCCGATGCGGCCGCCGCCCGCCGCAGCCGTCCCGTCCTGCCACCCGGCCGGCTCGGCATCCAGCTCTACAGCCTGCGGGACAAGGTCGCCTCGCTGGGCTTCGCTCCCGTCTTCGCCGAGCTGGAGAAGTACGGCTACGACGAGGTCGAGTTCGCGGGGTACACCCAGGGCACGGGTGGCCCGATCAGCCTCGCCCAGCTGAAGCGGCTCGCGCGGGACCACGGCCTCAAGCCCATCGGCAGCCACGTCGGCTACTCCTCCGACGACCCGAACGCGTACACCTTCGCGCAGAACCTCACCCAGGTCCTCGACGACGCCGAGGCACTCGGCCTCCCGCACATCGGCACCGCCTCCGGCCCGGGCCGCTACGGGAACACCGTCGACGCCTGGAAGCGCGCCGCCGAGGAGTTCAACACCTACGGCGCGGCGGCCAAGGCACGCGGCATGAAGTTCTACCAGCACAACCATTCCGACGAGTTCGGCTTCGCCACCGACGACCCCAAGGTCCGTCTCTACGACGTCCTGCTCGCCGAGACCGACCCCGACCTCGTGTTCCTGGAGATGGACGTCTTCTGGGCCTACGCGGGCCAGTTCCGCTTCTCCAAGCGGCCCGACGGCACGCCCGCGCCCTTCGAGCCGCTCGACTACGTCCTCGACCAGCCGCACCGCTACCCGCTCTTCCACGTCAAGGACGGCGTGAGCGACCCCTCGAACCAGTTCGGCTACCGCATGGTGGACGTCGGCGACGGCGACATCGACTACCAGCGCTTCATCTCCGCCGTGTCCCGGCTGCGCGGCGAACGGCCGGCCCACCACTGGCAGGCCGAGCACGACAACCCGACCGAGTCGTTCACGTTCGCGCGCCGCTCCAGCGCCTACCTGCACGCGCTGCGGGAGACGTGCTGACACCGCTTTCCTCGCACACGCCTGAGGAGGCCCTCCCCTGCGGACCGGGGGAGGGCCGAGTCCGGCACGTTCGCCGCGAACTTGATGATCGGCGTCATCATGTCGACGTGCGGCAGGTCCTGCAGCGACCCCATCCTGTGCTGGGCCAGCGCCCCCTGCCCACCGATCAGCAGCATCGGCGACTCGACCCGGAAGGCGTTGGCCACCCGGTGACCGCACCAGTCGTTCCCGGCCCCGCGGTGACGACGGCGCACCCCGGCTTGCTGGTGACACGGGCGTACCCGTCCGCGGCATGGGCGGCGACCTCCTCATGACGTACGGAGATCACGTCCTGGGTGTCGTCGGGCATGGCGAGGTCCTGTCCCTTCTTAGGGAGAAGCTCGGCCGGTACATATTGCATACAGTCGACGAATAGTGTATGAAGCCCGTTATCCCGCATCCGGTAGATGGTGTCCAGGGGGCGTGCGGGACTACTTTTCGACCAGGGGGCGCCCGGTGGCCGCCGGTCCGAGTGAAGCGCGACGCACACTCCACGCCGTCGCCTCGGTAGCGACGTGCTCGCGCACGGTGACGGCCCGCGTCCCCGGCCGGATCGGCCCCGTGCAGGGTGCCTCACGGCAGATACGCAGGTGAAAGGCACTCCGAAACCTTGGTATTGTTGTCCATGTCGCCGCGGGGAACACCCCCGGCAAGGCGGCAGACACCTAGTCCGGGTGGCGGAATGGCAGACGCGCTAGCTTGAGGTGCTAGTGCCCTTTATCGGGCGTGGGGGTTCAAGTCCCCCCTCGGACACTTTATTGGGACGTTCACGAGATCGTCCCGAAGCGTTCACGAATTACCGGTCGAGTCATGTGACTCGCCGGTATTTCGTCGTTTCTGGGGCCTCGAGCCTCGTGATCGGCTCGATGAGGGGGTGAGGCGGTGGCGGTCCAGGTACTGCGCCTCTCACCTGCGGAAACAGGACATGCCTGCGCGACGGCTGGTAGCCGTGGCGCAGGCATGTGGGGTTTTCAGGGGGCGGAGCGCGACGGAGGCGCGTCACTCGCGTGGCGGAGGCTCGACCTCCTCGGTCGGAAGCGGTCGCGCCAGGGGCGGGTCGGAGGGCTCACCGGGTTGGGTGACGGCGCTCTGCGTGCCGGCCTTGCGGGGCTGGATGCCCTGATCGCGGAGGAACCGTCGGATGGCTCTGAGGTTCGCCACGAAGATGATGACGGCATTGAGCAGGGTCTGTGCGACGCGTCCGTGCGGCAGGCGGAGCTGGGGATTGTCGATGCTGTCGAGGGCGGACTTCTTCAGGTTGCCGTTGCCGCCCTCGTTCTGACTGCGCAGTCCGGACCAGGCCTCCTGCCACAGAGGGGTGAACAGGGGGTATTTTTGCCGCCACTTGGCCAACACGGTGCCCGGGACGGTGATGCTCTTCCCTCTGCAGATGTCTGGGTGGACAGGGGTGTCCCGCTTGGGCCTGGGAATGGTGGGCAGGGCTGCCGGGGTACGGACAGTGGGGGCGTCGAGGTCGACGACGGTGGACGGGCGTGGCTGGGGCCGGCGGTAGCAGGTGACCGTGGCGTGCGGCCCGAGGGCGGGGCACTGTCGACGTTGATCCCCTGCGGGCCCGTATTCCTTGATCTTGGCCTGGTAGTCCTTCCGGGATTGGATCAGGTTGAGTGCGTGGGCGCGGTCCTCGTCCGTGCGGCTGTCGATGTATGTGGCGCCCGCAGTGACGAGCGGGGCGGGCATCAGCGGGCAGTAGAACTCGCCGCCGACCAGCTGCATGCCGCGGAACTCTCCCTGCCGGTCGACCTTGTCGTCGTTGTAGTGCTTCACCGCGTTGAGCCCGAGTTTCAGCAGCTGCAGATGCAGGTTGTGCGGCTTGGCCTGGGTGATGCCCCGGTCGGCGCAGAACAGGTCTTTGACCAGGCCGCGTTCGAAGGCCGGCTGGATGGCGCGCAGGGCGGCCGGGCCGGGTTCGGTGCCCGGAGTGTGAAGGATCATGCCGAGGCAGACCGCCGGGTAGGCGCCGGCGAGGTCGCCATGGCCATGGCCCGGGAACGCGGCCATCATGGCGTAGCGGAACTCTCTCTTCTCCGGCGCCTTGCGCTTCTTCTCCTGTCCCGACTTGGTCTTGCGAGGCACTGGCTTGTTTGCCGTGCCGCGCCGGGTGCCAGTGTTCGTGGAGGCCGCAGCTTTGCCGCTGGGCCCCGACTTCTTCTGCGTTCCTCCCTTCACGTACATCCCGGCGGTGATCTCAAGCGAGGCCCGGTCCTGGTGGTAGTCCGGCTCTTTGCCCCAAACCGGAACCGGAGTGTCGTCGACCGCGATGTGGTCAGGCCACCGAGCGAAGTCGCCGCGCCGGTAGGAAGCCATCACCGGAGCGAGAATCAGATCCTGGGCGATGGCCTCCAGGTCGCGCACGGTGTCCTGGTTGCCGCGGGCATTCCACTTCCGTCGGATCTTCTTGGCCTCACTGAGCGACAGCCGCTTGCGGCGGTCGTGCGGTGCAGGGTCGAGGCGCCGGGTTATGGAGGACCAGGACCGGTAGACGCGCTTCGACGTCGCGTACTGGTGGTGTGCGACGCGGTCGATTTCTTCTCGGGTTGCGCCCTCGCGGATGTGCAGGTCGACGTTGGGGACGTCAAGGAGGGCTTTGGAGCCTGGAGACAAGGCGAAGAAGAGCGTCTCCCATGCGTCGTTGATGTTCGCGCTCTTGCCCATGTACTGCGACAAGATCAGGCCGATCAGCACTGTGCGGAACGGGAAGCCCTTCGGGCCTGGCCGGTGCTCGTTGGAGGGAAGGCGTTCCAGTACTCCGCTGTGGCGCACGAGGTCGAAGACCTGCCTCACAACGCGGTCGCTGAGGGTACGACCGGGGGCCTGCGGTGCAGGGCGTAAAGCGAGGCCGGTACGCCGGCAGGGTTTGTCCTCTGGGTTCTTCCTGCTCATGCCGCCCCCCGCAACAGATCGGATGCCTCCGCTTCGGGCACGTCGTGGAGGAAGACGAGGTAGCGCGAGAGGCTGTGCAGGGTCCCGAGTCCGGACGCTTTGAGGATCACCTTCAGCGGAATGCCTGCATTGAGCAGATCGACGAGCCAGGTCGTACGCAGCCGCTGGGTCTGCAGCACTGCACCGTCACAACGGCCGATGATCCGCGGGTACTTGGCCAGCCAGTCCGATGCGATGTGCTTGCTGGTGCGGTCCTGCCAGTCCGGCCGGAAGGCGTACGCGTTTGCCGGGATGTGGGCGGCTTCCGCCAGCAGCAGTTCCTCGTAGGCGTACCGGCATACGACAGTGCGCGGACGGCGCCCGTGCACCTTGACCAGTGCCCGGCCGGTGGGGCCCTCGAGGATATCCCGCCCCTGAACGTACACAAGATCCTCAACGGCGAGCCCGCAGCCGACGCCAAGACAGAACAGAAGACAGGCGTTGCGCCGCTGGGCGGGGGTGGGCAGGCTCTGCGCCCAGATCAGCCAGTAGGCGATTTCCGCCGGCGGGTAGGGGGCCACTGGGGCGGCGGTGGCCTTCAGCCGGATCGGCGGATGCTGTCCGAGCTGGTCCAGCAGGAGTGCTTCGGAGGCCCGGCGCAACTGGCTGCTGCAGGTTCGGCGGCTGTTGGCGGCCATGTCGCGGCAGCCGACGAGGATGAACCGTTCGACGGTGCTCTGGTCAAGGATCACCGAGGGGTCGAGCGGGAGGCCCTGGGACTCGACCCAGGCGACCAGCCGTGCGAGCGGAGTCATGACCACGTCTGGGCCGTAGGGTCCCGCTGCGACGGCCATGAATCCCAGCGAGCGGACGACCGGAGCGATGCGGCGCCACTGGGCGGGCGGCACCGTCTCCGCCTTCGGTGCGTAGGCCAGCAGGCGATTCGACACAGCGACCTCCAGGCGCAAGGCCCATGACAGGTGGCCGGTTAACCGGCCACTGGTGTCAGTGTCGATCACGATCTGAAGGAACGCATCTTTATGACCGGAGGCCGAGCGCGCACGGCGCCGCCATGGAGCTACGCCGTCGATCCGGAGGAGTGGCCGGATGCCCGGATCGCCGGGGAGCCCGCCGCGGCGGTGGTCCAGACGATTGCCCGCCGCCTCGCCGCCGCCCTGCGTGAGAGGCCGGAGCTCTCGCTGCGTGCCCTGGCCGCCCAGAGCAACGTCGGCAGACAGACCATCGGCGATCTGCTGGCGGGCGCCACCTGGCCGGATGTGCTGACGGTCTGCCGACTGGAGCGCGCCCTGGGCCTGGCGCTCTGGCCTGGATCGAATGCGACCCAATGTGCTCATGACTGATCCCCAATTGCCTCTTTGAGGTCAGTCGTGCACGCTCAAGTGCGGAATGGCGCAGACGCCCTATAGCGCCACCCGTGGGGGCGCTAGAGTGAACGTGCGCGACGGACCGGAACCCTGCTAGGAGAAGCGTCCGTTCGCGTGTTTGGCGGCCTCCCTCGACCGCTAATCGAGGGAGGCCTGCTTGTTGGGTTAGGGTCGTTCTCGGGTGGATCAAGCAGCCCGGGATGACAGCACGGCCCGGAACATTCCCGGTGCTACGTTTTCCACCTCGCCAAGTTGCTTCATACGGTTGAGGGTTTTTCCTACGGATGAGCGGACCGTCGCGTCCGCTCCCGGGCGCACCGCCGCCGCGATATCGGTGATGGACATTGCCTCTTGAGCGGCGCACAGGAGTGTGAGGATCGCATCGCGCATGCTTCCGTTACGCGGTGGCCCCAGGGTTCGAGTGCCCATGCCCGGGCGCGCATCTTCGGACGAAGGATCCTCGTCGGCGACAGAAACTTCAGGCGGACCCTCCCGGGAGGGTTGGGCGGTTCCCGCGTCCTCGCCAGTGTCCGGCGGCTCTTCGCGGACATCGGTGGATTCGACGCCCTGGCACATCATCGCGTACACAGCTTCCAATGTCGCCAACTCGCCGCGCAGTGAAGTGATCAGCTCCTTCACGGCATGCCGGGCCTGGCTGATGTAGACACCCTTGTCTGACGCAGGTGCGCTGGTCCGGTATCCCGCCATAGCGAACTCCTAAGGAAGGCCGCTGCCAGTGTAGGGACGGCACACTGTGGCACGCACGCCATTCCTGTGAGGCGCTATCAAACGGTCAGCAGTGCGCTCAAGCACGGCAAGTCCGGTCGGGGTTATCGCAGGAATCGACCTGTCTTGACGCAGAGTTGGCTCGCCGGGTTCGAGCGATGCCGCACCGGAACTGTGAGACGTGCCATCGCAGAATTCTGACGTGTGGATTCTGTCGAAGCTCCCGGTCTCCGGGAACGTTTGAGCGTTACGGTTCCTTCATGGTGGATGGCAAGCATCTGTCGGCGACAGAGGCCTTGGCGTCGGTGACGAAGGCCCTGGATGTTCTCGTCCTGGCGTATGACCGGGGGGAAATCGGTGTTACAGAAACCGCCCGGGAGCTCGGTATCTCACGTTCCACTGCACACCGCATCCTGGTCACCCTGCAGCGCACGGGTTTCCTGCGTCACGATCCTGGCCAGCACGGATACTCGGCGGGTCCGCAGCTCGTACGCATGGGACTGGCCGCGATCGCCCAGCTGGACGTCCGACGACAGGCGCGCAGACCTCTGGAGGAGCTCTCCGAGAAGCTGCAGGAGACGGTGTGCCTGTACTCCCTGGATGCGGCCGTCGTCCGACTACTCGACGGAGTCGAGTGCCGGCATGTCCTGCGCGTCAGCGTTCCGCTCGGACAGGAACTCCCCGCCCACGTCACAGCGGCGGGCAAGGCCCTGCTCGCACTGCGCGACCCGGCAGATGTACGCGCGACACTCCCGGCCGCGCTCCCTGCTACGGCGGCAGGAAGCATCACTGAGTGGCCGCTGCTTGAGGTGGAGTTGGAGGAAGTCAGAGTCCGGGGATGGGCGGCAGACCTTGAGGAAAGTGCACACGACCTGCACGGCGTAGGCGTGGCCATCCGCAACCGCATCGGGGAACCGCTCGCCGCGATCTCCGTGTACGCACCCGCCGTACGTCTGCGTGAACAGGACATGCCAGCAGTTGCCACGGCCCTGCAGGAGACCGCCACCACGATCGCCAGGGCAGAGTGACAGCGGGTGCCGAGGTGCCGGGACTCAAGGCCCCAACGTGATCCGCCCGTCCGGGATCCACCCCTCCAGGTATCCCGTCAACAGCACATCCACATCTGGCAGATCGCACCGCGTGCACAGCTCCTGCCACTGCTCAGGCCCCGCCCAGCGTGTCGCTCCCCTCCAGGGCAGATGCTCCGGCGCAGCACCAGCCGCAGCGAGACGAAAGATGAACACGTGTGCCTCTCGACGGCTCCGGCCTATGGGCACAGGCACCTGAGCCCAACGGCATCCTTCAACGGCGCCCCCGCGCACCGGCATCGCGCCGACCACATCGCGGAGTACGCGCACTGCTGCCTCACGGTAGGGCTCTGTGGCTCGGACGGAGCCTGAAGGGAGCACCCATCGGGGACCAGCTCCAGGCAAGTCGTCTGCCACCAGGGCAAGCCGCCCATCCGAGCTCAGCACCGCGACGAACACCACCCGCCGCATCCTGGGAGGCGGCACGGCAGGGCGCCCCGAACTCTCGGCAGCGTCCAGGAAAGCAGGCACGGTTCGATCCTGACATGTGGCCGCTTAACCGGCCACTCGTGTCCTGGGAGAGGCAGGCTTCATCTCGGAGCTCAATGCGGCGAATCTGATCTATGTCTGGGCAGCAGCAAGCCGCACGGATACTTCAGGGACCGTTACCCGAGTACTGTGCAGTCGGCCACTTCCGTGATGTCACCGACGAGCTCAGCTTCACGGCGGTGTCCTCCCATTTCTTCTCTCGAGGGAAACTCTCAGCGAGAACGTGCTTGCGCAGGGCGCTGACCTAGCAGCCCAGCAGTCCGGTACGGATCACCGGATCGCGCAGCAGAGCGAGGGTGTCGGACTCGTCGGTGAAGATGTCCTCGGCGCCCGGGACGACTGCTTGGTGGAACATGGCATGAACAACGTCGGCGGTGGGCTGCTCCCAGATGGTTGCCGCACAGGCTGCCGCCTCCTCCAGGTCGTCCTTCTCGAAGGCATTACGCCACTTGTCCAGTAGTAGCGGGGTGATCCGGTAAGCGTTGAGCCGTCCCCGGACGAGAATTTTCCGGTTGAGACCAAAGACCTTGATCGTTGCATCGCCCCTGTCTGTGAGGTCGATGTATTCGCCGGCAGCGAGCGAGAGGTGCAGATGGGCAGCGGGATCCTCACTGCTCGGGTCGATGAGCAGAGCCGTGCCGTCGTCGGCGAGAGGGAAGAGGTCACGCTTGAGGTGGCTGTTGCACAGGGAGCACGCCAGGAGGTGGTTGTTCCAGTCGAAGGTCCGTAAGGGATTGATGTGGACGGGCTCGAAGTGGTCGATGTCCGTGCCCTGGTTGTCCCCGCAGTACATGCAGCGCTCCAGCCCTGGTGCCATCTCCGCGAGGGCGCTTTTCAGTACCGGGTGTATGTGTCTCCGGACGGTCGTGTGCTTCCATAACTGCCTGGCTCGCTTCTTGGGAGCAGCGGCCTGCCCGATGTCACCGGTGTGGTCGGTCATTGAAGTCAGCGTTGTCTGTGGGAGTGGCACCCTCGCTACCCGGATCATGTATCGCGCCGTGGGTGGCGGAATTGGAGCCGGGCTGCGATTTCATCGACGCGAGCAGCCGGGGAACTGGCCAGCTTGCGCTTCAGGTGACGGTACTGGGCCTTTTCCTCTTCGCTGGCCCGGCCTCGCACGACGTCCAGTTCCAGGGCGAGGAGCTCCTCCCGCTTCTGTTCGGCCTGGTCCGAGTAGGGGGTGTCGAGTCCGAACAGGTCCGACAGTACGGCGTCGTCACCGCTGCCGAAGATGATGCGGTTGTAGAGGTGTTCGGGCACAACCTCCACAGGGCTCTCCTCGTCCGGGCCCGGTAGCCGGATCAGGCCCCCTGGGTCGGCTGCCTGGCAGATGTACGGGCTGTGTGTGGTGACAATGAACTGGATGTTCGGGAAGTGCGCCTTCAGCCAGCCGCCGATTCGCTTCTGCCAGGAGACATGCAGATGGGCGTCGATCTCGTCGATGATGACGACCCCGGAACTCGGAACGTTCGGCGTGCCGTCCGTCGTGTCCAGGACGAGTTCGCCATAGGCGTCATGGATCTGCTTGAGGATGTCCACGACCAGGGCAGCCACCGTGCGGTAGCCGTCGCTCATCTCCCGCAGCGGGAATCGATGGTTTCGGTTGACGACCCAGAGGCCCTCGGAGTCGACTTTGTCGATCCGGTAGTCGTCGGGCAGCAGGTCGTCGCCCAGGATGGCCAGGGCGGCCGCCTTGAGGTCCCGGGCGCCGTCGCGGTCCTCGAACGCGCGCAGGTGCTGCTCGATGAGCCAACTCACGCCTTCCGCCAGTGATGCATCCTCGTGGAAGAGGCTGGTCAGCCGGGCGACCGCGCCTGAGCTGGACATCAGTCGCTGAATGTCGCTTGAGCCCCCTGCGAGCCTGCGGAAGGGTCCGTACCCAGCGCAGAACCATCCCACCGGATTATCGGCCCATGGGCCGCGCTGGGCGACGGGGCGTTCCTTCTGGTAGCCAATGGCGCTCAGTGACGGCTGTCCTGCTCTGCTGGAACCCGGCTTGCCGGAGAGGGACGCCTGGTCCGCCGCGGTCCAGCGCAGCCCTGCCCAGATCGGTCGGACCGGGCGCCGCCCCGTGGTGAATTGGTCCTGTTCCGGGTCATGGACCAGGCACACTTCGGCCTTCGCAACCGTCTCGTCCCGGGAGACCCAGGTGTCGAACCCGGGGACGAGGCTACGGGCCACGGCTGGTCCGCTGATCGTCAAGGCGACCGCGCGCAGCAGGGTCGTCTTGCCGGAGCCATTGCGGCCTGCCAGTACCGTCCAACCGGCGTATGAGCCGTCGGGCCTGGTCAGGTCCAGGTCGACGCTGCGCGCACCATGGAACGACCTGATGTTCCGTAGACGAAGGTTCTTCAGGTACATATCTCGTCCGCCTGGATCCCGTTCTGAGGTGAGAGCCGGACAACGGCCGGCTCCGCGGTGACTCTAACGCGGCGGCCTTGTGTTGAGTCACCGCAGGTCAGTGGCTTTCCTCCAGGAACGGACTGCGCGGTCCCGCCCAGGTGATGGCGAGCTGCTCGCGGGCCCTGGTAGCGGCGACGAACAGCAGCGAGCGCTCGCGCTGCAGGTCGCGGTCGTGTTGGAGACGGTCCTCGGAGATCGGGGTGACAGCGCCGGGCTGCGGCACATGGTCCGCGCCGACGCCGAATATCGCGACTGCCCGGTACTCGAGGCCCTTGATCCGGTGCATTGTCATCACGTGCACTCCGGAACCGATCGCCGGAGTCTGTCGCGGTCTCACCTTGACGGCCTTGATCCCCGCGTCGTTCAGCGCCTCTACGGCTGTGTCCGCGAGCTTGTTGGTCCGGGCCGTGACGACGATCTCCTCGTCCTTCAGGCCCTCGTCCAGCCAGCCCTTGACTCGATCGGCCAAGCCTGCGAGTTCGGCGGTCGTGGAGGAGTACTCGACCAGCTCGGGCTTGGCCCCGCCGAGTACGGACCGGTAGCCGCCGAGGTTCTCGGTCGCGTCGTCGAGGTCGTCGAAGGTCGCATCGCCCAACAGGCTCAAGGAAGTGCCGAGAATCTGTCGGGTCGTGCGGTAGTTCAGGGTCAGTCGCTTGGAGCGTCCGCCTCGCACATTGATGCCGTGGGCGCTCAACGCGGTCCGGTTGTCGTAGATCCGCTGGTGGGCGTCGCCGACGATGAAGAGGTCGTCCTCGCCGACCGGGACCAGCGCTCGCAGCAGTTTCCAGTGCGCGGCGTGCAGGTCCTGGGCCTCGTCCACGACGATGTGCCGGTACGGGCGGGTCTCGTCGCTCCAGCCGGAGGCGATACGGGCTGCCTGCGCGGCGAGTTGGGTGACGCCGACCTCGCCGGCCGCGTCCAGCCGGTGCTCGAAGGCCTCGATCAGTGCCCATACCTGCGCCCGTTCAGGACGGTTGAGGCGCCGACCGCGCCCGGCCCGGCCGGCGACGAGGTACTCGTCGCGGCTGCGCAGGTCCTGGGCGAGCACGACCTGCTTCCATTCGGCCTCCAGGAACCGCGCGTCCCAGCGGTGCGGCTGCTGTTCTTCGGCCAACTCCTCCCAGCGCCTGCGGATCTCGTCATCGCCCAGGGACTTGGGGGTTTTCGCGCCGAAGATCTCTTTGGCGATGCCGTAGGAGACCTTGTCGATGTTGCGGACATCGACTTTCGCGGTGAGCTGCGTGCCGCCGAGGTCCTCCAGCAGCGAGCGCAGGAGTTCGGCGAGGGTGGTGGTGTAGGTGGTGAGCAGGATCGCCTGGCCGGGAGGGAGCCGTTCGGCCAGGGCCTTGACCCGGTGCAGGGCCACAACGGTCTTGCCCGTGCCGGGGCCGCCGGTGACCCGGACCGAGCCCTTGTTGGGGGTCTTGCGCTCGGCCAGGGCGCGCTGGGCCGGGTGCAGGAAGATCCGCCAGGCGGACAACGGTTCGGACATGATGCGGCCGAACTCGGCGACGTCACCCGTGACGACGAAGGATTCCTTGGTCGCGGGGCGCTCGTTGGCGGCCTCGTAGTCGTCGGGGTCGACGGTGTCGCTGGTCGCGGCGACGGAGCTGACGTTCTCCCAGACGTCCTCTACTGTCATGCCGTCGGCGAGGCAGAGGATCACGTCCCTGGCGAGCTTGGGCAGGTGCTCCACGAAGCCGAGTATCGCGTCGATGCTGCGGATCTCGCGCAACGCCGGTACGACCGAGGGGTGCACGCCGAGCCGGTCGAAGTCGGCGTCGGAGACGTTGGCGAAGACCGAGGGTTCCGCAGCGGCGGTGACGGGGGCCTGGGCGGGCTGCCCGCTCAGGGTGCCGTGGAGGCTCGCTAGATTGATCAGTTCGACGCCGCCGGTGACCTTGTTGATGTCGAAGATGATGTGGGACGCGAGAGCGTAGGCGTCGTCGTGCGGCAGCACCGCGACCAGGTAGTAGATCCTGTCGGCGTAATGCATCAGGACCGCACGGAAGTTGTCGTTGATCCTGGCCGTGCGTACCCGCTTGTCCTCGGCGCCCTTCGGCGGCTTGAGGTTCAGCCCGTTGGCGTCCGGATCGCGCTGCATCTTCATGATGAACTGCAGCACCTGCGCCTGGACCGACCCGTCGAGCTTGTCGTAGTACTTGCCGAAGACGTCCGCCATGACGACCTGGGCCTTGGACATCACACATTCTCCAAACGCTCGGCCAACTCGGCCACATCAACTGTCTCGGCGTATACGACGTGCCAGCCCGCCGCTTCGAAAGCGGCGTCGCGGTGTTCGTCCGCGTCGAGGAACACCGCGATCCTGGCGTCCGGCCAGGCGAGTTCCGCCTGTTTCTGTACCCGGTCGTCGAGTTCGAAGCCGACCTCCGGGGCATCGAAGTGACGGGTGCGGGCTTCCCGACACAGGGCGAACAGAAGTTCCTCGGCCTGCGAGGAAGCCCACTCGACCGCCTCCGCCCAGGGCTCCGGCAATTGCTCGGGCAGGCCCGTGGTGGTGGGCAGCGCACCCGTGAGGAGCGCGACCGCGTGCGGGTCGAGCTGCCCGGCCGTGGACATCGCGATCTGGTGGAACGAACGCGGCAGCGCCGAACCCCGGTCGCCCGTCAGCAACTGAAGCAGGTTGGACCAGCGCAGCCAGTCGGCCCAGCGCGCACGATGGCCGGCCTCTGCGACGGCCTCGTCGCGGTCGTCCAGCACGGTGAAGGCCGACCAGGCGGACATCCCCGGCTGGCCGGTCGCGGGCTCGGGCCGCCGGTCGAGCAGTCCGATGACGCGCAGTCCGCCCAGGGTGCGGACGTCCATCGCTATGGCGTCGGCGGCGGCCGGGTTGTCGGGCGCCGGCAGTGTGTCGCCCGCCAGCACGTCCGGCAGCCGTTCTCCCACCGATCGCCGGTCGACCGGCTGCCGTGCTGCTCCGCTCCCCGCGAAGCCGCTGATCAGCGCCGCTGCCTTGCGGGACCACTTCTCCGCGTCGGGGTCGGCGAGCACCGCGAGAAGCGTCTCGATGGGGTTCCGCAGTACCGGATCCAGGGTGTCGTCGGGGCGTGGGCCGCCCGTCAGCGTCTGGTGGATCTGCCGGGCCGTTCGCAGCGCGCCCTCGCCGAGGAGCGGTTCGGCTGGGGTGCGCACCTCGCGGTCGTCTGCGGTCCCCTCCACCGCTGCCTTCCAGGCCATGACGTCCATGTGGGTGAACTGCCACACCTGCGTGCCCTCGGCCCGCAGCGCCTCGCGCTTGGCCGCGTCGTCGGCGATCCGGTTGATGCCGGTGCTGGCGTGGAAGGCGTAGCCGTCGAGGAAGATCGCGATGCGCGTCGACGGTCCGTCGATCCGGGTCAGCAGATAGTCCGGCTCACTGGGCGCGGAGTTCAACTGCCGCACGTGGTCCTGGAAGAGCCAGCGGGTGATGCTGCCGTCCGGACGGGTGAAGCGCAGCTCGTACTCCATGCCGCGCTCTCCGGCACGAGGCGTCACCGAGCCGGACTCGGGGCGGCGGCTGCCCCAGTCCACGAGGGTGCGGACGAACTGCTTCTCCAGCTCGCTCTCGGCAAGTTGGTCGATGCGCACCCCGGACAGGGTGTCGACGCGCTCGGTGTCCCAGCCTGTGAGGATCTCGTCCAGGAGCTCCCTGGCGACGCGCAGCGACGCGAAGGGGTGTTCGCTGCTGCTGACATGCGGCAGCAGGCAGCGGTGGCAGGGGGTGCGCAGGTTCTCCTTGCCGCAAGGGCAGTCCCGCAGGGCTGTCTGGGCGAGGGTCAGCACCCGGTGCAGCACGGTGGCGTCGGCGAGGTGCTCCAGGTAGCCGGTGCCGCCCGGCATGGAGTCGTGCAGCACCAGGAAGCGACGGCGCAGTTCCCGGGTGCCGCCGGGCATGGTCGCGGGCACGACCCGAAGGTGGTCGGGAGCGCCACCGAAGTGCTTGGTTATGCCCAGCAGCAGCGCCGCCTTGAACGACACGAGCCGGGTCTGCAGCTCCATCGTGGAGACAGGCAGCAGGATCCGCAGCGCCTGCGTCGTCAGCTCGTGCGCGAGGACGAGCTTCTGCATCGACGCCGTCTCTGCGGCGATCCCGTCGTCCTTGTGGCTGCACCAGTACGCGTGCCGGGTTCCGATCCGTTCGGCGGCCCGGTCCCATGCCTGCGGGTGTACGCCGCGTACGGCGCCGCACTCCAGGCAGGTCTCGAAGCCGGGGACCTGGACGTCGTCACCGGCGATCTGGTGCTCGGGGCCCGCTGCGGCGGCCGGGCCGAGGTTGAGGGTGCGGATGGTGGCCACCCGCGCGAACTCCACACCGAACGGCAGCTCCCCGACCCGTTTCCACGCACGCAGCCCCTGGGGCTGGTCCGGGTCGATGTCCACCAGGGTGACGTCGTTGAAACGGCGCCGCTCCCGCTCGTCGCGCTCGTCGGTGAGCCGCGCGTCCTCGCGGCGTTCACGGGCGGTGACGCGCTCGGGTACGAGGACCGTGTGGAGTGCCCCGGGGTCGGCGATCTGCACGGCCTCGCAGCGCGGGCAGGCGGTCAGGTCCAGCCCGGACTCGGCGGTGGCGACATAGCCGCACTCCGGGCACAGCCGCCACTTGGCGTAGGCGGTGTCGCCCTCGCCGGCGCCCAGGTCCAGGCCGTTGACGATGTACTTGTAGCCGTCGGTGTGGAAGGTGTTGCCGGGCGCCAGTTCGAGGAGGCCCATGCGCGAGCCGCGTCCGTACTCGGTCAGCTGGTCCTGGAACTCTCCGTCGGCGTCCTTCCACCACAGGGTCGCGTCCAGGAGCGTGGCGTCGTCGTGGAGGGTGTAGTTAGGCAGCAGGCCCAGTCGGACCATGGCGTTGATCGAGTTCTCGCCGACCAGGGCGTCCCTGCGCCTGCTGACGGACCTGCGCTCCGCGTAGAGCTGGCGGCGCTGTTCGTCGCGTTCGCGGTCGCCGGAGGCGGTGGACAGGGCGTCGAAGGCCCGGCCGATCTGCCGCGACCGGGAGCGCAGCGCCTCCAGCCGCTTGCGCCAGGCGGTGGCAGCCTGGCCGACGGTCTGCTCCAACTCCAGTTGAGCGAACTGCCGCAGGCCCTGCTCGGCCTCGGGCGACATCCCGGGGAAGAGCTGGATGAAGGAGTCCGCGAGGTCGGCGTGGCGGGCGTGGGCGACGTCCAGGAAGCGGCGGAACCAGCCGTCCTCGGCCAGTCCCCGGGTGAAGAGCGCGCCGATGCGGTGCGGCATGGGCTCTTCGGGCATCATCGTCCCGCGCCACAGACTGCGGTCGGCGGCCCGGTCCAGCAGGAACGCCAGGTACTGGCTGCGCAGGATCTCGGAGGCGTCCAGGTAGCAGTCCGGCGGGATGATCCGGCCCGCGAGCATCTGCTCGGGTGCGTGCAGGTAGTACTGGTTACGGGCGCCGCGCGGTACGAAGGTGACGGTGAGCGAGTTGCCGGTGCTGCGGCCTGCGCGGCCGATGCGCTGCGCGTAGTTGGCGGGCGCGGGTGGGAGCGAGGCGAGCAGGACGGCCGACAAGTCACCGATGTCGATGCCGAGTTCGAGGGTGGGTGTGCAGGTCAGCACGTTGGGGTCGAAGGGCGAGGGGCGGTGTTTGAAGGCCTGCTCGACCTCCTCGCGGCGGGCTCGGCTGAGCGCGCCCGTGTGCTCGGCGGTGAGGACGTCACCGGGCCGGTCGACGGTGTAGAGGCGGCGGTAGTAGTCGTCGCTGTAGTCGCGGTCGTCGGTGGTGAACCTGCCGCCGCACTGGAAGCGCAGGCAGGGCGTACCGAGCCAGGCCTCGCGGCGGCCGGGCGGGACGGTCTGGCGCCAGGTGCAGCTGTCGCAGCGGACGCCGTAGTCGTTGACGCCGCTTCCCTCGGTTCCCTCGTTTCCGTCGGCCACATCGGGCGATGACGGATCGGTGGCGAGGCTGTGCACCATGATCGTGCGCGGCCTGAGGGCGAAAACGGTCGAGCCGCCGTCGGCCGGGTAGGTCGCCAGGACTTCGCGCTGCGCGAGCAGCTTCATGGCTTGTTCGGCGAGGGCGCGGGCCTCGCGCCGTTCGCAGCCGAGCGTCCGGTGCCCCCAGTCGGCGAACCAGGTGTTGTCACGGTTGAGCGAGTCGAAGTCGGACGTACCGAGGCGCCCGAGGACCGGGAAGGTCGGGGCGGCCAGACCGCGCGGGAACGCGGGCATACCAGTGGGCCGCCCGCCCCAGATCGGCCAACGCCTGGCGCCGGCCTGGGCGATGTACTCCTTGAGCCAGGGGTGGAACAGCGCGCCGCGCAGCCTCATCCGCTCCAGCAGGCCGCGCAGGTAGACGACGTAGTCGGCGTCGTCGGTGGGGAGCGTGATCTGCCCAGGGAGGCGCTGGTGGGCTTCCCGTAGCAGGGCTGCGACGGTGACGGCGTCGGGGAGGTGTACCTCGGCGGCTGCGGTACGGGTCAGTTCGACGGTGCGGCCGAGGCGTGAGCGCAGGCCGAACTCCATCAGCGTCTGGAAGACCATGCGGTCCTGCAGCATGTACGCGCCCGCGTCGCTGAACCCGTCGCCGGAGAGGAGCGTGCGGATTTCGGGGTTGTCGCGTAGGTCGGGAGGAACGATCGAGGCGAGCTTGCTCCGCTCGCCCTTCTCGGCCGCCGTCACGACGGCTTCGGCGGCGTCGGTGGCCAGGTCGTGCACGGCGACGGGGGCGCCCGGCTTCAACTGCTCGGCGAGCAGCCCGCGGAAGGTGAAGCCGAAGCTGCGGTTGGCGATGAACGCGGCCCGGTGGGTGGCGTCCTGGACGGAGTCGGTGAAGACCAGCAGCTTGCGCTCGTCATCGGTCAGGCCGCGGTCGGAGAAGAGCTGGGTGGTGGTGACCGAGGCGAGGGTGGCGGTGCCCGCGCCAAGGAAGCGCATGCCGTCGGTCAGGTCGCAGGAGGGGCACTTGTCGCCCGCGTTGGCGGGGATCGGCCCGGCGACGGTGATCACCGGCACGGTGTCGTTGCTCGGTACGGTGCGCAATTCCGCTTCCTCGGCGTGCAGGAAGACGGGGGTGTGCTCGCCGGGCCTGGCGCGGATCATCCAGCGGACGGCGCGGTTGCCCTGGGCTGAGGCCCGATAGATCTCCAACGGCTTGGTCTTGAGCTGCTGCCACTCCAGATCCGTGGAGAGCGCGGCCCAGCCGGAGCGCCCGCAGTGGCGGCAGTACACGGCGGGGAGGTGGGCGCGGTAGGCCGGGCCGACAGGGCGGACGAACGGCACGGGGCTGTCCGGAGTGAGGTGGGGCGTGCCGCCGTCATCCGGGTCGGCGTCGGCGGTGCTGTCCACCTCGGCGGAGGGATAGATGGCGAGGTTGGCCGGGTTGGGGCGGGTGTCCCCCGTGGGGCCGTCGTCGTCGAACCAGCGGAAGTGCGGCGTCGGCGTGGCGGCGCGAATGACACGGCGCACCTCGCGGACCCAGAGCTGGGCCTCGACGCGCAGGAAGGGAGCGAGGCCGTTGGCGCGACGAGGGTCGGGGACGCGGGCGGTCGAGACCAGCGCGAGGAGCCGGGCGAGGCCGGTGGCGACCAGGTCGATGTCGGTCCGGGCCGCCTCGTCCCAGGCCGCGCCACCGCCGCGCTTCGCGAACTCGCGGGCGATCTCCGGGACGGTGATGGGGGTGTCGCCCGCTACGTCGAGGAGGGCGCGGATGAGGTTGTGCTGGCGGAGCTTCTCGCCGAGTTGGATCGGATCGGCGAAGTCCATGCCGACGATAAGCTCGGCGAGTCGGTGGATGGCGGAAGGGTCGTTGAGGGGGTCGGGGACGGCGGCGAGGGCGGTCGGGGAGGGGACGGGGAGGAGGAAGTCGGGTTCGGCGACGAACTCGCCGGGTGTCTGGCGGTCCTCGCCGATGAGGGCGGCGTCCGGGAAGGGGGTGCCGAAGACCTTCTCGGCGAATTCGAGGAGGAGTTCGCGGTCGGACTTCTGAGGGCCGTCGGTGGTGGGGGTGGCGTCGGGGGAGGGGTGGCCGCTGGCTTCGCCCGTCCCGCTGGCTGCGCCGGTTCCGCCGCCGAGGGTGGCGGAGGTGGCGACGGGGGTGATCGTGCCGAGGGGACGGCCGGGCTCGGCCTTGCCGGTGGCCGCGCCCAGGCGG
Source organism: Streptomyces sp. V3I7 (assembly GCF_030817495.1). Classification (NCBI taxonomy): domain Bacteria; kingdom Bacillati; phylum Actinomycetota; class Actinomycetes; order Kitasatosporales; family Streptomycetaceae; genus Streptomyces; species Streptomyces sp. V3I7. Next base: position 5,668,672 of record NZ_JAUSZK010000001.1, read on the forward strand.
CGCAGCAGCATCGCCACGTCGGTGCCCTGCGCGCCGTCGTAGGTGTGGAACTCGTCCAGGACGACGTAGGTCAGCCCGCCGTCCTGCCAGAGCGGAACGTCCGGGATGCGCTGGAGGAGGAGGTCCAGCATCTTGTAGTTGGTGAGCAGCAGGTCCGGCGGGTTGGCACGGATCGCCTCACGGTCGGTGATCAGGCGGCTGTCCGGGGACAGTTGGGTGGGGGTGATGGTGCTTGCGCCGGACTCACGGGCGTAGGAACCGGGGGCGTTCTCGTCCTCGTCGTGCGGGGGGCGATTACCGGAGGCGCCGCCGATGTAGATGCCGGCGGTGACGGAGGAGAGGGCGGCGTTCTTGGCGAGGAGTTCGTCGATGCGGCGGGCCTGGTCGTCGGCCAGCGCGTTCATCGGGTAGAGGAGAAGCGCCTTGACGCCCTTCACCCCGGCGGCGCGGGCGCGGGCGCAGTGATCCAGGATCGGGATGAGGAACGACTCGGTCTTACCGGAGCCGGTGCCCGTCGTGACGATCGTTGGTTCGGGGGCGTGGCCCGACTTACTGGACAGCCGCTGCCAGGCGGTTGCCTGATGGGTGTAGGGGCGGAAGCCGGTGGGCCACCAGTCAAGGGCCTTCTGCCAGCCGGGGGGCGCGTCTCGGAAGGGCGTGCGCACGCGGAGGTACGGGCCACGGAAAAGCCGGCTCTCCGGCCGCTCAAGGAACGCCTCAAGCTCCTCGCGGACGTCGTCGTCGGCGAGCGCGAAGCTCGTCGTCAGGTACGCGGCCAGGGCACGGCGGAGATCCTCGGCGGCCAGGGAGGGAAGCATGGCGGGGTGCTACCTGCTTTCCGGGGCGGGGTTGGAAGTGGTGGTGGACTCGGCGGGCGCGGGCGTGGCGAGGGGGTGCTCGGCGAGGTAGGCGGCGTAGTCGCCGTACTCGCCGGCGTGGAGGCGTGCGGTGAAGTCGGCGTGGGCGCGGGTCATTTCGGCCTCGCGGTTCGGCTTGACCCAGCCATCGGGGATGGCGGGGGCGGGGTCGCCTGCGCGGGCCGCCTTGGCCCAGGCCTTGACGAAGGCGGTCTCTTCAGGGGTCTGGCGGATGCCGACGTTGTGGGTCGCCGCGCCGATCTTGTGACCGTCGGGGGCGAAGAACATTTCCCACTCGTACTTGCGCAGTACGGCGAACTGGGAGCGGTACATCGCGCAGAGCTGCTCGGCGGTGAGCCCGAGCATGACGGCGACGAGGGCGTCGATCTCGACAAGGGCCATGCGCCGGTCGTACTCCGTGCGGAGGGGTGTCGCCATTGACCAGATTGGTTCGATGGCCTGGATCTGCGGTCGGGAGGATTCGGGGTCGGTCCAGCGGTCAGTGCGCCAGGCGGGCTCGAAGAGTTCGTCCCAGAGGGGGGCGTAGTCACGGGTGAGGCAGTTCAGGCGAAGAGCGCGAAAAAGGAGCGGGGTCGTGAGGGGGTGCTCGAGAGGCGCGGGAAACTGCGAGACCAATTCAATCTGAATGTCCGCTTTCCCAGAAACCTTTACCAGGTAGTCGAGGGGCAATCCTACCCAGAGCCCGCCAAGTACGGCAGTATCTCGATTTGTAGCGAGCGACAAAGTATGGACAGTGTGAACGTGCGTCGGCCCAGGCGCGAGCAGTGCGGCGTGAAACCCTCGCTCCAACGGCGGGGCCGTCATTCTCCGCCAAGCAATCCGAAAGAATTGAGTGGCCCTCCCCTCCCCCCACACCTGTTGAGCGGAACGGAATTCGCCAGCTGAGCACGCCCGCGAATAGTTTGTGCGGGGAAGGACGGATTCAGGCAGCTCCTCTAGCCGCCAAGGCGTATAGTCGCCATTGCCTCGCACGACCTCCTTCGCTTGCTTGGCGAATGGTGTAGCTACTGTGAAGTGCGGCCCCTGAAGGACGACATCAGACCACGACCGGGGCACCTCGGTCTTCCATTCGATAATCTCATCCCTTTTGGCCCCCTTTTCATGAAGGCCGGATGTCCATGAAAAATTAAAATCTCCAAGTCGCTGCGGAAAGCCAGAGAGAACTCGAAGCGCCTCATTGTCACTGCTGGTAAGAGGCCTCAACATCCGGGCCTGCAGGGCGGGCGTGCCCTTCTCGTCAACAAGCGAAGCCCAGTCAGCCAGGACTGATCTAGTCACCTCCACGACGCGTTCAGCGTGAGCTCGGAGATCCCACCCACCATGTTCATGCTGAAGCCCAGGAGGTTCGCCGATTCCAGAGTGAACCAGGGAGGCATCGGCCGTATCTGGATGGAAAATCGAACTCAGGTTAAGGAACTTGGGATCTCGCGGGGGGCCGTAGATGTGTATCCCGTAGACATTGATATGATCAATTTCGGAAAACAGTTGAGCTTCATTCCTGAATTGAAAATGACGCCGAATTCTTCTGTAGGTATTCTCGCGAAACGAGCCACCGTTAGAGTCCGTGAAATGGGATTCCGGATGAATCAATCCGGCTGTGCCGGAAAATCCGAGATTGCGCCATGTTCGGAGCATGAAGTTCCTGTAGATGTTTGTCTGCATCCCTGCAAGTTCGGGGTTTTCCACCGTCGAACCAAGGTGCGCATTTGTGCCAGCCCAAGAGTTCAAGTCCGACAGGTAGCCTTGCAGTGCTGAACGCTCGGCGAGGACCGCATTGCGCCGAGCGGTTTTAGTTCCCTCTGGCGTTTTAGCGAGCAATCCAAACCATGGGTCAAATTCGGCAAGTGCCAGATCGTCATCCCATGTCGGCCGGTGCCATGGCGGATTACCAACTTGCAAATTGAATCCACCGCGCTCAAAGACATGCGCGAACTCCAGATTCCAGTGGAAGAACCCCTCCCGTCGGGAGATCGCGTCCACCTCACTCAGCCATGGGAACCGCACCATCACCGATGGCAGGTCAACGCACTGGCTCAAGACCCGGTCGAAGTCATCATCCATCGCCAACTTGTCGAATTCGCCGGTGTCGGCGAACAATCCGAACTCGTCGTCCAGTCCCGCTGCCTGGCCGCCGACTCGGCTGGACTGCCTCGCCTTCGCCTTGGCTGCCGGGACGCCCAGCACTGCTTCGCAGAACGCCAGCCACTCCTCCATGCTGGGCGGCGTCGGAGTGTCGGGCTGCCCCACCGGCCAGAACCACAGGGCGCACCAAGCATCCATGACCAGCTTCAGTCGGCCGCGCGGCGAGCCCGGCTCGTTCAGGGCGCTCTCGATCTGCTCGCGCGTTACATCACCGGACGCCTTCTCCAATGGCTGGTCGGGGTCGACCTCCCACACGTCGATCTGGCGCCGCACCTCCCGCTCGCTCACGATCAGGCGGCGCCGGGTCAGCTCCCACAGGCGCTCGACTCGCGTCGCCAGCGCCAGCAGTCGCTTCCCTTGAGCGGCCGACGGTGTCGCCGTGACGGCCGTACGCCACTTCGCCAGAGCGTCGCGCTCGTCCTTCGCAAGCTCCTTGGCCTGCTTGGCGTCGGCAACGGCGCCCCACCCCTTGGCCGGCAGCAGGAAGTGGTGGATCTCCTTGCCCGCCTGGAACTGACCTTCTTCAGCCCCCGCCCGCAGCGGCCGATCCGTCGGGACCGTCGTCAGCCACGCCTTCCGCTTCAGCGTATCCGCCGCATACACGGCCCGACGCGCGCCGATCAGCGAGTTGCCGCGCCGCAGATGCAGGCCGAACCAGGGGGCCTTCAAACCCTCATGCATCGAGTTGAGCCACAGCGAGACCTCCGCCAGCTCCACCGCCGTCTGGTTGAGGTCGACCCCGTAACAGTTGTGCAGCGCCAGATACGCCTTGACCTTCTGCAACTCCGCCTCGTACCGGTCCGGAGGCAGTTGCTCGCCGCCGAGCTCCGCCATCCTGCGCTTCAGGTACTCCGCCGCCAGCTGGTTGATGGCCTCGTTGAGGAACGCACCCGAGCCCAGAGCGGGTTCACACACCGTCAGGTCCAGGATCGCCCGCGCTGGCGTCGTGGTGCCGTCCTGGTCCAGCAGTTCCGCCAGCGCATGCTTGACCGTGCTGCGGGTCAGCACCTCCGGCGTGTAGTACGACGCCGACCGCTGCCGCTCCCGACCGGACAGGCGGTAGACGAACGTGCCCTTCTTGTGTTCGACCCGCTTAAAAACGCCCGTCAGCTCATCCCGCCGCTTGACGAAGACTTCCTCGTCGTAGTTGTCGGCGTCCTTGAAAGGCACGACCCAGGTGCCGCTCAGCCCGTCCGAGTCCGGCTTGGCGACCTCGTACAGGTCGTCCCACGCGAAGAAACCGGTGTAGGACATCAGGCCCTCGTACACCGCCCCCAGCTGGTTGATGCCGAGCTGCGCGTACGAGATGAAGCCCTTGCCCGTGCCGCCTCCGGCCTTGCCGCGCCCGCTGCGCCGCCCTTGCGTGAGCATCAGCAGGTTGAGTACGCGCCACAGCACCTTGTTGCGCAGCCGCGTATCGATCCGCTCGCCCTCGACCGTCACCGAGCCGATCAGCGGGGTCGCGTCGGCCTTAAACAGGTCGCTGCGCAGTGCCTCAAAGCGCAGGCCGTCCGCGTCGAGGACGGTCACCTTGTCCTCGGACGGTGCCTCGTCCTTGCCCAGGGGGCGATGTCCTTGGTCGACCAGGCGGAACAGCAGGTCCAGCGACTCGGCGAAGTGGAAGCGGTCCTGGGCCTCCTCCGGGAGGTCGTAGGAGACCAGTTCGCCGAGCCGGGCGAGGCCGTAGCCGTCCTGGTAGGCGTCGTCCTTGCTGGGGAGGATGCCGAGTTCCGGCCGGGCTTCCGCATAGAGCAGGAACAGGATCCGGTACAGGTAGCGCAGCGACTCGCGGGTGAGCCGGCTTGCCAGGTCGGCGGGGTCGCCCAGTTCCGCCGGGTCGGCGCCGCCGTCCTTGAGCCGGTCCAGGATCTCCTGGGCGATGAGCTCGACGGACTGCCGCAGCCCTTCCCGTAGCTCCTTCGAGACGCCCACCGCGTGCTTGCGGCCCTTGTCGACCAGGTTGTCCAGATACCCGGCGACGCCGCCCTCCGTCAGCAGCGACTCCGCGCCGAACAGCGCGGCCACCGCCTCCAGTTCCTCGCCGTCTGCGCTGAGGTTGCGGTCCAGGGCCTCGTCGACGCTCACCGCGAGGAACCGGCCCTCGTGCCAGGCCGTGCGGTCGGCGAGCAGTACTACGCCGCCCGCGAGCAGCAGGACATAGCGGGGGGCGTAGCCCTCCTCGCAGCCGAAGAGGAAGGTGACGGCGTCGGCCGCACCCGTGATGAGCTGCTTGCCGTCGAGCTGGATGGGGTCGAGAAGCTGCGCGCCGCCGTCCTCGACGTCCGCGAGGACGAGTTCGCCGTCCACTTCCCAGGTGACGTCCAGGGCGACGAGTTCCAGGCCACCGGGGCCCGTGACGGCGAGCGCCACCGGCACCGATCGTTCCTTGTCACCCTGCATCACGCCGAAGTCGCCCCGGCGCAGCCGATTATGGGTCGATTCCTGGGCGTCGTCCTCGACAGTGGCGTCGTCCGGCGCTACATACGCCAGGGCCGCCAGCAAGCGGTCGTTGAGCTCCCGTACCTCGGGGCCGTCGAAGGTCTTGTCCTCGGTGATGTGGACCTTTGCCGTGAAGTAGTCACGGCGCAGGCCCTTCACGCCCGACCGGGACGACGGCGCGCCAGCGCGGTCGGCGGCGGTCCAACGCTTGCGCAGCTCCGTGAGGTCCTTGGCAAACAGCTCGGCGAGGTAGTGGGCGGAGATGTATTCACCGCGGTTGGTGATCGCTTCGAATGCCACGGTGTCACTCGCCCCTCTGCTGCTGAATTACCTTGCCGCCAGCGGACGCGGGTGGCGCCAGGACTCCGATCACGCGCACCATCGCCTCACCCTGGGTGGCCAGCTGCTCAATGAGCTGCTCGACCTCCACTGCGGTCTTCCGCACGCGTGTCTCCTCGTGCTTCCGCCGGATGCCGCTGAAGCTGAGCTGCTCAAACGTCGACAGGCTGGCCTTCCGCCAGGCCTCCAACCGCTGCTCGTACTCGACGAGTTGCTCCACCAGCGGGGTTTCCTGCTCGTTGCGCAGTGCGGCGATGTGGTCGCGGCTCGCCCGTACCGCCGCCGGGACCAGCGCCTGCAGGGCTGCTTTGTCCCCGGCGAAGGGGCGGTTGAGCATCTTCGGCTTGACCCCGGCCCGTTTTAGTACACCCACCAAATCATCGTCGAAGACTGGTGTGCCGCTCGCCAAGCCCGTCACACACGTCCAAGCCAGGACGGTCGGGTGGCCCTTGGCGTTGGAGTACATCGCCTGAGTGAGGAAGACGGGCTCAGTGACGTCCGCCGTGATGATCGGAGCGCGGTCGCGGCTCTGGTCCAAGCCGTTCCGGCGGTCCTGCGTGAGCCTGACCAGGACCTTGTCGGTGAGCCATTCCACCACCGGGTGCTGGTCCGTGAGGTAGCTGACGTCCGGCCAACCGGACGTCTCGGCGCGCTCCTGCTTGGTGATCGCGCCCTTGGCGCGGTTGCCGCTGCGTTCGCGGGCCCGGTCCAGCCGGTCCTGGCCGAACTGCTTGTCGAAGGTGACGCGGAGCTGGTCCAGGACCTGCCGCTCGTCTAGGTAGGACTTGGGGAGGACCAGAAGGCGGCGCTGGAGTTCGCGGTCCGGGGTGAAGACCATCATCTTGGGATGGTCCTCGTTCCAGTGCTTGCCGATGCGCTGCTCCGGGTTCTCGTACACCTCCTCCAGGGCCTCTTCGACGAACGCGCGGGTGGACGCGAACAGCTGGGGCACCTGGTAGCCCGGTGAGTCGGCCTCCGGTGTGTGGTCGGCCAGGAACGCCTCGAAGGGGTCCAGCGGGACGGACGGCACGACCGTTTCGAACGGTTCCTCCTGCGCCAGGAGGCGCTCCATGATGGCGTTCGTCTCCGCTTCCTCGTCGCGCAGTCCGAGGATGGAGGCGGCCTCGCCGAGGGTGCGGTGGACCTCGTCCTCGCGCTGCAGCAGGCGCGCAGACACCGCTCGGTCGGCCGAGGGGTGGTCCGGGTCCTCGTCGTCCGTGAGCAGCAGCAGTGCGCGGATCTCCGGGGAGTGCTGTTGGCCGTAGCGGTCGATACGGCCGTTGCGCTGCTCGATCGTGATCAGGGACCAGGGCAGGTCGTAGTGGATCATCTGGTGGCACTGGCGGTGCAGGTTGACGCCCTCGGCGGCGATGTCGCCGGTGAGCAGGACCCTCAGGTCGCTGCTCGCCAGACCGAAGTCCTTGACGGTGCGCTGCTGTTCGTCGTCGGAGAGGCCGCCGTGGAGCTGGCGGACGGCGCCGCCGGTCTTCCCCTTGCTCGGGGCGAAACCGAGGGCCGACGGCAGGGTGTCCTGCAGTATCTGCAGCGTGGCGCGGCGCTCGGAGAAGATGACGACGCGGGTGTCGGACCCGGGGCCGACCTTGATCTCCTCCTTGAGGACCTTCACCAGCTGGTGGAACTTGGCGGCGTCGTCGATGTCTATGGCCTCGGCGATGGTGCCGAGGTTGACCAGTGCGTCGCGCTCGGCCTGGCGCTCCTGAGGGTGGGGACTCCGGTCGATGGACTCGATCCGGTTGTCGACGGTCTCGACCAGCGCGGAGTGCGAGGAGAGGAAGGACTTCAGCAGGGTGTACGGGAACAGGCGCGCTCCCTTGCCCGAGACGGGGGCCGTGCGGCCGTCCTTCGGGTTGATCCAGACGTCGTACAGCTCCTCGAAGACGCGCTGCTCGGCAGGGGTCGCCGTGCAGTCGATGGCGACCGGCGGCTTGCGGGTGGCCCACATGTGGCCGATCTCGGCGGAGACGTCGGGGGACATCTTGTGGCGCCGGATATAGAGGTGCTGGAGCTGGGTCTCGTCGTAGTCGCTGGTGTTGGGGATGGCGGTCGGGTCGAGGAGGCTCAGCAACTCGCCGAAGGACTCCCGCTGGCCGTTGTGCGGTGTGGCGCTGGCCAGGATCATGGCGTCGGTCTTCGGCGCGAGCAGCTGTGCGAGGCGGTTGTTCTTCGTGCCGGTGTTGATGAGCTTGTGCGACTCGTCGATGACGACGGCGTCCCAGGTGACCTGCATGAGGTGGCTGCGCCAGCGGTCGGAGCGCAGGGTGTCGATCGAGATGATCGCGCGCTTGTAATAAGAGAAGGGGTTGCGGCCGGCCGGGATGTCGTTCTTGATCCGCTCGATTCCGGCCGAGTCCAGACGTACCACCGGGATCGCGAAGCGCGTCCACAGCTCGTGCTGGAACTGCTCCAGGATGTGCTTCGGCGTCACCACCAGGATGCGCTCGCCGCGCCCGCGCCTGATCAGTTCGGACAGCAGCAGTCCGACCTCGAGGGTCTTGCCGAGGCCGACCGCGTCCGCGATCAGCAGTCGGGGGCGGAGGGCGCGCAGAGCGGCCTTGGCGGGCTCGCGCTGGTAGGCGAGGTCGTCGACGAGGTGGGTGCCTACGGTGGCGAGGCGCTGCTCGGACAGTGGCAGCGGGGTCTTGCGGATCAGCGCGTCGATGAACAGGCGCGAGCGGCGGCATTCGGGCGAGTCATCGGGGACGAGTTCGGTGTCCTCGGGGCGCAGCGGGGTGACCTGGTCGAGGCCGTCGTGAGCGAAGAAGACCGCGCGCTGGTCGCGGACCAGTGGCGAGATGCCCCGCACGTCCAGGCGGGTGCCGTCCTTGGCGGTTTCGGCGACCTCCACGACCAGCCAGTCCTCGTCGCGGGCGCGGACCTGCATCCCGGGGGCGAACCGGATGCCGCTGGACGCATCGCCCGGAACGTTGTCTGACGCGCTGTCGGCGACGGTGGCCATCGGCGGGTCTCCTTCGATTGCTGCTCTGCTGCCGCGTTGTTCGGCGCTGTGGGTTGGCGGGTGCGGTGGGGGAGGGCTCAGCCGCCGTAGTCGCTGCGGCGATCCTCGATACGGCTGCGCCATCGCGCGGCCCAGCGGTCCGGCGTGACGTCCGGGCGGGGCTCGGGATCGAGCGGGGCCGCAGGGCGGGGGAACGGCACGGCCTCGGGCACCGGCTCAGGACCGATCTCCGGGGCACTGTCCGGCTCGGCATCCAGCGCCGCATCCGCGTCAAGTACTGGGTCCGGCGTCTCGACCGGTGTGGCCTGCCGCTCCAGCACCTCCGCGAGAAACGCCTCCGGCAGTGGCGGGTACGCCTGCGCCTCTGTCGGCACGCCGAAGTCGAGCAGGCGTCCCATTGCCTCCTCCAGCACGCTCTGCGCTGTCGGCCGGTCCTCCGCGTCGAAGGCCAGGGTGTGGGTGACCAGGTCGAGCAGCGCGGGCGGGAGGCCGGTCAGGTCGGGCTGGATGTCCAGCGTCCGCTGCGCCGGCATCTGTGCGTAGAAGGGGACATGGCCGGTCGCCGCGTGCGCCAGGGTGGCGCCGAGGCTGTAGACGTCCGCCGCCTCGCTGGCCCTGCGGGAGTCCGCGGCCTGTTCCGGAGCCATGTAGGAGAGGGTGCCGAGCGCCGCGTTCGCCGTGGTCAGGCCGGTGCCGCCGCTGACGTGGGAGATGCCGAAGTCTATGACCCGGACGCCGTCCGCCGCGACCAGGACATTGCCCGGCTTGAGATCCCGGTGCAGTAAACGCACCGAGTGCACATGCATCAGGGCGTCGGCGAGACCCGCCGCCAGCCACCACGCGCCCAGTTCGCTGACCGGGCCGTGCTGCTCCAGCAGCTCCAGCAGCGAGGGAGCGTTGATGTACTGGGTCGCGATCCACGGAGTCGCCGCTCGCGGGTCGGCGTCCACCAGGGCTGCGGTGTGGAAGCCGCCGACGCGGCGGATCGCCTCCAGCTCCAGGGCGAAGCGCTTGCGGAAGTACTCGTCCTCCGCGAGCTGAGGCCTGACGACCTTCACGGCGACCGGGCGGGTCGAACGGTAGCCGAGGTACACGACACCCATCGCGCCCTGGCCCAGTCGGCCGACCAGTCGGAAGTCTCCGACCGTCGTCGGATCGCCCGCTCTGAGCGGCTGCAGCACCTTTGCCCCCGTGATGTCCTGACCTGACTGGACGAGAGCGAGATTATCAGCGGGCCGGATCACTTCTCCTGCGCCTCCTGGGACTCGCTCATCCCGGAAGACGTACTGGCGGCGGGCGGCAGCAGGGCGCCCTTGGTCAGCCCGTCGTACGCGAGCGCGCTCGCCCGGCCGCCGATGGCGGCGGCCTCGCGCAGCAGTTCTTCGAAGGCTGCCAGACGCCGGAAGGCCTCGCCGTACTCCCGCTGGCGCCCGACCTCCATCTGCGGAAGCTGCGCACTTCCGGCGTTCAGACGGAAGGTGCCGCTGGCGGTGGTGCTGCGGCGGGCGTTGGCGGCGCTGCGCAGGAAACCGCGCAGGTAGTCGGTGTCGAGCTGGTCGGTACGGGAGGTCGGCACGGTGCCGTCGAGGTCGACCAGCCCGCCCCGGACGAGATCACCGAGTCCCATGGGCGCGGCCTCGATGCGACCGGGACCGGCGGGGAGTACGGGGAGCAGGTCGAGCAGGTCCTGGGCAAGGCTCTGGATGCGGTCGCGCAGGGCGGCGTACTCGACGGGGTAGTCGCCGTGGTGGGGGGTGACGTAGCGGCTGGGACTCAGGTCGACGTCATCGTCCAGGATGTCGATGGGTGGAACGTCCGCGATCTGCTCCGGCGTCGGTGCGCAGTCCTTCATGCCGAGGCCGATGCCGTCCGAGTCGGCGGTGCTGAGGTCGATCATGCGGATGTGTGTCGGGGCGGGGTCGCCCTGGGCCGGTCGCCGCAGGATCCACAGGTGCACGGGCTGCGAGTGGCTGGACATCAGACCGGGCGGCAGTACCACCACGGAGGCCAGCAGTCCTCGGCGGACCAGTTCGGCCCGGATCCGGCGACCGGCCTTGCGGTAGGCGACGGACGAGGGCAGCACCAGCAGCGCCCGGCCGCCGGGGGCGGTGTGGGCGTAGCAGTGCTGGACCCAGGCGAGTTCGCTCTCCGATCGCGGGGGTACGCCCAGCTCCCAGCGGGGGTCGAGCAGCAGGTCGTCCCGCCCCCAGTCGGCCACGCCCACCGGGGGATCGCAGACGACCAGATCGGCGCGGAGGTCGGGGAAGGCGTCCTTGCGCAGCGAGTCTCCACAGGCCACGGTGGCCGTCCTGCCGTCGAGACGGGCACGGAACTCGGCAATGGCGGCGGTCGCCGGATTGAGTTCCTGGCCGTACCGGTCGGCACCCGGGACGGCGGTGAGTAGCAGCGTACCGATGCCGCACGCCGGGTCGTAGACCGTGCCGATGGTGCGGTCCGATGCTCCGGCTGCATCGTTGGCCGGCCCCGCGAACGCCGCGACGATCCGCTCCAGGGCGAGGGTGGTCATCGGCTCACCGCCGCTGCGGGTGGTGGAGGCGATACAGCGCTCGACAAGGTCGGCGTAGAGGGCGTGTGCGTCACGCTCTGCGGACAAGGCGGTGAGGGCAGCCGCGGCGGGTTCGGCCAGCGGTTGCTCGACGGCGGTTCCGAGCAACTGCGCGCCGACCGCGCCGAGTGCGGTGAGCAGGTCGTCGCCGTACTGAGCGCGCAGTTCGTGCCCCAGGTCGACCTCAGTGGAGGTTTCCCGGCCCTTGCCTTGTCGGTCCAGCCACTGCTGGACTTCCGTGAGCGCGAAGAGGGGGCTGGTTGCGGTGCCGGCGGCGGGGCGCGGGAAGTCGGGGTGACGTCGGCGCCAGTTGGATACGGCGGCACGGGTCACCCCGGCGAGGCGGGCGATCTCGGCAGCCGTGACGACCGCCGCGGGAGCGGATTCGTCGGCGGCCATGACGGGACCGTACACACCTCAGAGGACATAGACAAGATGCCTGCGTTAACACCGCTAACAGTGTGGTGACATTCCTGCCCATTTCGGAATCTAGGGAGCGAGGAACCTCACCTCAAGGGGACAAACGGTCAGCCGACGAGTGAGAAGGTCAACCCTCGCTGTCGTGGCCCGCGGCGAAGCCGATGAAGGCCGCCCATGCGGTGCGGTCCATGGTGAGTGCGGGGCCGGTGACCGCCTTCGAGTCCCGGACGTGGACGGTCCCTCGCGAAGTCGCTACCTCCACGCAGTCGCCGCCCTCCGCACCGCTGTAACTGCTCTTGAACCACCGCAGATCCTGAGCGACGGCAGTGATCCTTCGGGTGTTCATAGCTCCCCCAGCGACTTCTCGATGTAGGCCAGCGACTCACACGGGGTGAGGGCCTGCGCACGGATAATCCCATAGCGTGCGGCGAGTGCGCGGACCTCTTCGCGATCGGTCACCAGTGTGCTACGTCCCTGCGCCTCCGTGTAACCGATCTGTTCCCCTCCCTTGCGGGTGAACAGCGTGAACCCACCGTCCACACCGGCGTTGTCCTCCCGGTCGAGCGGCATCACCTGCACCTCGACGTTCCGTTTCTGGCCGATGAGGAGGATCTGCTCCAACTGCCCCCGCAGCACCGAGGTTCCGCCGAGCCGCCGTAGCAGTACGGACTCCTCCATGACGAAACTGAACAGGGGCGCGGGCCACTTGTTGAAGACCTCCTGGCGGGCCAGACGTGCCGCGACCCGCTGCTCGATCGTCTCCTCGTTCAGGAGCGGCCGGCGCATGCTCAACAGCGCCCGCGTGTACTCCTCGGTCTGCAACAGGCCCTTCACCACATGGGTGTCGTACGTCTGAAGCTCGACGGCCTCGGCCTCCAGCCGTGCCGCGTCCCGGAAGAACGCCGGATAACGCGCCCGCGCCACCTCGTTCTTCATCGCCCGCAGGACGCCGCCCGCGTTCAGCACCTCGTCCGCCCTGTCGATCAGCTCCGGCTTGGGGATGCGTCGGCCGAGCTCGACCGACGTGATCTGGTCCTCCCCGTAACCGAGCCTGGAGCCCAACTCGGCCCGGGTCAGCCCGGCCCCCGCCCGAAGCAGCTTCAACTGCTGCCCGAAGCACCGCAGGAAGCCCGCCCCGTCGTCCTGCTCCGCCATGCCCGCCACCTCCGGCAACCTGTCCGCCCACGGCTCTGGTACGTGGCTGTACACGGTGCGACCGTGCACGCAGCGCGAAGAAGCACGCTACGTGCGGTGGCGAAACAGCCGAGCCTGAACGTCGACAAGTTCCCCCGTACGAGGACTTGCCCCCTGCCTGTACGTCCGTCGCGACGATCTGTACAGACCAGCCCCGTACAGGCGTCGTGGCTGGTCAGAGCCGTGTGGCCTCCGGCAGGCTCGCCGCCATGGAATCCTCGGACACCGCCATCGCGCCGACGCCCCAACCGCCGGCTGCCCTCCACGAGTTCGCTATGTGTTTCACCTCCACACCGCGCGGTGCCCGCCTCGCCCGCCGTCTCGTCTCGCATCGGCTGGACCAGTGGGGATACGCCTACGACTCCGCAGCGAACGAGACCCTCACCCTCATCGCGGCCGAATTCACCGCCAACGCCGTACGGCACGGTCACGTGCCCGGCCGGGACTTCCACCTCCGGCTGACGGCAACCTCCGACACCCTCCGCGTGGAGGTGACGGACACCCGCACCGAGCGGGTGCCGCCCCGGTCCGTTCCCGAAGCGCCCGGCGACGCGGAGTCCGGCCGGGGACTGCTGCTCGTGGCCCGGCTGGCGACCGTCTGGGGCACCGACCCGCGCCCCGCCGCACCCGGCAAGACCGTGTGGGCGGAGCTGGCTCCACGACGGAGTGGAACGGCGATGCGCTGAGCCGACGGGTCAACGGGCCGGCTTCTCAGGACGCACGGTCCTGCGCTCCGGCGCCCGGAACTCCGCCTGCTCCCGGCGCATGTCCGCGTAGAGGTCGGTGATCCGGGACTTGGCCGCGTCCACCCGGGCGAGGTTTCCTTGCCGCGCCGCCTCGGTCAGCATGTCGCCGGTCTGCTGGATGCGTTGCTGCAACGCGGCGTTGACCCCGTTGTGCGAGGCGAACGCCAGAGCGCTCATCACCTTGTACAGGTCCTCGCCGAGGCGGCGCCGGATGCTCAGCACCTCCTCGGCGATCTTGTGTCCGCGGTCGAAGTCCGCCGCCTCGCGCATCGACTTCAGGGCGCTGCGGTGGCGCAGCATCGCCTCAAGATCGTCGTCCGGCATCAGCTCGGCCACGTGATGCGGATAGCGGTAGGCGAGAGCCGTGGCCCAGCGCACGCTCTGCTGACGTTCCAGCAGGACATCCGCGTCTTCCAGGAGCGTGTCCAGGGAACGCCCGGGAGCCTCGCCCCTGACCACCTGCTCCAGTGCGGTCGCCGTCTCTGCCAGGACCGCGGATTCCGCCGGGGTGAGCTCATGACGCCAGTCGGCGAGGAACGTCTGGAACCGCCCGTGTGTCTCCCGCGCCCGCCTGCGGAACTCCGGGGGTAGCGGGTTGCGTCGGAAGACGGCCGGGGTGAACGATGCTCCGTCGAGCCGGGTCTCCAGCCGGATCGAGCGGTCCCCGTCCAGGTGCACGGCGATAGTGAGGGCTTTGGTGCCCGTGCTTCCCTCGGGCAGTTCGTACATGGAGACGCCGCAGAGGTCGTTGCGCTCCGCGGGCTGGAGGTCTCCCTCGTGCAGGGCGATCTCCAGCATGTCCCCGGGATTGGCGGTGAGCTGGAAATCGTGCCGGATCGGCTGCTCTGTCGGGTAGCGGGTGCCTGCCTCGACCAGAATCACCAGACTGCCGTCGCTGGTACGGACGCCGATGGGACGAGGAGTCACATCGGACGGGGCCGCGACGGGCAACTCCGCGTTGCAGAGTGAGCAAGAGGCGAGGCCCGGCTGATTCACGAATGCGCAGCTCGGGCACTTCAGACCGCCGCTGTCGCGCAGTTCCGCCCCGCACAGGTCGCACGCCATCGCGTCTGGATCGTTCTCCTCTCCGCACTCACCGCAGACGGACGGGGTGGGCGGTGCGGGCCGCTGGGCCGAGAGTGCGGAGAGGTCCGACGCGCAGACGGGGCACGAGCCGGTGTTCTCGGGCGCAGGGACGTGGCAGGCCGGGCACTCGACCGTCGGAGTGCCGACGAGCGGGGTGGCGCAGTCGGAGCAGGTGTCGGCGTCCAGCGGGCAGGTCGCGCGGCAGTCGGGGCAGTCGAGGGTGTCGACGAGTGCCGACTGGACGGCCGCACCGAGCGCGACGCATGTCATCGGGTCCACGTCCTTGCGCAGCTTCTCGCGGCCGAAGAGCTCCGCCAGTCGTTCCGCCACCAGGGGGATGGCGCTCGAGCCACCGACCAGGAGGACCTGGTCGATGTCCTCCGGCAGCAGGGACGCCTCCGTCACGGTCCGCCGGGTCAGGTCGACGGTCTCCTCGATCCGCTCGGCGATCAGGTTCTCGAAGTGCTTCCGGTCGACGGTCTCCGAGAGGACGGCGCCCGACTCGCCGAGCGGAGACACGATCACCTCGGTCGAGGACGCCGCCGACAGGCGGATCTTGGCGTGCTCCGCGGCCTTCCGGATCTTCGAGGCGTCACCCGGCAGGGGGTCGTGGCCGGGGCTGCGCTCGTCGAGGAGTTCCTGCAGGTGATCGGCCAGGCTGCCGTCGAAGTCCGTGCCGCCGAGCAGGTTGTCCCCGCCCACGCCGAGCACATCGACGAACCCGGGCATCAGCGTCAGGATCGAGACGTCGAAGGTGCCACCGCCGAGGTCGTAGACGAGGACGGTTGCCTGGTCGGCATCATGAGCGCGTCCGAGGCCGTGCGCGAGCGCGGCCGACGTGGGTTCCATGAGCACCCGTACCACGTGGAACCCGGCCAGTCTGCCCGCCTCACGGATGGCCGCGATCTGCCGTTCGCCGAAGTACGCGGGCGCGGTGATCACGGCGCGGGTGAACGTCGTACCGAGGCGTTCCTCCGCGTCCCGCTTGAGCCGCCTGAGGATGATCGCGGAGATCTGGACCGGGGTGTAGTCGTGGTCTCCGAGTCTGACCAGGATTCCGCCGTCCGGCCCCTCGGTGATCTCCGGACCGCCCTGCCCCATACGGAGGACGGCCTGCCGCACCTTCGGGTCTTTGAACTGGCGGCCCATGAGGCGCTTGACCGTGGTGATCACCCGCGAGGCGTCCCGCTCCAGCCAGTTCAGTGCCTCCCGTCCGACTAGGAGAGTTCCGTCCCCGGAGAGGCCCACGACCGACGGAGTCCCGCTCTCCTCCGGTGCGGTCGCGATGACCTCCGGTTCGCCGTCCTTGATCCAGGCCATGACCGAATTGGTGGTGCCGAGGTCGATTCCGAGTGTCCTGTGCACTTCAGGCTTCCTGTTCTTGGAGTGGGCGGGCTGTGCGGTACCGGGCAGTGGAAGGGATTCCGCAGCTGGAGGGTCAGGAACGGCGGCGAGTACGGCGCTTGTGCCGCGGCAGTCGCCGAGGCTGCCGTCGTGCCGCCGTCGACCGGCCGGGCTGCTCCGGCTCCCTCACCGGTTCCTGAGACGGTTCCGGGTCAGGGCCGATGTCACTGTCGGAGCCGGGGACGGCGACCACGACCTCGGCTGTCCGCAGCACCTGCTGCCCCAGGTAGAAGCCCGGTACGCGTTCCTCCAGCACCAGGTCGGCGGGGTGTCTGGATGTGGGTCGGGCACCCACGACCCGTGCGATCCCAGGTTCGGCGCGCTGGTGCACGAGGTCCATCGGCCTGACATCGGCGGTCAGCAACTGGCGGCGCAGCAGCCTGTGCGCGGCGGACACCTGTTCCGTCAGGCTCACCAGCGGCGCGGCGGCGTGATGCGGCAGAGTGGAGTGCCGGCGTGCCGACCAGCGCAGGGACTCCGCGAGCGCGTCGTCGACGTCGAGCAGGCCGGTGAGCAGGCGGCGGAGCGACGTCTCCCACTCGGCGTCCTTCCGCGCCAGTTCGTCCTCGTACTGGGTGCGTCGCCGCTCCAACGCCTCGCACCGTCTGCGCAGTTGCGCTATCAGACGTTCTGAGTCGGAGTCGGGCTGTGCGGAGGACGGTGCGGTCAACGCAGGCTCCCGGGACGTTTGAAGGGGCGTGAGGCGTACAGAGGCGGATCACCGAGCAGTCGTGGGGCCGTCAGCCGGACGGCGGGGCGAAGCTCGCCGGGTCGGGCATCAGGGGGGCGACTCGGGACATGTGCCGACGGGCCTCGGCGAGCAGCGCACTGCTCGCATCGGGCGGCAGTGCGCCGGGCAGCGGTGTCAACAGCTCCGCCACCCGACGTTCTCCGGGGCGGGAGAGGGCGTTGCGCGCCCGGGAGAGGCGGTCGCGCAGTTCACGATCGCGCCGGGCGGCCTTCGAACACCGTTGGTAGGCGGCCAGGACGTCGGCCCTGGACGCACCGACCTCCAGACCCAGCACCTCGTACGGCGAATCACCGAACATGGACATGGTCACCCCGTGTCTTCCCCTCACCACAGCTGATCGGCATCGCCCGGCCCGAAAAGAGCCAGCGGATGCGTCGGGTCGTACTTGCGAACCGCCCGTACGTCGGAGTGGGCGGCGGCGGTGTCGCCCTCGGAGAGTCGTCGACGGGCGCGTCCGGCGTAGGCCTCGGCGAGGGCCCTGTCGAGTCCGCTGCGGTCCTCGGCGTCTCGTGGGCACCGGCGGACGAGCCGTATGGCCTCGTCGTAGTCCTCGTTCCGGCACAACAGTCCGATGAGGTGGGCCAGGAGCGCGGCCTGTTCGTCGGCGATACCCGGGAGGACTTCGTAGGTGCGGGCGACGGCGATCACGTCGACCGCGTTCCGCAGCTCGTCCTCGTCGGACACGTCGACCGGAAACGCTCGTTCGCAGAGCCCGGTCGCGACGGCCTCCTTCGGCCCCCGCCCCGGAGCCCAGTCGTCGGAGCCCGGCTCCAGGAGGCCGCGGGCCTCCCTCATCAGACCCATGGCCTCGGCGCGGGCGCCGGTCAGGGCCACATCGAGGGAGCGCTCGTACAGAGCCGTTGCCAAGGCCTTGCGGACGGGCCGGAGGGTGGCGTCGCGGTCAAGGATCCTGCGCAGTTCCGTGATGGCACGCGTGAGCACGGACATGGGCTGCTTCTGGAGGAGGTCTTCGGCCCACCGGGTGTCGGATTCGTTCAGCGCTGCGACGACGGTTTCGTTCGAGGAATCCAGCTCGTACGCCTGAGCGAAGCGGGCACGTGCCCTGTCCTGGTCCCCCTGATGCTGGGCCTGCCGACCCAGGTGCACGCACCCGACAGCCAGGTTCCGCTTCAGTTCCTCGTCTTCCGGTGCCAGGTCGAGGGCGCGCTGGAGAAGGCCGGCATACGCCTGCCAGTCCGGCCTGACACGGTTCTGCACCAGAGCGAGTCCGGCCTGCCGGCCTGCCCGGCCGATCTCCTCCTCATGGAGGGTGAGCGAGGCGCCGGCGCCCGCCGCGTCCTCGAAGTCCCGTACCGCTTCGGACCAGCGCTTGGCCTTCAGATGGTCGCGTGCCCGGGCGACCAGTGCCGCGCCGAGGATGCGCTGCGGGCCGTGCTGAGGCCCGGCGTCCCCCCGGGCCCGGCGTTCCGTCGCCGTCCCGGCCTGGAGTGCCGCGATGACCTGGTCGAACCTGCCGGTCTCCAGGAGCATCGTGTAACGCCCCTCGGGTGACATCAAATCGCGGAGCCGATCGCCGCTCGCCTCACCCGAACGGCCCGCGTCCGACACCCAGCCGTCGACCTCCTCGGCCAGGGCCTCCCACGGGGCTCCGGCCGACCGCAGGAGGTCGAGGAAACCGGGGCCGAAAGTGAGGTCGCTGCCGGCCTGAACGGGCCATCCGCAGTCCGTCGTGACCAGGACCCCGGCCAGGCAACGGGCAGCGGCGAGCTCGACGTCCCAGGCCAGCTCCAGGCTGTCCACCACCGGCCGTTCCGCAGCCCTGTCGTCGTCCCGCAGGACCTGGCGGATACGCTCGGCGACCTGGTCCGAGGCGTCCTTCCGCTCGTCGGGCGTCCATGGGTGCCCGGAGCGCCGCGCCAGTTCCTCCCAGTAAGAGGGGGAGTGCAGAACCATCGCCCAGCAGGCCACGGCCTGCCGTGCGGACGCCAGACGCCTCCGCCTGTCCGTTTCGGTGCCGTCCGCGAAGACCCGGAGAGCCTCGACGGCCAGGGCGTGCACGACCACGGTGTCGACCGGTCTCGCCAGCCAGTCCTCGTACCGGACTTGCCACGCCTCGGCGTGCCGACCCGCACGGCTCAGCCCACGGGCTCTCCAGGGGCGCAGCCACTTGTACAGCGCCGGGAACGACGAGGACGCCGTGTCAGACACCGGGGCACTCACCCGTTCCAGGTCCACGTCGGCGAGCGTCACGGACGCACGGAACAGCGCAAGCGCCTTGCGCCGCTCCGGAGCGAACGACTCGAGCACGTCGGTCTGTTCACCGAAGCCCACGGTATGTTCCGGGGCGAGACACGCCAGCAGTGCCTGCGCTGTCACCGAGTTCGCAGCGCCGACCCATGGAGCGAGTGCCTCTGCGGCAGCCTTGACACGGTCGGCCAGAATCGCCGCATGCACCAGGTTGTGCACTGCCACATCGAGGCACGGGCCGCAGCGGGAGACCTCGTCCATGCTTTCGGCGCCGTGCGCCGCGCAGAACGAGCGGGAGCACTGGCCACACCGGTTGTCGGCAGATGAGGTGCAGTCATCGTTGTGGCAGGGCTCGGTCAGCTCGGGCGAACGGGCACCGACGGCTCCTGAAGGAACCAGTGACCGGATGTACCAGTCACAGCACTCCGTCCAGTTGCCGGCGCGAGCCGCGAGTGCCCCGCGCAAGGCAGCGTGGCGGGCGTCGATCACCGCGTGGCCGGTGTCGGCATCGCGTTCCAACAGCCGCAGATGGCTGACGGCAAGCGCGAAGTTTCCGTGGGCGTAGGCGGCAACGGCCCGCTCGAACGCAGCGGATGGCCTCTCGGCCGTTCCCCCGTTTACCCCGCCCTCGTTCGGCGCGGAGTGTGACACCACCGTTCCCCTCCGGTTTTGCCGTCGGCACGGACGCCGTCGCCCAAGGCCCCCTGTTGACTCTGCATATGCCTGTGCAGCATAGAGTCTCAGGTGGCGTCCTCGAACAACTGCCGTATCAACTCCGTCTGGAAAAGGCCCACTTCGGCCCGGACTTCCGTGAGTCCGCAGGCGGCCCGCCCGAGGCGACGTCGGGCACCGGTGAGGGATCTCCTCGGTCACCACACCATGGGGGCGCTGGCTGAGGAGTACCGCGCCTCACCGGTGGCCGGTTCCGGTTCTCTGGTACTACGAATGCATGCGGATCGAACGATTCATAGGCATCGACCTCGCCTGGGCGCAGAGCGGAGCCCGCACCAAGCCCAATGAAACAGGCGTGGCTGCCATCGACGCGCACGGCGTGGTGATCGAATGCGGCTGGACCCGTGGCCTCGAGGAGACGATGTCATGGCTGGCCAGGACAGCCGTCGACGGATCGACCCTGGCGTTCGTCGACGCACCGCTGGTCGTCGACAACCCGGCCGGTCAGCGGTTGTGCGAGAGGGAGGTCGGCCAGCGGTACGGCCGTTGGAAGGTGAGCGCGAACAGTACCAACCAGAGTTCTCCCCGACAGGCCGGAGTGCTGCTGCGGGAACGGCTGGACGAGTCGGGCTGGTCCTACGACGACGGCAGGGGCGGGCCGCAGACCGGCGGCTGGGTCTTCCCCGAGTGCTATCCGTACACGACCCTGGTCGGAGCCGCCGAGCTTGGGTACGACCAGAAACGCCCCACGTACAAGCGCCGCCCGGCACGAGTTCCGACGGCACAGTGGCGAGCGGTACGGGCGGCGGAGTGCGACAGGCTGATCGGGCACATGGCGGGCCTGGCCACCGCCGATCCGCCCCTGCTGCTCTCCTCCCACCCGGTCTCCCGTCAACTGCTCTCCGAGCCCTCACCTCAGAAGGCGGCTGACTACAAGCACCGGGAGGACCTCATCGACGCGCTGCTCTGTGCGTGGACGGCCGCACTGTGGTACCGGCACGGACTGGCGCGTTGCCAAGTGCTCGGAGCGGACGGCTCCCTGCCTCCGGGACAGGCTCCCACCATCATCGCGCCTGCCCGCCTTGAGCAGCGGCGTGACGGTGAGACGAGGTCGACCCAGGGGAAGCAGCCGCTCGACGGTCCGTCGCCGGTGGCGTCACGGCACTGATCGCTTTCTTTCCCCGTCACGTGTCGAGTGTGAACAGGCGACTGACCAACTCCGGGTAGGTGAGGCCTGCTTCGGCGAGAATCTTCGTGAGAGCTTCCGGCGGGCCTTTCTGCAGCGGGGTCGGAGAACCGACGCGGCCGGGTACCGCGGAAAGGTCGCCGCCGCTGAACCGCGATTCCGGTGTGGCAGGGAGTCGTACCTGGTAGGTGCGCCAGACGAGTGCCGGGGGATTGAGCAGGACCAGGTAGGGGTCGCCCCACGCCATGAAGGCCCAGCGGTTCTTGCTGCGGGCTCGTACAAGCACGCCGTCGGCGTGGTGCCGCCCGAGTCGTTCGGCGGCCTTGGCCACGCTCTCGGCAGCTTCGCCGACCAGGTGCCATGGGTCGAGTGCGACGCCAAAACCTACCTGGAAGCGCTAGAGGTGGACCCGTCGCGGGCCGCCCGCCGCATCGCGGCGTCCCGGATGGACAAGGTCACGGACGCGATCAACCGGATCGCGCGGGCCCGCGGCGACTTGGCCAGCTTCCGTGTGGCGCTCCAGCGGGTCGCCCTCGTCGCGGGCGAGGCACTCGCCGCGCTCACAGACGACCCCGACGAGGAAGCAGTCTTGACTGTCCTCGCACGCCAGCGCAGTGCGCTCACAACGCGCCGCGGGCTCTTGGACTCGGCCCTCGAACGGCAGGCAACCGAGTTCCGCACAGCGTGTATCCGGGCAGCCGAGCACCTCGCCGACACGGTGGAGTCGATCCAGGAGTCGCCGAACCGCGACTGGTCTAGGGTCGACGCCGCCTCCGTGACTCTGAACGACGAGCTGAGCTCGGCGAACCAGAGGTTCCTGGACGGGGTACGCGCCGTCCTGGCCTCTCAACTTGCCGACTTGACCTCCGAGGTACGGGAAATCGAGGCGTCGCCGTACGCCCGCCAGTTGCTCGCCCTTGATGTCCAAGGGGACATCGAGACGCAGAACATCCCGGTAGACCCAGGCCTGGCACGCCAGCCAGGTCGGAAGCAACCCCGCGTCCCAGCCTGGGGTCCGAAGTCGATCGAGCATCTGAAGGCCTTCCAGAAAGTCTGGGGCGCAGGCGACGGCATCAAAAAGTCGGCAGGCAGCGCGGGGCACAAGATCGTCTACAAGGCTGGAAAGCTCGTCGACATCAAGTTCAAGCCGTACCAGGCCGTGCGCTGGGCGAACAACATCGGAAAGGTTGCCAAAATCGGCGGCGCTGTACTCCCTGTTGCCCTTGAAGCCTATGCGGTCGTCAAAGAGGAGCGTCAGGAGGTGCATGCTGCAAGGGAAAAGATGCGCCGCCGGAACGCCCTGGTCGGCCGCGTCCTTGCGCAGTGCGATGACATCTCGAGCAAGACGCTTATCCAGGTGCGTCTTGAACTCGACGACGAGTTCGGCAAGGCGCTCCGCGCGATCGACGAGGTGAACCGGTCAGTTCGCGACGCTAGGGCTTTCCGTACCGACCTGGACCGCAAAATCAGCGCGATCCAGATCGAAGCCCAGTCAATGCTCGATCAACTCGGAGCGCCCGCGCTGAAGGCGTGAGAGTCGAAACGGGGTCTGATCACTGTTCCCGAACGGACGGCCGAGATCCTCGGCCGGTGCATAATCCGGACATTGCGCCAGTCAGCTGGCTCGGACCCGAATCCTCAGGTGCTGCCTGCTGCTCTGTCTCGGTGTCGGCTGCGGGCTCGCCGTTGAGGATCTTGTGTACGTTCAGGGGCGGGACATCCTCGCGGGCCCCACCGGCCGGGCACTGGTCAAGGTGCACGGGCGCCGTCCGCGCACTGTCGTATGCCGGTACGCCTACGAGGAACTGCTGCTGGCGGAAGCCGCCCACATCCCGGCAGACGCGTACGCCTTCCGGCCGGACTGGCAGGACCGCACCAGCAAGCACATCGCATCGGACTGGCTGGCCAGGTACCCGCGGATCATCGGCCGTTGTGACGGTGCAGGGGCCTCGCACCGGCATCTACACCCACACCAACGCGACATGACAGCCCATCACAGGTCGGTCTCACTCAACCGGCGACCTCGCAAAGTTCGTGCGCTCGGACTAGCCTTCCGAAGGCGTAGGGGACGCGGATCAGCAAGTGACAGGGGGGTACGTGGGGTTCTGGCACACCGGCTACATGGAGTTCCATGAGCCGACCGGACTCGAATCGGCCGGACCGCCAGCCCCGCCAAAGCCCCCTCGGTTTCCCTGCGCTGAGTGTGGGCTCGTCTTCTCGTCCGAGCGCGCCCGCCGAGCACACCGCTTCGACGGTCATGCGACCAAGCGGCCGATCCTCCTCTTCAGGGGACGAGAGTGCGGGCGCACGCGCTTGATGGTCACGAGCTCCAGCAGCTCCGCCGATTGGGTGACATCGGATGTCGAATCCATCACCGTCAACGGCCGCGAAACCTCCACATCTGAAGCCGCCGACTTCCTCGCGTCGGTGAAGGTCGGCGTCCAGACAGTGGCCGTCTCCAATGGCCCGCTGGAGCGGACGTTTGAGTTCGATTTCTGCCTTGCCGAGGAAGAGGACCTCTGCCTCGTCGACCAGGCCTTGGAGAAGCTCATCTCCAGCCGCGAGTTGAGTCTCAACGCAATCGACACCTTCATCATGCGTGCCGGCCGAGGGGTGACGGCCCGCCGTTACCGCGAAGGTGTGGCGGCATACCTGTACGGCGTACTCGCGCGTGAAGCGGTCGAGGACCCCAGCCGGGTAGATGCGTCGGGCGCGACGATCTACGAGCAGCGGTACAACAGTGCGGTCTCTCTGCTGTCGACCTTCGACCGCCCCGCAGCGGAGGCGATCTGCGGGTTGGTCGCGTTGCACTACAACCAGTTCGAACTTGCGGTGCGCAAGACCAACAGCCACCGTGTCTCCGATGTCGCGGCGCGGTTCCGATCCCTCCTCGCAGGCGGCGCATTCGTCACGACAAGCCTGGCCGACCGGTCACACGGAAGCTTCGATCGGGCCTTGAGCGACTCCGTTACCGAGGACCTCCTGGACCTCGGTGCGACGGCTTTGGACGGGACACAGTCATCCATGGTCACCCAGCTACTGCCCTCGCTGGGCGAGCTCCGGCCCCAGGACCAATTCAAGGTCCGACTCATCGCGGCTGAGGCGCTGCTCGCTGTGGGAGACATCGATGGTGCATCACGACACGGCGAGGCGCTCAGGCACTCCAAGGAGACGGGCGCCTGGTACGCAGGATTTCGGACCCGATTGCAAGAGGTAGGACGTTGAGCAACGAGACCATTCCAGAGCCCGGCGCGGAGTCGGGGCCGAGCGACCCCGCATCGGCTACCGCTACCGGCGATGGCACCGGCTCGGCCGCGCCTACTGACAATGCGTCAGCGGCACCCGCTGCGGAGAAGGGGACACAGCGGGCCAAGTCCAAGACGAAACCGAAGCCGATCATTACCTCGATCGAGGAGTTGCTGACGTTCGCCTACGAGTCGAACGCTCGACTGCTTGAGATCTCGAGGGAGGACCTCAAGAAGCTGGCGATTACCGATGAGGGCATCGCGTCACAGAGTGCGCAGATCGAGTCTCTCGCGCCGACAGACCCAACGTTGTCGGCCCCGTTCAAGCTGCTTCAGTACGCGGCGCGCCAAGGGGTCCCGCTCAAGCGCGCCGAGGACGGTGGCCTCGCACCGGCGTTGAACCGGCTCGTTGACCTCGCGGTAGTCGCACTGGGCCACAGCCCGGTGTTCGGCGGCAGGGTGGACCAGTTGGTCGATCCCCGCAAGGATCCGCAGCTCTCGATCGAACACGTGCGTGCCGCGGCTCAGCGGGTCGCCGACGAACTTGGAGCGGCCCCGAAGCAGTTCAAAGCCGCAGACAGTGAGCGCCTCGTCAGGCATGCGATCGCGTGCTACGGACTCCTCCGCGCACTCCAACGTGAGTGGACCCTGGATCAGTTCATCGATGCGTCGTACGACTCCCTCTGGAGGTACGAGGCCCCAGAGGCAGCAGGGCTGGAGCGAGCCGCCAGCCAGGTCGGGGCAAGCAGCGATCACAAGGTGCTCGGGATCGTCGGCGCGAACTACCTCGCCCGGATCGTCCGCTTGGAACGGCAGGTCACACATCTCGAGAGTGAGGCTGCCGCTGCTCGGAATCGCGAGACTCGGCTCCGCAATGAGCTTTCGACCGTCGAGGAGCGTGAGCAATCTGCGCTGGCTCGCGCCGACGCGTTCTCTGCCGACGTGGTGCGACTGCAGAAGGAGCTCGCGGCCGAGCGCGATAACAGAGTGGTCGACAAGAGCCATATGGCGGACGACTACGAAACGCTGCGAACGCGCATCATCCGGCGTCTCGGGGGTGAGATCGATCTGCTTACCGATGGTCTGCACGCACTCCGGAACGGTGCGCCCGACGTCGCGGAGGAGTTCCTCGACCGTTCTCTGCTTGCCCTCACGCGTGAGGTCGAGCAGCTGAAGGACGCGGCTGGAGGCTTCGCGTGATCGTCGGGTTCGACTTCGGAACGACCAACAGCCTTGTTTCGGTGGTAGTTGGTGACCGCGTGATCGACGTGATGGACGTCGAGACTGGCCGGCCACATCCCTCGATCGTCCGGTATGAGGGCGAGCAGGTAGTCGTCGGCCGCGATGCCAAGGACGCGTTGGGTGCCGCGGGCATTGGGGTGCACGGCAACACGGTGAAATCACCGAAGTTCCTCCTCGGCGAGGAGGCGATCGCAGTCGGAGGCGTCGACCGGAGCCCTGTGGACATCGTTGCGGACGTCGTGCGGCACGTCCGGTCGGAGTCCCTGCGCAGTCCGCAGCGGAAGGTGCTCGGCAGCCTCGACAACGCTGTGGTCACGATCCCCGTGACCATGAATGGGCACCGCCGCGCGGCGCTGCGAGAGGCGTTCGCCGGGGCCGGGATGCGTATAGCCCAGTTCGTCCACGAGCCGCTCGCCGCCCTGTACGGGTTCATCCGGGGAGCAACCGACCCAGAAGAGATGGCACGACGGCTTGCACGACGAAACGTCCTGGTTGTCGACTGGGGCGGCGGAACGCTGGACCTGACTCTCTGCCGAGTCGACGAAGACCAGGTGCGACAACTTCGTAACGGTGGCTCGACCCAGGTCGGCGGCGACGAGTTCGACAAGGTAATTCGCGACGAGGTCGTGAAGCGCGCTCGGGCTCGCGGAAGTGCCACTGACGACGACCTTGCGATCCCTGAGGCCGAGCTCCGGCTCCTCCAGGACGCGGAGCGCAACAAGATCGAGCTCTCGGCTGACCGTGTTGACGTGACGTTCTACCGGCCAAGTTACTTCCAGTCAGGTGCCACGTTGCAGTACCGGCTCACTCGTCAGGAGCTGGAGGAGATCACGCGGCCGCTCGTGACGGCAGGTATTGATGAGATCGAGTCGCTGCTCGGCAGCTTGTCGATGGCGCCCGGGCAGGTCTCGCTGGTCGTAGTGGTCGGTGGCATGGCGGCCATGCCCGCGATTCGGAGCCGGCTGCACGAGCTGTTCGGTCCGGACCGAGTTGAGGTGCCGACGAACAGTGCCACGTTGATCTCACAAGGAGCTGCGTGGATCGCGCATGACAGGCAGAGGCTCCGACTGGCAAAGCCCATCGAACTCGAGCTCGCCCGTGGGTCGTTGATGCCACTCCTCGCTGCGGGCACTGAAATGCCTCTCGGTGGAGACGTCAAGCACGAAACCCTCCACCTGTACTGCGCGGATCCGACGGATGGGAAGGCGAAATTTCCGATCGCCACTCCGACCGCGTTGTCATCACACCCGCAGGCGAGCGAGCGGCGAACGTCGCTGGGAATGATCACACTCGGCGTCGACGAGACCGCGCCGCCACTGCACGAGCGCCTCGAGCTGAAGGTCGTTCTCGACGACGACTTGGTGTTGTCGGTCGAGGCGTCATCAAGCCAGAAGCACGATCGAGTCACGGCGTCGTACTACGACCTGGAGTTCGGTCTTGGCCTCCCGGCTTCCGCTATGCCCGGAGGTGCAGCCGCGCACCCAAAAGCACCTGAGGAGTCCGTGGTCGTGCCACAGGCGGGACTGGTCGTCCGTGCGAATGTGGCGAGGGACAAGGACCAGGCGACCGTTCCCGGCGACGTGCTGTATCGGCACAATTCAAGGGCCTTCACCCGGCACGTGCGCGACGGTGCGACAGAGGCCCAGTTGCGGGAACACCTGTACTACAAGCCGTGCGCCGCCTGCAAGCGTCAGTGGGGGCACCCGGAGTGTCGATGCGGAACGGCGTGACATGGCGAGCGCCAAGGCACTCGTGCGAGTGCTTGATCACGGAACGGAAGTCGAGTCTGGAGTCCGCCGTCCGATTCGTCTGACTCCCGATGGATACGCGGGCGTCGCGTATGCGGGCTCCGTCTACCCACTCCGGCAGGGTGATCTCATCGACTTGGACGGAACGAGCTGGGAACTCGCGGACTGCGATCGTTTCCTGTTTATCGGAGCAGAGGTTCCGTACGCTCCCATTACCGGTAAACCGCTGGAGAAGACCAGCGGTTTCGACGTCGAGTGGCACCTCGAATCCAACCAGTACGGGCATACCGTCGTCTTCAACGCGTCGGAGCACGTCGCCAGCAGCTTGGTGTCAGCGCTTGAGGACGCGGGTCTCAGCATCCAGCGCTGGGACGTCAGCCATCGTCCAGCAGATGACGGCAACTTCTACGACTGGTTCGTGCGCCTTCGGTTCAAGGGCAGCCAGGCCGAAGCACTAGCGCTCGTCGGGGATGTCATCGCACTGCCGTCGTCTCTCGCGCCGACGGTGCCAGGCACAAATCCGACCACAGCTCGCCTTGCTGATGCCGAGGCTCGGATCGAGGAGCTGCTCAACCAACTGTACGTCGCGACACGCAAGGGCGAGGCGGCTGAACGTGAGGTCGCGCAGCTCCGTCACGATCTTGCGAACGCGGAAGCGAGCGAGCATCGATACCGAGAATCCGTTGCCCTCGCAGAACGCCGTCATTCAGAGCTGCAAGAGCAACTCGCCGTGCTTCGACAAGGCCTGGGAGGCATGGCTGACACGGCGGAACTGGTGAAGAACCTCGCTGACGCCGAGGAACTTCGAGAACTAGCTCTTGCCGAGAACTCCTTGCTGCTGGAGCGTGTGCGAGCGGCCGACTCGGAAGCGGCAGAAAGCGGAGCACGCGCTGACAACTTGGCGGTGCAGGTAGACGCACTTCTTGGGAGAGTGTCGGAACTTGAGGGCCTAGAGACGGAACGACTTCGGGCCGCGACCGCGCAACGGCCTCGGCGCGGGGGCGTCATTGACTTCCTGCCTCGGGCGTTCAGCCGCCTTGAGTTCGTTCTCGATGCAGTCGATGTGATCGCCAACCTCGACTCGCCAGCGTCCACGATGAAAGCACTTGCTGAAATCGACTCTGGGCGCCCTGTCGGGAAGAACCTTTCGGGAATGCGTGGCTGGTTTGAGGTGACGGAATTGGCGACGGGCATCGCGGGAAGCGAGCGACTTGGCCGCATCTACTACAAGCCGGACGGTCAAAGAGTGCTTGTCAGTGTGCACATCGAACAGGACGAAAAACACCAGAGACATCACATCGAGAGGCTGCGAGCCTTCTGACCCCGGTTACCGGCGCCTGAGGCATGCCTCGATGTCAATTCGAGGCGCAGTTCCTTGGCGTCGGACCTGGCGGTCCAGGGCCCCAGATCGGTGACAATAGGCGGCGCACTCCGGAGTAGGACCAGTGCCGTCCCGATGGTGCCGCACCAACTCGGCCAGACCTCAAGTGCTCTGGGAACTCGCAGCCGCCCTGGTGTGGAGAACACGGGGGGAGTCCGTTGATGC
Organism: Streptomyces sp. V3I7; assembly: GCF_030817495.1. Classification (NCBI taxonomy): domain Bacteria; kingdom Bacillati; phylum Actinomycetota; class Actinomycetes; order Kitasatosporales; family Streptomycetaceae; genus Streptomyces; species Streptomyces sp. V3I7. The sequence continues at coordinate 5,697,461 of NZ_JAUSZK010000001.1, forward strand.
GCTGTCTGTCGGCGCTGCCCCAGGGGGTTGGTACCGGGCGCCTGCGCCAGCGCCCCCCGGCGTTGCCGAAAGTCCAGTCGTGGACGCCTTGAGGATGGATCGGGCGTGTCCTGGCACCTTGCATAATCCAGTTGACCGTACTGGCCTCTCGTCCGAAATCAGCACCTACCCTGAAGCAGGATCAGGTAATTTCTGCCGATGCAACGCTCCGGCAGCCAACAAGAGGTGGCAAGTGACAGCGGATGTCCGTGGGCCGGCATGGGCACTCGAGGGATTGGGCGTCCGGTCCGGGCGCTATCCCCTGGCGGTGGAGGGCCCGGTGATGCGGGCGGTGGACCGGTTGGTTCCTGGAGTGTCCACCGTGACCCGCTACATCCGTTACCACTCGCTGTATGCCGCGATCGCGGCGCACGCGGAACGGAACGCTTGGGACATCACCGGGTGCCGCCGGGCGGTCCGCCGCAGCGAGGTCCTGCTGGCGGCGCTCCAGCACCACACGGAGACAGATCCGGCGTGGCTTGCCCACGGGGTCGATCGGGTGCGGCGTTTCTGCACAGAGGAACTGGAACTCGCGCGAGCCGCCGACGAGGAGCAGCTGAGCCAGTCGTACTCACCCCGCCGCTGGGGCTTTTGGGACCAGTACGGCGGACCCGCCACGGTGCTCGGCACCGTGGACGTCCGGGAGGGAGTGCTCAGACCCGGCCGGCACCCGTGCCCTCCTGCGGTCAAGGAACTCTTCGCACCTCTGCTGTCTCTCGCGGCGCTTGACGTCGTGTCCTTCGCCGACCTGGAGACAGTGGGGCAGGCGGCTCTTGGGGTCCCGTGTCCGGCCGAGCGGGAATGGCTGACGGACGTGCTGACCGCAACTCGCGGTGGAGGAACCCTTGCGCAGGGGGACTGGGAGGCGTCCGACCGCACTCGGCGTGCGACCCTCCGTATCCTCGGTCGGGCGATCGATCTCCACGGTCATGAGGGCGACGGGTATCAGGAGACGCTGCGCTCCGCCGTGGCCTTCGGTGGCGAGGCGACAACGGATCCCGTTCTGGCGGCGATTCCCGAGACGGCCGGTTGGCGGGGAGTGCTGCTGCGTCATTACTCCGTCGGCGCCTGGCGTCGGCTGTGGGCGGCACTGGTGGCCGGTGTCGGCTCCAAGGACGGCGAGGCCGACCGGTCGGCCGAGGAACTGCGCGACTGGCTGGCACAACAGGCCCCGGATGCGAATGTGCGGCGGGTCCTGGACGACCTGCCTCCGCTCAAGAACGCGGCGGGTCAGTTGTTGCCTGTCGAACGGCAACTCCTGAGGCAGGGTGCCGATGCCCCGATGACCAATGTGCTGCTCCTGATGGTGGGTGCCCTGCGCTCCCGAGAGGGTCATCTACCGGACGACGTACAGGCCGTCTTCCTGGGCCGTCAGCGGCGCTGGGCCGAGTTCCTCGACCCGACGTGGGTCGACGGCCTCATCGGCGACTACGCCGGCCGGCCGGTCCGCGACCTGGCCGCCCGGCTGGTGGACGACATGCTCGCCCAGTCCCGCAGAGTCGCCCTCGCGAAGCTGCGCACCGACCCCGCGACCGGCGGGCTGAAGATCTTCTCCCGTCTGCACCTTCGCAACGAGCGTTATTTCAAGACCGGTGACGAAGGAGACTCCGACATCGGCACCCGCATCCCCCAACTGGGCTCCCTGGCGGCGCAGCTGGGGCTCTTCGCCGTCCGCGACAACTGCCACACCCTCACCGCGGAGGGACGGCGCATCCTGGAGACGAACCCATGAGCGCGGCACAGCACACCCGGTTCGCATCTCCCGTCACGCTGCTGAGAGAGTGGAGCGAACGCAGTGATCAGCAGGCGCTGCACGAAGCGCTCTTCCTCGGTTTCACAGTTGATCTTCCCTTCCGGGAGAAGGTCGCCATACCCGTCGCCCGTGGCCTTGGTGCCCGCACTGCGGTGATCGGTGATGCGGCCCAAGGGCTGTACGACCCGGTCGATGTGCGCATGGCCGGCCGCAGTTATCTGCACGGTCTGGCCTCCTGCCGGCGTGCGTTCCACCCCAAGGTCGTCCTTCTGATCGGGGAACACGCCTGCCGGCTCGCCGTGGGTTCGGGGAACCCGACACTGTCCGGCTGGGGTGCCAACGACGAGTTGTGGACGGTGGTGGAGACCGAGGACGACGACTCCCACGCGCTCCTGGCCGACCTCGCCGACTGGTTGGACGCACTGCCCTCCGCCGTGGAACTGGCCCCTTGGTCGGCAAGTCATCTGACGGAACTGGCTGCCCTTCTGACCGAACGGCATGTCAACGCCCCGGCCAGACCGGAATCAGGTGCCCAGCTTCTGCACAACCTCCAGGAGAGTCTGCTGGACCAACTACCGCTCGGTCCTGTCGACGAACTGCACGCGTACGCCCCGTTCGTCGACGAGGCCGGTCATGCCCTCAGTGGGCTGGTCGGCCGTCTGACACCCCGCCGCACCATCCTCGGGCTCCAGCCTCGCTGGTCCAGCTACGACGCCGGAGCGATCAAGAGGGCACTCGGCGGCTTCGACGCGCAGATCCGTTTCCTCGAGGAGACTCGGATGCGGCACGGCAAATTCGTCGAATGGCAGGTCGACGGCAGCCGATACGCTCTCACCGGGAGCCCGAATCTCACCCGCGCCGCGCTCTGCACCAGCACCCGGGACGGCGGCAACTGCGAGCTCGCCGTACTCGCCGCCAACACAGCGCCGCTGCTTCCCGAACAGGGGCGCATCACCTCACTCGCGAGCCTGACGGGCCGCACCATCCGGCCCTTCCAGTCCACCGGTCACACGCTCGTCCTGCTGGGCGCGAAGACGGACAGCGAAGGCCTGCACGTCTCTCTGGCGCACCCCCAGCCCCTGCCCGTGGTGATCAGCACGTCTCCGGACGGTTCACCGGGTTCTTGGACGCAGACCGGAACCATTCCGGCGGGGGCGGCGGCCTGTTCCTTCCCGCTGCCCGAGGTTCCTGGTGCGGCGGTTCGCGCCACGTGCGCCCGTCCTGACGGCACCACCGCCGAATCCGCCGTCGTCTTTGTGTACAGCCCCGTGCACTGCGCACGGCGCCACAGCGCCGACAGCGGTCCCCGGCTGAGATACGACTACACGGCGCAGACCCTGTTCGCCGACGAGCGTGCCGCACGCCGTTTCGAAACCGATTTGCTGCGCCTGCGCGAGCTCACCGCCGGAACGTCCGCTCTCCGGGTGAGCCCGGCGGGAGACACGACAGCGGGCTCGGTGACATCGAGCGGCGTCGACCGCTGGGACGCCTACCTCGCCGACTGCCGCCGGATGATCGGGGCGCCGTTGACAGATCTGGCGTTCGGCACCTCGCCGCTCGACCTACCGCAGGCACCCTCGTCGCGGTGGATCGTGTCGGCGGTCACCCTTGGCGTACGGGAGGAGGACGGCGAGGAGCACGAAGACGAGACGGAGGAGGTGGACCTCCCCACCACGAGCAAGCCGCTCGCCCCGTACGTCGCGCCAGAGCAGCGTGCCCGTTGTCGCGCCTGGGCCCAGCGCTGGGTCGGGGCGCTCACGGGCCCTGACGGTTCAGCCGCAGCACCGGTTCCGGTCCGGCTGCTCGTGGCCAACCTGTACGTCCAGCTCCTGGCCGCCGGAGTCTGGGACGAGCAAGACCAGAGCTGGCGCGACGGACTCAGCCGCCTCCTCGAAGCACTCGGTTCCGAAGACCTGGCGGGCGAGGCGGACCACGATGCTCCGCCCGAGACCCGGCGACGGCTGGACGCGGTGGCGGCCGTGGTGATGACACTGCTCGTCCAGGACGCCACGTTCACCGGCGGCGGCGAGCACGACGTACTCGCGGCCCGCGCCTGGCACGGCGGCAAGGCGATGATCGCGCGTGCCGAGCCCGCCGAGGCGGAGGACCTGATGATCCCGCCGGAACGGGCGCTCGCCCGCGTCGCGCCCTGGAGCGAGGTGGACAGACTCATCGCTCTGGCGCAGGAAGACGACCCCTACGCGGAGGTGGTCGAGGGGCTCACCGCGGCCGGCTGGTCGGTCGCGTGCGAGGACGGGCTCTGGGAGATCGCGGGCTCCTTCGGCAATCCGCTTCCGGCTTCACGGACCTCGGCCTCCCGCACTCCTTCGGCCGCGCGAAGGCTGCGGCACTTGGTGAGCACCACAAGCAACTGCGGCGCCTTTCGCAGATCCTCGGTGACGTGCCGCAGGTGTTCGACCAAGCGATCATCGAACAAGTCAACAGTGACGGTGAACAACACAAGATCTGCGGAGCGCAGAGCCTCCTCCGCGCGTTCGTCGTGCTCCGGCCGGCCCGCCTGCACGCCCGGGGTGTCGACCAGGTCGACCATGCCGTCCCAGTTGAAGACCTCGACCCTGTCCGTCGTGACCGCCGAGCCCCTCGGAACCTGATACTTGCCATCCGTGAGTGCCTCGATCAAGGTCGACTTGCCGCTGCTGTACTGCCCGGTGAGGACCATCTGGGGACGATGGTGTTCATCCACTGCCAGCATCCGCTGGAGCCTCGACGCATCATCGGGTCGAAGGTTTCGGATCAGCTCGACGAGCCGCTCCGAGAGGTCGCGCGTCACCGCGGGGGCGGAGTGATACAGAAGGTGATTCACGTTGGCACGCTCCTGGGTGCGCTTGGTCGGACAATCTTCACCGGGGTGCCCAGGTGGTCAGACAGGGTTGCGGACCATGCCGCCAGTACCTGGTTTGGCGCTGGAGCAGTGGTGGTAACGATGGTGCCGTCGGGGCTACAGCGAATGAAGGCCGGTACCCCTTCGGTCAGGCCGAGGACGTATGACATCGCGGACGCGCCCGGCAGGTCAGGTGACGGTGTGCGCCCGAAGGCCAGGAATTCGGGCGAGGACGGCGGGAACAGCCGTGTATCTGCTAGAGCCTCATCAGGCACCTCAACCAAGATGCAGACCCCGGGAAGCCGGGTCACCTTCCCAACGGACGCAGCTAGGCGAGGCCGGCCGTCTACGCGCAGCAGGCAGCGGACCGTCTCGTGGTCGAGGGTGGAGACCGCGGAGTCAATCACCTGCTGCTGACTAGCCAGAAGGTCGGCCACGACCAACGCGGCGGCCTCGGCCTCTGCGCGTCGCACGTGGGAATTGGTGAGTGTCTCCAGAACCCGCGCGATGGTCCCAGACACCTCGACCAGCACCTGGGCCTCCAGCTCATTGAGGACCTTGCTGATCTCGGTCCGCAGCAGATCGCGGTTCGCCTCCAAGATTTCCGCTCTGCTCGTGAAAAGTGACTGGACCTTCTTGCGCACCGGAGTGACGAGGAACGAACCGAGGCTCATGACGACGGCGCCGACGACTGTGCCGGCTGGACCTGCCAAAGAACGCACATACGCGCCAAGCGCCATGGAGGCGAGCGCTCCGCCTGCCCCAACCGCAACCCCGGCTGCTTTCTGCTTCCACAGCCCCCTGAAGTCACGCATTCCGCTGACCTTAAGGTGCGGGCGGACAGCCGTCGTCCATTCGTGCTCGACGGCGACAGACGCTTCCTCGATCGCTCGCGCGAGGTTGCTGAGCCGTGCTTCCAGCCTCTCGTCGAGTTCGGCGACCAAAGCGGCCTGTTCCGTGTCCCATTGCTCGACGATCTGCGGGCCGAAGTCAGTGACGTTCTGGGGCCACCCCTGCCGTCGGCCGACCAGGCGAACAACGTCGTCCTCCATCCTCTGCATGCAGGCGTCGACCAGGCGTACGGTCCGTCGTTCCTGGTCTTCGCGCATCCTCCGGCCGACATCGACGATCTCTCGGGTCTCCCGCTCCACAGCGGCGAGAGCTTCGCTCAACGCCTGTGCCTGCGAGCGAACCTCGTCGGCCTCGCGCAGTACCCGCCGGGCGGTGCGGCGCTTGCGGCTTTCCTGTTCCAGGACGGCGAGCAGGGCGCTAAGGCGGCTCGCTTCCCAAAGGTCGGCACCGTAGTCGCCGTCCGCCCGCGCCTGGCGGGCGGCCTCGGCATGGAGCATTACCTCGGCGACGGGGCGTACGGCGGCAGCGGATAGATGGGAACGGATCATCTTGAAGTGACCCTCGTGCTCGGCGAAGACTGAATCCGGGTCCTCCAGGAACTCCTCGTGGTCCAGATCGTCCACGAGTGGTTTGCGGCAGTTCAATGCCACAACGACAGGCTTACCGCGCGATGCCACGGCACGTAGCTCCTGTGCAGTCTCCTCCTGAAAGGAATCGTTGCTCGCAACCCACAGCACGAGGTCGGCACCGGGGACCTCAGCCATCGCTTGGGCGACGTCATCCATACCGTCCCTGGCACCCACTCCAGGAGTGTCGACGATCTCAACGTCGTGCAGGTCCACCGCCGGGGCCGCGAAGACGTCTCGCGAGTACCGCTGCCGGCCGTCCCCAATCCGCTCCACAGACCCGCCGGTGAGCGCCGCAAGGAGGGTACTCTTGCCGGCCATCGTCCGCCCCATCAGGACGATCCTCATCGGCGCGCCGACTGGCGGTGCGTCGGTGACCTCCACTGACATAAGGAAGTCGATAAACTGCCTAGTCGTCTTCTCTGCCGAGGCCCCGTCCTGAGACAGCCGGTGAACCTCTGCCAGGGTCGCTCGGCAGGCAGCGACTGCCTCCGCATGCGTGGGAGAGGGGTTATCGCAAGGCGGTTCGGGACCGCGCAACTGGTTCCGAGCGGCAGGACTCCAGCCGTGCCTGTTCTTGCTCGTCAATCGCCCCCCTTGAAGCGCACCTGTCCCCTCGAAGGGTGTCGTGCCAGCGTCATGTTAGGCCGTATGAAGTGCGGTACTTGCGGTGCCGGGCCTGCCCGGCCGGGTAGGTTCCCGGTTTCGCGGGTGGTGTCAAGGTCGGCCGCTGCGCGGTCGCTTCGCGAGCCTTAACACCGCCCGTTTGAACCGAGAGTGATCGGCCTTCTCTCCGGGCGGGCCCGGGGAGAAGGCCGCGGGACCGGGAACGAAAGGCCGGGGCCTTGCACGCAAGTTACTGCGGATTGCCGCCAGGAGGACCGTGAGCGGTAGTGCCGCAATCGCGGGTACTGCGGTCGGGCTGGACGTTCACGACCGATCGACCGTGGCCTGGGCCCTGGACGGCCTCATCGGCGAGGTCGTCGCCGAACACCTGGTCCCCGACACTGCGGCGGTGGTGGGCTGGCTGGAGTGGTTGCCGGGCCCGGTGGCCGTGGCCTACGAGGCCGACTCGACAGGGTTCGGCCGGGTAGCTGGTGGAACGCTTTTGAGGATCTTCGTCTTTTTCGACTTCGAAGACGGCATCAAAGGACGACCGTACTTGCCGTCGCGGTCGCGAAGCTCCCAGGTCAGGGGCGCAGGTAGCGGGATCACCGCGACACGCATGCATGCATGTGCATATTGCTGGGGAGTGATCTTGCGTCCGACGGGATGTTCGTGAGTATTTAGGCACGCTGTGCCTGGCCAGGGGATTTCGTGAACGACCCACTTTATTAATGCCAACGGAGTGCTGGTCGGGAGTGATCTCGACCAGCACTTTGCGTTGTGCGGGGTGGTAGGTCATGCGGAGCCCGAGTGCTCTGTACAGGCGGTTCTTCTGGGCTGTGTCAGCCGCGCGCAGGAGATCGGCGAGGTCGCCGGCTGCGTCGACCAGTTCCCGAATGCGATCACGGGACAGCACAGCCGGTTTGCGGGCGCTCGTCTGAGCGGTGGCACTGGCGCGGCGGGCTTCGGTCTCGGCGATCCACTGGGCGACGGTGGCGGAGGCGGCGGCGCCGGAGTCGAGTAGAGACCGGTAGCGGGGATCCCGCAGGGTCCGGTCATCGTCCGCTATCGAGGCGATGATGCGCGGTGGAGTGGGAAGACGATGACTATGGAGGGGAAGCGCGTGAGCGGCGCGATGGTCCAAAATGAAGAATCAGTTCTCGATCTACTGCGCACGCCGCCGACTGGCCAAGGTGTACGACCCTCAATTGTGACGAAGGACGCCTATCTTCCGCTAGGCGAACTCCTCCCCCGGAAATCAAGGCATCACTCAAGACGCGTGCCATTCGATGAACCGGTCGATGACCGACTGGAGCACGTCGATCCTCTGACGGTCTTCCACTTCGTTATGGAGCGTTTGGGAGAGATCTCGAAGACGGCGCCACGCGTCTTCGTCACCGTCCTCGATTGCTTCCACTTCTGAAGACATGGTCATCGCAAGGGTGCGCTGCAAGAGGGATCGAGTTGATTCAGCCGGCGCTTCGGGTGCCGGCATTTCCCAGCTTGCCGTGAGATAGCGTGCCGGATCGACCAGGAGCCACCCGACCATCTTCCCCTGGGTGAACAGCAGGTCGAGGTCAGGTGCGACGGTGAGGCGAAGGCTGCCAGCGTCGGCAGGTGCCGCTGAGCCTCGGAGGCAGACCAGGTGCGTGGCATCCGGGGCCACCCAGTACGAGGTGGTTTGCGGTGCAGAGAAGTTCGCATTTGTCGCGGTGCTCAATGTGCCTCTGATGCGCCGGACATGCTCCCAGCTCTGTGCCACCGAGTCCGGTGTGGCGGCATCCTGCGGCAGGTACAGGCAGAGGCTTTGCAACTCGCGGTCATTCACTTCGAATCGCAGGTCGTCGTCCTCGGACCAAAGCCACTGGGCGCTGCCGAAGGTGGAGGCCAGTTCTGCTTCTTTTTCCTGCTGATCCGCATAGGCGCCGACTGTGACGAAAGGACCGGCGAGGACGAGCCGGGGTGTGTGCGCAAGTCCGCCCTCCACGATCTGCGCGCCGACCGAGTCGGTGATTTCGACGTCCAAGAGGGGCCCTCAACGAATCTGCTTGGCAGGAGGCATGGTTGTGCCGCCTGTTCCCGGGATCTTGCCGTTGACGATGTCGTCGTGTGTGACCGGTGGTCCAGGGTCTGAGGGAGAGCCGCCGAGCGCGTCTGCTCCGCTGTCGCCCTTGACGCCGGATGGTCCGTATCCGGTGATGACGTCGCCCGCACCTGCGCCGGCACCCTTGGCCACGACGATGTCCTCACCCTGCCGGAAGATCAGGTTACCCCTGCCTCCTTCGGACAGGTACACAGCATCGGGGTCCTTCAGAATCTCGAGGACCCGATCATCTCCGAAGTGCGGGTGGTAGTTGGTCGCCTTCCGTATCTTCCCCTGTTCGGCATGGTCGATAATCTTGTCGGCTGCTTTCTGTGCCCGCTCTTCGGGACACTTCGCAAGGCCCAGCGGGTCCGACGACACGAGGGGGGAGGATGGATAAGCGAAGGGGTTTTCACCCGCGTTGAGGCCGAGGGGATCCGGAGAGATGTATCGCCCGCCTTGGGGGTCGTAGTAGCGCTGGTTGTTGTAGAAGAGGCCGGTCTCATGGTCTTCGTATTGGCCCGGGAATCTAAGGGGGTAGTCGATTCCGTCGCTTCGCTCCCGGAGAGTGGAACCCCAGAGGGATTGAGCGCGTCTCCAGGCGATCATTCCGGGAGGAGTGACGAGCTCTGTGGGTGCGCCCACGAGATCGGTGATGATCGCGTGGAACTCGGCGTCGAAATCCGCTTGTCCGTTGCGAAGTTGCTCGGAGGGTGAAGAGAAGTCGGCACGAGCGTCGCTGGCGTACGAGCGGCACATTCGCGTGGTCTGGGTCAGCGGTCGGTGACCGCCGACCTCGTAATCCCACGTAGTGATGTGCCCGGTTGTATCGGAGCGTTCAGCGAGGCGCGTGCCGTCCCATGCGAAGTCGGTCGTTTCGGTAGTGCCGTCGGCCGCCAGGTGGTGCTTGGCCACGCGCCGTCCGATTGGGTCGTAGGCGTAGCGCCAGCGTGTTCCGTCGGGGACCTTCACCTCGGTGAGGCGGTCCTCGGCGTTCCAGTGAGCCTCTTCGAGTTGGCCACCGATCGGGTGATGGGCCGTGTAGCGCAACGAGCGAGGCCCCCGGGCTGTTGATCGAGATGTCTGACGTCTCAATCACGTTGCTCGGGGGCCTCGTTGGTCATCCATGCTGCCGCACTCGACCTGCCGCATGCACTCGTGGAGTGGGTCACCATGCTGATCATCACCCGTGAGGACGACCGGCGCTGCAAGCTTCGTCCGTCCCAGCGCGCGATGGTGGCACTGGTGTACCTGCGCGAGCACACCACTCTTGCGAAGATCGCCGCCGGGTTCGGGATCAGCGAGTCCACCGCCCACGCCTACACCAGCGCGGTCATCGACCTGCTCGCCGAACGTGCACCAGGCCTCCTGAAGACGCTGCGCGAGCACGAACCCGAGTTCGTCCTGCTTGACGGCACCCTCGCCGAGTGCGACCGGGTCGGCGACGGCCGGGCCGACTACTCCCACAAACACCGGCGCCACGGCGTGAACGTGCAGGTCGTCACCGACCCCGGCGGCCAGTTGCTGTGGCTCTCGCCCGCCCTGCCGGGCCGCACCCATGACCTGACTGCCGCCCGCACCCACCGGATCATCCGGATCTGCGAACGCCAAGGCGTTCCCATCCTGGCCGATCTCGCCTACCAGGGCGCCGGCCCATGGCTGACCACCGGCATCAAACGCAGGCCCCTGCAGGAACTCACCCCCACCGAAAAGTCCCGCAACCAGGCACTGGCCGCAGCGCGAGCGCCCGTCGAACGCGGCGTCGCGAGGCTGAAGTCCTGGCGGATCTTCCGCAGGTCCCGGTGCAGCCCCAACCGCATGACGTCAATCGCCAAGGCCATCCTCACGCTGGAGCGGCAACGCTGAAGAAGCTCAGTGATACGTCCAGCGTTTCGTCTGCCCGTTGAGGAGCTTTCAGGCGCGTTTGATGAGACGGCCTTGAGAGTCGTACGTGTAGCGGGTACGGCCGGAGCGGTGCAGCAGCGTGCCCGTCGCCTCCCACGTGCCGTGAGCTTGTTCCGCTTTGACGGACACCATCGGTGTGGTGGTCAGGCTGCGAGTGCGGTCTCGTATTCGGCGGGACTGCGGTAGCCGAGGCTGCTGTGCAGCCGGTGCAAGTTGTACCAGCCCTCGATGAAGTCGAAGATCGCGGTGCGGGCGGCGGTCCGGCTGGGCCAGGGGCGCGTGTCGAGCAACTCCCGTTTGATGGTGGCGAAGAAGGACTCGGCGAGCGCGTTGTCCCAGCATTGTCCGGTGCGGCCGACGGACAGGCGGACGCCGAACTCGGTTGCCAGGGAAGCAAATTGCTGACTGGTGTATTGACAGCCACGATCCGAATGAAAGATCACTGGCCGGGCAGGGCGACGCTGACGACAGGCCTGAGAGCGTCCGCGACCAGTTCGGTCCGCAGGTGGTCGGCGGTGGACCAGCCGACCACGCGGCGGGAGGCGATATCGATGACGGTGGCCAGATAGAGCCAGCCCTCGGCGGTGGGAATGTAGGTGATGTCGCCGCACCAACGGGTGTCGACGCCGTCGGGGTCGGGAGCGAAGTTGCGGACGATGAGGTCGGGCCGGGCGGCGGCTCGCGGGTCGGGGATTGTCGTCAGTTGCCGTCGCCTGCGGTGCCGGCCCTGCAGCCCGGCGTTGCGCATGAGTCTGCCGACGCGACGCCGGCCGCAGTCCTCGCCCTGTCGCTGCAGGACGGCGTGGATGCGCGGGGCCCCGTAAGTTCCGCGGGAGTTCTCGTGGACTTCGGTGATCATCTCGGTCAGCTCGGCATCGCGGACCGCCCGCGGACGAGGCCTGCCACTGCGGCGGGTGTAGAAGGCGGCTCGGGAGACCTGCAGCAGTTCACACGCGCGCTTGACGTTGTGACCGTCTCGCTTCTCCGCCTCGATGAACGGGTGCACCGTCACCGGGTCTGCTTCGCGAAGAAAGCCGTGGCCCGCTTGAGGATGTCGACGTCCTCGCGCAGTCGGCGGTTCTCCCGGCGCAATGCGGCCAACTCCCCGCGTTCGCTGCTGGTCAGCCCGTCGCGTTCGCCCGCGTCGACCTGGGCCTGGCTGACCCACAGCCGCACCGCGGTCTCGGTCAGGTCGAAGTCCTTGGCGACCTGACCGACCGAGCGGTCACCGCGCCGGCACAGCTCGATGATCTCGGCCTTGAACTCCGGCGTGACCGAACGGCGAGGCCGAGGCTTCTTCTTCCCCATGCTCTCCATGATGGACATCCTTCCGGGGCAGAACCCCTGATCTCGGATGTCCGTCAAAGCGGATCAAGCCCACCTTTGCGTGCCCTGCCTCGTCGTAGGCGTACGAGGTCATGGCGCCTGCTGGGTCAGTGACGGTGAGGAGGTTGCCGCGCTCGTCGTAGCTATAGCGCCACGTGACGCCTCCGGGGCGAGTCGTCAGCGTGGGGAGGTTCAGCTCATTGAAGGCCGTGTATGTCGTGCTCTCGTCAGGGAAGCGCACGGTGACAAGGTTGCCTGCCTGATCGTGCTCGTAGTGAGTGGTGTACCCCGAGGCGTCGGTGACCGCGGCGACGTACTGGCCGTCGACAGTCCAGGTCTGACGGCTGGTATTACCGAGCGGATCGGTGATGGCGAGGAGCTTGCAGCGCTCGTCGTACTCGTACGTGGTCGCGTTGCCCAGGGAGTCGGTGTAGGTCGTGGTGCGCTGTTCGGGCTGGTAGCGGAAGCCGCCGGACCACATGCCGTCGGGGCCCAGGGTGCGTAGGACGCGGCCTGCATGGTCGTAGACGTAGCCGAAGGAGACGCCGTTGCGGTCGGTCCAGGTGGTGATGCGGTCGTCGGAGTCGTATGTGTAAGTGAGCGGCTTGCCCGAGGAGTTGACCTCGCCGACGAGGTTGCCGACCTCGTCGTACTCGAACTGCATTAGCGTGGTGCTCGGACCGTCTGGGCAATCCGGGTCGAGCAGGCGCAGGCCGGTGATACGAGCCACGTGGCAGTTCGGGCTGGGGTGTGAAGGTGAGGGTGTGCCCGGTTTCGGGTTGGTGGATTTGGTAGCTGCCGTTGGCCGGGTTGTGGTGCAGGGGCCAGCGGGCCGTGCTCGGGCAGGGCCGGCCCATCGTTGTCGGGGTGGGGGTACGACAGGAGTTGACCGTCGGGGCCTGCGTAGACGATCCCGCGTTCGTCTATTTCGAGGTGCTGGTCGAGGGTGGAGGCCCACGACGTCCCGAACCAACCACCGGCACGGTAGTTGGAGAGGTGGGTGCGGGTGAGCCGGAGCGGCAAGGAGGCGGCGAGGTCGACGTCGGTGCGGGTCAGGGACATCTCTCCGGTGGCGATGTCGACCGGCTCGCCTGCCTTGCACTTGTCGCCGTCCTTGCGGCAGACGTCGTTGGGGCGGTTGTCGGTGTGGTCCCGTCCCTTGTCGGCCCGGCGGATTTCACGCATCCGCTCGGCGAGACGACTGGGCCGCAGCGGACGTATTCGTCGCCGCGCACGATGCGATGGCGGATGCCGAGCACGGTGAGTTCGCCGATCCGCTCGCAGCCCAACCGGCGTACAGCGGCGAGGAGTTCACGGCGCTGGGCCACGGTGTCGGCTTCGTCCTTCGCCTGGAACCACAGCAGCGAATTCAGTGCGTCCTGGGCTTCCTGCGGGGTGCCGTCGGTCGCCTCGGACACCAGGCGCCAGCGGGCGTCGGGTTGCGGGCCGAGTGCGGCCACGCCGAACACGGGACCGCGCGGCCACACAAAGGGGCAGCGGGCCGAGGCGTCGAGCGCGTCCATCTCGCGGACCAGGGCCACCGGGTCGTCACGACGCAGGAGTTCGGCTGTGGCCCGATCCAGTCGCCGCTTCCAGTCATCGCGCATGTGCGCATTGTGGCCGCAAGTGGTGCGGTGTCGGGTGGTTCAGGAACGCCGCGAGCCGTTCCATGCGCCAGGGGCAGCGCCCGGACGTGCCGCGCCTCGGACCTGCGGGGCTTTGCCTGACGGTGGTGCCGGGCAAAGCCGTGCGCGGCGGCCGTCGCCTCCTCGCCCACCACACGCCCCTGGGCCGGCTGGCGTGGAGGGGACGCGCCCATGCCAATGTTCTTCTGTGAACACTCTTTTGACGGACAGTCATATGTTCTCGCGGTGATACGATCACCGCGCTTGCGGAGCGGGCGGATGAGTGCAAGACGGCCTCTCCGACCTCTGGGGCAGCCAGGGCGGTGACCTGGTACGGCCGGTCCGCCGATCCACTCGTAGGGACGGGAACCCCAGCAGCTCGCGTCAGTCGCCTGAAGAGAGTCTTATGACGGAATACATACAGAACCCAGTGCTCTGGGCTCTCCTCGTCGTCATCCTCGTCGCAGTCGCCGTCATCGTCCTCCTGCGGAGGGTGGCATCGCTTCAGCGGCAGGAGATGGACGGGCTGAAGAGCCATTACGCCGATCTGGAGAACCGCTACTCACAATCAGTTCAGGCAGCCCAGGAAGAAGCAGAAGAAGCCACCAAAACGGTCCTCAAGTCCGCGATGCGGACGCTGCAGGGTCTCGCCGCCGAGCAGCAGCTGATCATCTCCCAGCTGCAGACCAAGTACGGCGAGTCGGTCATCCTCCATGACCTCCTGGAGATCGACCACGCCAACTCGCAGTTCGGTCGGCGCGCCCAGTCCATCGCCGTGCTGTGTGAAGGCTGGCTGGGGCGGCAACGCGACATCGCCTCGGTGTACGACGTGGTGCGCAGTGCGCAGGGGCGGGTCCGGCACTTCCGGCGCGTGGAGATCCTCTCCCAGGTGGACTTCGGCATCACCAGCCGAGCCGTCGAACCGGTGGCGCTGACGCTCGCCGAGCTGCTCGACAACGCCACCAGTTACTCCAGCCCGGACACCGTGGTCGAGATCAACATCCGGACCGTGCCCAAGGGCATCGTCATCGTCGTGGACGACGCCGGTGTCGGCATGAACGACGAGGAGCGGTCCCGGGCCGAGAAGCTCCTGTCGAGCGAGCGGGTCTCGGGTGTCTCGGGGCTCGGCAACCCGCCGCAGTTCGGCTTCGCGGTGATCGGCGTCCTGTGCGAACGCTTCGGCTTCGAGGTGTCCGTGGACTCCACCTCCCCCTATGGAGGTGTGCGCGCGGTCGTCCTTGTACCGCACGACCTGCTCACCGGCATGCCGGAGCCGAAGGCGCCGGCCCCGGCCACCGCCGCCGCGGCCGCCCCGGGTTCGGGCGGCCCCGAACCTACGCTGGCCACGTCCTCCACCGCCGACGGGCTGCCGCGGCGACGCCGCAAGCGGCCGATGGCCATCGTGCCGGGCAGTGCCCCGGGCTCCCGCACTTCGGGCCGCTCCGGTGTGGAGACGGCGGCGATCATGGGCGCCTTCCAGCGGGGCACGCAGTCCGGCCGGGCCGCACAACCGGACACCGCGGACGACCAGACGAGCACACGTGGTGCTAGCAGCGAAGGGCATGAGATTTCGTGAATGACGATCTGTCTTGGATGCTCGACAGCGCCCTGGAAATCCCCGGGGCCCTGCACGCGGTCCTGATATCCGCCGACGGTCTGTTGATGGCCCGGACGAAGGACTTCGACAAGGACAACGCGGACCGGGTCGCCGCGGCGATGAGCGGCGTGCAGTCGCTCAGCCGCTCGATCGGGTTCTTCTGTGAGGACCCCCGTCAGCGGTGGCGGCAGACCCTGGTCGAGTTCGACGGTGGCTGGGTCTTCCTGATCTCCGCCGGGGAGGGTGCCTACCTGGGTGTCTCGGCCAGCCCCGACGTCGACATGGCGGACATCACCTTCCGGATGCAGCAGCTCGTCGGTCAGTTGGGCAAGGCGCTGACAGCGGCGCCACGCGAGAACCTCGGCGCCCACTCATGACCGGACGCGACGAGTGGGGGGCCGAGGCCCCGGAACTGGTGCGCGCGTATGTCATCACCAAGGGGCGCGGCCTGCCCGACGAGGCACAGCTCTCCTTGATCACCCTGGTCACGGCCGTGGAGGACCACGAGCAGCGGCCGAATCGACTGTCTCCGGAAGAGCAGCGGCTGCTGGAACTCTGCGCCGCCGGCTATCTCTCGGTCGCCGAGATCGCGGGGCATACGCGGCTGCCCCTGGGCGTGGTGAAGATCCTCCTCGCCTCCCTCGTCGAGGGCGGTTACCTCATCGCCCGCCCGCCCGTGGCGTGCGCCCCTCAAACCGACAAGCAGATCCTGGAGGAGGTACTGCATGGTCTCCGGGCCAAGTTTGGGTGAACGGTCCAAGGACCGCTCCGATGAACGTCTGGACGAGCGTCTGGACGAGCAGGCGTACGTCCGCGGCGGAGCGACGCAGACCGCGGTGAAGATTCTCGTCGTCGGACACTTCGCGGTGGGCAAGACCACGTTCATCGGGTCGATCTCCGAGATCGATCCGCTGTCCACCGAGGAGACGATGACGCGGGCCGGGGAGACGGTCGACGATCTCAAGGGAGTCGAGGGCAAGACCACCACGACGGTCGCCATGGACTTCGGCAGGCTCACCGTCAGCGAGCAGATCGTGCTGTATCTGTTCGGAACGCCCGGCCAGCAGCGTTTCGTACAGATGTGGGAGGACATGGCGCGCGGCGCGCTCGGGGCGCTGGTGCTGGTGGACCCGGAGCGACTGGCGGACTCCTTCGCCGTGATCGACCTGATCGAGAGTTACGGGCTCGACTACGCCATCGCCGTCAACCACTTCGACGGTACGACGCAGCGCGCGGAGCAGGCGTTGCGCGAGGCGCTGGACCTGCTCGACGACACCCCCGTCGTCACCTGCGACGCGCGTGACGAGAAGTCGTCGGCCGAGGCACTGATCACTCTCGTCGGCCATCTGCTGAATCGCGCTCGATAGGACACCAAGCGGGGCCGGCCGACCGGCACCCAATAGCACCCTTTAGGAGCACAGTTGGACGCTCAATCCCCCGCCCCGGTCCCCCCGCCCGGGTGCCCGGCCCACAACTCCGGCGGTCAAGTTCCGCTGCACGGGCCGGAGTTCGCGGCCGATCCGCAGGCGTACTACGAATACCTCCGCCACTACGGGCCGACCGCGCCCGTCGAGCTCGCTCCCGGCGTGGAGGCGACCCTCGTCACGGACTATGCGGCCGCGCTGCAACTGCTGCAGGATTCCGGGGCGTTCCGCAAGGACGCGCGCCGCTGGCGAGCCTTCAACGAAGGGAAGGTCGCCCCGGACAGCCCGGTCGTGCCCCTGTTGGCGTACCGGCCCAACTGCATGTTCAGTGACGGCGCGGAACATCTGAGGCTCCGTCAGGCCGTCACCGACAGCATGGCCCGCGTCGACTCGCGTCGGCTGAGCCAGCGCACCGAGCAGGTCTCCAACTACCTCATCGACCAGTTCTCCACGCGCGGCTCGGCCGACCTGCTCGGCGACTACGCCAAGCAGCTGCCGCTGTTCGTGTTCAACGAACTCTTCGGCTGCCCCGCCGACATCGGCGACCGGGTGCTGTTCGGCATCTCGGGGATGTTCGACGGCGTCAACGCCGAGAAGGCAGCCGAGGTGCTGTTCCAGGCCGTCGGCGAACTGGTGGCACTCAAACGGAGCAAACCCGGCGAGGACGTCGCCTCCTGGCTGATGCAGCATGAGGCCCGGCTCACCGACGAGGAGATGGTCCATCAGCTCGCACTGCTGCTGGCGGCGGGCACCGAACCGCTGCGGAACCTCATCGGCAACACCCTGCACCGGCTCCTGTCCCACGACGCGTACGCCCATCGGGGCGGCCTGATCGACGAGGCCATCGACGACACACTGTGGGAGAACCCGCCCATGTCGAACTTCGCGCCGCACTATCCGGCGGCCGACATGGAGTTCGCCGGGCAGAAGCTGCAGGCGGGCGAACTGGTGCTGGTCAGTTTTGCGGCGGCCAACACCGGCCCGGCCCTGGCCGCCGCGCGGCAGGCGGGCAGTAACCGGGCCCACCTGGCGTGGAGCGCGGGTCCGCACGCCTGCCCGTCCAAGGAACCCGCTCGGCAGATCACCGTGACGGCCGTCGAGAACCTGCTCAACCAACTGCCCGACGTCGAACTCGCGGTGCCCGAGGACAGCCTGGCCTGGCGTCCGGGCCCCTTCAACCGGGCCCTGGTCGCGCTGCCCGCCCGATTCACACCGGTCAAGCCGGTGCGGCGGCCGAGCCGGTCGGACGACCGTACCGAAGCGCCCGCCCGCGAGGAGCAGTCCGGTGCGGCGCGCGCGTCCGAACGCGGCGGGCTGTGGAGTCAGTTCCTGACCTGGCTGGCTAGGTGATTCACACAAACCTCACCAATTCCCTCCCGTCGCATGAAGATTCAAGCGCAGGGGTAGTGAGCAATGCGGTATCCGTGTTGATCACGAGGGAAAGGACGTGTCGTGGACGATATATCCACCGACGCTGCTTTCGTTTCGAGCTCGGCCGCATTGCTCCGCCCCCGGCCGAACGCACGCCGGCGGTATGCCAACCCCCCCTCCATAAAGGCCCAACTCCACAGACTGCACGGCCAGATACCCGCCTCCCCAGGCGGGTATCTTCTTGGCCGCTCCAGTGTGCGTTCCAGCGTGCGCGGGGAGGGCCGATGACCCCCTCCTGGTCGATCGACCGCACGATCGGGGCCCCATCGAAGACCCAGACGCTCGGCCACTTCACGACGGGCCAACTCCTGCGGCTGTGCGACGTCGCCGGACTGGCGCGCGAGGATGCCGAGACCTATGCGCGCGTCCTCGGCGCGGCACTGGCTCCCGTCGACCGACGGCCCCTGGACCTTCCGCCGCCGTTCTCGACCTTCCTGTCCGACGACCACACGCCGGTGGAGTTCTCGCTCGCCCTGCAGCCGGGCACGGCACCGGCAGTGCGCGTCCTGCTGGACCCGGGCGGCGGCGCAGGCGGCCTGGCCCACAGCGGCCCGCGGGGACTGCGCGTCGTCCGCGCGATGGCCCGGCACTGGGACTTCGCCACCGACCACCTCGACGCGTTGGAGGACCTGTTCTTCCCTCCCTCTCCCGCGGGGCCGCTGGCGCTGTGGTGCGCACTGGAACTGCGTCCCGGCGGTGTCCCGAAGGCCAAGGTGTATCTGAACCCGGCGGCGTCCGGGCAGACACGTGCCGCCGCAACGGTGCGCGAGGCACTGCGCCGGCTCGGCCACCGGCATGCGTTCGACGCGCTGCCTCAGGCCGACCGCCACCTTTTCTTCTCCCTCGACCTGGGCGACTGGGAAGATCCCCGAGTGAAGATCTACCTCGCGCACCACGACCTGTCGGCCGCGGAGGCGGCAGGCCTGTCCCGCACGGACGGCGGACCCGGACATGCCGAGATCGAGGCGTTCTTCCGCATCGCGGCCGGGTATGACGCCGACCCCGCCGACCTCGGGGCCATGGACGGGCACGACCCGCGGCTCGGCCGCCGGCCCGTCCAGTCCTGCCACTCTTTCACGGAGACGGCGAGCGGCCTGCCCAGCGGCTTCTCCCTCTACATCCCGGTCCGGGACTATGCACGGCACGACGGGGAGGCCCTTGACCGGGCGGTGGTCCTGCTCCGACGTTACGGCATCGACCCCGCCCCGCTCATCCAGTCACTGGCCGCCGTCACCTCGCGGCAGCTCGAGGACGGGGTAGGGCTCATCGCCTACCTGGCGCTCGCCCACCAGCAGGGCAAGCCGCCGCGGGTGACCGTGTACATCTCCTCGGAGGCGTACGCGGTCAGGCCACCGGTCGCCGCACTGTCCCCGCAGGCCGAAGCCGTGCACTGAGACTCCCTGCCCCGAGCGGCGAAGCTCCCCCTGCCGACCGGCAGCGGGAGCTTCGTGCATGAACCGCCTCCACAGGGCCTACGCCACCCGCGACAACTCTCGCCGATAAGGGCCGACATCGACCTGGATGGAGGCACCCTCGGTTCGCCCGTAGCGCTCCACGATGCCGTCCAGGTACGCGCTGATCTCCTTGCGCATGACATCCGCGGACGGCAGGGCGACGTCGCCGGCGACGATCCCAGCCACCCACTGCGACTGAGCCTCCACGAGGCGTGTGATCGAGCCCACGGGGCGGATCAGGCCGACGAAGTACAGTCCGGGCCGATCGGGTGCGACGACGCGCTTGTACAGTTCGACCGTCCCCTGCGGACCTATCGGGCATCCGGCGGGAAGGAAGGGGAACGCCATGCGGAAGCCGGTGCAGTAGACGATCGCGTCCGCCTCCATCGAGGAGCCGTCGGTGAAGGACACCTTGCTGCCGCCCAGGGAGTCGATCGCGGACTTCGGGGTCACCGCGCCGTGCCGTATCAGGCTGAGGATCTCGTCCGAGATGGTCACGGCCGAGGAGAAGATCGGGTGGTCGGGCTCCGGCAGGCCGTAGTTCGACAGCTTGCCGCGCGCCACGAGCAGCGCCTGCTCGACGAAGCGGCGCTGCTCGGGGAAGGACATGCTGTTCCACCGCGGGGCTTCGGCGATCAGATCCACGGGCATGCCGAAGAGCTGCTTGGGCACGATGTGCAGCCCCCGGCGGACGGAGAGCACCGTCTGTGCGGCATGCCGGGAGACGTCCGCGGCGATGTCCACCGCCGACGCGCCGAGCCCGACGACGATCACGCGCTTCCCGGCGAAGTCGCTGCCGTCGCAGTAGTCCATCGAGTGCAGAATCGTTCCAGTGAACGAGTCGGCACCCAGCGGCAGCGGGTTCGGCAGAGCCGGCTCCGAGTGGTGACCAGAGGCGACGATCACCTGCTCGAAACTCCGTACCGCCACCGCCCCGTCCGCGTCCCGGCTGGCGACCGCCCACGCCCCGTCGGAACCCTGCCGTACCGCGAGCACCTCGGTACGCAGCTCGACATGGGGCAGCAGCCCGGCCCACTCGGCGAAGGACCGCAGATAGGCGGCGACGTCGCTGTGCCGTGGGTAGAGGGGAAGGTCGGACGGCATCGGGAAGTCGGTGTACCCGGTGAGCTGTTTGGCGCTGT
Source organism: Streptomyces sp. V3I7 (assembly GCF_030817495.1). NCBI lineage: Bacteria > Bacillati > Actinomycetota > Actinomycetes > Kitasatosporales > Streptomycetaceae > Streptomyces > Streptomyces sp. V3I7. The sequence continues at coordinate 5,718,166 of NZ_JAUSZK010000001.1, forward strand.
TCAGATGGAGCGCCTGATAGGCCGGGCCCCGCTCCCCGGCTTGTGGCTGACGCCAGATCCCCCCGACGTCCGGGGCCTTCTCCAGACAGACGAGCTCGATGTTCCTGGCCTTCAGAGCATGTGCGGCCGCCAGACCTGACAGACCCGCACCGATCACGCACACACGCACAGTTCTCTCCTCACAGGACAGACACCAGCCTTTTGCGCACCGGCAATTGACTTCCCAGGCGAACATCGCCTCACACCAGCAGGCCCGGCAGCCCGTCTGACTGTCTGTTGTCACACCGGCTTCACACCGGCTGTCACACCGGTCTCCGAGGACGTCGTTCTTGCCGGGGAGAGCGGCCTTGGGAGCCCTCCTACCGACCCGCGCCCCCGCGGACCAGCTCGACCGTGGAACCGCGATCCGTGGAGACGGACGCGGTCTTGATCTCCACGGCGCCGGTCGCGGCATCGACGTACCAGCCCGACTCGGCCGATGCGAGAGCCTCGGCGTCGTCGAAGCGGGTCAGCGGGACGTGGTCCATGACGACGCTGTCCCGGGGGCCTGGCCGTGCACGGTCAGGCGGTACGAGCGCGCCGCTGGCTTGCCGGTGTAATCACCCACGCTGGCACCGACCTTGACGACGGTGGCCGCCGCGTCGGAGCCGGAGCCGCCGGACGCGTGCACCTGGACCCGCTGGGTGGCCGACGAGCCCTGTGTGAACTTCCGTGTCACAACGGCGTCTTCGTACAGCGTGTAGTCCGAGTCGTCCTGCGGATAGATGCCGTAGTCGAGTTCGCTCTTGTCGGGGGTCTGTCAGGACAAAGTCCCCTTGGGGCACATGGGGATGATGGCACCGCCCCGGACGAAGACCGGGAGGGTGTCGAGGGGCGCCGAGTAGCCGTTGACGGTGGTCGGGCCCTGGTACATCCTGCCCGTCCAGTAGTCGGTCCAGGTGCCCTTGGGCAGGCGGATGCCGCCCCGGACATCGGTGTCGCTGTAGACCGGGGCGACCAGGAAGTCCGGGCCCGCCCGCCAGGAACTCGTACCTGGCGTTCGGCCCGAGCGTCTGCGGGTCGTCGGGGTAGGCGAGTGACAGCGGCCGTACCGGTCCGACGCCCGTCTTCGTGGCCTGGGCCGACAGGGTCTTGCCATGTCCCGCGCCCAGTATCGGACTTCACTCTTACTGGTGATGGACGAGGTACTTTCAGAGCAGTGCTTTGCGGGATAGCGGCAGGCATTCCGCCACGTCCATGCAGCGGCGGCTACGGAAATACCAGTTCGTCGGTGGCCCATGGCCGGTTGGTGAATGGTTCAACTCGGACCTCGGACACCATCAGTTTTTCAACGGAGTGCTGGTCGGGAGTGATCCCGGCCAGCACTTTGTGTTACCGCAGCCGAGTCGGTAGGGCATGTGCAGTCCGAGCTCCGCGTAGAGCCGGTGAACGCCTCTCAGCATTCGACGAGTTACTCGCTCATGCCGCAGGCGGGTCGGTTGATGCTGCCCTGTGCAGTGTGTCGCGCCAGCGTTCGTGGAGCATGTCCATGTCCGGCAGGGCGGAGTCGGTGATGAACAGGGCGCTGGAGCGGTCTTGGTAGGTGATGAGGAGGATGGAAGCTGGCGAGCCGGGAGAAATGGCTGTCAGAGGGTCGATGGCGGTGACGGGATCAGTGCGGAACGAGAGGGGGTTGCGGACAGTCAGGTTGGAGCAGAAGACGCTGGCGCGTTGGGGGCTCAAGAGGGTCTTGAAGGACTTCTGAACGAGCCACGGAGGAGTCCCGGAAGCGATCCGACGGACGGCTTCTCGGTGTGGTGAGGACTTCAGAAGAGCGGTGGCGTGGACGGTCGTACGGAGATACTGCGGCAGAGGTGTCCCCGTGCCGGGCAGCGTGAAGCGGCCGGCGCTGACATGGTTTCCGGGCGCGTCAAGAGTGGCTGTGCTGCGCGTGCTGATCGCTACCGACAGGGGGATGCCGTCGGTCGGGCTGGGGTGGTGCTGCGCGGTCCAGCGCAGCAAGGTGTAGCCGAGAGTGGCGATGTAGGCGTCGTTGCAGGTTCCGGCGAGGGGACGCGTCAGAGCGCGCAGCAGGTGGCTGGGGACGGCGGCCCAACGGAACGTGCGTTCGGTGGAGTGCCCGTGTTCGGGGTGCGGCCACAGTCCCGTCTTGGTGCTGGCCTGTGCGATGACTCGTGCGGCAGCGGCCTTTTGACGCAGGATGGGCCGGGGCGGGTCGGACAGGTGGCGGATGGCTGCTGAGCACTGGTCGCGCGGGATGGTGGTGGGGCTGAAGAGGGTTTCCAGGGTGTGGATGAATCCGCCCCCGTCCTGCAGCCCGTGGCTCACTCGGTAGAGGACGGCATAGCGGTCGGGGGCATCTGCGTGCAGCAGCGTCAGGTCCCAGAGCGGCTCGCCCGGGGCGAAGGGGGCCCTGGCCAGTTCTCGGACGACATCGTGCGTGCTCCGGCCGGCGGGCACGGTCTGACTGCGGATGTGATGGCCGACCTCGGGGCGAACCCGGTGCCAGCGGGCTTGTAGCCCGCGCCCCTTCATGGCTAAGGACAGGGGCGGAACCTGGTCGAGGCGTTGGAGGACATGCTCCGTCAGTGCCTGCAGAGGCGGGGGCGTGCCGCGGAAGTGAAGCAGCGCTCCGATGACCATCGAGGGGTCGTGATAGAGCAGGGAGTCCAGAGGTGACGGGCGTCCGTACCGGAGAGCGTCTCCCGGATCGCGCTCGCGATGGGTGCTGAGGGACATGATGCCTCCGATGCGATCCGGCATCTCGTGGACAACGGGGTCAAGTGGCGGGCGAGGCACGCCGCCTTCCGACCGTGGCACCGGGGCCAGGCGCGCTTCCGCCGCTGGCGCGACGCCGTCGGCGCCGGAAGCCGTCGGGCGTTACGTCCCCCACCGCACCGGCAGTCCCACCGGCCCCCTGATCAGCATCCCGGGCCTCCAGGTCAGGGCGGCCGGGTGGGCGTCGAGGGTCAGGTCGGGGAAGCGGTCCAGCAGGGTGCGGATGGCGATGCGGGCTTCCAGGCGGGCGAGGGGAGCGCCCAGGCAGTAGTGGATGCCGTGGCCGAAGGCGACGTGGCCGCCCGCGGCGCGGCGGATGTCGAAGTGGTCGGGGGTGGGGAAGCGGGCCGCGTCGTGGTTGGCGTCCGCCAGGGCGACGAGGACGAGCTGGCCGTCGCCCGGGATGACGGTGCCGCCGATCTCGACCGGTGCCGTGGTGAAGCGGAACGTCGGGGTCTCCACCGGGCCGTCGTAGCGAAGCATCTCCTCCACCGCGTTGTCGATGAGGGACATGTCCTCACGCAGCGCGGCGAGTTGGTCGGGGTGGGTCAGCAGGGCCAGGACGCCGTTGGAGATCAGGTTGACCGTGGTCTCGTGCCCCGCGACCAGCAGCAGCCAGGCCGTGCCGAGCAGTTCGTGCGCGGAGAGCCGGTCGCCGTCCTCGTCGGTGGTGCGGATCAGGCCGCTCATCAGGTCCCGGCCCGGCGCCTGGCGTTTGCGCTCCAGCAAGTCGGTGAGGTACGCGGCCATTTCGCCCGTCGCCGCCTTCCGTACCCGGGCGTCGGGGTCGGAGAGGATCGTGCCGGTCCAGGCGCGGAACGCCGCCCGGTCCAGCATCGGCACTCCGAGCAACTCGCAGATCACGGAGATCGGGAGAGGGAACGAGAGTGCCTCGACCAGGTCCGCCCGGCTGTCCGGGCGGGCCGCCATCGCGTCCAGCAGCTCGTTGGTGATCTGCGCTACGCGCGGCCCCAGTTGATCGATGCGGCGCGGCGTGAACTCGCGTACCACCAGCTTGCGCAGGCGTTCGTGGTCCGGTGGGTCGGAGTTGAGCATGTGGGGGCCGGCCGACGGGCTGGAGATCGGGAACGAGGGCGACGCGTTCTTCCACTGCTTCGACAGCCGCGGATCCACGAGCGCCGCGCGCCCGGCCTCGTACCCGACGACGAGCCAGGCCTCCGCGCCCTCCGGAATCCGCACCCTGTGCACGGGTCCGCGTTCGCGCAGCGCCGCGTACACCGGATAGGGGTCGCGGACGAAGTCCTCGCCCAACGCCACCAGATCGAACACTTCGGTCGCCGTCATCGTTCGCCCCTGCCCCCTGTTTCCCCGTTCGCGCCGACGCTAGCAGCGGGCCGCGCCTCGACGTAGGACCAATCCAGCCGAAGCGGGCGCGGGTGGCAGTGCCGCGTGGGGAGCGTTGTCAGTGGTCCCTGCCATCATCTGAAACATCATCGACGAGTCCGTTCTCGGGCGGGGATCAAGGGGTCATCGTTGAAAGTCGCCGACCAGCTGAGGGGCGCGCTGACCGATCCGGACGCGCGGATCGACGCCCGGGATCTCGACCTGTCGCAGGACTCTGACCGGCAGCTCGGCGAGGGGGTGAGATGACCAGGTTGACGTGGGTGGTGCTGTTCGTGGTGACCGGGCTCGTCGCCGGGGCCATGGGGGTGGCCGGCACCTTGCTCTGGCAGCGGGTCACGGCACCGGGCACGTCGGCCGTCGACGCTCAGGGTGCAGACGTCGCCGAGGACTTGCGGCGGGATCTGACCGCGGGGTTCTACTCACCGGGGCACCCGTACGGCGGTCAGTTCACCGAGGGCACGGTTGTCGCGCAGGTCGAGGCGCACGGGGGAGTGGTGCTCAGCGCCCGGACCGAGGTGGGGGAGGGCGGTGCCGAGGTGCATACGGACACGGTGATGCTGGGGCTGGTACCGCCCAGCGCGACCGGCGGAAAGACCGTCGTCGCGGACGCCTACCCCGTGCGCTGCTACCGCTACACCTTCGGGATCGGCGCCTACAGCGTGAAGCAGTCCACGACGAGCTGCCCGGCTTCACGGACCGACGGGAAGCCGGGCAGCCCGGTGGCGGAGATGGGTGCGCTGCTGGCGCGGCAGCCCGTCGGCCCGTCCGCGTACCGCGAGTTGAGCGCGGCGGGTTATTCGCATGACCGGCGGGAAGCCATGGACTTCCTGAAGGACAAGCGGCTGGTCGGCGCCCGTGACGCGGTGACGGTCGTTTCCGGCCGCGCCCACGGTGGTGACGTGTACGTCGTCGCCCTGCGGATCAACGGCGTCTGCCACTACCTGCGCATGGACTCCGCCGCCTCCGCGTCACGCCTCATACCCCTGTGGGCCGCCCCGGCCGACGAACAGCGGAAATGCGGCGCGGCCCAGGCCGCCACCCTGTTCGGAACGGACCCGGCCAAGGCCGGCTGACCGGACAGCGGCAGCGCCGGTACGCTCCCGCGCCTCGGGCGTGCCCGAACGAGCCCCGGGCCCCGTCCCCGAGCAGTCACCCCCGCCGGTCGAGCAGCTCCGAGATGGGCTGGTTTGGAGCTATCTCGACGCCCAGCGTCCCGAGATTGCCGTGCAGCACCGACCAGATCGAGCAGGCCAGGAAGTCGGCCAGTTCGGCGCTCCTCAATCGGGGCTGCTTGTCGGCGAGCCAGCTGTTGACCGTGGCGTCGACGAAGCCGACGAGCCCGAAGGCCGTCGGCGCCGCCAGGCTCGCGTCCTTCTCCAGGTGGGTCAGCACGGCCGCGAACAGCTTGCCCAGCTGCACGGCGATCGCCGCCTTGGTGCCCGCGACCACACCGGAGCCGTCGCCGGGGGCGCAGGCGTCCGTCCCGAGGAAGGCGTGCAGCCGGCGGTTGCGGCCGATCCAGTCGAGGTAGGCGTGGATGATGCGGCGGATCGACGTCATGACCGTGCCGTCGGGTTCCAGCGTCGGCGCGAGCTCGGCCATGAGCGAGGCGACGATGCGCTCCCGGATCAGCTCGTCGAGGTCGGCGCGGTCCTTGAAGTGCCGGTACACCACGGACCGCGGCAGCCCGATGCGCTCGGCGATCTGCTTGACGCCGACCCCGGGGCCCTCCTCCTCGATGGCGGCCACGGCGGCGTCGATCAGGTCGATCTGGCGCTTGGCCTTGTGTGCGTTCCAGCGCGTCGAACGCCCGTCGGCCTCCGCCCTCGTGTTCGTGGTATCCGCCATCTCATCAGCATAACTTCGGGCATATGCCTGCGACGCCCTGCCTCGCCTAACGTCACCTACGTCGTCGCAGACATATGCCGGTGTCCTGGCCCACCCTCCCTGGGCAGGCGCTCACACGCCCAGGAAGCGCCCGATGATCTCCTTCATGACCTGGGTCGTACCGCCGTAGATCGTCTGCACCCGGCTGTCGAGATAGGCCTGGGCGACCGGGTACTCGCTCATGAAGCCGTAACCGCCGTGCAGCTGCAGGCAGGTGTCCACGACCCGCTTCTGGAGCTCGGTCGTCCACCACTTGGCCATCGCCGCGTCCGAGACCGACAGGGCGCCCTCGTTGTGCACGGTGACGCATCGGTCCAGGAAGGTGCGGGCGATCTGGATCTCGGTGGCCATCTCGGCCAGGGCGAAACGGTTGGCCTGGAAGGAGCCGATCGGCCGGTTGAAGGCCGTGCGCTCCTTGCAGTACTCCAGCGTCGTCTCGAAGATCCGCTCGCACGCCGCCACGGCCACCACCGCGATGGACAGCCGCTCCTGGGGCAGGGCGTTCATCAGGTGGACGAACCCGGAGTTCTCCTCCCCGATCAGGTTCGCCACGGGCACGCGCACGTCGTCGAAGAACAGCTCGGCGGTGTCCTGCGCCTTCAGCCCGATCTTGTCCAGGTTGCGGCCGCGCTCGAAGCCGGGCATGCCCCGCTCGACCATCAGCAGGCTGGTGCCGTGGGCGCCCTTGTCGGGGTCGGTCTTGACCACGACGATCACCAGGTCGGCGTTGATCCCGTTGGTGATGAAGGTCTTGGAGCCGTTGACGACGTAGTGGTCGCCCTCGCGCACGGCCGTGGTGCGGATGTTCTGCAGGTCGCTGCCGGCGCCGGGCTCGGTCATCGCGATGGCCGTGATCAGCTCACCGGAGCAGAAGCCGGGCAGCCAGCGCCGCTTCTGCTCCTCGTTCGCGAGCTTGAGCAGATACGGCGCCACGATGTCGTTGTGGAGCACGAAGCCGACCCCGGAGGCGCCGGCGCGCACCAGCTCCTCGCTGATCACCGCGTTGTAGCGGAAGTCGTCGACACCGCCGCCGCCGTACTCCTCCGGCACGTCCGTGCCCAGCAGCCCCAGCTTGCCGGCCTCGGTCCACAGCTCGCGCGGGACGATGCCGTCGTCCTCCCACTGCTTGTGGAAGGGGGCGATGTGGCGTTCCACGAAGGTGCGCACGGTGTCGCGGAAGTTCTCGTGGTCGGCGGTGTACAGGGCACTTTCCATGAAGGTGCGGTTCCTGTCGTGAGAGGACGGGCGGTGGTCTGGCGGGGCGGAGCCTGGTCAGGAGCGGCGCAGGACGGTCAGGGACAGCAGTCGGCGTTCCTTGGGCGGACGCGCCGCGTCGAGCAGGGCGCTCCGGTCCGTGAGCTTGACGCGGGGGCGCTGCTGGAGCGCGCCCGCCGCGCGTTCGGCCCGGTCGATCGCCCGCCAGCCGTCGAGTCCCACGGCGTCGGCGGGCGCCGCCGTCACCGACGTACCCGCGCCGGAGCCGCCGTACGCCGGAACGGTGAGCCGACCCGCCTCGAAGTCGTCGAGGAGGGCGGTCACCGTCTCCTCGGCGCAGGACTTGTTGGTGCCGATGAACCCGGTGGGCCCGCGCTTGATCCAGCCGGCGACGTACACGCCCGGCTCGACACGGCCCCGCTCATGAGGAACCGTCGCCCTCGTCGCGTCGAAGGGGAGCCCCGGAATCGGTCGGGCGCGGTAGCCGACCGAGCGCAGGACCAGCGAGGTCTCGATGACCTCGGTGTCGGCGGTCGGTACGGCCCGTACGGTGCCGTCCTCGTCCGTACGCAGCTCGGTACGGGCCACCTCCAGCCCCGTCACGCGGTCGCCGCCGAGTACACGCGTCGGCGTGGTCAGGAAGCGCAGGACGATGCGGCGCCGGCCCGGCGTCGGGGTGCGCGCGGCGAGCAGGGCGAGCAGCTCGGTCCTGGCGGACGCGTCCGCGGCCAGCCCCTCCGGCCAGCCCTCGACGGTGACGTCCACCTCCTCCAACGCCGCAAGGGCCAGCAGCTCGGGCATCGTGAACGAGGCCTCCGCCGGGCCGCGCCGGCCGAGCACGACCACCTCACGGACCCGGCTGTCGCGCAGCGCCGCCAGCGCGCCGTCGCCGATGTCGGTGCGGGCGACGGCGGCCGGGTCGGCCGTCAGGACGCGCGCGACGTCCAGGGCGACGTTGCCGTTGCCGACGACGACGGCCCGCTCACCGGCGAGTTCGTGCGCGTACGAGGCGGTGTCGTGGTCGGGGTGGCCGTTGTACCAGGCCACGAAGTCGGTGGCGGAGACGCTGCCGGGCAGCTCCTCGCCGTCGATGCCGAGCCGCCGGTCGGTCGCGGCACCCACGGCGTAGACCACGGCGTGGTGATCGCGTATCAGGTCCTCGTGGAGCAGGTCTTTGCCTATCTCCACGTTCAGCCGGTACGAGAAGCCGGGCTGGCCCTCGATGGCCTGGAAGAGCCGGATGACCTGCTTGGTGTCCTGGTGGTCGGGCGCGACCCCCGCGCGCGCCAGACCGTACGGCGTGGGCAGCCGGTCGTACACCGTCACGTGCACGCCCGGATGCTTCAGCAGCTCGTCGGCGGTGAACAGCCCGGCCGGGCCCGCCCCGACCACGGCGACCCGCAACTCGCCCGCCGGAAGCCGTCGTTGCCTGGGAACCAGCGCGAGCGGCGTACGGACCGGGTGCGGATCGCCCTCGTAGTAGGCGGCGTTGAGGTCGAGGAACGGCTGCTCGGCCGCCGAGAGCTTGGTGTGCGGTTTGAGCGCGTCCACCGGGCAGGCCGTCGCGCAGGCGCCGCAGTCGACGCAGGCGCGCGGGTCGACGTAGAGCATCTCGGCCTCGGCGAAGCCGGGTTCCCCGGGGGCGGGGTGAATGCAGTTGACCGGGCAGGCCAGTACGCAGGATGCGTCGGCGCAGCACGACCGGGTGACGACGTAGGGCATCTCAGGCTTCTTCGCTCGGGAGGCTCAGGCGGCTCAGGCGGCTCAGGCGGCTCAGGCGGGTCCGGACGGGGCGGACGGCTAGGGCGCGGATCGGACAGCGCGGGCGGCTCGGTCAGGCGGCCAGCGAGGCGGGCTGGCTGCGGTAGCGGGACGGGCGCCCGTCGATGCGCAGCAGCTTCCACACCCGCCGGGAGGCCTTGTTCATCAGGCCGATGTCCTCGGCGAGCATGCGCACGTCCGCGAAGAGGTCGCGCAGCATCTTCTGCCCCTCGGCGGACTTCCAGAAGATGTCCTTGATCACCCAGTGGGGCACGCCCATCTTCTGCGCGGTCTTCCTGTCCGGGATGACCATGACGTCGCCCAGCACACGCATCGTCAGCGGGAACATCACCGACAGCACGCCCCGGCGCACCTTCCCGTACCCGGGAACCTTCTCGCGCAGGAACTCGTGGGCGAAGGAGATGTGCCGGGCCTCCTCGGCGACGTGGATCTGCATGATCCGCCGCAGCAGGGGGTGGCCCTCCTCGGCCGAGCGCAGGATCGCCTTCTGGATGTGGTCGATCGGCTCCTCGCCGGCCAGCACCCCGGTGAAGAACACCTCCGGCCACAGCGAACCGGCCAGCGGGAGGAAGCGACTGACCGCACGGAACGAGCGGCGCCCGCCGTGCACGTCGACGCCGGAGCGGTTGACGTACTCCTGGAACATCTGGGTGTGGTGGGTCTCCTCGGTGATCTCGTGCGTGAGATACCGGAACTCCGGGTTCTGGTTGCGCAGATGGAAGACGTAGTCGAGCGCCCCGCGCATGAGCACGTTCTCGAACTGCATGCCCACCTTGGCGACGTTGGCGAAGCGCCACAGCCCGATCTCCGCCTGGCGCTCCGGCGACTGCTCCTTGTACCAGGGGTGGCCGCCCAGCGGGTCGGCCTCCGGGAGCACCCAGCGGGGGTCCTGGGGGTCGACGGCGAAGTCGGGGTTGTCCCAGTCGATGTCGGTGAAGGCGTCGAAGTGGACGTGCACCGAGCCCTCGGACAGGGTCTGGAGCACCTCGGAGTAGGTCTGCTGCCTGGTCATCGCGGTCCTCGATCCGGCGGAGGGTCAAACGGTCAGGCCACGTGGGCCGGGTCGTGCTGATCGGCGGCCGGCTCGACCGTCGGAGCGGCGGCCCGGCGGGCGAAGCGGAGGGCGGGGTCGTCGATCGGGGAGCGGCGCAGCGCGCGGCGGTCCCGGTAGTAGTTGTTCCAGATCTTCCAGGGCGCGCGGGTGCCCTGCCGGGGCATCACGGCGTCGCCGCGGGCGATGTATCCGGAGGACAGCGAGTCGCCCATCGCGGACTCCGCGGCGCGGTCCGCGTCCGTGGCGATGGGGGTGACCTGGGTGACGCCCCGCTGGTCCATGTACGTGAGCAGCTTGCTGACGTACTCGGCGGCCATGTCGGCCTTGAGCGTCCAGGAGGCGTTGGTGTAGCCGAGGACGATCGCCAGGTTGGGGACGCCGTCGAGCATGACGCCCTTGTAGATGACGTGGTCCCGGGTGGCGATCGGACGGCCGTCCACCTCGAGTTCGGCGCCCCCGGCGAGCTGCACGCGCAGACCGGTCGCGGTGATGACGATGTCCGCCGGGATCTCCTCGCCGGACTTCAGCCTGATGCCGGTCTCGGTGAACGTGTCGATGTGGTCGGTGACCACGGACGCCTCACCGCTCTTCAGCGCCTTGAACAGGTCGCCCCCGGGCACGACGCACAGCCGCTGGTCCCAGGGCTTGTACGACGGGGTGAAGTGGCGCATGTCGACGCTCTTGCCGACCTGGGCGCGCACGCCCGCGAGCAGCACCTTGCGCATGACGCCGGGCGCGGAGCGGCACAGGGCGTACAGGCCGCGCTGGAGCGCGATGTTGCGCGACCGTCCGAACCGGTAGACGACGTCGGCCGGGAGGCCCGCCTTGCGCATCAGGACCGAGACCGGGTCGTGGTGCGGCAGCGTCATGATGTACGTCGGCGAGCGCTGGAGCATGGTGACGTGCGCGGCGTCGGCGGCCATCGCGGGCACCAGCGTGATGGCGGTGGCACCGCTGCCGATGACGACGACGCGCTTGCCGCGGTAGTCGAGGTCCTCGGGCCACTGCTGCGGGTGGACGAGGGTCCCCCCGAAGCGCTCCTCGCCGGGGAAGCCGGGGCGGTGGCCGGCGTCGTAGTCGTAGTAGCCGGTGGCGTTGACGAGGAAGTCGCAGGTGTGGACCTCGGTCTCGCCGGTGGCCTCGTCCAGGGCCTGTACGGTCCACCGCCCGGCCTCGCTCGACCAGTTCGCCTTGACGACCTTGCGCCCGAAGCGGATGTGCTCGGAGACGCCGAACTCGTCGGCGGTCTCCTGGACATAGCGGCGGATGTCGTGGCCGTCGGCCAGGACCTTGGTGCCGTGCCAGGCGCGGAAGCGGTAGCCGAAGGTGTACATGTCCGAGTCCGAGCGGATGCCCGGGTAGCGGAAGAGGTCCCACGTGCCGCCGACGCGCCCGCGCCGCTCCAGGATCGTGTACGACTTCCCGGGGTTCGCCTCGGCCAGATGGCAGGCGGCGCTGATGCCGGACAGCCCCGCGCCGATGATCAGCACATCGACATGCCGTTGCTCCATCTCCGTCTCCCTCTGTCCGCTCCACCGCCGGGGGTTACCGCCGGTTCATGCCGTTCCTCGTGCCGCAACTTACCTGTGACAGTGTGTTTCAGATACCGCTAGGAATGTGATCTACGTCACTCGTGAGAGGGTGACGGGAGAGGGTGTCGATTTCTCCGTCTCGTCCGCAATATGCCCCCGGCAACAACGATTTGGGCACGCGTCCATGAATGGCGAGCAACGTTTTGCGACGTCGGCGACGGGTGTAACGCGCGGGCGTTTGCGCGACGCAGGAGAAGGAAGAAGGGGGTAGCTGTCCGCGAGCTGTTTCTCGCTCGCGGGCGCCCTGTCGACAGAAGTCAAGCGTCAGATCGGAATTCCAGTGAGCAACTACGACCCGGGCCCCGGGTATCACGCATACGAACAGCCGGCGCCGCCACCCCCGCCCCCGCCGCCGGCCCCGGAGCGGCCCGTGCGCGACCCGCACACCGCACGGCGGATGGCCCTGGTGATCTCCACCATCGCCGACATCGCGGCGGGCTTCCTGGTCCTGTGGATCCTGCTCTTCCTGCTCGACGCGAACCAGGGGAATGTATTCGTCGGCTTCGTGCACGGTGCCGCGGACTGGCTGTCCGGGTGGGCTCAGGACATTTTCACGATGGACACAGAGGGCCTACGCGTCGTCCTCAATTGTGGCCTTCCGGCGGTCGTTTATCTGGCGGTCGGTCACGGCATCGCCGTTCGCCTGAACCGCGCCTGACGGAATTACAGAAGCTCCCGGAATTCACGTGAGCCTCGCGTCCGGGGCAGGTGGAGACGGGTACGTCATCCGCCTGCCCTGCGAGCCGCGGCGCCTGGACCGCCGTCGCCTGCAAGCGGCGGCCCCCCCTACGCCCCCGTACTCACCGTCGGGCGCGAGGCGTGGGCGCGGTTCGTGGGGCTGGCTTCCGGGGCGGGGGCGTAGGAGGCGGACGTCCGCCACAACCACCCCACATCCCGCCCGAACGACCACACCAGCGACCCCAGTGCCACCAGCACCACCACCACGTTGGCCGTCTGCGGCAGCAGTTCCGCGCCGGACAGGAGGAGGGCGATGCCTTGGAGGGCGGCGACCGTCTTGCGGGCGAAGGACGGGGGGAGCGGGGCGTTGAGCCACGGGGCGACGCGGGCCGCGGCGACGAACGCGTAGCGCATCGCGCCGATCAGCAGGACCCACGGGCCCTGCTGCATGGCGACGTACACGCTCAGCACCAGGATCAGGAACGCGTCGACCTCCATGTCGAAGCGGGCGCCGAGCGCGGTCGAGGTGTTGGTGCGGCGGGCGACCTTGCCGTCGACGCCGTCGAGGATGAGGGCCACCGCCGTGAGCCCGACCAGCAGGGTGACCGGCGGTGAGCTCTCGAAGGAGTCGGCTACCAGGGCCGTCACGCCGCCGACCAGGGTGGCCCGGCCGAGGGTGACGCGGTTGGCGGGGCCGAAGGAGCGCAGTTCGGAGCGGTGCAGGGCGCGGGTGAGGACCGCCCAGGTGGCGAACGCGAAGGTGAGTCCGGTGAGCCAGCCCGCGGTGCCCATGCCGATCGCCGTGCCGAGCAGGGCCAGCAGCAGGATCTGCACGCCCGCTCCCACCGCAGGCTCCTGGAGGACCGGCCTCGTGTCGTAAGTGTTGTTCAGGGCCACCGAACACCCTCCGGCCGAGTGACAGAGTCGATCAACGCCGCGTACTCTGCGCGGCCTGTGCACATCTCGGTACGTGACCAACTTCCCGATTGTTCAGGAGGATGTCGATGAACCGCTCCGCACGGGCGTTCTGGCTCCGCTCCCCGGGCCACGGCGAGCTGCGTGACGTCACCGTTCCGGAACCCGGCGCGGACGAGGTGCTGGTGCGCGCGCTGTACTCCGGGGTGAGCCGGGGGACGGAGACGCTCGTCTTTCGCGGCGGCGTTCCAGAGAGTCAACAGGCCGTCATGCGGGCGCCGTTCCAGGAGGGCGACTTCCCGGGGCCCGTGAAATACGGGTACCTCAGCGTAGGGATCGTCGAGCAAGGGCCCGAGGAGCTGGTCGGGCGGACGGTCTTCTGCCTGTATCCGCACCAGAGCCGTTACGCCGTACCGGTGAGCGCCGTGACCCCCGTGCCCGACCACGTCCCCGCCGAACGGGCCGTCCTCGCCGGGACCGTCGAGACCGCCGTGAACGCCCTGTGGGACGCGGCCCCCCTCGTCGGCGACCGCATCGCGGTGGTCGGCGGTGGCATGGTCGGCTGCTCGGTGGCCGCGCTGCTCGCCCGCTTCCCCGGCGTACGGCTCCAACTCGTGGATGCCGACCCGGAACGCGCCAAGACCGCCGAGGCGCTCGGCATCGACTTCGCTGCCCCCGAGGACGCCCTCGGCGACCGCGACCTGGTCGTCCACGCCAGCGCCACCGAACAGGGCCTCGCCCGCTCCCTCGAACTCCTCGCCCCCGAGGGCACCGTCCTCGAACTGAGCTGGTACGGCGACCGGCGCGTCAGCCTCCCGCTCGGCGAGGCCTTCCACTCCCGCCGCCTCACCGTCCGCAGCAGCCAGGTCGGCACCGTCTCCCCGGCCCGCCGCGCGAGCCGCGGTTACGCCGACCGGCTGGCCCTCGCCCTCGACCTGCTCGCCGACCCGGCGCTGGACGCGCTGATCACGGGTGAGTGCGGCTTCGAGGAGCTCCCGGAGGTGATGCCCCGGCTCGCCTCGGGCGAGATCCCGGCCCTCTGCCACCGGGTCAAGTACGCCTGACCTGAGAGAAAAGGGTGAGAGAGGGCTGAACACGGGGAAGCGAAGAGCCGTACTACTCGGCATCCCCCGGCAGGGAAGAGCGGGGGACCAGACGCGCCGCACCTGGAGGGTCGTCCGTTGTTCAGCATCACCGTCCGCGATCACATCATGATCGCCCACAGCTTCCGCGGCGAGGTCTTCGGGCCCGCGCAGCGGCTGCACGGAGCCACGTTCCTCGTGGACGCCACCTTCCGCCGTGAGCAGCTGGACGACGACAACATCGTCGTCGACATCGGACTGGCCACGCAGGAACTGGGCGCCGTCGTCGCCGAGCTGAACTACCGCAACCTCGACGACGAGCCCGACTTCGCCGGCGTCAACACGTCCACGGAGTTCCTGGCCAAGGTCATCGCCGACCGGCTCGCCGAGCGGATCGAGAAGGGCGCGCTGGGCGAGGGCGCCAAGGGCCTCGCGGGGCTCGCGGTCACCCTGCACGAGTCCCACGTCGCGTGGGCGAGCTACGAGCGTGGCCTGTGACCGACCTGACCGTCGAACGGGCCCCCTCCTCGAACTCCGTACCGTCGAACTCCGTGCCGCTGAGCTCCGTACCGGCCCCGCGCACGGCCGGCCGTCACCACTCCGGGATCGTCCCCATGTCGCTGCGTACCCTGCACTTCGTCCTGCCCGGCGGTGTCCACGACGCGGCCGCGCCCAGCGGCGGCAACGCCTACGACCGGCGGCTCTGCTTCGACCTGCCCGGCTTCGGCTGGCAGGTCACCCAGCATCCCGTCGCCGGATCGTGGCCCCGGCCCGACGCGGCCGCCCGCGAGGAACTCGCCCGCACGCTGCGGGCGTTGCCGGACGGCGCGGTCGTCCTCCTCGACGGGCTGGTCGCCTGCGGCGTCCCCGAGATCGTGGTCCCCGAGGCGCGGCGACTGCGGACCGCCGTCCTCGTCCACCTCCCGCTCGGCGACGAGACGGGACTCGAACCGGCCGAGGTTGCCGACCTGGACGCCCGCGAACGCAACGTCCTGCGCGCCGTCCCCGCGGTCCTCGCCACCAGCGACTGGGCGGCCCGCCGCCTCGTCTCCCACCACGGCCTCGCCCCCGACCGTGTCCATGTCGCCACCCCCGGCGCCGACATCGCGCCCCTCGCCCCCGGCACCGACGGCGTCTCGCGTCTGCTGTGCGTCGCCGCGGTGACCCCGCGCAAGGGACAGCACCGGCTGGTGGAGGCCCTCGCGGAGGTCCGCGACCTGCCGTGGAGCTGCACGTGTGTCGGCGGGCTCGGCCACGACCCCGAGTACGTCGCCCATCTGCGCTCCCTCATCGAGAAATACGACCTGACGGACCGCCTGCACCTCGCGGGCCCACGCTCCGGCGCCGCCCTCGAGGCCAGCTTCGCCGTCGCCGACCTGATGGTCCTCACCTCCTACGCCGAGACGTACGGCATGGCCGTCACCGAGGCCCTCGCGCGCGGCATCCCGGTGCTGGCGACGGACGTCGGCGGACTGCCCGAGGCGCTCGGCCGCGCCCCCGACGGCGGGGTGCCCGGCATCCTCGTCCCGCCCGAGGACCCCGCCGCCCTCGCCGCCGAACTGCGCGGCTGGTTCGGCGAGGCGGACGTACGCCGCCGCCTCAAGGCCGCCGCCCGCGGCCGTCGCTCCGCGCTCGGCGGCTGGGCGACGACGGCCCGCACCATCGCCGGAGTCCTGCGGCGGCTGCCGGACGAACCCCAGAGGGCGGCGTGAACGGCATGCGGGCGAGCGACCTCGGACCGAAGAAAGGGGGGCCGGAGATGACGGACTCCGCGTCGAAGCACCCTTCGACTCCGGACCAGCCGACCGGCCTGCCCGGCGAGCAGGTGATCGACGGCGCCGGGCCCGTCACGCGCCCCGGCGAGCGGCCCGCCGTACGGCTGCGGGAGGGCGGCGAGGCCGACGAGACGCCCCGGTACGCGCCCGAATGGCTGGAGTTGCGGGAGACGGCCGACGCCGCCGCGCGCTCCACGGACCTGCTCACGCCGCTCCGCGCCCATCTCGCCGCACCGGACGCACCCCCGCGTCAAGGCGCCCTCGTCGTGCACGACCTGGGCTGCGGCACCGGCTCGATGGGCCGCTGGCTCGCCCCGCGGCTGGACGGCGCCCAGCACTGGGTCCTGCACGACCGCGACCCCTACCTCCTGCACTTCGCCGCCGTCGCCTCCCCGCGCACCGCCGCCGACGGCAGCCGGATCACGGTGGAGACGCGCCGCGGCGACGTGGCCCGGCTGACCCCGGACGCGCTGTCCGGCGCCTCCCTGGTGACCGCGTCCGCACTGCTCGACGTCCTCACCCGCGAGGAGGTCGGGATACTCGCCGAGGCCTGCGTCGGGGCCGACTGCCCGGCGCTGCTCACCCTCTCCGTCGCCGGCCGCGTCGAGCTCACCCCCGCCCACCCGCTGGACGCCGAGATCACCGAGGCGTTCAACGCCCACCAGCGACGGAGCGGCCTGCTCGGACCCGACGCGGTGACGGCGGCCCGCGAGGCCTTCGTCCTCCGCGGGGCGACGGTGGAACTCCGGCCCAGTGACTGGGAGTTGGGCCCTGGCAAGGCCGCGCTCACCCAGCAGTGGCTGCGCGGCTGGGTCGGCGCCGCCGTCGAACAGCGCCCCGAACTTCGCGAGGCCGCCGACCGCTACCTCCAGGAGCGCCTGGACGCCTGTGCGGCCGGGGAGTTGAGCGTCGTCGTCCATCACGTCGACCTGTTCGCGCTGGTCCGGCCGACGGACGGGGCGTCATGAACAGGCAGGCGGTGCGGACCCGGCCCGGTACGGCACGGCGGTGCGTCTGCGCGGCCTCCGTGCCGACCGCGCCGACCGCGGTGACGGAACCGGCGCCCGCGCCCGCGGCCGACAGTCGGCGGGGTCTCGGGCTGCGCGCCCTGCGCCGTCACTTCGGCACCGTCGCCGGGGTCGTCATCCTCGCCGTCCTGCTGTGGCGGCTGGGCACCGGCGTCTTCCTGGACGGCCTGCGGCGCATCGACGCGGTGTCGCTGCTGCTCGCCCTGGGGGTCGGTGTCGTCACCACCGTGTTCAGCGCGTGGCGCTGGCAGTTGGTCGCCCGCGGACTGCGCATCCGGCTGCCGCTCGGGCCCGCCGTGGCCGACTACTACCGGGCCCTGTTCCTGAACGCGGCGCTGCCCGGCGGAGTGGTCGGCGACGTGCACCGGGCCGTGCGGCACGGGCAGAGCGCCGGCGACATGGGCCGGGGCGTACGGACGG
The DNA here is from genome assembly GCF_030817495.1 of Streptomyces sp. V3I7. NCBI lineage: Bacteria > Bacillati > Actinomycetota > Actinomycetes > Kitasatosporales > Streptomycetaceae > Streptomyces > Streptomyces sp. V3I7. Next base: position 5,735,737 of record NZ_JAUSZK010000001.1, read on the forward strand.
TCGTCCTGGAGCGGGTCGCGGGCCAGGCCGCGCTGGCCGTGGTGGGCGTGGGCGTGCTGCTGGGCCTGCCCTCCCCGGTGCGGCACGAGGCCCGCGCTGTCGCCCCACTGGGCGCCCTTGCCGCGCTCGGCGCGCTCGCCGTCGTCCTCGCCCTGCGGATGAACCGCGCGCCCTCCCACCGCGGCGGCGCCATGGGGGTCCCCCCTGCTCGAGCGAAGTCGAGAGCTTGGGGGAGCCGGACCCTCGGCGAGGCCCGCCAGGGCCTGCTGTCCCGGGCCAACGCCCCCGGCGTCGCGCTGTCCTCGCTCGTCGTGCTGGCCGGGCACATCGCGATGTTCGTCCTGGCGGCGCGGGTCGCCGGGTCGGCGGCAGGCGTCGTGACGGTGCTTCCGATCGCGGTGCTCGCGCTCATCGCCATGGGCCTGCCGCTGAACATCGGCGGCTTCGGCCCCCGCGAGGGCGTCACCGCCTGGGCGTTCGGCGCGGCCGGCCTCGGCGCGAGCAGCGGACTGGCCGTCGCCGTGGTCTACGGCGTCCTCAGCTTCGCGGCCGCGCTGCCCGGCGCGGCCGTGCTCGTCGCCCGCTGGTACGACGGACTGCGTACGGCCGCACCCCGCCCCGCCTACCTCACGCCGACGGACGATGCGTCGACGGATCCCCCGGCCGGATGCTCCGCGGACGCCAACAACGTGAAATACGCTGCGAAGGAATCGACCAGGCTCGCCAGCAGTTGTTCGCCCTTATCCGCGGAACCGAGGGAAGGACGGCCGATGACTCCCGATGCGGTATAGGCGGACATTCCCGTGGAGAGCAGATGACGGCGGTCGTCCGCGGTGAAATCGGCGGACTCATAACCAGGGCGGACCATTTCTGGATGCGTGTGCAGCAGAATGGAGGTCTCGATTTCCCCGGCGTGCATGTCGGTGAGGAGCGAGGTCGACACTCCCGCCCGCTCCCGCGCCGTCTCCCAGTCCTCCGGGGCCGGGAACAGCGCCATCCGCTCCCCGCGCGCGGACGCCTCCTGGACCACGTTGCCCAGGACGTAGTTGCCGCCGTGGCCGTTGACCACCACCAGCGTCTCGACGCCGGACCGGCGCAGCGACGCCGCGATGTCCGCCACCACCGCGTGCAGGGTCACGGAGGAGATACTGACCGTTCCCGGCCAGGCCGCGTGCTCGTGCGAGCACGAGACGGTCACCGGAGGGAGGAGGTGCACGGGATACGCGGCCGCGATCTCGCGGGCGACGGCGCAGGCGACCAGGGTGTCGGTCGCCAGCGGAAGGAAGGGGCCGTGCTGTTCGAAGCTCCCGACGGGAAGAACGGCGACCTGCGCGGGCAGCTCCGCCCCGCGCGCCCTGACGTCCTCCGTGGTGTCCGTCGGCAACAGATGGCGTACCGGAACGTATTGAGGCTCACCCGCGTGCGAACCACTCATGTTATTCACGGCCTTTCGTCTCTGCTTAGGAACCAGATCATGACAGAAAACCTTGGCGTAGTCGGCGAGCATTCCCCACGGCGGTCGGGCGTGGAACGCGTCGTGAATGCTCCGTTGCCCACCGTTCACGGGAAGTTCCAGGCGATCGGCTTCATGGACCACGACCGGGGCGAGGAGCAAGTGGCCTTGGTCCACGGGGACATCGCCACCGACCGCGTACTCACCCGGCTGCACTCGGAATGCCTGACCGGAGACGCGTTCGGCTCGCGGCACTGCGAGTGCGGCGACCAGCTCGACGCGGCGCTGCGTTCGGTCGTCGCCGAAGGCAGCGGCGTCGTCCTGTACTTGAGAGGGCACGAGGGCCGCGGCATCGGGCTGCTGGCGAAGCTGCGCGCGATGGCTCTCCAGGCGGACGGGCTGGACACGGTGGAGGCGAACCTCGCCCTCGGTCTGCCGGTCGACGCCCGTGACTACGGCGTCGCCGCCGCGATGCTGCACGACCTCGGCGTCCGTTCCGTCCGGCTGATGTCCAACAACCCGCGCAAACGCGAGGCGTTGGTACGGCACGGCATCCAGGTCGCCGAGCAGGTCCCGCTGCTGATCGAGCCGTGCGAGAGCAACATCACCTATCTGCGGACCAAGCGGGAGCGGCTCGACCACGACCTGCCCCATCTGGACGCGGTCGCGCACTTGTCCTGACGGCGGCCCGGAGCCCTGAGGGCCGTAGGGTCGGGGCCCGCTCAGTCCACCACCGCCTCGTGCACCAGCCGCTTCAGCTCCGGGAACACCTTCAGCCGCTTCGGCCGTACCTGGGTCATGAACTGGACGGTCAGATCGCGGCCCGGGTCGACCCAGAAGGTGGTGGTGGCGACGCCGCTCCAGCCATACGTGCCGGGTCCTGCCGGGGCCGGCGTGCGGCTCGGGTCGGTCACCACCGAGACGCCGAGGCCGAAGCCCAGGCCCTTCTTGGCGGGCTCGCGGTGGGCGGGGGCGCCGAAGGCGTGGATGTCGGCGCCGCCGGGCAGATGGTTGCGGGTCATCAGGGCGACCGTCTCCCGGCGGAGCAGCCGGACCCCGTCCAACTCGCCGCCCCGGCGCAGCATTTCCATGAAGCGGTGGTAGTCGTACGCCGACGCGACCATGCCGCCGCTGCCGGACAGGAAACGCGGGCGGCCGTGCAGCGGGAGACCGGCGATCGGCTCGATCCCGCCCTCGGCCGTCTCGCCGTACAACTCGGAGAGGCGTTCCGCCTGTTCGGACACGATGTGCAGTCCGGCGTCCGGCATGCCCAGCGGGCGGAAGATGCGCTCGGCGAGGAACTCGTCCAGCGGCCGCCCCGAGACCACCTCGATGACCCGGCCCAGCACGTTGGAGGCGACGGAGTAGTTCCACTGCGTGCCGGGCTCGAACTGGAGCGGCAGGCTCGCGTACACCTCGATCGCCTCGGCGAGGTCCGCGCCGGGCGGCACCGACGAGTGCAGCCGGGCGGCGCGGTAGAGGGCGTCGACGGGGTGGGCGTGGTAGAAGGCGAAGGTGAGTCCGGCGGTGTGGGTGAGCAGATGCCGGACGAGCATCGGCCGCTCGGCCGGGCGGGTCCGTACGTCCGCCCCGGAGCCGCTCTCGTAGACGCGGGGGTGCGCGAACGCCGGGAGGTGCCGGCCGACCGGGTCGTCCAGGGAGAGCCGGCCCTCCTCCACCAGGAGCAGCGCGGCGACGGCGGTGACCGGCTTGGTCATGGAGTAGATCCGCCACAGCGTGTCCGCCTCCACCGGCAGACCGGCCGCGACATCGCGGTGGCCGTACGTGGTGAGGTGGGCGACCCGTCCGCCGCGGGCCAGCGCCACCAGGAAGCCGGGCAGCCGCCCCTCGTCGACGTACCGGGCGAGGCCCTGGTCGAGGCGGTCCAGCGCCTTCGCGTCCAGCCCGGCCTCGGCCGGGTCGACGTCCTGCCGCAGCTGTGCCATCGCTCTCCTCCGGTCGCGTCGTCCGCGGTGCGGTTCAGCCCCCGCCGATCTACCCACCCGGGCGGCTCCGCCATCCGCGTCGCGGCGAGGTGTGATCGACACGACCAGGGGCGGCACGGGAATGCATGGCCCGACCGGTCCCGTTGATCCCGGTATGACTCAGGACACACAGGACGCCCTGCTGAAGCTGCTCTCCGACGCCCGTGGCGGGGTGCTGGTCACCCTGAAGAGCGACGGCCGCCCCCAGTTGTCGAACGTCATCCACGCCTACGACCCCGACGAGCGGGTCATCCGCGTCTCGATCACGGACGACCGCGCCAAGACCCGCAACCTGCGCCGCGACCCCCGCGCCTCGTACCACGTCACCACCCCCGACCGCTGGGCCTACACGGTCGCCGAGGGCACCGCCGAGCTCACCCCCGTCGCCCGCGACCCGCACGACGAGACGGTCGAGGAACTCGTCCGCCTCTACCGCGACCTCCAGGGCGAACACCCCGACTGGGACGAGTACCGGGCCGCGATGGTCCGCGACGGACGCCTGATGCTGCGGCTGCCCGTGGACCGGGCGTACGGGATCCCGCAGGGGTAGGACTCGGGCCGGGACGGACCAAAAGAACGACCCTGCCGCCCCCGAGGGGGCAGCAGGGTCGTTCGTGCCCTTCACGGCCGGGTGTTCCACTCCGCGACCACCGGGCGGCCGTGCTCCGTGGACAGGCGGCTGATCGTGCCCGTCTCCAGTCGGAAGAGGCGGCCGTCCGCCGGGGGCAGGCCCAGGCGGCGGGCCGCCACGACGCGCAGGAAGTGGCCGTGGGCGACCAGGAGTACATCGCCCGTGTCGTCCGCGAGGGCCGCGTCCACGAGGGACAGCACGCGGTCGGCGCGGGCGCCCACCTCCGCCGGGGACTCGCCCGGGTGGGCGTCCGGGCCGGGCGGCACACCGTCCGTCCACAGGTACCAGTCGGGGCGGGTGCGGTGGATCTCACGGGTGGTGATGCCCTCGTAGGCGCCGTAGTCCCACTCGCGGAGGTCGGGCTCGGTCCGCGCCCCGGTCAGGCCCGCGAGTTCGGCCGTGCGGACGGCGCGGGACAGCGGGCTGGTGAGGACGCGGGCGAACGTGCGGCCGCTCAGGAGTGGAGCGAGGGACCTGGCCTGGTCCTCGCCGTCAGGGGTGAGGGGCAGGTCGGTCCAGCTGGTGTGCTGTCCCGACACGCTCCACTCCGTCGCACCGTGGCGGACCAGGATGAGGTCCCCCACGACCCTTCAGTCCTTCGCCTCGACGGCGTGGCCGCCGAACTGGTTGCGCAGGGCCGCGATCATCTTCATCTGCGGGGAGTCCTCCTGGCGGGAGGCGAAGCGCGCGAAGAGCGAGGCGGTGATCGCCGGCAGCGGCACGGCCTCGTCGATCGCGGCCTCGACCGTCCAGCGGCCCTCGCCCGAGTCCTCGGCGTAGCCCTTCAGCCGGTCCAGGTGCTCGTCGGCGTCCAGGGCGTTGACCGCGAGGTCGAGCAGCCAGGAGCGGATGACCGTGCCGTCCTGCCAGGAGCGGAAGACCTCACGCACGTTCTCCACCGACTTGGCCTTCTCCAGGAGCTCCCAGCCCTCGGCGTAGGCCTGCATCATGGCGTACTCGATGCCGTTGTGGACCATCTTCGAGAAGTGGCCGGAGCCGACCTTGCCCGCGTGGACGTAGCCGTACGGGCCCTCGGGCTTCAGGGCGTCGAAGATCGGCTGGAGCCGGTCGACGTGCTCCTTCTCGCCGCCGACCATCAGGGCGTAGCCGTTCTCCAGGCCCCAGACGCCGCCGGAGACGCCCGCGTCGACGAAGCCGATGCCCTTGGCGGCGAGCTCCTCGGCGTGCTTCTCGTCGTCGGTCCAGCGGGAGTTGCCGCCGTCGACCACCACGTCACCGGGGGAGAGCAGGTCGCCCAGCTCGTCGACGACGGACTGGGTGGCCTCGCCGGCCGGGACCATCACCCAGACGGTACGCGGGGCTTCGAGCTTCTCGACCAGTTCGGCCAGGCTCTCGACGTCGGAGACCTCGGGGTTGCGGTCGTAGCCGACGACGGTGTGGCCCGCGCGGCGGATGCGCTCGCGCATGTTGCCGCCCATCTTGCCGAGGCCGATGAGTCCGAGCTGCATGTCAGTTCACTTCTTTCTGAGCGTTCTAAGCGTGTTTCGCGGTTCGCGGTTTCGCGGTTACGCGTTCTGCGGTTTCGCGGTTACGCGTTCTTGAGCGTGCGGTACGCCGCGACGAGGGCGGTGGTCGAGGGATCGAGGCCGGGCACCTCGGCGCCCTCGGTGAGCGCGGGCTCGATGCGCTTGGCGAGGACCTTGCCCAGCTCGACGCCCCACTGGTCGAAGGAGTCGATGTCCCACACGGCACCCTGGACGAACACCTTGTGCTCGTAGAGCGCGACGAGCTGGCCCAGCACCGACGGGGTCAGTTCGGTGGCGAGGACGGTGGTGGTGGGGTGGTTGCCCTTGAAGGTGCGGTGCGGGACCTGCTCCTCGGCGACGCCCTCCGCGCGCACCTCCTGCGCCGTCTTGCCGAAGGCCAGCGCCTGCGTCTGGGCGAAGAAGTTCGCCATCAACAGGTCGTGCTGCGCCTTGAGTTCATCGCTCAGCTCGTCGACCGGACGGGCGAAGCCGATGAAGTCGGCGGGCAGCAGCTTCGTGCCCTGGTGGATGAGCTGGTAGTAGGCGTGCTGACCGTTCGTGCCCGGGGTGCCCCAGACGACCGGACCGGTCTGCCACTCCACCGGACGGCCCTGTCGGTCCACCGACTTGCCGTTGGACTCCATGTCCAGCTGCTGCAAGTAGGCGGTGAACTTGGACAGATAGTGGCTGTACGGCAGCACCGCGTGCGCCTGGGCGTCGAAGAAGTCGCCGTACCAGATGCCCAGCAGGCCGAGCAGCAGCGGGGCGTTGGCCTCGGCGGGCGCGGTGCGGAAGTGCTCGTCGACCAGGTGGAAGCCGTCGAGCATCTCGCGGAACCGGTCCGGGCCGATGGCGATCATCAGCGACAGGCCGATCGCCGAGTCGTAGGAGTAGCGGCCGCCGACCCAGTCCCAGAACTCGAACATGTTGTCCGGGTCGATACCGAAGTCGGTGACCTTCTCGGCGTTGGTCGACAGCGCGACGAAGTGCTTGGCCACCGCCTTCTCCTCGCCGCCCAGCCCGTCGAGCAGCCACGAACGCGCCGACGTCGCGTTCGTGATCGTCTCGATGGTGGTGAACGTCTTGGACGCGACGATGAACAGCGTCTCCGCCGGGTCCAGGTCCCGCACCGCCTCGTGCAGGTCGGAGCCGTCCACGTTCGACACGAAACGGAACGTCAGGTCCCGCGCCGCGAACGGGCGCAGCGCCTCGTACGCCATCGCGGGGCCCAGGTCCGAGCCGCCGATGCCGATGTTGACGACGTTCCTGATGCGCTTGCCGGTGTGGCCGGTCCACTCGCCGGAGCGGACGCGGTCGGCGAACGCGCTCGTCTTGTCCAGCACGGCGTGCACGCCGGGGACGACGTTCTCGCCGTCGACCTCGATCACCGCGTCCCGCGGGGCGCGCAGGGCGGTGTGCAGCACCGCGCGCTTCTCGGTGACGTTGATCTTCTCACCGCGGAACATGGCGTCCCGCAGCCCGAACACGTCGGTGGCGGTGGCCAGTTCCTGGAGCAGCGCGAGGGTCGTGTCGGTGATCAGGTTCTTGCTGTAGTCGATGAGCAGGTCCCCGACCCGCACGGTGTACCGCTCGGCACGCGCGGGGTCCTCGGCGAACAGCTCGCGCAGGCCGGCGTGCCACTCGGCGCGGTGGTCGGCGAGGGCCGTCCACTGGGGCCGCCGGTTCAGCCGGGGGGCCTCCCGCGGATCCGACGTCGAGGACGCGGAGGACGTGGAGTCAGGCATGTCAGGAGTTCTCCTCGGTGCCCTCGCCCCGAAGGGCGACGGCGTACATCTCGTCAGCGTCGAGGCGGCGCAGCTCCTCGGCGATGAGTTCGGAGGTCGGGCGGACCTTCAGGGCGAGCGTGCGCGACGGCTGGCCCGGCAGGGTCAGCGTGGCCAGCGGGCCCTCGGGCCGGTCGATGACGATCTCGCCGTTCGCCGTGCCCAGGCGGACGGCCGTGACGACCGGTCCCTCGGTGACGACCCGCTCGACCGGGACGCCCAGGCGGGCCTCCAGCCAGCGTGCGAGCAGCTCGGCGCTGGGGTTCTCCGCCTCGCTCTCGACCGCGGCCGAGGTGATGTTCACCCGGGCCTGGTCCAGCGCGGCGGCCAGCATCGAGCGCCACGGGGTCAGCCGGGTCCAGGCGAGGTCGGTGTCACCCGGAGCGTAGGAACGGGCCCGCAGCTCCAGGGCTTCCAGCGGGTGCTCGACGGCGTACATGTCGGTGATCCGGCGCTGGGCGAGGGCGCCGAGGGCGTCCTTGGCCGCGTTCTCCGGCGCGTTCACCGGCCACCAGACGACCACGGGGGCGTCCGGCAGCAGCAGCGGCAGCACGACGGAGGCGGCGTGGTCGGAGACCTCGCCGTACGTGCGCAGGATGACCGTCTCGCCCGTACCGGCGTCCGCGCCGACCCGGACCTCGGCGTCCAGCCGGGAGGCCGTGCGGTCGCGGGGGGTGCGGGCGTGCCGCTTGATGACGACCAGGGTGCGCGAGGGGTGCTCGTGCGAGGCCTCCTCGGCCGCCCTGATCGAGTCGTAGGCGTTCTCCTCGTCCGTGACGATGACCATCGTCAGGACCATGCCCACCGCCGGCGTGCCGATGGCCCGACGGCCCTCCACCAGCGCCTTGTTGATCTTGCTTGCCGTGGTGTCGGTCAGGTCGATCTTCATGGCCTGCGCCAGCTCCGTCCGTCTCGTGCGAGCATCTCGTCCGCCTCCTCGGGTCCCCAGCTGCCCGAGGAGTACTGCGCCGGCCTGCCGTTCTCCGCCCAGTACTCCTCGATCGGGTCGAGGATCTTCCAGGACTCTTCCACTTCCTGGACGCGGGGGAACAGGTTGGCGTCACCGAGGAGCACGTCCAGGATGAGCCGCTCGTACGCCTCCGGGCTCGACTCCGTGAACGACTCGCCGTAGGCGAAGTCCATGGAGACGTCCCGGATCTCCATCGAGGTGCCGGGCACCTTCGAACCGAAGCGTACGGTCATGCCCTCGTCCGGCTGGACGCGGATGACGATCGCGTTCTGCCCGAGCTCCTCCGTCGCCGTCGAGTCGAACGGCGAGTGCGGGGCCCGCTTGAAGACCACCGCGATCTCGGTGACCCGGCGGCCGAGCCGCTTGCCCGTGCGCAGGTAGAACGGGACGCCCGCCCAGCGGCGGTTGTCCACCTCCAGCTTGATCGCGGCGAAGGTGTCGGTCTTCGACTTGGGGTCGATGCCCTCCTCCTCGAGGTAGCCGACGACCTTCTCGCCGCCCTGCCAGCCCTCGGCGTACTGGCCGCGCACCGTGTGCTCGCCCAGGTTCTCCGGCAGCCGCACGGACTTGAGGACCTTGAGCTTCTCGGTGAGCAGCGCGTCGGCGTCGAAGGCGATGGGCTCCTCCATCGCGGTGAGCGCCAGCAGTTGGAGCAGGTGGTTCTGGATGACGTCACGGGCCGCGCCGATGCCGTCGTAGTAACCGGCCCGGCCGCCGATGCCGATGTCCTCCGCCATGGTGATCTGCACGTGGTCGACGTACGACCGGTTCCAGATCGGCTCGTACATCTGGTTGGCGAAGCGGAGCGCCAGCAGGTTCTGGACGGTCTCCTTGCCGAGGTAGTGGTCGATGCGGAACACCTGGTCCGGCTCGAACACCTCGTGCACGATCTCGTTCAGCTCGCGGGCGCTGGCCAGGTCGTGGCCGAACGGCTTCTCGATGACCGCGCGGCGCCAGGAGCCCTCCGGCGCGTCGGCCAGGCCGTGCTTCTTGAGCTGCTGCACGACCTTCGGGAAGAACTTCGGCGGCACGGAGAGGTAGTACGCGAAGTTGCCGTTCGTGCCCCGCGAGGCGTTCAGCTCGTCGACCGCGTCACGCAGCTGCTCGAACGCCGTGTCGTCGTCGAAGTCACCCGGGATGAACCGCATGCCCTCGGCGAGCTGCTGCCAGACCTCCTCGCGGAACGGGGTGCGCGAGTGCTCGCGCACCGCGTCGTGCACCACCTGGGCGAAGTCCTGGTCCTCCCACTCGCGGCGGGCGAAGCCGACCAGCGAGAAGCCCGGCGGCAGCAGGCCGCGGTTGGCCAGGTCGTACACGGCCGGCATCAGCTTCTTGCGGGACAGGTCTCCGGTCACACCGAAGATGACCAGGCCCGACGGCCCCGCGATCTGCGGGAGCCGTCGGTCGCGCGCGTCGCGCAGCGGGTTGGCCCAGTCGGTGGCCGGTCCGACGGGCACCTCGACGTCGGGCACCCGCACGTCGGCCGGGGCCGTCTTCTTGGCCGCCGGCGGCTTCGCCTTGGTCTTCGTCTTCGCGGCGGGAGCCGCGGCCTGCGCCTTCTCCTCGGAGGCGGCGGGCGTGGTCCCCTCGTCGGCGGCCGCAGCCGTCTTCCTCTCGCGGGGAGCCGTGCTCACGACGCGTCAACTCCCTTGCTGTCGAGGGACTTCGCGACGGCGTCGAGCAGCTGCACCCAGGCGACGTCGAACTTGGCGACGGCCTCGTCCTCGAGCTGCTGCACGACCTCGTCGTAGGAGATGCCGAGGGCCTCGACGGCGGCGAGGTCGGCGCGGGCCTGCTCGTAGCGGCTGGTCACCGTGTCGCCGGTGATCTCGCCACGGGCGGCGGTGGCGTCGAGGGTGGCCTCCGGCATCGTGTTGACGGTGCCGGGCGCGACCAGCTCGTCGACGTACAGCGTGTCCTTGTACGCCGGGTCCTTCACGCCGGTCGAGGCCCACAGGGGGCGCTGCTTGTTGGCGCTCGCGGTCTCCAGGGCCGTCCAGCGGTCCGAGGAGAAGACGTCCTCGTACGCCTCGTAGGCGAGCCGCGCGTTGGCGAGCGCCGCCTTGCCCTTGAGGGCCAGGGCCTCGTCGGTGCCGAGGACCGTCAGGCGCTTGTCGATCTCGCTGTCGACGCGGGAGACGAAGAAGGAGGCCACGGAGTGGATCAGCGACAGGTCCAGGCCGCGGGCCTTGGCCTTCTCCAGGCCGGCCAGGTAGGCGTCCATGACCTCGCGGTAGCGCTCCAGCGAGAAGATCAGCGTGACGTTGACGCTGATGCCGAGGCCGATGACCTCGGTGATCGCCGGGAGGCCCGCCTTGGTGGCCGGGATCTTGATCATGACGTTCGGGCGGTCGACCAGCCAGGCCAGCTGCTTGGCCTCGGCGATCGTGGCCGTCGTGTCGTGCGCCAGGCGCGGGTCGACCTCGATGGAGACGCGGCCGTCGCGGCCGGCGGTGGCGTCGTACACGGGGCGCAGGATGTCGGCTGCGTCCCGGACGTCGGCCGTGGTCATCATGCGCACGGCCTCGTCGACCGTGACACCGCGCACGGCCAGGTCCGTGAGCTGCTCCTCGTAGCCCTCGCCCGAGCCGATGGCGGCCTGGAAGATCGAGGGGTTGGTGGTCACGCCCACGACGTTCTTGGTCGCGATGAGCTCGGCGAGGTTGCCGGTGGTGATCCGCCCCCGCGAGAGGTCGTCCAGCCAGATCGAGACGCCCGCGTCGGACAGGCGCTGGAGGGTTTCAGCGGTGGCGGGGGCTTCGGTGGTCACTGTGTTCATCTTCCTTCTGGCGATCGGATCAGGCACGCGCGGCGGCCAGGGATTCCCGGGCGACGGCGACGACGTTCTCGGGGGTGAAGCCGAACTCGGCGAACAGGGTCTTGGCGTCGGCGGAGGCGCCGAAGTGCTCGAGGGAGACGATGCGTCCTGCGTCACCTACGTAGCGGTACCACGTGAGGCCGATCCCGGCCTCGATTGCGACGCGGGCCCGCACGGACGGCGGAAGAACGCGCTCGCGGTACTCGCGCGGCTGCTCCTCGAACCACTCGACGGACGGCATCGACACCACACGGGTCCCGATCCCCTCGGCCTCCAGCGCCTCGCGGGCGGCCACGGCCAGCTGCACCTCGGAGCCGGTGGCGATCAGGAGGACGTCCGGGGTGCCGGTGGACGCGTCGAGCAGGACGTAACCGCCCTTGGCGGCGTCCTCGTCGAGCGGGTACGTCGGCAGGCCCTGCCGGCTGAGCGCGAGGCCGTGCGGCGCCGGCTTGGCGGAGTGGCGGCGCATGATCTCGGCCCACGCGACCGCGGTCTCGTTGGCGTCGGCCGGGCGGACGATGTTCAGGCCCGGGATGGCGCGCAGGGAGGCCAGGTGCTCGACCGGCTGGTGGGTCGGGCCGTCCTCGCCGAGGCCGATGGAGTCGTGCGTCCAGACGTACGTGACCGGCAGCTGCATCAGCGCCGACATGCGGACGGCGTTGCGCATGTAGTCGGAGAACACGAGGAACGTGCCGCCGTAGATGCGGGTGTTGCCGTGCAGCGCGATGCCGTTCATCTCCGCGGCCATCGAGAACTCGCGGATGCCGAAGTGGACGGTACGGCCGTACGGGTCGGCCTCCGGCAGCGGGTTGCCCGTCGGCAGGAACGACGACGTCTTGTCGATCGTGGTGTTGTTCGAGCCGGCGAGGTCGGCGGAGCCGCCCCACAGCTCGGGCATGACCGCGCCGAGCGCCTGGAGCACCTTGCCCGAGGCGGCACGGGTCGCGACCGACTTGCCCTCCTCGAAGACCGGCAGGGTGTCCTCCCAGCCCTCGGGGAGCTGGCCGGCGACGACGCGGTCGAAGAGCCGCGCCTGCTCGGGCTTGGCGGTGCGCCACTCGGCGATCTGCTTGTTCCAGGTCGCGCGGGCCTCGGCGCCGCGGTCCTGGGCCCGGCGGGTGTGGGCGATGACCTCGTCGTCGACCTGGAAGGTGCGCTCCGGGTCGAAGCCGAGGACGCGCTTGGTGGCGGCGATCTCCTCGTCGCCGAGCGCCGAGCCGTGGGAGGCCTCGGTGTTCTGCGCGTTCGGGGCCGGCCAGGCGATGATCGTGCGCATCGAGATGATCGAGGGGCGCTCGGTCTCAGCCTGCGCCGCCTTGAGCGCCGTGTACAGCGCGTGGACGTCGATGTCGCCGTTCTCGGCGGGCTCGATGCGCTGCGTGTGCCAGCCGTACGCCTCGTACCGCTTCAGCACGTCCTCGGAGAAGGCGGTCGCGGTGTCGCCCTCGATCGAGATGTGGTTGTCGTCGTAGAGGAAGACGAGGTTGCCGAGCTTCTGGTGGCCGGCCAGGGAGGAGGCCTCGGCGGAGACGCCCTCCTCCAGGTCGCCGTCGGAGACGATCGCCCAGATGGTGTGGTCGAAGGGGGACTCGCCCGCAGGGGCGTCCGGGTCGAAAAGACCGCGCTCGTAGCGGGCGGCCATCGCCATGCCGACGGCGTTCGCGGCACCCTGGCCGAGCGGGCCGGTGGTGGTCTCGACGCCCGCGGTGTGACCGTACTCGGGGTGACCCGGGGTCTTCGAGCCCTGCGTGCGGAACGCCTTCAGGTCGTCGAGCTCCAGCTCGTACCCGGCGAGGTACAGCTGCGTGTACAGGGTCAGCGAGGTGTGGCCGGGAGAGAGTACGAAGCGGTCACGACCAGTCCACTCCGGGTCCGAGGGGTCGTGGCGCATCACCTTCTGAAAGATCGTGTACGCGGCGGGAGCGAGGCTCATCGCCGTGCCGGGGTGCCCGTTCCCGACCTGCTGCACGGCATCGGCCGCGAGAAGGCGGGCGGTGTCCACGGCACGCCGGTCGAGGTCGGTCCACTCGAAGCTGTCGGAGGTCTGCGGGCTCATCTTCAAGAAATCCTCGTTCGAAGCACGTTTGCTGGCTGAGCGCGTTCAAAACTAAAAGTCTGACTTTTGAGTGGGAAGGGCGAGGTGTGCCAGCCTGTGGTGAAAGTGGGACACCGGCGGCGCGACTTCTCCCAGGAGAGCGCGGCCGAGCGCAAGAGAGCGCGACCGAGCGCGGCGAAGGTGGTACGAGAAGGACATGGCGGGCAATACGAGGCATGGCGCGGGCGGGGCCCCAGGCGGCGCTGAAGGGATCAAAACCTTCCCCTTCCCGGTCGACCTGAGCGTCGGCGGTGTCGGCATGCAGATCGGCCCCATGCAGGCCGAGCGCACCTGGCACTCGGACGTCCCGCTGCACCGCGTCCACCGCATCGACTTCCACGTGGTCATGCTCTTCGACGACGGCCCCGTACGCCACATGATCGACTTCGCCGAGTACGAGGCGCGGGCCGGCGACCTGCTGTGGATCCGCCCCGGACAGGTCCACCGCTTCTCCCCCACCAGTGAGTACCGCGGAACCGTCCTCACCATGCAGCCCGGTTTCCTGCCCCGCTCAACCGTGGAGGCGACCGGCCTCTACCGCTACGACCAGCCGCCGCTGCTCCACCCCGACCCGGACCAGCTCGACGCCCTGCGCGCCTGTCTCGCCCAGCTGCAACGCGAGTACGAGGACACCGCGACCCTCCCGCTGAGCCTGCACACCGCGGTCCTGCGCCACTCGTTGACCGCCACCCTCCTGCGCCTGGCCCACCTCGCGGCCAGCTCCGCCGAGGCCGCCCGGCAGCAGGGCGACACCCTCTTCACCCTCTTCCGGGACGCGGTCGAGAAGGGCTTCCCCACCAACCACAGCGTCAGCGCCTACGCCGACACTCTCGGCTACTCCCGCCGCACCCTCGTCCGCGCGGTGCGCGCCGCCACCGGCCAGACTCCCAAGGGCTTCATCGACAAACGCGTCGTCCTGGAGGCCAAGCGCCTCCTCGCCCACACGGACATGCCGATCGGCCGGGTCGGCGCGGCCATCGGCTTCCCCGACGCGGCGAACTTCTCCAAGTTCTTCCACCTGCACACCGGACAGACGCCGGTGGCGTTCCGGGCGGAGCTGAGTTAGGCCGGCCGCCGGGCGCATGGAAGGTGGCGCCGGGGAGACGTGCTCCGGCGCCACCCATGGATCCGTACGCCCGGCTCAGTGGCCGAAGGTGAACCAGTTCAGGTTCGCGAAGTCGGCCGGCTGTCCGCTGGTGAAGGTCAGATAGACGTCGTGGGTTCCGGTCACGGAGCTGATGTTCGCCGGGACGGTCTGCCACGCCTGCCAGCCACCGGTGTTGGCGAGCGCGAAGCTGCCGATGGGTGCGTTCGTACGGCTGTCGAGGCGCACCTCGATCAGCCCGCTCACCCCGGCCGGGGCGCCGCTCGCCACCCGCGCGCGGAACTGGGTGGCGGGCGTCGAACCGAAGTTGACCCCCTTGTACTGGGCCCAGTCGCCGTTCGCCAGCCACCCGATGTTCTGCCCGCCGCCCGAGTCCGACGTCGCCTCGGTACTCACGCCGGACTGGCTGTCGTACGACTCCGCCTGGATCGTGCTGTAGGCGTCCCGGTTGCCGGTGGGCGGGGGAGTGGTGCCGCCGCCGTCGGACTGGAGCACCTGGACGTAGTCCACGACCATCGGGTGGCCCGGCTCCGTGCCCCCGTCCGGACCGCCGCCGAACGCGCCCGGGAAGCCGCCGCCCATCGCCACGTTGAGGATCAGGAAGTAACCGTGGTTGGTGGCGTTCGCCCACGTCGTCGCGTCGACCTGGTCGGCCCGCACGGTGTGGAAGTTGCTGCCGTCGACGTAGAAGCGGATCTCCTGGGGGCTGGTCGAGCGGTCCCACTCCATCGCGTACGTGTGGAAGCCGGCCTGGCACGTCGCCCCGGGACAGGGCGTCGAGGCGCCGATGCCGGAGGTCTCGTTGCAGGGGCCGCCCGGGTTGGTGCCGCAGTGCATCGTCGACCAGTTGGTGTTGAAGCCCTGGACGTTCTCCATGATGTCCAGCTCGCCCACGGCGGGCCAGTTCTGGTAGTTGCCCCGGTAGGGGCCGCCCAGCATCCAGAACGCCGGCCAGTAGCCCTTGGCGGCGGCGCCGGTCACGTTCGGCATCTGGATCCGCGCCTGCACGCGCAACTTGCCACCGGCCGGGGGCTGGAAGTCGGCACGAGTGCTCTCGATCCGCCCGGAGGTCCAGTGCCCGGAGCCGTCGCGGCGCGGGGTGATCTGAAGGTTGCCGTTGCCGTCGAGCGACACGTTGCTGGTGCTCGACGTCATCGTCTCCACCTCGCCCGTGCCCCAGTTGGCGGGGCCACCCGGGTACGAAGTGCCGGTGTCGTACTGCCAGTTGGAGGTGTTCACACCGGCGCCGGCCGACCCGTTGAAGTCGTCGAGGAAGACCTGCGACCAGCCGGCGGGGGGTGTGGGCGCGGAGGCGTTCGCGGGGAGGGTGGCGGCCAGTGTCAGGGTGAGGGCGCCGAGGGTGGCGGCGAGGGTGCGGCGGAGACGGTTCCGTCTGGGGAGGCGTATACGGGTGCGGGTGCGCGTACCGGAGGTTTCGTTCATGGGGACCTCTCGGGGGTGTGGGGGTGTGGAGCGCACGTATTGAGAGCGCTCTCACGGTGCGGTCAATGTGCTCCCGGTCGCGACGGGCGTCAAGAGTTAAAACGAGTAATGTCCTCGCGGTGCACGGGAGTTCACGCGCTGAAGTCACGCCGACAGGCCGGTCATATGGGCCAGGGCTGCACGTACCCCTCCCGCAACGGCCCGCCGAGAAGGTCGAGAACCTGCTCGGCCGCGGCGGCGAGCGGAGCCGGGTCGGCCTGCGCGGCCACGGCCAGATGCCCCTCCAGCAGGGCCTTGCCCCGGACCGGGTCGGCCTCCAGCAGCCTGCGCGGCAGCCACTTGCCGATGCCTTCCCACGCGCCGTGGTGCGCGGTGAGGAGATGTGCCGCCTCGCGCAGAGTGAAGTCGGCGAGCGCGAGCTGCTCGAACCGGTCGGTGGGCGGGGTGTCGAGCAGGTCGTCCATGAAACAGGTGAGCCCGTAGCGCCCGCGCTGCCACTCGGCGGGGGCGAGCGGAGGAGGGCCGGCGGCGAGAACCGCCCGCGCCTGTTCGCGTGTTCGGGACAGATGACCGTGGGGATCGAGCAGAGGCATCCCCTGGTCATAGATGAAAAGGACCGTGCCCCGGCGACGGGCACGGTCCCACTCGAAGAACTCCGGTATGTCGTCGAGGCTGTTCAGGAACAGCTCCGCCAACCGCCCCTCGTGCCGTATGACTTCACGGCGGCTGGTCTCCGAGTCCGGCAGGAGCACGGCCACGTCCAGGTCGCTGCTCGCCGAGGCGCGGCCTTGCGCGACCGAGCCGCCCAGCACCGCGCCCAGGGCGTGCGGGAAGCGGCTCGTGACCAGACGCAGGGCCTGGGCGGCGGGATTCCCCGGGGTGTTCGCGTTCATGGGCGCACATCGTGCCAGGAACGGGCGTTGGGCGGGAGGATGACGGCTCAACCGGACGGTCCCCGCCCGGAGTTGCCCGTAGTTGATGGGCAGGGGCAGGTTGGATCAGGGTCCGGCGACGCCATCGCGGCGCGGCGGTCCCGCGCGGACGCAGGAACGTCGCGGCGACGAGGCGCCGACAAGGATGACGGTGACGGCGATGCCGACGCCGATCGGGCTCGGCGTACTCAGGACCGAGCGGGCTGATTGGCGATGAGCAGGGTGGTGTCCGCGGAGCGGAAGCCCAGGCGGGCATAGATGCGAGCGACCCGGTCCTCGGCGTAGGCGAGAAAGACGGTGCGTACGCCGTGGTTGCGGGCGTGGGTGGCCAGGGCCGCCGTGACGGCGGCGGCCAGGCCCTGGCGGCGGGCGGTGGGAAGGGTGCCGACGCCGCTGATCTCGGTGGTGCCGTTCGCGGGGTGGTAGTGGCCGCAGGCGAGGGGCGTACCGTCCGGGGCGAGCGCGGCGACGAGGACCTTGTGACCGGCGCGGAGGCTGGGGCGGACCGTCTCGACGGTACCGTCTTGGGTCAACTCCTCCGTGATGAGCCGCAGTTCCGGTCGATCGGCGGTGCTGGTCGCGGCTGCGAAGGCCAGGCGGGGGAGGGCGAGGGCGGCGGGCAGCGCCGGATCGTCGGCGGTCAGAGCGCGGATCGTGACGCCGTCGGGGAGGGGCGGCGGCGCCAGGGGGTGTCCGGGGTCGAGGACCATCAACGGGCGTTCCAGCACCGGAAGTCCGACGGACTCGATACGGCCGCACAGCGCCCGCCGCAGGCGGCCACGTACGAACAGCCGCAGCGGGCCGTGTTGTTGGTAGCTTGGCGTGGTCGGTGATGTGCGAGTCGGAGGTGGAGCGTTGGTGGCGGAGGTCGTCGTCAGGACCGGGCTCAGGTACGGGCCCAGTGGCAAGCTCATGGACGTCTATCAGCCCGCCGGCGCGTCGCAGCCCGCGCCCGCGATCCTGCTCTGGCACGGCCGCGGCCCCGACGAGAGGGACGTCCTCGCACCGCTGGCCCGTGCCGCGGCGGAGCGGGGCATCGTCGTCCTGGTACCGGACTGGCGCCCCGACGCCCCCGACGGCGGGCGAGCCCACCTGAGGGAATCGGTCGCCTTCGTCCGGCAGAACGTGGCCGGCTTCGGCGGTGATCCCGAGCGCGTGGTGCTCGCCGGCTGGTCGCTGGGCGGCAAGGCCGCCGTGGCCGCCACCGTGAACCCCACCGCCTTCGGTGAGAACTGGCGGCCGCAGGCGGTGGTGGGAATCGCCGGGTTGTACGGATCATCGGCGCCCAGCACCGGAACCGCTCCGATCGACGACCTCCGCGCCGGCGCTGCCCTGCCCCCTGTGCCGGTGTGGCTGGTGCACGGCACCACCGACGACGTGGTCGACGCGGAGCGCTCGCGCGAACTGCGCACGGTCCTTGAGGAGCAGGGCTGGCCGGTGACGCTCCACGAGGTCACGGCCGATCACGCCGGCGTCGTCCTGACGGAGTTCGTCCCCGGGCGGGACCGGTGCCTGCCCAGCACCGTCGAGCAGGTGATCGAGGCGGGGTCCGTGACCGTCGACGTACTGGCGCGCGCCGCTGAAGTCCTCCTCATCGCGGAGTAGTTCGGCTGTCGATCGTGATCGATCGGTACAGCGTTCACGATCAGGTTGACACCGGCGCGGGGAGTATCGCGCTCCGCGCCGTGCGTCAGTCGGTGCGGCCGGGCAGTACCTGGATCGTGCCGCCCACCGCGCGCTCGCCCGTCGCGTCCGACGGGTGGTTGACGAGAACGCCGCCCACCGCCATGGCGGTTGAGCCGCCGCCGTCGAGGTTGAGGGCGTCCACGGCGTCGATGGAGCGCATGAAGTCGGCGGCTTCTTCGAGGGTGAAGCCCTCGCTGCCGTCGGTCTGGCGGCCGTCCACCGTGGCGAGGATCAGTCTGCCCGCGGCGTCGACGCCGGCCATGGTGCGTGGCTGGCGGACGTTCGACCAGGCGTAGCCGAAGGAAAGGTCCTTCGGGTCGAGGACGCCCTCGGCGGCCGCGTCGATGTGGTTACGGCCGTTCGTCACGAGGGTGGGGGCGGCGCTGACGATGCTGTCGTCCTGGTCGAGCTCCACGCGCTTGCCGTTCGTGTCGCGGACATCCTCGTCCACGCCGATCCGCTGTCCCGTGCGGGCGTGAGCCGTCAGCCAGTCGCCGGCCGAGCCGATGCCCTGGAGCACCCGGCCATGCGCCGGGACGGAGCCACCCCGCGAACCCGCCGACACCACATGCCCGTCGGCATCCAGCACTACCTGCGTGCCGGGTCCGGTGGGCAATGGCGCGCCGAACTCGTCGGTGAACAGCACCAGTTCGTCGCTCGCGTGACAGGTCACGTCCTGCCAGGGCAGTTCACTCGGGGACGCTCCCGGTCGTCCGCAGTCCCGGACGAGACCGGGCACCCGGTTGATGCCCTGCGCCTGGTACGTGACGGCCTTGCTCGCGCGTACCGTGACGGTCGTCGTCAGGTCCGCCACCCGTACGTGCCGGCCGCCGTCTGCGATGATCAGCGACGCGCGCGACCCGGCGGCCATCGACTGCAGTTCGCCGCGGTCCGCGCTGAGGCCCGACTGCGTGCCCTGCACGCCGTCGGCGTCGGACGTGACGAAGAAGCCCGCGTTGACCCCCACCAGGGAGCCCAGCTTCGCGGCGACCGACGATGTGGTGACGCGCTGGGCGACGTTGCCGTCATGGGTGCCCTCGACGGTCCCGGTGAACCTGCGCGGGTCGATGACCGCGACGTGCACGTTCTCGCGGTCGGCGGGTTGCTCGGCGTCGTAGCCGGTCCAGGTGACGGCGGGGTGGAAGCCCGCGGTGATCTTCGTGGCGGCACTCTGGGCGTCCGCCTGGGTGGCGTACGAGCCGACGCGCACTCGCTGACCCATGTCCCCGTGCGGGGTGTCGGCGTAGCGGGGCCAGCGCACCGTCTCCACGCGCGGCGCGAAGCCGGCGGTGCGCAACTTCGCCGCCGTGTCGTCGGCCCAGGACCGCGGCCCGACCGCCGCCCAGGTCGCGGCGCCGGTGAGGCGGCTCGTGGCCGGGGCCTGGACGGTGACCGTCCAGACCGGCCGGGCGTCGCCGTTCTCGATGGTGGCGCTGCGCACTTGGACGCCCGGAGCGACGTACTTGGTCGTCCACGTCACGCCTTCTGCGGACTGCTGCACGCCGTCCGCGGCCTGCGCCGACTGCCAGACGCCGCCCAAGGCGACGACAGCACACACCGTGGCGGCGCTCAGCAGGACGCGTGCCCGTCCGGCGTACCGGGTGTCCTTGTGACCCATGGCTTCCTCTCGTTCCCACGTTCAGCGGCCGCACGAGCGGAGCCCTTCGGGCCACCTTCTGCGGATGATCAGAACCGGCGAGCGGAACAGCGTCCGTACTCAGGGGCGATGCTCAGGGGAACAGTGGCAGAACAACCGCTCCCTCGGTCAGGCCCGCCCCGCGTACGTCACGAAGGCACCCCACGCCGCAGGGGAGAGCGCCAGCTGCGCCCCCTGCCTGTCCTTGGAGTCGCGGACGTGGACCGTGCCGGGGCAGGTGGCGACCTCGACGCAGTCGCCCTGACTGCCACTGCTGTAGGTGGACTTGCGCCAGGAGAGGGCGATCTCCACGCAGTCGTCGCCCTGCGAGCCGCTGTAGCTGCTCTTGAACCAGGCCAGTTCGGACGTGCCGCTGCTCATAGCGCTCCTCGCATCCGCTCCAGCAGGGTCCTTACAGTGCTCGGCGCAGGCTTCCACCTGCACGCCCACGCCACTCCCACCACGCGACCCCGGGCGGTAGGACCACGGCACGGGCGCCCGAGACCGTTTTCCACCAGGGCCGAAAACCCGGCCCCACCCACGAAAACCTTAAGCTCTCAGAGACGCTTCTGGAGTCCTCGGGGGTGAGGGCCTGCGAGCGCAGTTTCGCATATCGCTGGTGAAGTACGCTGATCGCTTTCCGGTCGGAGATGAGACGGCCGTTCTCCTGCCCCTCCGAGTACGTGAACCACCGGTTGTCCGGAGTCTCCAGCAGTCGCAACGGGCCAGCCATGCCCGGGTGTTCGGGCTGCCGCAGCGGCATGATCTGCACCTGCACGTTCCAGTGCCGGTCGATCGCGAACATCTCCAGCAGATGGTCCAGCAGCTCCCGCGTGACGTCCTCCCCGCCCGTGTGCCGCTCCAGCACCGCCTGTTCGACGATGAAACTGAACCCGCACGGCGGCTGCCGTCGCGTCGACAGGCGGTCTCCTGGCTGCCCCGATGGCAGACCTTCGTGAGTGTGGAGGCCGGGGGCCATTCTGCATGGCGGGATCATGGCGCGTTGCGCTGGCTGGACCTGGTGGGTGACAAGTACGAATCGAGTCGGAGGGGTGGCGGCCGGTCGCGCTGAAGTAATCGAGTCGGCCGAAAGTCGCACGGATCAGAAGCAGTTGACCGGGCCACCGCGAGATCATCTCCCCATGGCTGAGATCGTGTTGATGTCGGATCCGAGGGTCGCTGCCGTGCCGGTTCGGGAGTGCGGGGAGGGGCTCGTGGACGTCCGGCGGGACAGCCCTCTGCTGGTCGACAGCCGGAAGTGGCATGACTCCGCCGGTGCCTTCACCCACCTGCGGGACGGGGTGCTCGGGCGGCTGCTCAAGGCGCAGGAGCAACTGTCGGACGGCGTGCGGCTGTTGTTCGTCGAGGGGTACCGTCCGCCGTCCCTCCAGCGCCGCTACTTCGACAAGTACGTCGCCCAGTTGCGCGCCGAGCATCCCGACTGGTCCGCCGGACGGATTCGCTCGGCCGCCAGCCGCTACGTCTCCCCGCCCGAGATCGCCCCGCACAGCGCCGGTGCCGCGGTCGACGTCACCCTCGTCGACGCCGACGGGCGCGAACTGGACCTCGGCACCCGGATGAACGCGACCCCCGAGGAGAGCGACGGCGCCTGCTACACGCACGCCGACAACATCACCCCCGAGGCCGGCGCCCACCGCGACATCCTCGGCGCGGCCCTCACGGCCGCCGGGCTCGTCAACTACCCCACGGAGTGGTGGCACTGGTCGTACGGGGACCGGTACTGGGCCCTGATGACCGGAGCGGAGGCGGCCCTCTACGGCCCCACGGAACTCGACGGGCGGGGGCCGGCTGAGGCTCCGGGGTCCCATGCCCGCGGATGAGTAGGCTGCCCGCGTGAGACTCACGATTCTCGGCGGCGGTGGATTCCGGGTACCCCTTGTCCACGGGGCCCTCCTGGCGGACCGGGGGGAGGGGCGGGTCACGCAGGTCGTGCTGCACGACCTCGACGCCGGGCGGTTGTCCGCGGTGGCCCGGGTCTTGGCCGAGCAGGCCGCCGGCATCCCCGACGCGCCCCAGGTCACCGCCACCACCGACCTCGACGAGGCGCTGCGTGGGGCCGACTTCGTGTTCTCCGCGATCCGGGTCGGCGGGCTGGAGGGGCGCGCCGAGGACGAGCGGGTCGCGCTGGCCGAGGGCGTGCTCGGGCAGGAGACGGTCGGGGCGGGCGGCATCGCGTACGGGCTGCGGACCGTGCCCGTGGCCGACGACATCGCCCGGCGCGTGGCGCGGCTGGCGCCGGACGCCTGGGTCATCAACTTCACCAATCCGGCCGGGCTCGTCACCGAGGCCATGTCCCGCCATCTCGGCGACCGCGTCATCGGCATCTGCGACTCACCGGTCGGACTCGGGCGCCGGATCGCCCGGGTGCTGGGCGCCGCGCCGCAGGACGCCTGGATCGACTACGTCGGCCTCAACCACCTCGGCTGGGTACGGGGGCTCCGCATCGGCGGCCGGGACGAACTGCCGCGCCTGCTCGTCGACCCCGCACTGATCGGATCGTTCGAGGAGGGGCGGCTCTTCGGGACGGAGTGGATCCAGTCCCTCGGTGCCGTTCCCAACGAGTATCTGCACTACTACTACTTCAACCGCGAGGCCGTACGGGCCTATCAGGAGGCCGCCAAGACCCGAGGGGCCTTCCTGCGCGACCAACAGGCCACGTTCTACGAGGAGATGAGCAACCCTCGCGACCCCAGCGCCTCCGCCCTGCTCGCCTGGGAACGGACCCGCGCCGAGCGCGAGGCGACGTACATGGCGGAGAACCGGGAGGCGGCGGGCGCGGGGGAGCGTGAGGCCGACGACCTCTCCGGGGGCTACGAGAAGGTGGCGCTCGCGCTGATGCGGGCCATCGCACGTGACGAGCGGACGACGCTGATCCTCAACGTCCGCAACCGGGGCACGCTTTCGGCGCTGGACGAGGACGCCGTGATCGAGGTCCCGTGTCTCGTCGACGCCAACGGCGCGCATCCCGTCGCGGTCGATCCGTTGCCCGGCCACGGCACGGGGCTGGTCTGCGCGGTCAAGGCGGTCGAGCGTGAGGTGCTGTCGGCGGCCGAGTCCGGCTCCCGTACGACGGCCGTGAAGGCCTTCGCGCTGCACCCGCTGGTCGACTCGGTGAACGTCGCCCGCAGGCTGGTCGAGGGCTACACCCAGGTCCATCCGGGGCTCGCGTATCTGAAGTGACGCTCCTCGGTGGCCAAATGACGGCTCACAGATAGCCGTCGCCGTTCTGCTGGTCGCGCTGCCGTCGCGCCTCAGCGCGGGCCTGCGCGCACTCGGTCAGCGGGGTGCGCAGCGCGAGGACCGCCGTCAGCGCGAGGGCCACGGCGCCCAGGCCGATCAGCCAGCCCTTCAGCGCGTTGCCCCGGTGGGCCCAGGTGTCGTGCACGGTGAGGTGCAGGGTGATGGGCGGCGTGAGGGTGTCGAGCGCCCGGTCCGATTCGCCTTGGTACGTGGTGACGGCGAGCGCGAGCCTGTACTCGCCCGGCTCGCTCGGCGTCACGCTCCACTGCCACAGCGCGGTGTCCCTGGGCGCGGCGATGATCTGCTTCGTCGTCGAGTCGGAGAGCGGAACGACCTTCACCCGGTCGCTCCCCGAGGTGAGCGCGGCCCCCTCGACGCCGCCGACCTGGAACGACCGGGTCTCGGGGGTCGGCGGTTCCGAGGCGGAGGCGGGGGTGGAGGGGGAGGGGGAGGCGTGGGGCGGCTTGTCGTCCGCCGGTGTTACGGCAGTCAGCCGGACGACGTACGTCACCGGGTCGCCCACCTCGGTCTCGACATGGGACACGAAGCTGAGGGACCCGTTGAAGAGATACTTGCGGTCGTTCACCACGGATGCCTGAAGGGTCGCCTGGTCGGGGCGGCGGGCGCCCGGTGTAGTGCCGTGGTCGTCCGTGGACGCGGTGAAGAGAACGGCGACGGCGACACCGAAGATCAGCAGAAGGGCCAGGAGACCGGTGGAAAGGCCTCGCGTTCTCACTGCCGTGTCGCCTCCGCCGTACACCGTTTCTCGTATACCTGGCACCCGAGACAGGGGAAGCCCCCGTGACGAGTCGCGATGATTCTTCCCGTCACGGGGGCCCGGTGTCAGCCGCTTCGCCCGAAGAGGCGCTCCGTGGACGTCAGCCCGTGAACCCCGCCGTGATCGACGTGAACTGCCAGTTGTTCTGGCTGATGCCGGAGCAGTTGCTGACCACGCCGCCGCCCGGGCAGGGCCGGTCGCGGTTGACCGACCAGAAGGCGAGGCGGGCGATGTGGTGCGAGTTCGCCCAGTCCCGGATCTGCGTCCAGTTCGCGGGGCTGGTGTTCTCCTGCTGGTCGGACAGGCCGTTCATGCCGGAGAGCCCGATGTGGGAGTACGCCGTCGCGTCGTCCCAGCCGAAGGTCGACTTGAGCTTGTTCTTCAGCCCCTCGGCGGCGCCCGTCGTGCTGGCGTACATGTCGGAGCCGCCGCCGAAGTCGAACGGCATGATGGTGAACACGTCGATGTTGGCGCCCAGTTGCTGCGCCTGCTCGATGAGCCGGTTGCCGAAGTACGTCGGACCGGTGGTCGACGTGCCGAAGGTGACGATGGTCCTCAGGCCGGGGTTGTTGGCCTTGACGGTCTTCAGCGCGGTGAGGATCTTCGCCTGGACGGCCTCGTTCTCGAACTCGTCCGAGTTCTCGATGTCCATGTCGATCGCCTTCAGGGAGTAGGCGTCGATCACCTTCTGCAGCGCACCCGCGAGCGCACTCGCGGAGGAGCAGTTGGCGCCCAGCTTGCTGCCCTGCCAGCCGCCGAACGACGGGACGATGTCACCGCCCGCGGAACGGATCTGGTTGATGACGTTCTGGTCGGTGCCGCCGGTCAGCGGACGGCTGCTGTCCCAGGCCGGGTTGCAGCCGCCGGAGTCCAGCATGAACGCCATCGTGTACCACTTGACGCCGGTCGCGCTCATCACCGAGGTCGCGCCCGGCGGATCGCCCCAGCCGAGGTAGAGGTAGGGCGCGGCCTGCTTGAAGCCGGCGGTGCCGCCGCTGCCCGCGTTCGTCGTGACGGACACGGAGTTGGAGGCGCCGGAGGCGTTCCCGGCCGCGTCCCGCGCCTTCACGGTGAACGTGTACGACGTGCTCGACGACAGCCCGCTGACCGTGGCGGACGTACCCGAGACGCTCAGGACCCGGCTCGACCCGCTGTAGATGTCGTACGCCGTCACGCCGGTGTTGTCCGACGCGGCGTTCCACGACAGCGACACGCTGGAGGAGGTCTTGCCGGTCGAGGTCAGCCCGGTGGGCGCGCTCGGCGCCTGGTTGTCCGAGCCGCCCCCGCCGCCGGGGCCGTCCAGGCTGATGTCGTCGGCGTAGTAGGTGCCCTGCGCGTACCAGCCGTGCACATAGATCGTGGCGCTGGTCTGCGCGGCGCCGGTGGTGAAGGGCACGGTCAGCTGGCTGTACGCCGACGGGGACGTCGTCCACGTCGAGGGGCCGCCGTCCACGCCCAGGTAGACGTAGGAGCCGCGCACCCAACCCGTGAGCGAGTACGTCGTGTTCGGCTGGACCGGGACGGTCTGGCCGCACTGGGCGTTGTCGCTCGACGACACCGCCCCGGCCAGGGCCTTGGTGCCGCTGTGCACGGGGGAGGAGACGACCGAGCCGAGGTTGCCGGTGCAGGACCAGGGGGAGGAACTGCCCGACTCGAAGCCGGGGTTGTTGAGCACGTTGACCGCCTCGGCGGTGCCCGGCAGGGCGACGGCACCGGCGAGCGCGAGGGCCGCCGAGCCGACGAGAGCGAGGAGACGCCGTCTGGAGCGTCCGAGTAAGTTGCGCACGCGATCTCCCTGAAGAAGTGGGGGTGTTCGGGAGTGCACGGATGTGCGGAAGGGGTGCGCAACCAAGTTGGTATGGACCAATCACGGTGTCAAGGGACCGCGTCATGATTGGCCCATACCTGAGAGGGGCCGGGCCTCTAGGCCCGGGCGGCGGCCGGGGCCGCGGCTCCGTCCCTGACGTCCGCGGCGGCCGCGTCGGCAGTGTCCCGTGCGGCCGGGACGGATGCTGGCGTGGGCTCGGCCTCCGACGTCCGCTGCTGCGGCAGCGACACCGGGCGCAGCGGGCGCGGGCCCGACACCGTGGTGTAGTCCTGCGCCAGGAACGGCGGTTCGATCACACCCGGGTCCTCACCGAGCGCCAACTGCACCGCCGCCCAGGGGGCGTTGATGCCGCACAGTGACAGCTGGTGCAGGCCGCCGGCGGGCCGGGTGTTGACGTCGAGCAGCACCGGCTGGTCGCCGTACATCCGGAACTGGATGTTGGACAGGTAGTGCAGCCCGAAGCCCTCGGCGATCAGCCGGGCCGGCTCCAGCCACTGCTCGTGCAGGGTGAAGCCGCGACGGCGGCCGTTCTTGGTGCGGCCCACCGCGAGCCGGACGCGGTTGTCCGGGCCGGTGAGGCAGTCCACCGACACCTCCGGCTGCTCCAGGCGCGGCATCACCAGCCAGTCCACCGGGGCGTCGGCCTGCTCGATCGCGTTCACGACCAGGTCCAGCTGCACGTGCGGGCTCGGGAAGCCGCCCAGGTGCAGCAGCGAGAACGGGGAGCGCGTGATGACGCGGAAGCCGACACCGCCCGCACCGGCGGCGGGCTTGAAGCAGGCCTTGTGACCGTCGGACTCCAACTGCTCCACGGCGGCGACGAGTTCGTCCGCCGTGCGCACCCGCCACCACGGAGGCACCGGAACGCCCACCGACTGGACCGCCTCGTACGCCGTCGCCTTGTCCTCGAAGACGACCACGCCCTCCGGCGTCGGCGCCAGCAGCGCCGTACCGGCCGCCTCGAACTCGGCGCGGTGCGCCACGATCGCCGCCTGGTGCAGCCGGGGCACGAACACGTCGATGCCGCGCCGCACGCACTGGTCCAGGGCGTACTCGACGTACCCGGCCGGGGACAGGCCCTCCGGCTCCAGGTCGGCGGTGTCGGCGGCGGCCAGCACGGGGGAGTCGGGGTCACCGTGCGTCGCGTGGATCTCGACCGCCCGGTCGCTGGGATTTCTCCGCAGCTGATCCATGAAGAACACGTTCTCCGCGTACGTGCGGTTGAGCCAGACGCGTACGCGAGAGAGCATGCATGCCGCCTTTCGGGGTTTTCGGGCAGGGCTGAGCGGACCGGGCCCGGACATGGGGATGGAGGTACACCAAACCGCCCTTTTCGAAGGGGAGTTCAGGTCGGTGGTGTTGGGCAGATCATACGGCTTCCAAGGGGACCGTCTTACCACACGCCGGTTCGCCCGTGCCGTGGTCTACGGTCGTCGCGTCGAAGGAGGTCGGTCCGGTGATCGAGGAGCTGCTGCCAGAGTCGGTCGTGGCCGTGGAGCTGCACGGTGTCGCCGACGGCGACGCGCCGCTCCACCCCGACGAAGAGGCGTTCGTCGTACGGGCGGTGGCCAAACGTCGCCGAGAATTCGCCGGGGTGCGCGCGTGTGCCCGGCGGGCGATGGAGAAGCTCGGCGTGCCGCCGCAGCCCGTGCTGCCGGGCGACAAGGGTGCCCCGCGCTGGCCGTCCGGGCTGGTCGGCAGCATGACCCACACCGACGGCTACTGCGCGGCCGCCCTGGCGCACGCCACCGATCTGGCCGCGCTGGGCATCGACGCGGAAGCGGATGCTCCACTGCCGGACGACGTCGGATCCCTCGTTCTCCTCCCCGGCGAGCGCGAGCGGCTGCGCGAGCTCGCCGGGGCGCGGCCCGAGGTCCACTGGGACCGGATCCTGTTCAGCGCCAAGGAGTCGGTCTACAAGGCGTGGTTCCCGCTCACCGGGAAGTGGCTGGACTTCGAGGAGGCCGACATCGAGCTGCACGCGGATCCCGGCACGCGAGGGCACGGCGGGGCGCAGGGTGTGCAAGGTGTGCTGCGGGCCGAGCTGCTCGTGCCCGGGCCGTGGGTGGGGGACCGTCGTGTTCAGCGGTTCGAGGGGCGCTGGTGCGTTCGGCGCGGTCTGGTCGCCACGGCAGTAGTGGTGCCGCACCTCTGACCGCCCCGCGCGGCGGACCGGCGCTCAGGACTCAGGACTCAGGACTGCGGACACCAGTGATGCAGTAGCTGGAAGAACGCCTCTTCGTTGCCCGCGAGTCCTGCCTGTTCCAGCGCCTGTTCCGCCTCGGCGAGCACGGCGGGCGGCACGGCGGCTGGTCGCCCGCCGCCGTCGGGTGGTCCGTCGATCGGCGCGTCGAAGGCGGCGCGGACCGTGTGCAGCAGCCGGAGGTAGGCCTGGACGGCGGTGCGTTCGTGGTCGGTGAGGACAGCGGTGGGCATCGGTCGGCTCTCTCCCCGGTCGGTGTCGTGGTCACGCGTCCGTGCGAACGCGTACGCCGCACATGCGGGTGGCGTACTCCCAGCTTGCCGTCCACCACTGACAACGCCGTCTCGCTACACCCTGGTTCGCCCGTATGCGGAGGGGAAACCGCGCGGGATTCGCCTGGCTGCCTCAGCCCGACTTGGGCGGGGTGACACTTTCCAGGAGCATGTCCAGCCACTGGGCGACCTTGTCGCGGTGCTGGTCGGTGGGCAACTGGGCGGCGCGCCAGGCGATCCCCCGTACGCCGTGATCCTGCATCAGTCGCTCCAGCGGGTCCTCCGCGCCAAGCGCCCCTGCCCCTGCCCCTGTCCCCGTCCCCGCTCCCGACTCCGCTCCGAGCCCGTGACCCGGAGCGGCCGGACCGGTCGTGGTGGCTCGCTCGCGATCGGCGAGCCGGTGCAGGAGTTCCTGCTCGGTGCGCTGGAGCGCGCCCGCGACCGCTTCGGCGTCCTCCGCGGTGAGGAAGCCGGCGTGCACACGGAAGAAGCGCTGGAGCGCGTCGCAGTGCTCCATGGTGGGGCGCCGGTCGCCGTTGATCAGGGCGCCGGCCTGCTGCCGCGACATGCCCGCGCCGTCGGCGATCTCCTGCTGGGTGTACTTACGGCCGTTGGGCTTGAGCCGGGTGCGGCGCAGCAGGTCCAGACGCTGGAGGAAGCGGGCCTGGAGGTCGGGTTCGCCCGCGGGGTGCCCGGTCAGCAGTGCGCTGACCACGTGTTCGGGGACGCCGCAGGCGGCGGAGAGTCCCGCCACGTCCAGGACCTCGGAGTGCGTCACGCCGAGCCGGTCGGCCAGCGCGGTGACGCGGGCGACGACGGCCGGCAGCTGGGCGGTCGCCATGGCGCCCGGATCCTCGTAGCCATCCGTCACCGACAGAACTCCCACGTCTCTCAGGGCAGCGCGCGAACGTATGCCGTGAACACCGGGAGAGTATCCGGTGGGGTGAACCCACATCCAGGTTCCGCCACAACTGTGGCCAATTCCAGCCGTCAACCGGCAGGAAATGCCACGATAGTTGACACGGCTCCGACCGGGGCAGCAGGATCGCAGAGCCGCGTGAAGGCCGCAGAGGCAAGAGGGGTGACCTCCCGATGGCACATCAGGCAGGAGGGCAGCGGCCGGCGCCGCGGCCCGTCCCCGAGAGCGTCGAGGCCCAGGCCTATCTCCAGGACTACGCCACGCTCGTGGACACCGTGCCCTTCCCGTCCGTCGTCGTCGACCACCGCTGGGACGTGGTGCTCGCCAACCGGGCCTACGACACGCTCTTCAGCAGAGTCGGCGCGCACCCCACGGCCATGCCCGGCGACAACCTCCTGCGCTTCGTGCTGTTCCACCCCGACGCGGGCACCGTCCTCGGCGATCACGAGGCTCGCTGGTGCCTGCCGATGTTGGCCCGCTTCAAGTCGGACCTGGAGCGCTACGGCAGTGACCAGGGCCTTCAGGCCATCCGGCGTGAGATCGCCCAGGACCCGCTGATGGAGGCCGCCTTCCGGCAGGGCCTGCCGCACTGGATCCGGGCCGTGGGCGACACGGCCGCGGAACTCGACGGCGCCGTACGCCCGCTGCTGCACCCCCACCCGCGCTGGGGTACCACCGACTGCCGGATCGTCGAGGAGACGCCCAAGGCACTGGAGGCCCTGGGCTACACGCGCCTCACGCTGATCCTGCGCGACCCCCGCCCACCGGCCGCCCCGGCACGCCGGCCACGCCCTGGCCGCACCACGGCGCACCTGACCGTCGTCCCGGCTCCAGAGTCCTGACCCGGCACCGCCGGCGTTCAGGTCGCCGACGGCGCCGGGCAGGACTCCTGGATACGACGGCCATCGGCGGTCGGCGGAAGCCGGCACCCCACCCTTCACGCCGCCGCCCCGCGCCTCACATCGGCCCCCCGCCTCACGCGGCCGTCACGACCAGCACCAGCGGGCACGCCCCGGCACGGCACCAGGCGCGTCCCCTCATGCGACGCCGGCTCGGCCCCCTCCAGTACGGCCGCGAAGTCCGCGCCCCTCGTGAGGGAGCCGGCGAGGTGGGCCGGGTCGGCGGAGGCGGCCACGCGACCGCGGGCGCTCACCAGGCGTGCGGGGCCGGCCAGTTGACGCAGCAGCGGCAGCGCGGCCGCCTCGAAGTGCCGTAGGTACACGTCGGCGGCGGCCACCCCGGCGAACCGGCCCGCGAGCCGCACCGGCGCGGACAGCGTGAGGCTGTACTCGTCGGAGCACAGGTAGTCGACGTACGGCCCGGCCACGGCCCGCCGCCCGGTGTCGCGGGGGAGGGCGAACCAGTCCCAGTGCGTGTAGTCGGCGTACGCCGAGCTGTCCGGGTCGAGGTCCGGCAGCAGCGGCCGTACGTCCCCGTCGGCGGAGGTCTGCCACCACTCCAGCCACGCCGGTACGTCGGCCAGCAGTCCCGGCGCGGCGACGAAGCCGACGCCGGAGACCAACTCCTCCCGCGCGAGGCGCAGATGAAGCCCGGGGCGGAGGGCGGCGAGGTCGGCGGACGCGGGCCGGCGGCCCTCGGCGCTCACGCGGGCCAGCAGCGCCGCCGTGTCGGAGCGGGTCTGTTCCACGGCGTCGAAGACCGCCTCCAGCGCGGCGCCCACCCGGGCCGCCACCCGCTCCTCGGCGGACCCGACGCCGGCCGGGGCGACCGCGCCGATGAGACCGGGACTCCTGCGCATGGCGTCCTCCAGCGGACGAGGGCCGTGGGCCGGCCGCCTGGGCCGGGTGCGGGGGAAACCGTTTGTCGGAACGGGAGTTCGGCACCCGCGACGACTACAGCGCGACGACGACTACAGCGTCAGGCGCACCGTGACGAGCCGTGCCGTCGACTCCCGCACGCACCGCTCGGCCAGCGTGCCGGCCAAGACGTCGGCCCCATCTTGCACGGCCGAGATCACGGCACGGTGACGGTCTGCGGCTTCTTCACGATATTCGTCGTCCCCGAGCACCAGACACAGCAGTGCCCCCACGTCCGTCTGGAGCGCGATCTGTTCGCGGGTGAGCCGGGCCGACTGCGCGGCGGCGGCCAACTCCACGTGGAAACGCCCGTACACGCGGCTGCGCGGCGCGGCGCCGTCGGCCGCGGTCAGCTCCTCGGCCGTACGGCGCAGGGGGAGCAGGTCGTCCGGTTCGGTGCGGTGCGTGGCGAGCCGGGCGGCCGCTCCGGAGAGGGCGGCCCAGTGGTCGCCGAGGTCGCGCAGCTCCTCGGTGCTCCAGCCGCGCAGCCGGGCTCTGATCCGTTCGTCCGCCGGGAGTTCGGGCAGCGAGACGAAGCTGCCGCCGCCCCGGCCGCGGCGGGTGATGACCAGCCCCTGCTGCCGCAGGGCCATCAGCGCCTCCCGCAGCGTCACCGTGGACACCCCCAGCAGAGCGGCCAGTTCGCTCTCGCCGGGCAGCTGCTCGCCGTCGGCCAGCAGCCCGAGCTCGATGGCGTCACTGAGCCGGCGAACGACCGCGTCCACGCGCGCCCGGCTGTCCACCGGAGCGAAGACGACCCTGCGGGCACCGCCGTTCCTCTGCTGCTTCACGGTCACCACCTTGTGTATTGACGCAAGCTTTACCTTAAGACGGTCTTGGGCTTTGAACGCGGTCTTGAGCTTTGAACTATGACTTCATATCTTTCCGGCTGACCGCTGAGAACGCCAGAAAGGTTCCGCATGAAGGGAGTTGCCATCCGGCTGGAGGGCCTGAAGAAGTCCTTCGGCGAGACGGCCGCCGTGACCGGAGTCGACCTGGAGATCCGGGACGGGGAGTTCTTCTCGATGCTCGGTCCCTCCGGCTCGGGCAAGACGACCGTCCTGCGGATGATCGCCGGATTCGAGACACCGACGGAGGGCACGGTCGAACTCGCCGGCCAGGAGGTCACCGGCCTCGCCCCCTTCGAACGGGATGTCCACACCGTCTTCCAGGACTACGCCCTCTTCCCGCACATGACGGTCGAGCAGAACGTCGCCTACGGCCTGAAGGTGAAGAAGGTGCCCAAGGCGGAACGCCTCGAACGGGCCCGCAAGGCGCTCGCCGAGGTACGCCTGGAGGGCTACGGCTCGCGCCGCCCGACCCAGCTCTCCGGCGGCCAGCGCCAGCGGGTCGCCCTCGCCCGCGCCCTCGTCGGCCGCCCCCGCGTCCTGCTGCTCGACGAGCCGCTCGGCGCGCTCGACCTCAAGCTGCGCGAGCAGATGCAGGTCGAACTCAAGGCGATCCAGCGGGAGGTGGGCATCACCTTCGTCCTCGTCACCCACGACCAGGAGGAGGCCCTGACGATGAGCGACCGCATCGCCGTCTTCCACCAGGGCCGCATCGAGCAGGTCGGCACCCCGGCCGAGGTCTACGAACGCCCCGCCACCCCGTTCGTCGCGTCCTTCGTCGGCACCTCCAACCTGATCACCGGCGAGGCCGCCGAACGCGTCACCGGCACCGCCGGCACCTACAGCGTCCGCCCGGAGAAGATCCAGGTGCTGAAGGAGTCCGCCCTCGCGGACGAGCCCGAGCACGCCACGGCCACCGGCACCGTCGCCGAGGTCGTCTACCTGGGCGACGCCACCCGGCTCCTGGTCGACCTCGACGCCGGCGGCCGCCTCACCGCGCTCCAGCAGAACCTGGAGACCTCCGCCGAGGACGTCGCCGCCTACCGCGGCACCCGGGTCCGCCTCCAGTGGCACCGCCGCCACACGGTCGCCGTCCCGGACCCCCGCTGAGCCCCCACACCCGACGTAGGGAGAACCTCGTGCGTCCCATTCGACCCCTCCAGGTGGCGGCCGCCGCAGCCGCACTGCTCCTGGCCGCCACCGCCTGCGGTTCCTCCGGCTCCGGCGGCGGCTCCGCCGGCTCCACCGGCCTCAACCCCCCTGACCTGAAGGCCCCGACCAAGCTCGGCAAGACCGAGGGCGCCGTCAACCTCATCGCCTGGGCCGGCTACGTCGAGGACGGGTCCGACGACCCCAAGGTCGACTGGGTCAGCGACTTCGAGAAGCAGACCGGCTGCCAGGTCAACTCCAAGGTCGCGGCCAGCTCCGACGAGATGGTCAAGCTGATGAAGACCGGCCAGTACGACGCCGTCTCGGCCTCCGGCGACGCCTCCCTGAGGCTCATCGCCTCCGGCGACGCTGCACCGGTCAACACCGGCCTCGTACCGAACTACAAGGACATCTTCGGCGACCTGAAGACACAGGCCTGGAACTCCGTCAAGGGCAAGGCGTACGGCATCCCGCACGGCCGCGGCGCCAACCTGCTGATGTACAACACCCAGAAGGTCAGGCCCGCCCCGACGTCATGGTCCGCGGTCTTCGACGGCGCCGCCAGATACAAGGGGCGCGTGACGGCGTACGACTCGCCGATCTACATCGCCGACGCCGCGCTCTATCTCAAGGCCACCAAGCCCGAGTTGGGCATCAAGGACCCCTACGCGCTCGACCAGAAGCAGTTCGACGCGGCCGTCGCCCTGCTGAAGAAGCAGAACCGATACGTCGGCGAGTACTGGAGCGACTACCTCAAGGAGATCTCCGCCTTCAAGAGCGGCGACTCCGTGGTCGGCACCAGCTGGCAGGTCATCGCCAACCTCGCCGCCGACGAGGGCGCCAAGGTCAAGGCCTTCGTGCCCAAGGAGGGTTCGACCGGCTGGTCGGACACCTGGATGGTCTCCGCCAAGGCCAAGCACCCCAACTGCGCCTACAAGTGGCTCGACTGGATCGTCTCGCCGAAGGTCAACGCCCAGGTCGCCGAGTACTTCGGCGAGGCCCCCGCCAACTCGAAGGCCTGTGACGAGACCAGCGACAAGAGGTTCTGCACCACCTACCACGCGGGCGACACCGCCTACTGGAAGCGCATCGCCTTCTGGAACACGCCCATCGAGCAGTGCCTCGACGGCCGTACGGGCGTGAAGTGCGTGCCGTACGCCAAGTGGGTCCAGGCCTGGACCGAGATCAAGGGCTGAACCGTATGACCGTTCTCGCGCAGGCCGCCGGACGGGGCTCCACCAGCCCCGTCCGGCGGCTCGCCGGACTGCTGCACCGCCGCCCGCGGCTCCGGCTCGCCCTCCTGCTCACCGCACCGCTGCTGTGGCTCGCGGTGCTCTATCTCGGCTCCCTGGCCGTCTTGTTCGTCTCCGCGTTCTGGACGACGGACTCCTTCACCTCCGAGGTGGTGAAGGTCTGGTCGACCGACAACTTCCAGGCCCTGTTCACGACCGAGGTCTTCCGGCAGGTGATCCTGCGCAGCGTCGGCGTCGCCCTCGCGGTCACCGCGCTGTGCGCCGTGATCGCCTTCCCGGTCGCCTTCTACACGGCCCGCGTTGCGAGCCCGAGGTGGCGCCCGCTGCTCGTCGTCGCCATCCTCACGCCGCTGTGGGCCAGTTACCTGGTCAAGGTCTACGCCTGGCGGCTGATCCTCTCCGAGGGCGGGCTCGCCGACTGGCTGCTGAGGCCGCTCGGGCTCAGCGGACCCGGGTTCGGCCTCCCGGCCACCGTACTGACCCTGACGTACCTCTGGCTGCCGTACATGATCCTGCCGATCCACACCGCGCTGGAGCAGCTCCCCGCCAACGTGCTCGACGCGTCAGCCGACTTGGGCGCCCGTCCCGGACGGACCTTCCGCTCGGTCGTGCTGCCGATGGTGCTGCCGTCCGTCGCAGCCGGATCGATCTTCACCTTCTCGCTCAGCCTCGGCGACTACATCACCGTGCAGATCGTCGGCGGCAAGACACAGCTGATCGGCAACCTCGTCTACTCCAACATCGAACTCAACCTGCCCATGGCCGCAGCGCTCGGCACGGTCCCCGTCGTCGTGATCGTGCTGTATCTGCTGGCGATGCGCCGCACGGGCGCGCTGAGCAGCCTGTAGAGGAGTACGCCGTGCAACTCTCCCGTTCCGCCCGGATCGCGCTGCGCACCGCCGCAGGCGCCGGCTTCGCGGTGATCTACATCCCGCTGCTGCTGGTCCTCGTCAACTCCCTGAACCCCGACCGCAGCGCGAGCTGGCCGCCGCCCGGGCTGACCACGCACTGGTGGTCGGTCGCCTGGGACAACTCCGGTGCCCGCAGCGCCCTGTGGACCTCCGTCAAGGCGGGCCTCGGCGCCACCGCCGTCGCCCTGGTGCTCGGCACGCTGATCGCCTTCGCCGTGGCCCGGTACCGCTTCTTCGGGCGCGACGCCGTCTCCTTCGTGGTCGTCCTGCCGATCGCCCTGCCCGGCATCGTCACCGGCATCGCCCTCAACTCCGCGTTCAGCACGGTACTCGAGCCGCTCGGCGTCGGGCTCGGCCTGTTCACGGTGGTCGTCGGCCACGCCACCTTCTGCATCGTGGTCGTGTTCAACAACGTCGTGGCCCGGCTGCGCCGCACCTCCGGTTCGTACGAGGAAGCGGCGATGGACCTCGGCGCCCACACCTTCCGCGCCTTCGTCGACGTCACCTTCCCGCTGGTGCGCTCGGCGCTGTTCGCGGGCGGACTGCTGGCCTTCGCGCTCTCCTTCGACGAGATCGTGGTGACCACGTTCACCGCGGGCCCCGGCGTCCAGACCCTGCCCATCTGGATCTTCGAGAACATGACCCGCCCGCAGCAGGCGCCGGTGGTCAACGTCGTGGCGGCGGTGCTCGTCCTGCTGTCCGTGATCCCGATCTACGTCGCCCAGCGGCTGTCGGCGGACACGGCGACCGGGAGCCGGGTGTAGCCGCGGAGGACGGCGGCCCGCCGCCGTCCTCCGTTCGCTCAGCGACGCAGTTCCGTGTGCGCCGTCTCCGGCAGCCGCAGGTACACCAGCGAGGACACGAGGCACAGGGCGGCGACGTACCAGGGGAAGAGGTCCGTGTGGCCCAGGTCCTTGAAGAGCGTCCCGATGTACGGGGCCGTCCCGCCGAACATGGCGACCGTCAGCGAGTAGGGGAAGCCGATGCCGGCCGCGCGCACCCGGGGCGGGAAAGTCTCCGCGTTCACGGCGGCGCTGATCGAGGTGAAGCCGGTCAGCAGCACCATGCCCGCGCACTGCACGAGCAGCAGCACCGCGAACGAGTCGCGCAGGGCGTGCAGCAGCGGGACGGCCAGCAGGGCGAATCCCAGCCCGAAGAAGAGGAGCACCGGACGTCGGCCGAAGCGGTCGGAGAGCAGGCCGCCGACCGGCTGGAGCAGACCGAAGAACGCCAGCGAGATGGTGCCCGCGAGCAGCGCGTCCGACTTGGCTATGCCGGCGTTGAGTTCGGCGTACGTCGGCAGGTACGAGGTCCAGGTGTAGTAGGCGATGGTGCCGCCCGCCGTGATGCCGCAGATCAGCAGGGACTCGCGCGGATGGCGGCGCAGCGCCTCGAACACGCCCGGCCTCGGACCCTGTTGCTGTTCGGTGCTTCTGGTCTCCTGCGCGCCCTGCCGGATCCAGAAGCCCACCAGGCTGAGCACACCGCCGAGCACGAAGGGGACCCGCCAGCCCCAGCCGTCCATCTGCCCTCCGCTCAGCGTGTCCACGAGCAGCGTCGCGATGCCGGACGCCACGAGCTGCCCGGCCGTCGTCGACACGTACTGGAAGCTGGAGAACAGCCCGCGCCGGCCGGGCCGTGCCGACTCGACCAGGAAGGTCGTCGAGGCCGCGAACTCACCGCCCACGGACAGGCCTTGGAGCAGCCGGGCGACGACCAGGACGACCGGCGCGAGGACGCCCGTCGCGGCGTAGGTCGGGGTCAGCCCGACCAGCAGGCTGCTGCCGCCCATCAGCAGGATGGTGACGGTGAGGGCGGTGCGCCGTCCGCGGCGGTCCGCGATGGCGCCCATGAGCAGCCCGCCGACCGGGCGCATGAAGAAGCCGACCGCGAAGACGGCGAACGTGGACAGCAGCGGTACCAGGGAGTTGTCCGCGCTCTTCGGGAAGACCGCGGCGGCGATGTAGGTGGCCAGGAACGTGTAGGCGTACCAGTCGTACCACTCCACCGCGTTGCCCACGGAGGCGGCGAGGAGCTGGCGTACGGGGCGTTTGGTCGGCGGAGGAGCCGTGCGCGTCGTCTGCGTCATGTTCCGGCCATCCCCGTGAAGCGCCTGCGGCACACCTCACGTCTCATGCCCCACGGACTCCATCGACCGCCGACCGTCACTTCAGCGACATCAGCCTCTTCCCTGACGTTTGTCGCGCTTGCAACACTCACCCCGCACGCATTCCGTCATGTTCCGGCCAGCCCCGCACGTCAGGATGAGAGGCCCCTCACCCATGCCCGAGACCAATCGGCGTAGATTCCTCCAGCTCGCGGGCGCCACCGCGGCGTTCACGGCGCTGTCCGGCAGCATCGAGCGTGCCGCCGCGCTGCCCGCGAACCGGCGTACGGGCTCCATCGAGGA
Organism: Streptomyces sp. V3I7; assembly: GCF_030817495.1. Lineage (NCBI taxonomy): Bacteria > Bacillati > Actinomycetota > Actinomycetes > Kitasatosporales > Streptomycetaceae > Streptomyces > Streptomyces sp. V3I7. The sequence continues at coordinate 5,773,411 of NZ_JAUSZK010000001.1, forward strand.
CGTCGAGCACATCGTCGTCCTGATGCAGGAGAACCGCTCCTTCGACCACTACTTCGGCTCGCTCGGCGGCGTTCGCGGCTTCGGCGACCCGCGCCCGGCGAAGTTGCCGAACGGCAAGCCGGTCTGGCACCAGTCGGACGGCACCAAGGACATCCTGCCCTTCCACCCCGACGCCGACGATCTGGGTCTGGCGTTCATCCAGGACCTTCCGCACGGCTGGAACGACGGGCACGTCGCCTTCGCCGAGGGCCGGTACGACAAGTGGGTGCCCGCCAAGTCGTCGACGACGATGGCGTACCTGAAGCGCGACGACATCCCGTTCCACTACGCGCTCGCCGACGCGTTCACCCTCTGTGACGCCTACCACTGCTCGTTCATCGGCTCGACCGACCCGAACCGCTACTACATGTGGACGGGCTACACGGGCAACGACGGCCAGGGCGGCGGGCCCGTCCTCGGCAACGACGAGGCGGGCTACAGCTGGACGACGTACCCGGAGCGCCTGGAGCAGGCCGGGGTCTCCTGGAAGATCTACCAGGACACGGGCAACGGCCTGGACGCGAACGGCGGTTGGGGCTGGATCGAGGACGCGTACCGCGGCAACTACGGTGACAACTCGCTGCTCTACTTCAAGCAGTACCAGAACGCCCAGCCCGGCGACCCGCTCTACGACAAGGCCCGCACCGGCACCGACGCACGCAAGGGCGAGGGGTTCTTCGACCAGCTGAAGGCCGACGTCAAGGGCGGCAAGCTGCCGCAGATCTCCTGGGTCGTCGCCCCCGAGGCCTTCACGGAGCACCCGAACTGGCCCGCGAACTACGGCGCCTGGTACATCTCCCAGGTCATCGACGCGCTCACTTCCAACCCTGAGGTGTGGGCGAAGACGGCCCTGTTCATCACGTACGACGAGAACGACGGCTTCTTCGACCATGTGATCCCGCCGTTCCCGCCGGCCTCCGCCACCCAGGGCAGGTCGACGGTCGACGTCGGGCCTGACCTGTTCAAGGGCGACGCCACCCATGTCCCCGGCGCCTACGGGCTGGGGCAGCGGGTGCCGATGCTGGTCGTCTCCCCGTGGAGCAAGGGCGGCTTCGTCTGCTCCGAGACCCTCGACCACACCTCGATCATCCGGTTCATGGAGCGCCGCTTCGGCGTGCACGAGCCGAACATCTCGCCCTGGCGGCGCGCGATCTGCGGCGACCTGACCGCCGCGTTCGACTTCTCCGGCCAGGACACCGCGCCGGCCGCACTCCCGGACACCGAGGGGTACCGGCCGCCGGACCACGACCGCCATCCCGACTACGTCCCCACCCCGCCCGCCAACCCGGTGATGCCCAGGCAGGAGCGCGGCTCGCGCCCGACCCGCCCGCTCAAGTACGCCCCGGTGGTGGACGGTTCGGCCGATCCGGCGGCAGGGGCGTTCCGCCTCACCTTCGCCTCCGGCACGCACGCCGGCGCCGCCTTCCTCGTCACCTCGGGCAACCGCGCCGACGGACCCTGGAGTTACACCACCGAGGCCGGCGCGTCCGTCTCCGACACCTGGAACTCGGCGCTGTCGGCGGGCTCGTACGACCTGACCGTGCAGGGTCCCAACGGCTTCCTGCGCGTCTTCAAGGGCGCCGAGAGGGCCGCCGGATGCGAGGTGACCGCACGACACGTCGGCGACGACGTCGAGCTCACCCTCACCAACAAGGGCTCCGGCGCGGTGCGGTTGACGCTGACCGACGGGTACGGCGGCCGGCCGCAGACAGTCACCGTGCGGGCCGGGACGGCCGTGCGGCACACCGTGGACCTGTCGGCGAGCAAGCGCTGGTACGACCTCACGGTCACGTCCGATGCCGACCCGGACTTCGTGCGCCGGTTCGCCGGACACGTCGAGAACGGGCGAGCCGGTGTGAGCGACCCGGCGATCGTGACGGAGTGACCAGGCGGTGAACAACCGGGGATGAACACCGGGGTGCGGGCATTGATCAGGTACCCGTCAGGCCAAGATAGTGTGCCCCGGTGACCACGCAATCGAACCCTCCCGCAGGCTGGTACCCGGATCCGCACGGGGCGCCGCAGACCGTCCGCTACTGGGACGGGGCGCGGTGGACCGACCACACGAACCCGGCCCCGCAGGGCGCTCCCGCCCCGCAGCCGGCCGTCGCGCAGGCCGCCGGTCCGCAGCCGGCCGCCGCGGTGGGCGCGCCCCCGGCGGCCGGCTTCCCCGCGCAGCCCGCGGGCGACCCGCGCGTGCAGCGCCAGGTGCGGCAGGAGGCCGGGGTCACCGCCGGCGGCGCGGGCGGCGGGACGCTGTTCAGCGAGCCGGTACTGGTGGTGAACCAGAAGGCCAAGCTGATCGAGCTCACCAACGAGTACAAGGTCATGGATCAGCAGGGCCGCGACCTCGGCTCTGTCGTCCAGGTCGGCCAGAACGCGTTCAAGAAGCTGCTGCGCCTGGTCTCCAGTCTCGACCAGTTCATGACGCACAAGCTGGAGATCCGGGACGCCCACGGCCGGCCGGTGCTGCTGCTGACCCGGCCCGCGAAGATCTTCAAGTCCCGGGTGATCGTGACGCGTCCGGACGGCTCGCCGGTGGGGGAGATCGTCCAGCAGAACATGATCGGGAAGATCAACTTCGCGCTGAACGTGAACGGCCAGAAGGTCGGCGCGATCAGGGCGGAGAACTGGCGGGCGTGGAACTTCTCCATCGTCGACCACGCGGACACCGAGGTCGCCCGGATCACCAAGACCTGGGAAGGCCTCGCCAAGACGCTGTTCACGACTGCGGACAACTACGTCCTCCAGATCCACTACCAGCTCCCCGACCCGCTGCTGAGCCTCGTGGTCGCGACCGCTCTCACCGTCGACACCGCCCTCAAGCAGGACGCGCGCGGCTGGGGCTGAGCCGATGCCGGTACGCGAAACGGGACGGCGGCCGGTGCCTGCGAGCTTCGCGGGGCACCGGCCGCCGTCCCGTTTCCCGAGGACTGCGGCGTGAGGACTACAGCGCGGTGAGATGTCCGGGCTCGGGCTTGGGCTCGGGCTCCGGCTGCCGGGGCACCAACGCCGGTTCCGCGGCCGCCGTCTCCGGCCTGAGCGCCAGCACGGCCGCCACCGGGTGCTCGTCGTCGGTCTCCTCCTGTGCGGGGGCGGCCGGCGGCACCCGCGTCAGCACCAGGACGCCCCAGGCCGCGATCACCGCCCCGATCGCCGCCAGCAGCACACCGAGGGCGCCGCCACGCAGCCCCTGTCCGAGCAGCGTCAGTCCGATCACCGCGGCCGCCACCGGGTTGGCCAGGGTCACCACAGCCAGTGGGGCGCCGAGCCCGCCGCGGTACGCCGTCTGCGCCAGCAGCAGTCCGCAGGCGGCCATCGCGGCGACGAGCAGCGCCACCACGATCGCCCCGAGGCCGGGCCCCGGACCGGTACGGTCCGTCGCCGCCACCGTCACCGTCTGGGTGAGCGCCGAGGCCACACCCGAGGCGACTCCGGACGCCGTCGCGTGCCGCAGGCCCGGCCGCGCACCGGGCCGCGACAGCATGCCGATCAGGGCCGTGGTCGCGCCCGCGACGGCCAGCGCCTCGGGCAGGGTCAGCACCCGCTCGGGCGCCGGACCGGACGCGCTGACCAGCAGCGCCCCCAGCCCGAGCAGCGTCAGGGCCGTACCCCGCCACTCGGCCCCGCCGACCCGCCGTCCGGCCGCCCGCGCCCCCATCGGCACCGCCGCGACCAGGGTGAGCGCGCCCAGCGGCTGTACGACGGTCAGCGGACCGTACTTCAGCGCCACCACGTGCAGCAGCGCACCGCCCGCGTTCAGCCCGACCGAGGACCACCAGGCGCCGGTGCCGATCAGCCGCAGCAGACCCGAGCCGTGGTCGCGGGCGGCGAGCCGCTCCTGGGCGACGGCGGCGGCCGCGTAGGCGACGGCCGAGACCAGCGACAGCGCGACGGCGACGAGGGTGGCGAGGAGGGTGCTCATCGGCCCACCCCCGCCAGGACCTGCTCGACCTGCTCCCCGGGAACGAGGGTGCGCGTGGCACGTCCCGCCGTGCTCGCCGTGCGATGCGGGCCGTGGACCACCGCGAGGGCGGTGCCCAGCATCGCCGTCGCCGCGATCGAGTCGAGCCAGTAGTGGTTCGCCGTCCCGACGATCACCGCCAGTGTGATCAGCGGGTGCAGCAGCCACAGCGCGCGCCAGGGCGAGCGGGTTGCCGCGATCAGGCCGACCGCCACCATCAGGGCCCAGCCGAAGTGCAGCGACGGCATCGCCGCGTACTGGTTGGAGAGGTGGTCGGTGGCCGGTGGTCCGTACACCGACGGCCCGTACACCCGGCCCGTGTCCACCAGACCCGTGGAGGCCAGCATGCGTGGCGGGGCCAGGGGGAACGTGAAGGGCAGTACGAGAGCGGCGGAGGTGACCACCGCGAGGACCCGGCGGGCCCAGACGTAGTGCGCGGGACGCCGCAGGTACAGCCAGACCAGGAAGGCCAGGGTGGCCGGGAAGTGAACGGTCGCGTAGTAGGTGTTCGCCAGCTGGACGGCGGTGTGGTCGTGCAGCAGCGCGGACTGGACGGAACCCTCGCCGGGCAGGTGCAGGGACCGTTCCAGGTCCCACACGTCATGCCCGTGGTCGAGGGCCTCCCCGGGGTGGCCCGTGGCCAGCTGCCGGCCCAGTTTGTAGACGAGGAAGAGTCCCGCGACGAGCAGAAACTCCCGGACGAGCGGCGGCCGGGCTATGTCACCCGGCTCGGCTTGGCCTTTCATCCACGGGTCCCTTCCCTGGTCCGATCCCTCGATACGTTTCCGTACCGATACACCAGTGTACCGATACGAGTGAGTACCGATACGAGCAAGTACCGGTACTGTCCGGTACCGGTACACTGGCGTATCGATGAATGCGTATCGCTTAGGAATCGCCCCGAGTGAGGAGAAGAGCATGACGTCGCAGGCCGCGGACGGACCGGAGACGGCCGCCGCGTCGCGCCGCTCCAAGATCACGCCCGAGCGTGAGCGGGAGTTCTTCGACGCCGTGCTCGAGCAGATCCGCGAGTGCGGCTACGACTCCGTCACCATGGACGGCATCGCCGCCAGCACGCGGTGCAGCAAGTCCACGCTCTACCGGCAGTGGAAGACGAAGCCGCAGTTCGTCGCCGCGGCGCTGCGCGCCAACCGCACGGTGCGCTTCGGACACATCGACACCGGATCGCTCGCCGAGGACCTGCGGCAGGCGGCCCGGATCTCGGGCGCCTGGTCGGGCAAGGACACCAAGCTGCTCCAGGCGCTGGGGCACGCGGTCACCTCGGATCCCGAGCTCCAGGAGGCGCTGCGCGAGGCGCTCGTCGATCCCGAGATCGCCGCGCTCCAGGAGATGATCCGGCGCGGCGTCGAGCGGGGCGAGCTGCCGGCCGACCATCCGGCACTGGAGTACGTCCCGGCCATGATGTTCGGCGTCCTGCGCGTACGGCCCGTGCTGAGCGGGCAGTACGCCGACTCCGAGTACCTCGTCCGGTTCGTGGAGGCCGCCGTGCTTCCCGCGCTCGGACTGACGTGAGACTCAGGTCACCGTCCACGGGATGACAGGACGGTGATCTGCCCGCGCCGCACCGTGGGGACGGGGGCGGCGCGCACCCCCCGGCCGGGCGGGGCACCTCTTGAGCGGAGAGGTGCCCCGCCCGGCCGTCTTCCCGCCCGGCCGCCTTTCCCGCGTCCCGGGTCAGACGTTCTCGCCGACGCCCCCGCCCGACGAGGCCTTGATGCCCCGCGTGATCTGGTCGATCACCGAGGCCGGGCGCCCGGCGTCGACCCCGAACCGCACCAGGACCAGCTGGTCCGCGTCCGAGGGCGACGGGAACGCGAGCGACTCCACATAGCCGTCGGCCCCCTTGCTGGTCACCGCCCGCCACCGCACCAGGTAGCCGCGCTGCCCGGCCACCGCCACCGCCCTGGACGCCAGCACCTTGTGCGAGGTGATCCGCCCATAGGCCTTGCCGCCGTACGACTCCTCGGCGTTCGCCGCGATGTCCGCCTTGGCCACCTGCTCGGCCGTCGACCCCTTGGTCCCCAGCGCCACCGCGGGCGCCGAGTAGGCCCCTCCGGCGGTACAGGTCGTGGCGGTGTCGCCCGGACACCGGTACGTGTCACCCGACGCCAGCTGCGCGCCCGCGGCGCTCGACCGCCCCGTCCAGCCGTCCGGCACCGGCACGCTGATCCCGTTGACCTGGTCCGGCACCGTGCCGCCGCCCTTGATCGTCGGCGCCCCGGTCAGCTCCGGCGACGGCGATTCGGCGCCGTAGCCGCTGGGCCCCTGCCGAGCCCCGGCCCGCTCCTCCCCGCCGCTCGCGACGAGCCCGTACACGCCGGCGCCTATGCACGCCAGCAGCACCACGGCCGCCGTGACACCTATCCCCACCCGCACCACACGCCGGGACTCGACGGGCGGCCGCACGGGATACGCCGGGTACGCGGGATATCTCGGACCTGCCGGATACGCTCCGGCGGCCCCCGACGCGGACGCCGGCGGCCCCCATGCGTCGGCCACCGCCTGGACGGGCCGCGTCCGCCCTGTCCAGGCCGAGCCGTCCCACCAGCGCTCGGTGGGCGGAGCGTCTTTCGTCTGACCGGGGTCGGGATACCACCCGGGAGGAGTCACCTGCGTCATGCCCCCACCGTATGAGGCGGGGGCGAGCGGCGGACAGGAGGACCGGGCAAGAGGGCGGCGGCGGGGCTGATTTCAGGTCGCGACGAGGGCTTTCATTCCAACTCCAGCCGCACCGGCTGCCGTTCCGCGCGTCCAGGCAACCGCAACCCGCCGCGGCCAGGCGTCACCGAGCCCAGGATGCTCGGATGGCGGGCGCCCGTGCTGACGGGGTCCGTGCCGGCGAGGCCGTGCAGTGTGAGGAAGCCCAGCACAGCGAACGCGTACGCCTCCTTCGCCGCCGAGGGCAGGCCCAGGTCGTCCGAGGTGCGCACGGGGATGCCGGGGAGCCGGGCGCGGAGGCGGTGCATCAGGGCCGGGTTGCGGGTGCCGCCTCCGGAGGCGACGACCTCCGTGGCCGACACCGACCGTACGGCGTCCGCGATCGTGCGGGCGGTCAGCTCGGTGAGTGTGGCCAGGATGTCCTCGGCGGGTACGCCGGACAGCGCCTCCGCACCGGCCGTCGTCCGCAGATAGCCGGGGTGGAACAGCTCCTTGCCGGTGGTCTTGGGCGCGGGACGCGAGTAGTACGGGTCCGCGAGCAGCCGTTCCAGCAGCGGCCCGTGCACCCGGCCGCGCGCGGCCAGGGCGCCGTCGGCGTCGTACGCCAGCCGCCCTCCGCTGACCTCGCGCGCCGCCGCGTCCGTCAGCGCACACCCCGGACCCGTGTCGAAGGCCGTCCCGTCGGGCGCGGTGAGGTTGGCGATCCCGCCGATGTTCAGCGCGACCGGCGTCCCCGGCCTGCCCCGCAGCCACAGCAGATCGACCAGGCTGACCAGCGGCGCGCCCTGGCCCCCCGCCGCCACGTCCCGCGGACGGAAGTCGGCGACGACGGGCAGCCCGGTCGCCTCGGCGATCCAGGCGGGCTGCCCCAGCTGCAACGTGCCGCGCACCCGCCCGCCGTCCACCCAGTGGTAGACCGTCTGCCCGTGCGAGGCGACCAACTCCGCTTGCCCGCCGCACAGTTCGGCGTTCGCCCGGGCGGCCGCCGCCGCGAACGCCTGCCCGATCCGGGTGTCCAGCCGGCACACGTCCGCCAGCGGTACCGCCGCCGGGGGCAGCGCCCCCGCCAGCAGCCCCCGCAGCCCGGCGTCGTACGGCTCGCTCGCCATCCCCAGCGGCTTCAGGACGAGCGCGTCCCCCGCGAGGCGCAGCTCGGCCGCCGCCGCGTCAATGCCGTCGTACGACGTCCCCGACATCAGGCCGATCACCAGCATCCGTCCAACCCGCCTTTCCCACACCGCTCTTGAAGAGGGCGAGCATGCTCACCGCGCACGCCGCCGCCGCGTAGTACGCGGGCACGTCCACGTTCCCGGTCCGCTTCACGGCCTCCGTGATGATGAGCCCCGCGCACCCCGAGAACACGGCATTGGACAGCGAGTAGGCCAGTCCGAGACCCGTACAGCGCACCCGTGTCGGGAACATCTCGGCGAGCAGCGCGGGCCCCGGCCCGGCCATCAGCCCCACGACCGCGCCCGCGAGGAACACCGCCAGCCCCTTCACCGACGTCGAAGAACCGCCGTCCTGAAGGAGGTTGAGCAGCGGCACCGCCAGGACCACCACCAGCCCGGCCCCGGTCAGCATCACCGGCCGCCGCCCGACCCGGTCACTCAGCACCCCCGCCGGGATGATCGTCACGGCGAAGCCGAGATTGGCCAGCACGGTCGCGGCCAGCGCCTCCCGGAACGTCGCGTGCAGCGCCGTCTGGAGGTACGACGGCAGGACGACCAGGAAGGCGTACCCGGCCGCCGCCCAGCCCATCACCCGCCCGGCACCCAGCGCCACGGCCCACACCACGTCCCGCGCGGGGAGCGTCTCGGCCGTCTCCGTCTGCTCCCTGAACGGCGGCGTCTCGTCCAGTCGCAACCGCAGCCACAACGCCCCAAGACCCATCGGCAGCGCCAACAGGAACGGCAACCGCCAACCCCACGCGCTGAGTTGGGCCTCGGTCAGCACACTCGCCAGTGCCGCCGCCACCCCCGCCCCGCCCAGCAGCCCGAGCGCCACGGTGAACGACTGCCACGCCCCGTACAGCCCCCGCCTGCCCGGCGGCGCGAACTCGGTCATCACCGCGACCGCGCCCCCGAACTCCCCACCGGCTGACAGGCCTTGCAGAACCCGGAGCAGCGTCAGCAGCCACGGCGCCAGCACCCCCACCGTGGCGTACGTCGGCAGCAGACCGATCAGCGCCGTCGCCCCCGTCATCAGCGTGATCACCAGGATCAGCACCGGCCGCCGCCCGATCCGGTCCCCGAGCCGCCCGAACAGGGCCGCGCCGACCGGCCGGAAGAAGAACGCCAGCGCGAAGGAGGCGTACGTCTTCACCAGCCCCTCGACCGTGCCGCCGCCGGCCGGCGTGAAGAACCGTTCCGCGATCACCGTGGCGAAGTAGCCGTAGACACCGAACTCGTACCACTCGATGAAGTTGCCCACCGACCCGGCGGCGAGCGCACGCACCGACGGTCTGTGGCCGACCGACGCAGGATCCTCGTAAATCTGCTTCATGGCAACGCCTTTGACTGTCCGTCACTCCTTCGCGACCGGTTCCCGGCCGGACCGCGTCGCCCGGCCGCACCCCCGGTCACCCGTCACGGCAATAGGTGCCCGGACAGCCCTCCGCTTACCCGGGCGTACGGCTAGGCTCGAGACCCGTACGTCGTTCGGGCGACTTGGGGAGGTACCGGGATGACGGAGGAACGGCCCCGAGCGGCCGCCTCGGCTTCCCTGTGGGAGCGCGACGAGGAGATCGCGGCCGTCACGCAGGCACTCGACGCCCTGTGCGCCGACCGCTCCTCCTCGGGGAACGTGCTGGTCCTCCGCGGCGAGGCCGGACTCGGCAAGACCGCGCTCCTCGCCCACACCCGCCGCCTCGCCGAGGAGCGCGGCTGCACGGTGTGGTCCACCCGCGGCGGCGAGACACTCCGGTCCGTCCCCTTCAACGTCGTACGCCAACTGCTCCAGCCCGCGCTGATCTCCCTGCTGCCCGACGAGGCCCGCGAGTACCTCGGCGACTGGTACGGCATCGCCGGCCCCGCCCTCGGCATAGCGGACCCCGGCGACCGCCGCCCCGACCCGCAGGGCGTGTGCGACGGCCTGGTCGCCGCCGTACGCCGCCTCGCCCGGCGCGATTGGCCGCTCGTCCTGCTGATCGACGACGCGCACTGGGCCGACCTCGAAACCCTGCGCTGGCTCGCCGCGTTCATCGAGCGCCTCGACGACCTGCCCGTCCTCGTCGTGGTCGCCCGCAGGCCCGGCGACGCCACCGGCGACAGCGCCCGCCTCCTCGACACCGTCGCCGCCGCCGCGGGCCACCCCCTCACCAACCTGCGCGCCCTCACCCCCGACGCCACCGCCGGCCTCACCCGCGCCACCCTCGGCGCCCACGCCGACGCCCCCTTCTGCCGCGAGGTCTGGGCCGTCACCGGTGGCAACCCGTACGAGACCGTCGAACTGCTCGCCAAGGTGCACGACAGCGAGATCGCCCCGGTCGAGGCCCACGCCGAAGAACTGCGCCGCCTGAACCAGGCGGCCCGCGGCGGCGGACTCGTCGCCCGCCTCGAAGGCCTCGGCATCGACGCCACCCGCTTCGCCTGGGCGGCCGCCATCCTCGGCACCGGCATCACCGTGCGCCTGGTCGCCCGGCTCGCCACCATGAACCTCGACGACGCCGAGCGCTGCGCCGAACTGCTGCGCCACGCCCGCATCCTCACCGAACCCGACCCGGCGGCCGGCCGCGGCGAGGACGGCGACCTGGAGTTCGTCCATCCCCTGATCGCCTCCGCCGTCTACAACTCCATCCCGGACGCCCTGTGCACCGCCATGCACGGCATCGCCGCCCAGATCGTCACCGAACTGGGCCGCGGAGCCGCCGCGGCCTCCCGCCACCTCCTCTACGTCCACCCCGAGGACGACCAGGAACTCGTCGACCAGCTGCGCGAGGCCGCCCAGGAACACCTCTCCGTCGGCGCCCCCGACGCGGCCCGCCGCTGCCTGGAACGCGCCCTGCTCGAACCGCCCCTGCCCGAGAGCCACGCGCGCGTCCTCTACGAACTCGGCTGCGCCACGCTCCTCACCGCGCCCGCCACCACCATCGACCACCTCCAGACCGCGCTCGCCATGCCCGGCCTCGACGGCGCCGAACGCGTCGACGCCGTCTTCCGCCTCTCCCAGGCCCTGCTCCACAACGACCAGCTCGAAGAGGCCGTCCGCACCGTCGAGGCCGAGGCCGCCCGCCACGAACCCGGCCCCGCGCGGATGCGCCTGCAGGCCGTGCAGTTCATGTGGGAGGGCGTCCACGGCGAGACCGCCGCACCCGGCCGCTCCCAGCGCCTCGCCGACCTCGCCGGCACCTGCACCGGCCGCGACAACGCCGAACGCACCCTGCTGATCCTGCGCGGTTTCGACGCGATGACGCACGGCGAGAACGCCGAGGAGGTCGCCGAACTGTGCGACCGCGCCCTCGTCAACGGCCGCCTCGCCCCCGGCCTCGGCTGGACCGACACCGAGTGGGGCCTCGAACTGCTGATGATGCTCGGCAGCTGCTACGCCTACGCCGACCGCCTCGACCGCGCCGAGAGCCTCTTCTCCGAGGCCCTGCGCGCCTACACCAGCGCCGGCTGGAGCGGCGGCCACCTCTCCCTGGCCAACACCTACCTCGGCCTCGCCTACCGCAGGCAGGGCCGGCTCCGGGACGCGGAGACCAACCTGCGCGAGTCCCTGCGGCTGGCCGAGCGCGTCGGCCGCGGCCTTCCCCTCTACTGGTCGGCGACCTGCGGCCTCATCGACACGCTGCTCGCGCGGGGACGTGTCGACGAGGCGTGGGCGGTCGCCGACCAGTACGGCTTCGCCCCGCCCTATCCGTCGACCATCGTGCTGCCGGACCACCGCTCGGTCCGCGGCCGCCTGCTTCTC